>JBEKEV010000019.1:0-11747 GCA_050013655.1 Bacteroidota bacterium | reverse complement strand
CTGGAACGGGGATTGAATTAGTTAAGATACAGACCCTCACATCAGTCAATGAGTCAGCTTCCAATGGGCAACCATCTGCATATATACTTGAGCCAAATTTTCCCAATCCGTTCAATCCAATAACGAACATCGAATTTCGAATTGCCGAATTCGGATTTGTTACACTGAAGGTGTATGATATTCTCGGAAGAGAAGTCGCGACCTTGTTCGAAGGCATACGTCAGCCGGGAAATTACGAAGTTACAATTGACGGCAGTAAACTTGCAAGTGGAGTTTACTTCTATAAGCTTCAAACGGAAAAATTCACTTCAACTAAAAAGATGCTTATGATAAAGTAACCTCAGGCAAGTTGAAACTAAGAAAACTATAAAACATTTATGGAAATATTTTTAAATATCAAAATATCACTTTGAGGTATTTACTAATGAAAAATATTTTCCTTTTAATTTTATTGATGAGCTTTGCAAATTCAATGGAGGCAGTTGTTATTGATAGCACATCTTACATTTCCTCAAATAGCGGAAGCGGTTATTTTGCTTTATCTGATGTAAATCAATCAGCACCCTTATTCGTCAGCTCTAAAGATTATCCTGGAGTAATCCGTGCCTTGAATGATCTTAAAACTGATATTGGGAGGGTAACCAGCCATGAACCATCTGTTATCTTTGATGATTTGCCTCTCCAAAAAGAAGTTGTAATAGTTGGAACGTTAGGCAAAAGCTCGGTTATTGATCAACTTGTGAAAAATAAAAAACTCGATGTAAAGGATATAGCCGGAAAATGGGAAAACTTTCTTATTCAAGTGATTGAAAAACCATTCGCAGGGGTTGATAAGGCCCTCGTTATTGTGGGGAGTGACAAGCGGGGAACCATTTATGGCATGTATGAATTATCGGAACAAATAGGTGTTTCACCATGGTACTGGTGGGCTGATGTTCCGGTTGAGCATAAGGATGCACTTTTTGTTAAACCTGATAAATATACCCAAGGCCCAAGTGTTAAATACCGCGGTATTTTTTTAAATGACGAGGCACCTGCTTTAACGAATTGGGTTCAAGAAAAGTTTGGCTTTGTTAAGCCCAGCCACAACCCTCCTGTAGGTGAAGGAATAGCTAATTATGGCCATGAGTTTTATTCTAAAATATTCGAATTACTCCTCAGGTTAAAAGCAAACTATCTTTGGCCTGCAATGTGGAATAATGCATTTAATGAAGATGATTCGGAAAATCCACGTCTTGCCGATGAATATGGGATTGTTATGGGAACCTCGCATCAGGAGCCAATGATCCGTTCTCAACAGGAATGGGACAGACGTTACTATGGCTCTCTTGGTCATTGGAATTATAATAAACATCCGGATACACTGGAAAATTTCTGGAGAGAAGGTGTCCGGCGTAATAAAAACTGCGAAAGTATCATCACTATGGGACTTCGTGGAGCCAATGATACAGAGATTGGTGGTGATATGAAAGACAATATTACTATGGTTGAAAATATTGTTAATAGACAACAAACAATACTTAGAGAAGAACTTAACCCGGATTTAAACAAAATACCGCAATCATGGTGCTTGTACAAGGAGATAATGGAATATTATAACGCAGGGATGCGCGTACCCGATAATATAACACTTTTGTGGTCTGACGACAATTGGGGTAATATTCGCAGGCTACCTAACCAGGAGGAACGTAACCGAAGCGGTGGCGCCGGAGTTTATTACCACTTCGATTATCACGGAGATCCTCGAAGCTATCAGTGGATAAATACCAACCCTATTGCAAAAATATGGGACCAGATGGCGCTTGCCAAGCAATACGGGGCAGACAGAATATGGATAGTCAATGTGGGCCATTTTAAAGGATACGAATTTCCTTTAGAATATTTTATGAGTCTGGCCTGGAATACCGACCGATGGAATAACTCTAACATTAACGAGTTCACGCGCTTATGGGCGGAAAGAGAATTTGGTTCTGAATATGCTCAAGAAATCGCCGGGATTATTTCAAAATACACAAAATTCAATGGCAGACGTAAACCCGAATCATTATCACCAAAAACTTATAGTTTAATAAATTATAGTGAAGCTGAAAATGTTGTGTTCGACTACAATAAAATTACCGCTCAAGCTGAAGAAATTTATAACAAATTATCCCCTGAAAAGCGTGATGCATTTTATGAGTTGGTATTATTTCCTACAAAAGCCAGCGCGTTGGTCAACGAATCGTATGTTACTGCCGGTAAAAATGATTTGTATGCCCGACAGGGACGCGCAAGCGCCAATGATATGGCAACTAAAACAAGGGATCTGTTTCAGGCCGACACTGCCCTGATGGGTTATTTCAATCGTGATTTTGCTCATGGGAAATGGAATCATTTCATGGATCAGACACACCTGGGTTATAATGATTGGATGCCTCCGGAAAAGAATAGTCTGGATGCTATCAATCTTACTGAAATACAAGTCCCCGATTCGGCCATAATGGGAGTTAGTTTAGAAGGAACAGAATCGAGTTGGCCCGGTTCAGCAGACGAAACTGTGTTGCCTGAATTTGATATATTTAGCAACCTTCAACATTACATCGAAATTTTTAACAGGGGAAAAGTATCTTTTGAATACACAATAACTGCCAATGTTCCATGGCTTACTTTTAGTGATAGCAAAGGAACTATAAACAATAAGGACAAACGAATTTTGGTCAGTTTGAATGAATCTCAACTTCCAAAAGGCAAAACTGACGGTATAATTAAAATTGCAGGTACTGGAAAAGAAGTTTCCATAAAAGTAAATGCATTTAATCCAACCAAGGTTAACAGTGAAAACCTGAAAGGTTTTGTGGAAAGCGGTGGGCTTATCTCAATCGAGGCTGAACACTATTCTATGAATATTGAAAAAGGTGAGAGAAAATGGATTAAAGTTGAGGATTACGGACTTACATTATCAGGAATGAGAGCAACAGCTCCGGCAAATGCACCGGCTGCAACACCCGGAAAAGATGCTCCCTGTATTGAGTATCCGGTATATCTGTTTTCAAAAGATTCGGCTCAGATCATTGTTGTTACTTCTCCGCTTCTAAATTTTATGCCTGGACGGGATATAAAGTTAGCCGTTTCGTTCGACGATGAAAAACCCCAATTCATTACCAATGTTCCTGATAAATTCAAAGTACATTGGTCAAATCCTGGTTGGGCGCAAACAGTAGTAAATCAGGCACGGCATTGTCAAACAAGACTCAAAATCACAAAATCCGGATATCATACATTGAAAGTTTGGATGGTGGACCCAGGAGTGGTTCTGCAAAAAATAATAATAAACACGGGCGGTTTAAAACAAAGTTATTTAGGCCCCCCCGAAAGCTTTCATGTAAAATAAAAAGGAATTAGTGCAGCATGCTTGTATTGTAAATGACACATAATGAATTATTATGGTATTAACACAATCCGACTTTTCAATTAAATAATTGTTTTAATTTCAGAAAGGTTAAAATATTCTTTGGAAGAAATAGATATAAAAAAAAGAGAAGGTATTTATAAGAATACTTAATTATTACCATCCATTCAACTTCAATACGCGGAAGGCATTTGCATCTATTGGATACCTCATCCTGCTTGCCTGTACACCAGCTCTTGCACAAGCTCCGGCGACAGGGATCAACAGTATCACTCGACAGCGCATTTCCATTAACGAAGGTTGGAGCTTTTATAAGTATGATTCGACGACAAAAGCAGACGGCCTGATCTACGATGTGCGTCCGGAGGTTAAAGACCGTAAGGATGATGGACCCGCCGATGCAAAACCAACAGAGGCGATAAATGTCAAAGCGACACAAGTTGTGCTTAAACCCTGGATATTGCCGACCGGTAATGACTTCATCAAAGATCCAACTAAACGTTATGTCCGCCCCGAAGGTAATCTCGGTAGCAATTTTCCGTTTGTACAGAGCGATTTCAACGACAGCTCGTGGGAGAGGGTGAATCTGCCGCACGACTGGGCAATCAAAGGACCCTTTATGAAAGATCATGATGCTGAAATTGGCGGCAGCATGGGGCGATTACCCAGCCCCGGTGTGGCATGGTATAGGAAGAAGCTTGACATTTCGGCATCGGACGCAAGCAAATCCATCTTCCTCGATGTGGATGGTGCAATGTCGTACGCAATGGTCTGGTTAAATGGTAACTTGGTTGGCGGTTGGCCCTATGGCTACTCCTCATGGCGTGTGGATCTCACTCCGTATGTTAAACCTGGTGGTGATAACCAACTAGCGATCCGTTTGGACAATCCGCCTAGTTCGATGCGCTGGTACCCCGGCGGAGGAATCTACCGAAATGTTTGGTTGGTCAAAACTAATCTGATTCATGTCGGCCATTGGGGTACTTTTGTAACGACGCGCGATGTTTCTAATGCCTCCGCAACAATTAATATTGAAGTTACTATCGACAACAACTCCAAGAATGATACTGCAATTAAAGTGGTTACACAGATCTTCACCTTGAATGCAGACGGTTATAAAGCCGGTGATGCAATTGCAACGTTCGAACCGTTGAAAACTTCTGTTGCAGCAGGAAAGAAAACGAAGGTCGAAGGTTCTGTTGCTCTCAAAAATCCAAAATTATGGGGACCGCCACCAACTCAGCTTCCTAACCGCTACATCGCTGTAACCACATTGCTGCAGAATGACAAACCGGTCGATCAATACGAAACAAAATTCGGCATCCGTTCTCTTCGTTTCGATCCTAATTCAGGTTTATATGTGAATGATAAACTTATCAAAATTAAAGGTGTCGACCAACACCACGACCTTGGTGCTTTGGGCGCAGCATTCAACATACGTGCAGCAGAACGTCAACTCGAAATACTTAGAGAGATGGGATGCAATGCTATTCGTATGTCTCATAATCCGCCGGATCCAGGGCTGCTTGAGTTGACAGGCCGTATGGGTTTCCTTGTAATGGACGAAGCCTTCGATATGTGGGTACTAAAAAAGAATCCGCTCGATTTTCATCTTATATTTCCGGATTGGCATGAACAAGATTTGCGTGCAATGGTTCGTCGAGATAGAAACAATCCCTCGGTTATTTTATGGAACATTGGAAATGAAGTTGGTGAGCAATATACCGGAGAAGATGGCGCAGCACTAGCAAAGCGATTAATTGATATTGTTAAAGAAGAAGATCCAACCCGTCCTACTACAAGTGCAATGAATTGGGCTAAACCTTTCATGCCTTTTCCTGCGGTGATGGATGTTATCAGTCTTAATTACCAAGGAGAAGGAATACGTCAAGATCCAATTTTTGAGGGAACCGATCGTATTCGTACCTCGCCGCAATATGATGCCTTTCACGAGAAATTTCCTAATAAGGTAATTTTTAGTAGTGAAACTGCCTCCGCAGCAAGCAGCCGCGGTATTTACCTATTCCCGGTAACGCAAGATATTAGTTCACCAATACGCGACGGCAGAGGAGGAGATTCTAAGATTCATCAGGTGAGTTCATATGAACTCTATGCTGTTGATTTTGGATCTTCTGTGGATAAAGTTTTTGGATCGATTGACCGGCATCCTTTCGTTGCAGGAGAGTTTGTCTGGAATGGTTTTGACTACATTGGTGAACCGACTCCATACTATGAAGCTCGAAGTTCATATACGGGCATTATCGACTTGGCAGGATTCAAGAAGGACCGCTTTTATATTTATCAAGCACATTGGCGTCCTGAATTGCCAATGGCACACATCCTACCGCATTGGAATTGGCCAGAACGTTTTGGAGAGATCACACCGGTGCATGTTTTCACCTCCGGTGATGAGGCTGAGTTGTTCTTCGACGGCAAGTCGCTCGGTCGAAAGAAAAAGGATCAGTACGAATACCGCTTGCGTTGGGACGATGTGAAATACCAACCCGGCGAGCTACAAGTAATAGCATACAAGAACGGCAAGAAATGGGCTGAGGATGTTGTTAAGACCACAGATGCACCTGCTCGATTAGAAGCATCAGTGGACCGCAATGAAATTCGGGCAGACGGAAAAGATCTGGCATTCATCACGGTGCGAGTGACCGACAAGAACGGACTCACTGTCCCTCGAGCGAATAATTCAATCAAGTTCGAGATCGAGGGTTACGGCGAAATAGTAGCGACAGATAACGGTGATCCGACGAATCTCGTACCGTTCCCTTCGGACGAGCGCGAAGCATTCAATGGTTTGGTATTAGCGATTGTTCGATTAAAGCCGGGAACTTCAAGCTCAATAAGGGTTATAGCGAAATCACTGGGACTAAAGGGAACTCAAGTTGTTGTAAAATGTAAATAAAAATAGAGAAATAATCGGGGTTAAGTACAAATGAAAAAATTTATTTTTATTGTCCTTACTATTTTGGTTACAATAAATTCTTCAGGACAAAAATTGCCCTATCAAAATCCTGAATTAAGTTCAGAAGATAGAGCTAAAGATTTGATGTCCCGTTTAACATTGAAGGAAAAAACAATGCTGATGTGCGACATTTCGGAACCGATTCCTCGTCTGGGCATCAGAAAGTTTAATTGGTGGAGTGAGGCCTTACACGGTTTTACAAATAATAGAAATGTTACTGTTTTTCCTGAGCCAGTAGGTATGGCAGCTTCTTTCGATGATGCACTTGTTTACAAGGTTTTTACAGCTGTTTCGGATGAAATTCGTGCTGAATACACCGAATCAAGAAGGAAAGGAGTTGAAAACGAGCGATTTCATAGTCTTGCTGTTTGGACACCAAACATCAATATTTTCCGAGATCCCCGTTGGGGACGCGGTCAGGAAACTTACGGAGAAGATCCCTATTTGATGTCCAGAATGGGTATTTCAGTTGTTAAAGGTTTGCAGGGCCCCGAAGATTCCAAATATAAAAAGCTTTTAGCTTGTGCAAAGCATTATGCAGTTCATTCGGGTCCGGAATGGAGCCGGCATACAATCAATATTAATGATATAAGTGCCCGCGAATTATGGGAAACATATTTACCGGCTTTTAAAGCATTGGTTCAGGATGCAGATGTTCGACAGGTAATGTGTGCCTACCAACGCCTTGATGACGAACCATGCTGCAGTAGTAAAAGATTGTTGCAACGGATACTTCGTGAGGATTGGGGATATAAATATTTAGTGGTTTCAGATTGTGGGGCAATAGCTGATTTTTATACGAATCATAAAGTTTCATCGGACGCAACACATGCCGCTGCCAGAGCTTCTTTAGCGGGCACAGATGTAGAATGTGGATTTGGATATGCTTATGAAAAATTACCTGAAGCCGTTGAGAAAGGACTGATTAGAGAAAGCGATATTGATTTGAATATTTTACGTGTTCTGAAAGGACGTTTTGATTTAGGAGAAATGGACGATGACTCTCTAGTTCCATGGTCGAAAATTCCTATGTCAATAGTAAATGACGAAGAACATAGAACGTTAGCTTTAGATATGGCACGCGAAACAATGACACTTCTGCAAAATCGTAACAGCATTCTGCCTTTGAGTAAATCTGTTGATAAGATAGCAGTTATTGGTCCTAATGCCGATGATGCACCAATGATGTGGGGTAATTACAACGGCGTGCCGGTGCGTACAGTAACAGTGTTGAACGGTATAAAATCTAAACTGCCAAGTGAAAATATCTTTTACAGTAAAGGATGCGATATAGTCGAAGATATGATTACCGAAAGTCTTATATCTGAATGTTCAATTGACGGCAAAGCGGGTATTAAGGCAACCTATTGGAATAACAGGAAATTTGAAGGCGATGCTGTTGCTACCGATCAAATTGTTAATCCGATTAATTTAACGACAGCCGGTCAGCACGAATTTGGGAAAGGTGTACATTTAAAAGAATTTTCATGTAAATATGAAACTGTTTATCAACCATCGCAATCGGGAGAAATCGTAGTTAACTTAGGAGGAGTTGGTCGTTGTGAACTTCTGGTAAACGGCGAATCTATGTATAATTTTAATTCATGGAGGCCGTCTCCATCTCGTGTACCTTTAAAAGTAGAAAAAGGTAAAGAATACAAGATAGAGATCAAATTTATACAGGAACAAGACTGGACCAATGCAAGCATCAAATTAAACATTGGCAGGGAAATCCCTGTGAAATACGATGCTCTTATAGAAAAATTGAGGGGGATAGACACTGTTATTTTTGTTGGCGGAATTTCTCCTTGGCTTGAAGGAGAAGAAATGTCAGTATTGCTTCCCGGCTTTAAAGGCGGAGACCGCACCGATATTGAACTTCCTGCCTCACAAAGGAATTTTTTGTGGGCATTGAAAAAAGCAGGTAAAAAAATTGTTTTTGTAAATTGCTCAGGCTCAGCTATTAGTCTGGTTCCTGAAACGGAAAGCTGCGATGCAATTCTCCAAGCTTGGTACGGAGGAGAATCCGGCGGTCAGGCAGTGGCTGATGTTTTATTCGGTGATTATAATCCATCCGGACGTTTACCAATTACTTTTTATAAGAATAGTAGTCAATTGCCGGATTTTGAAGATTACTCTATGAAGGGGCGCACATATCGTTATATGTCAGACCCTCTGTATCCTTTTGGCTATGGTCTTAGCTATACAACATTTTCTATAGGCAGTGCTAATGCCAGCAAAACTGAGATTAAAATGAATGATAATATTAAACTTACAATTCCTGTCTCAAATATTGGCAAACGTGACGGCACTGAGATTGTTCAAGTATATGTGCGTAAGCTGAATGACACAGGCGGTCCACTCAAAACCTTGAGAGCATTTAAGCGTTTGGATGTAGCTGTTGGTAAAACACAGAATGTGACGATAGATCTTCCGTCGACAACTTTTCAATGTTTTGACTCATCAAGCAATATGATGAGAGTGACTGCCGGAGAATATGAACTATTATACGGAACAAGTTCCGATGACAAAGATTTGAAATCAATAAAAATTACGATTCAAGAGGAATAAATCAATTATCATATACATCAGGTTCCAGATATTAAATGTCTGTAGGTAGTGTGCACAACTAAAAACTTGCGTGAAATTAATACTAACTGGTTCTAAAAGGAGTGAACTTGATAAAACTTTATTTTATGAAGACATATCCGCATTATTATCGTCAATAAATTAATTGGTTTGAGTGAAGGTTAAACAATGAAAAAATATTTCTATTCATTAACGCTAACGATCTTTATACTCGCCCCAGTAAATTTAGCTAACGCCGATGACGGGTACAGACTTTGGCTAAAATATGACTTGATTCAGGATAAGCATTTATTGAAGGAATATAAAATCCTTCTTCAAGCATCTGTAGTGAAAGGAGAATCTGCCTCCATCCAAGCGGCAAGGAATGAACTTCAGAGTGGGTTGAATGGTTTGTTGGGATCGACCATTCCGCAAGTCAATACCGTGAAAGAAAACGGGATGATCATTGTAGGCGTCTTCAAAAACATCCCTCCGATTCAGAACGCCAACCTGGAAAGCACACTCATGAACGTTGGCGTTGAAGGATATGTAATTTCAAGCCTGAAGGTCAATGGGAAGAAAGTCATTGTTATTACCGCAAACCAGGATATTGGAGTGCTGTACGGAGTTTTCCATTTCCTAAAATTGCTTCAAACACATCAGGATATTTCAACGCTCAATATTGTCTCCTCCCCAAAAATTAAACTGAGAATGCTGAATCATTGGGACAATCTGAACGGCATGAGAGTGTATCCCGGTTTTTCCATTTGGGATTGGCATACACTTCCTCAATATATAAAACGTCGATACATAGATTATGCTCGGGCCAATGCTTCTATCGGCATTAATGGTATGACGCCCACGAACGTGAATGCTGAACCGATCCTTATGACTCACGAGTATCTTGTCAAGGTTGCCACACTCGCAGACGTTTTCCGTCCGTATGGGATAAAAATATATCTGACAGCTAACTTCGATGCCCCAAGGAAATTGTCGGATATCAAAACCGCAGACCCATATGATCCAAAGGTAAAAGATTGGTGGAAAGACAAAGTCAAAGAAATATATTCTCTCATTTCCGATTTTGGTGGATTTCTTGTTAAAGCTAATTCGGAAGGTGAGCCCGGACCACAGGATTATAATAGGTCTCAGGCAGATGGATGTAATATGTTGGCAGAGGCACTCAACCCCTACAACGGCATTATTATGTGGAGATGCTTTGTGTACGACTATAACCCGAAAGACCGTGCTCGCGAAGCGTACGATATCTTCAAGCCATTGGATGGAAAATTTGCGAGCAACGCTCTTCTTCAGGTGAAGAATGGCCCGCTTGATTTCCAGCCACGTGAACCGTTCAGCCCGTTGTTCGGAGCTATGCCGAACACACCCTTGATCATGGAACTGGATATAGGGCCGGGAGCATTGGGACATGATATAGGTTTGGCGTATTTAGCGCCGATGTGGGAAGAGTGTTTTAATTCCGATACCTATTCAAAAGGAAAAGGTTCTACCGTTGCAAAAGTTATCGACGGCACACTTGATGGCTACCGGATGACAGGAATAGCAGGTGTCTCCAATATCAATGCAGAATATAATTGGACCGGCAACACCTTTGGGCAGTCAAACTGGTATGCGTTTGGGCGTCTAAGCTGGGATCATTCTCTCACTTCAGAACAGATAGCAGAGGAATGGATTAGGATGACTTTTTCAAATGACACATCAATTATCAATCCAATAAATAAAATAATGATGGCTTCAAGAGAGAACATTGTAAATTATCGGGATCCTCTCGGCCTCAATATGTTGGGAGGATGGAGCGTGTATCATGGACCTTGGGTAAACAATTCCATGCATATAGACTGGAATTCGCCGTACTACCACAGGGCTGATAGTATCGGCATTGGCTTCGATCGCACAAGGAGCGGAAGCGCAGCAGTCGATCAGTATTATCCCGAGGTTGCACAACAATATGAATTTCTTGACACTTGTCCGGAAAAGGATCTACTTTGGTTTCACCATGTCCCCTGGACTTACAAAATGAAGTCTGGCAAACCCCTCTGGGACGAGCTTTGTTACCACTATTACCGGGGTGTTGATGGAGTGGCAGAGATCCAGATGATTTGGAATTCCTTGAAAGGAAAAATAGATGAGGACGAATTCAACAGGGAACAAGCGCTTTTGAAAATCCAATATGAAGATGCAGTCAGCTGGAGGGATGGTTGTGTTTTGTATTTTCAGACTTTTTCACGGCTGCCTCTTCCAGCCGGACTGAAAGCGCCTGAACGTGATCTTCAATATTATATGATTCATAATCCCAGGTAAAACATGCTCAACACAAGAGATACAAGTGGATAGATGTTATTGATTGTTGAACACGACCCCCGGTTCATTCTCCTGTGAATCTTTCCCATGATGCTGAATACATGGACGAATAACATACTTCTAATGAAGATCTTTATTTAAGCAGAATCATTTTTTGAACTTGAGATTGAGAGATTTGATTTCCTGATGCATGGAGTCTGACAAAATAGACGCCGGATGGCGCTCTTCCACTATTGATCTGGCCATTCCATTGAACAGAATAAGTCCCTCTCGGCTCAAAAGCATCAACAAGTGTACAAAGGCATTGACCGTGGACATTGAATATAGATAGTTCTACATGTGACATTTGCGGAAGATGGTATCTGATGGTGGTCGATGGATTGAACGGATTGGGAAAATTTGGCTCAAGTATATATGCAGATGGTTGCCCATTGGAAGCTGACTCATTGACTGATGTGAGGGTCTGTATCTTAACTAATTCAATCCCCGTTCCAG
>JBEKEV010000018.1:0-18407 GCA_050013655.1 Bacteroidota bacterium | reverse complement strand
GGTACGTTAAGCATGGCGAGCATAGGTTTAGTGTTTAATTGAAAGTTGGTATAATGAGCTTGTTTTGTTTAGTACAATATGAAAGTTATCAGTGGCGCACCCCGATTTATCGGGAGCCCATACGTTAGGCGGTGCAAGAAGTTTGTCTCTCTACAATTTTATTGCAGGTTATCTAATATGATTGACAAGACAGTTGCGGAACACTATAAATGGGGTCAGAATTGCGATGGTTGGCATCTTGTCAAATCAGATTCGCTGAGCGTTATTCGGGAGTTGATGCCACCTAATACGTCGGAGGTTCGCCACAAGCATTCACAGTCGAAGCAATTCTTTTTCATTTTGTCAGGCGAAGCAACAATTGAGATTGATGGCAAGAGGCATATTCTTCAATCAGAGCAGGGATTTGAAATTGCCCCAGGTGCTGTGCATCAAGTTTTCAACAACTCAAGCATAGATTTACATTTTCTGGTTATCTCTTGTCCACCAAGTCATGGTGATCGAATTAATGTCTAGAAAATATTTCAGCTTGCACCGCCTAACCAAGCGCTCCCCGCTAAAATACAGTGGGATTTCGCCCCGTTAATGAAACAACGGGACACTGAAAAACGTGCAAACAACGCTCAACAAACTGAGGGAATGAGCGTGTTGCGTTAAGCATGGCGTAAAGAAGGAAAAGGTATTCACTCTCATGTGATAAACATTTGCTCTAAAAGCCAAAAAGCGGTATGTTGCTACCGAATGATGAATCGGTCGTGCACACAAACAGATGGTTTTTTTGACTCCGTGCCGAAAGACGGTTTTACAAGAACTCTCTTCCATCAGATAAAACAATCACATGTTCATTCAATATCCATGGGGATGAAATCATGCCACAGTTAACTCCTGAATTCGAAGGATTACTTCAATTAATAGTCTATCTCGAATGTAAAATCGATGCCGTGACAGACCTCCTTAACGAAAGAGGGATTTCACTTTCGGCAAATGAGATTGATAGTAAAACTCATAGAATTCACGCAGTCCAAGGGTACCCAAAAAGATACAGAATCATCAGCATGATGAAAGATGGTAAATTTGATTTTACATAAGGATGCAGACAACATCTCAAAAAATGATTTTGATAAAAGCGCCGGAGAGCAACAAACATCTGCTTCTTGGTTGAAAGCTCGATGCAGTTTGATTCGATATTCATAGTATAGCAATGCAGTGGTGATTATGTCGAGAGATGGAAATTATTCCAAACTCCAACCAGCGATATGTTTTTCCCGAACCATGAATCCATAGTGCACATACACAGGTGTCTTTCTTTATCAATTAATACATGGAGGTCGTATGTTATTTATTCTCAGTATCGTTATCGTTGTCGGAGCTATTTTTGTATGGTTCAACGCGCGAAAGAAAGTGCGTGATGAAAAAAATATGATGTTTAAAACTACGGCATCTGCTGCCGGACTAACAGCTTTAGTGTTTATACTCATCGCACTATCGCAGATGCTTACTGTAGTACCTGCCGGAAATGTTGGCGTGGTTGATTTCTTCGGCACAGTCTCCGACAATACATTGAAAGCTGGCATCAACTTCGTCAATCCGCTTGCCCGCATTGTCAAGTTCTCCGTGAAAACAGAGGAAATCAAAGAAGTAATGGATGTTCCTTCGAAGGAAGGAATGACCGTGCAGCTTGAGATCAGCGCGCTGTATCATCTCATTCCAGACAAAGCAGCAGAAGTCTATAAAACGGTGGGAGAAAATTATGTCGAAATTATCCTCGAACCGCAATTTCGCTCTGTCGCTCGCGGAGTTACTGCAGGGTACGAAGCCAAAGCGCTTTATACCTCCGAACGCGAAATGCTTGCACAGATTCTCATGAGTGATTTAGAAAAACTCGTCGAACCGAGAGGCATCAATATTGAATCAACACCGTTGCGCCGCATCGGACTGCCCCCCGGCTTACAGGCGTCCATCGAAGCGAAACTGCAGGCAGAGCAACAGAGTCAGCAAATGCAATTCGTACTCACAAAGGAAAAACAGGAAGCCGACCGTAAACGAATTGAAGCGCAGGGTATTTCGGATTTCCAGAACATCGTTGCACGCAATATCAGCGAACAATTGCTTCGCTGGAAAGGAATTGAAGCAACAGAGAAACTTGCCAACTCCCAGAACACCAAAGTCATTGTCATCGGTGCGGGCAAAGACGGCTTGCCTCTGATTCTCGATACGAAGTAATCCTTCGACCTTGGAGTCTGAGACGCATTAGTTTCAGACTCCATCGATGTAATCGCACTCGTAAAAAATATTTTGCTGGAACGACAGCGAGTTTTAAGAAACTCCATTGAAAACGACTTTTAAGGTTTTTTTGAGAGGACTGAAAGAGTTGCGCGGATGTGAAGTACATCTTGCGCAAACTCGGCGTAAACTTGACGAACGATCCCGACTTTTCGGCGAAAAGGCTTTTCGTCAACGAATATAGTAAAATTGATTTTTCTACTCGTTCTTAGAATTACTACGAGAGCATGTTGACCATTGTTTTCCTTTCATCGCTTTGCACGCAAAAGATTTGTTTTCTTTGATGATTTCTTGTAGCTTTCCAATACATAGACCATGCTCTTTGATGCGCGCGTGAAAGGAATCTCTACAGTGCGAAAAATCATCTGCCTCCTCCCCGTACTCTTGCTTCTTGTTACTGTTCCCGTTCTTGGTCAGATTGGTAAACCTGATTCAGCACAAAATATTTTGAAAGCAGCTATTGCTGAAGCGCGGTCATCGAAGAAGAATGTATTCCTCATATTTCATGCCACATGGTGCGGGTGGTGCAAACGGTTAGAGGCAGCATTAGAAAGTCCTGAAATAAAACCAATCATCGATAAAAATTATATTACCGCAAGGTTGGATGTGAAGGAACGTGGAGATAAGATACAAACGTACGAGAATTCTGGAGGCAAGGAGATATTGGCGAATTTTGGAGGAACACAATCCGGTCTTCCGTTCATTGTCTTTCTCGACAAGAAAGGAAAGATGATCGCCAACTCCAATGTGATGCCGAAAAATCAGAACATTGGGTACCCCGGATCAAAAGAAGAGATAGCCGCCTTTATCAAGCTTCTCAAGCAAACAGCTCCGCATATGACAGACAAACAGCGCACAGTAATTTCCGAGTATCTTGAAAAGAACACACCACAATAGCAAAAGATTTTTAGTACATCTTGCTTGCGATTCTTCTCTCATATAAGTTATATTGGAACGAGAGTAAGAAACAACTCGTCTATGGATATACAACCTTAAAAAAACATTCATAAAGTTTACGACCGATGTATTCAACGAAGGAGAAAACATTATGGGAGCTCATGGAATTGAAATCGCAGGTGTCGATGTTCAAAAATTGATCGGCATGCTCAACGGGGCATTAAGCGAAGAATGGCTTGCATATTATCAATATTGGATTGGCGCAAGGCTGATGGAAGGTCCGATGCGAAGTGAGATTGAGCCAGAATTACTGCTTCATGCAAATCAGGAATTAAACCATGCTGTCCTGGTGGTTGGACGAATCATTCAGTTAGGAGGCACACCCATCGTGCATCCGGCAGATTGGTTTAAGTTTAGCCACTGTGAGTATGAAGCGCCTACAGACCCCTATGTTGAAGTGGTGTTGAATCAAAATCTCCGCGGTGAACGATGCGCAATGAAGAGATACAAGGATTTGGCAGACTTTACCAATGGTAAAGATCATACGACACATCAAATGGCAACAACAATTTTAGCTGAAGAATTAGAACATGAACAAGATATTGAAGATTGGATAACTGATTTGAGAAGAATGAAAGAAGATATCAAGAAAATAAGATGACAAGATACACAGAGGTCAGCGAATACTCCGGGACACCTCCGAGGAATGTCTCCAAGAAGATTGAACGAACAAATAGAGAATAATGTCCAATTCCAAAATGCCTGTTCTGTTCATTGGTCACGGATCACCAATGAACATTGTTTATCATAATACGTATACTCGATCACTTCAAGCGTTGGGTGCTTCTCTTCCCAAACCTGAAGCAATTCTCGTTGTGTCAGCACATTGGCTGACACAGGGGACATTTGTTTGCAGTGCGAACAAGCCGGAGCAAATCTATGATTTCTACGGCTTCCCTGAGGAGTTGTACAAAGTGCAATATCATCCACCTGGAGCACCTGCGATTGCCAAGTCTATGGTTCATGAACTCGGGTTCAAAAACATTCAAGTCGATGCTGAGTGGGGAATCGATCATGCTTCGTGGGCTGTACTTATCTATATGTATCCCAAAGCAAACATCCCTGTACTAGAAATGGGTCTTGATGTTACAATGAACGAACAGGAGCATTACACGCTTGCTCAGAAGCTCTCTTTCCTTCGCAAACAGAATGTCCTCATCATTGGCAGCGGAAATATCGTTCACAATCTTCACCGTATGGAATATAAAGTAGAGGCCAAACCATATCCATGGGCTCTGGAGTTTGACGGGTATATCAAAGATGCGCTTCTTCAGAAAGACATAGACCGCTTGCTACACTACAAAGAATTAAGTCCGGTCGGAAAGATTGCTGTGCCAACAAATGACCATTACTTACCGATGCTGTATAGCGCAGCGCTTCAGGAAGAAGGAGAGCAGATAATTTTTTTTCATGAGAGCATACAAAATGCATCAATTTCCATGAGATGTTTTATCGTTCAATAACCTGTAAGGTAACCACACCCCCTTCATACAAAAAAACGCGAGAAGGATAGTATTATGATTATTAAAAAAATTCCGTTTGAATCAACCGATTGGTCGACAATGAAAAGTGAACGCCACAATGGGGAATCCGGTTATGCTGATTGGAAAGTTCGTCAGTGCGGCGATATCCGCGTGCGTGTGGTGGAATATTCTCCTAATTACAAAGCCGATCATTGGTGCGCAAAAGGACACATCCTTTTCTGTCTTGAAGGCGAAATGACGACAAAACTCAAAGATGGCAGAATGATCCAATTGCGCAAGGGAATGTCCTATCAGGTAGAAGATGAAAATTATCCGCACAGCTCCCACACAAAAACAGGCGCAACACTATTTATTGTAGATTGAAAATACAGGTATCGTTTCATAAAAAGGAATCACCATGAAAAATTTTCCCATATTCATACTGTTATTCGGTTTCTTGCTCTTAGGATTCATTCCTATCATTCAAGCACAAGAGACGTTCAAGCCGGATCAAATTCTTACGCACGATCCAAAAATTCTTATCGGCAAACTTGATAATGGATTAACATATTACATCCGGGAAAACAAGATGCCGGAGAAACGTGCTGAGCTAAGAATTGCTGTTAAAGCCGGTTCGATTCTCGAAGACGACGACCAACAGGGATTGGCACATTTCGTTGAACATATGGCGTTCAACGGAACAAAGGACTTCCCAAAACAAGATATTATCAACTTTCTTGAGAAATCCGGAGTGCGCTTCGGTGCCGACTTGAACGCCTATACCAGTTTCGACGAAACTGTTTATATGTTACAAGTGCCGACCGACTCCCCGGAGGTGATGAAAACAGGATTCCAGATATTGGAGGAGTGGGCACATGATCTTTCCTTCGACGATAAAGAAATCGATAAGGAACGCGGAGTGGTGATCGAAGAATGGCGTCTGCGAAGAGGCGCAGAGAATCGCGTTGCCATGAAGCATATTCCTATCGAGCTGTATAAATCTCATTATGCCGACCGTATCCCTATAGGAAAAAAAGAAATTTTAGAGTCTTGCCCGCATGATGCCCTCCGCAAATTCTATCGCGATTGGTACCGACCAGATCTTATGGCAGTGTTCGCAGTAGGCGACTTCGATAAAAAAGAAATCGAAACGCTCATCAAGGAACATTTCTCCGATCTCAAGAATCCACAGAAAGAACGAGAACGTAATACATATCCCGTACCAGATCACAAGGAGACACTCGTCTCCATTGTCACCGATCCTGAACTGACCCGAACTTCTGTGGAGATCCTGTTCAAGCGCGATATTCACGATATACACACAGCTGCAGAGTATAGAGATCTGATCATCGGCGGTCTCTATGATGCTATGCTCAATGATCGCCTCAGCGAACTGCTTCAAAGATCGAATCCGCCATTCATTTACGCTTACAGCAGCGACGGACGTTTTGTCGGAGAGAAGCAAGCATACGAACTTGGTGCAAGTGTCAAAGAAAATTCAATTCTCGGAGGGCTTGAAGCGGTCCTGACGGAAGCATTTCGCGTGAAGCAACATGGGTTTACTGCAACCGAACTCGAAAGACAAAAAAATGAAAACCTACGCAGAATGGAAAAATATTATAAAGAACGTGACAAAACTGAATCACGACAATTCATCGATGAATATCTCAGAAACTTCCTGGAAAGAGAGACCATCCCCGGCATCGAGGTCGAACTTGCAATGTATAAGCAATTTCTCCCTGGCATTACGGTCGAAGAAATCAATAAACTTGCCGAAGAACGGATGACTCATGGCAACCGTGTCATCACCATTTCTGCACCGCAAAAGGAAAGCGTAAAGGTGCCGACAAAAGAAGAAGTACTGGCACTCATCAATAAAATAACAATGGAGAAATTCGATCTGTACATAGACAAGGTCAGTTCGAAACCGCTGGTATCCCAGCTTCCTTCACCGGGAAAGGTAGTCGATGAAAAGAAGATCGCTTCCCTGGGAGTGACAGAATGGATTCTTTCCAACGGAGCCAGAGTTGTGCTCAAGCCAACAGATTTCAAGAACGACGAGATTTTATTTTCGGCATTCAGCAACGGCGGCACATCGCTCGTTCCCGATTCAGATTATATTTCTGCTGCATTTGCCACTGCCATCATCGGTCAATCAGGAATCGGTGAGTTCGATGCCATCTCCCTGCAAAAAGAATTGAGCGGAAAAATCGTGAATCTCAGTCCATCGATCAGCCAGCTTGCCGAAGGATTTGGCGGCAGCGCATCGCCGCAGGATCTCGAGACGATGTTCCAACTTGCATATCTCTATAGTACTTCCCCGCGAAAAGACACCACGGCTTTTGCATCTCTTATAATGCGCTATAAGGCAATGCTGCAAAACCGCAGCGTCAGTCCGGAAGCAGCATATAACGATACACTTCAGGTGACACTCGCAAATTATCATTTCCGATCCCGACCTGTATCCATTCCAATGATGGATGAGATTCATCTCGACAAAGCACTCTCTGTGTATAAAGACCGGTTTGCCGATTTTAGCGATTTCACTTTCCTTTTTGTCGGTAACTTCAAGATCGATACGATCAAACCGCTCGTAGAGCAGTACCTTGCAATCCTCCCTTCACTGAAACGGAATGAAACATGGAAAGATATCGGCTTGGAGCATCCGAAAGGTGTGATCAACAAACAAGTGAACAAAGGCATCGAACCCAAAAGCACGGTGAACATTACCTTCACAGGTCCGTTTGAGTGGTCGCAACAAAACCGGTATACCTTCAACTCAATGCTTGATGCGATTGATATTAAATTGCGAGAAGTGCTTCGTGAAGATAAAGGCGGAACGTATGGCGTCAGAGTTTCCGGTTCTCCTTCACTGTTCCCTCGGCAGGAATACAGCATAACGATATCGTGGGGCTGCAATCCTGAACGCGTAGATGAACTTGTAAAGGAAGGAATGGCGCAAATTGACAGCTTGAAAATGAAACAACTCGACTCCCTCTATATCGAAAAAGTCAGTGAGATCCAACGACGTGCGTATGAAGTGAACCTTAAGCGGAACGGTTTCTGGCTCGGGAATCTCCAGGCATACTACACCAACAATGAAGATCCAGAAATGATATTGAATTATCCTAAGCTTGTAGACCATCTGACAGCAAAGGCAATTCAGGAAGCTGTGAAGAAATATTTTAATATGAACAATTATGTAAAGATTGTGCTTTATCCGGAAAAGAAGTGACGAAAAAGCAGTCAGCTATCAGTTGTCAATGAAACGTAGGTATTGGAAATTAGAACATGAAGGTAGGCATAGAGAGATAATGGATGGATTAAGAATCTTTTCGATTTGATTCAATCAAAAGGATGAATTACATTGTTCTTGAAGATTATAATGATCAATTAGTTTTATCAGGTTAGGTATAAATGATCCAGAAGAAAAGGCTTGTATCAGAAACAAGGAATTATCTCGTAACCACGGTATCACAAGCAAAGGATATTACGGTCTCGTGGTTAACAGATCTTGAACTAGTAAAAGCAATTAAGTTAGGACTTCCTGAGGTAGATGATCGTTATCATATTTGGCGTGTTCCACTAAGAGGAACTACGACAAATTCCCGTATTGGGGAGGTTGTAATTGATGCTTACACAACAGAGATTCTGTCAGATAAGACGACAAAACCAGAAATACTCGAAGCTCGACTTCTTGGTAAGACGGAATTACAGACATCTAAGAAAAGTAAATCTCCTGCAATATATAGCCTATCTCCATTACGTAATACAATTGGATTGGGTGATTGTGCTGATCTCATAGATGAAATGCCAGCAAATTCAGTAGACCTTATTTTCACATCACCACCATATTTCAACGCGCGTCCAGAGTATAGTGAGTATGAGGAATATGAGCAATATTTAGTCAAGATGCGGCAAGTTATTAAACGAGCACATCGAGTTCTTAGTGAAGGAAGATTCTTTGTTATGAACTCTTCACCAATTTTATTACGACGGGCAAGTAGAAATGAATCTTCAAAAAGAATTGCCGTACCTTTTGATTTACACCGCATTTTCATCGAGGAAGGATATGATTTTATTGATGACATTATTTGGGTAAAACCAGAAGGAGCAGGATGGGCAACAAGTCGCGGCCGTAGATTTGCTGCAGATCGTAATCCTCTTCAATATAAAGCTGTACCAGTAACCGAATATGTAATGGTTTATCGTAAACGAACTGATCTGCTTATCGACTGGCACATTCGTAATCATCCAAACAAAGAAATAGTTGTAGCATCAAAAATTGGCGATGATTATGAACATACTAACATATGGCGGATCAATCCGAAAACAAATTCAAAACATCCGGCTGCTTTTCCGCTAGAATTAGCGACTCGTGTGATTCAATACTATTCTTTCAAACATGACGTAGTAATGGATCCATTTGCTGGATCTGGTACTGTTGGCAACGCAGCAACAAGGCTTGAAAGGCGGTTCATTTTATTCGATAATAATCCCGAGTACGTAGACATAATGCGTGCAGATATTGGCAACTGGATAGGAAAAGATTCTTCAGATATCCTCTGTATTAATTGTGCTCCTCCAATATCAGGACAACTTCATCTACCAATCAAATCTAATGGAAATGAAAAAAACAACTAGGCCATCTATAGATAACCTTTTCCCTGAACCTGGTCGCGTCTTGCTCACTGGCGGTGGCAAACAATTCGTGGAACGTATTGGAATTGAAGCCATTCGACATGCAGTCCATAGTGTAATGATGGGTGAAAACTTACGCACGCAGACAGAACCATTATCAAGAAGACGCATAGCTCAAATCAGTGGAGCTCTCGTAGTGCTATTTATGCGAGGTTACCTTGAGATTGACGAATTCACAAAGAATATCTCTAACATGGCTTTGGATCAAATAACTGATGCGAATAAAAATGACCGCGGGAAAATATGGCCGGCTCAATGGCTTTTAGGACTAACTGGAAAGTCTGTACAAAACGTACTTCGTAGTAAACCAGAAGCGACAAAAGCCTATATCACAGACTTTGAGGCTGCTATAAAAGAAGCCGCAGATAGATGCCGTGAAGAAATGGGCGATTGTCGATTGACACTAGGCTTCGTCGAAGATAGAAAAGGTCGGCGCGCAGAATTGGATTGGGAAGGAATTACACGTCTGACAACTGCAATCGGAAGCCAAACTTTGACAATCCGAGGCTCTGATAAATCTATCTATGGAAAGTTGTTTGAGAGATTAATACTTGGTTCTTTCCTATCAATACTTGGATATGAACGAGTTGATCCTCATAGAAACACTAAGTCATCTGGTGTGTTTTGGTTGTCAGACAGTTCGGAAACTAGAGAAAGCGATGCAACATTACATGTTCAACCAGGCAAGCTGGCAAGGTTTGATATTGGTTTTATTGGACCAGGAAATTCTGAAATATCAAAAGACAAATTATCTCGGTTTGAACGGGAAATGGAAGTTTTCGGTGGAAAGAGTAGTTCGGTCACTTTTATTGTGGTTGATCGACTTCCTAGGACTGGAAAAACAGAAAATGCCGCTAAGCGAATTGGCGCCGAGATTGTTCAAATGTCAATGCAATATTGGCCTCGAGATCTTGCACGACGGCTTGGCACACGATTTGGAATTAAACATAAACTCCAAGATTTGTCTGATGGTGAAATGGACAACTATTTATCAAAGAAATTGAAATCCATTGCTATCCAAGAGTTTCTTAATAATGTTCCCAATATCCTTGTCGGACAAGTACGAGAACCTTCGGCAGAATACTTACTCGACGAAGAATAATGCGATCAATAATTTTCTCTACGCATAATGGAGATATTTTTCCTGGCAAGACACGATAGTAAGTTGAACTTTCTCCTAATCTGTAAATGGAGTTATTTTCTAATCTGCCCTTTTCCATGCACAATAAATTTTGTGCTGGTGAGTTCCACAAGTCCCATCGGCCCGCGTGCATGAAGTTTTTGTGTACTGGTACCTATCTCAGCACCGAGTCCGAACTCATACCCATCAGTAAATCGTGTAGAGGCGTTCACATAGACTGCGGCTGAATCAACTTCGCGTAAAAATCTTTCGCCGTTTGATTTCGTACCGGTCACAATAGCATCGGAATGATGCGATCCGAAATGATTGATATGGTGGATCGCTTCCGTGATATTTTTTACCACCTTCACTGCGATGATCAAATCGAGATATTCTTTATACCAATCCGATTCATCGGCTCGTTTGATTTCTGGAAGAATCGATATAGCCGTTTCATCACCCCGTATTTCAACTCCTGCCTGCTGCAATCGCGCAGCAACTTTGGGCAAGAATTCCGCTGCAATCCTTTCATGCACTAAGAGTTTCTCTGCCGCATTACAGACGGATGGCCTCTGCACTTTTGCATTAAAAACAATATCTTCTGCATTCTTAAGATTTGCAGAACTGTCCACAAACACATGACAATTGCCTTCTCCGTGCGCAATTACAGGCACAGAGGAATTTTCCTGAATGTATCGGATCAACTGCTGACTGCCGCGCGGGATAATCACATCTAAATATCTATCCTGCTTCAGCATGACGACAACCGCTTGACGATCAGGTGTATCAATAAACTCCACACATCCAGAGGGAAGCTTCACATCCTTCAATGCTAATTTCATTATTTCGACTAAGGCTTTATTTGAATGAAGAGCTTCCGAACCGCCGCGGAGTAATACCGCATTACCGGATTTCAAACAGAGTACCGAAGCATCAATCGTGACATTCGGACGCGCTTCATAGATAATCCCAACAGCACCAAGCGGCACTCGCATTTTTTCCACAACAAGACCGTTCGGCCTTCTTATCTTATCGAAAACTTTTCCGACAGGATCAGGAAGTTTTATAACATCTTTCACTCCGTCGATCATCTGCTTAATTCGTTCCTCGTTGAGGGTTAATCGATCCATCAACACCTTAGAGATTCCTGCTTTCTCCGCATTTTCAAGGTCTCTCTTATTCGCCGCTATAAGAGCAGGTGTTTCACTGAGGAGCCGCTTGTTCAGTGCTTTCAATAATATGTTCTTCTGAGCAGTCGTACAATTGTACAACACACCACTCGATGCTTTTACAGATTCTGCTTTCCGTATAACACTTTCTTCAAACATTATTCTTCTCCAATCAACACAAGATTGTCTCGGTGAATAACTTCATCACACGATTTACAATTGAGAATCCTTTCGAGTTCACTCGTTTTCTTCCCTTTGATCTTTCCGAGATCCGTCGAGGAAAATCCGGTGACACCTTTGGCAATTTCTGTTCCTTCCATATCGCGAACAGAAATCGTGTCATGGGCTTTAAATTCTCCATGCACTTCAAGGATGCCTGAAGGAAGCAGGCTCTTCTGCCTTTTCAGCAGTGCATTCTTTGCTCCATCATCCACGACAATATATCCATTGGCGTGTGAGACAAATCCAATCCACTTCTTCCTGACGTTCAATTTCTTTTCTGCTGGTAAAAACAATGTGCCTTTGAAATCTCCGGAGAATATTTCTTCAAGTGCTTTTGGATTTTTCCCGTTCGCGATAATCATTGCAATGCCCGCTGAGACACATCGCTTCGCTGCCTGAATTTTTGTAATCATTCCGCCCGTACTCAATTCGGTTTTACTGCTCTTGGCAAGCTTTTCAAGCTGCGGTGTAATCTTCTCGACGATGGGAATCAATTCGGCTGCATGATTCTTTATTGGATCATCCGAAAAGAGCCCGTCGATATCACTCAGGATAATGAGCAGGTCGGCTTCAATGAGATTTGCCACAAGCGCGGAAAGATTGTCATTATCTCCAAGTTTGATTTCTTCTACGGCAACCGTATCGTTTTCATTGATAACAGGAACGACGCCTTTTTCCAGGAGTGCCGAAAATGTATTCTTCGCATTAAGATACCTTGCCCGGTTGGTGAAATCGTCTTTCGTCAGAAGGATTTGGGCAATCGTGCATTCTTGAACTCGAAATGCATTTTCATATGCTTCCATAAGCAGCGGTTGTCCGATGGCTGCCGTGGCTTGTTTTTCGGGAATCGTTTTAGGACGTTCTTTCAATTTCAGTGCGGCGACACCGGCACCAATCGCACCTGAGCTGACAAGGACTATATGTTTGCCAAGTCTTTGCAATGAAGCGATATTCTTTGCGATGTCTTGTATCCGTTCGAGATTGATTCCTTTTTCCTTTTCGGCAAGAAGGTTCGTGCCAATTTTGACAACGATCTTGTTTCTAGTGCGAAGTATGGTTTTATATCTATGCATAATGCTTTATTATACTAAATAGTGAGAAGAATTCAAAAGAATAAAGAATCCGTAGACCAAGCAAGAGCAATAACTATGGAAATAAAAATGATTCGAGTTTTTGAATAAGCTGATTATTTTAAGATAAGGAAGCCCGAGAGCAGCGAAAGGATCAAAAAGAATAAGAAGGTAACAATCGTCAAGAAGGGCGGTATAGAATTCTCTCCTAACAAGAATTAATAATAAAAGAAAGTAAAAACTTATCTATGTAATGATCTTCAGGTTTTCCGGCCAACGAGGCAGAGACCGCTATCCTTCTTAGTGAATGCAATCTCAAAACCTGCTGTTATCATAATCTCTTCGAGTTCAGACAATTGTGGAAGCCGATCATTGACAATTGCTCCACCAACTGATATATGAATAGCGTTAATTGCTTCCGGTGGCTTGACGTGAATGATGGCAATCTTGCCTCCCGGTTTAATTACTCTACGAATCTCCTGCAAAACTGCAACAGGCCGGTCAAAATGCGGAAAAACAGAAAACAGTACCGCACAATCAAATCGATTATCTTCAAACGGTAGAGCTTCTGCATCCGCTTGTACAAATGCCACAACATTACCTGGATTATTTTGTCGGGCTTTCTTCAGCATACAATCTGAAATATCAAGCGCTGTAACTTGCCATTCCATTATGTAAGGAAACAGAATCCCTGTTCCGCATCCGATGTCCAGTAACTGCCCATTCGCACCAGTAGGAAGGTTCAAATGGCTCAGAGAACCGCGGAGAGAAGATTCTTCCTCCGCGGTTAGATTGTTACTCCAATTTATGGCAACTTTATCAAAAAAGGTCTGCCGTGCGTTCATCGATTCACTTTTTGTTATCATACAGCTTATCAACGAGTAATGCCGATGCACTGAGTACCAAAATTCCTGGGTAAGACTGTAAAATCGCATTCGGGTTGATGTGAATTGCAGGAATCACGTAAGCTGTCCCAAGCGACAACACCCGTTCAATAAGAACCGCAGATGGAACAGCAATCCAAATATGAATATTCTTCGACCTCAACAATCCTATCGTTGTTCCAACTATTGAAAGCTGAACGATCATCATGCAGGATGTCGTCAGCTCCGGCATTCCGAAAAGTGCCGTTGATAATAATGGAGTGATTATTGCTGCGGAAAGAAGATAGAACGGACTTGCTACAAGTGCGAGAATTACAATTGGTAAAAACATCGGAAGAAATATCGGTCCAAGTCCAACAAGGTGAAAGATTCGTGGAAGTGTTATTCCAAGTCCGATAGCAATAATTGTGAACACAATATTTCGGCTGCGTTCAGATATGTATGGAATTGTGAGACTTGTTGAGTTCATAGGATTTCCTTTTTTCTATAGATGTACATTTATTCCCGCGTTAACTGTTCTTCCCGGCATTGGGTAGCCATAGATGGTTTGGTAGGATTCATTTAGCACATTACGGCTTCCGATGGAAAGAGAAATATTTTCTGCTATTTGTGCTGTTGCCCGAACCTCCATGTTTGTATAATCAGGCAATTGTTTCAAAGTGTAGTCTGTTACATCGGTTCCATAAATCGTATTAACATATTGTGCCGAAAGCAAAAATGTCAAAAAATGCCAGCGGTATTTTCCGCCGAGATATGCTTTGTGCTTCGGTACGGCTTGTGAGATATCCGGTTTGTCAGTAAAAGAATAATTTGCATTGATAGTGAAATTATCCATGAGGAATAATTCTGCCGAGCATTCGACACCACTTCGATGGAATCCTCCGGTGTTCCAAGATTTCATACCCGCTCCCCAAGCGTCTACAATAGTGTTTTCCGCATCGATACTATATGCGGCAACATCGATAGATGCACTATGGCCGAATATGTGAGAAACTCCGACTTCATAATTCCATAGATCTTCCGGTTGTAATGTTCCATCCCTTGGAGTCAATTGATAGATTTCAAAAATCTGAGGTGCACGGTATCCTCGTCCGACCGATACGCGGGCGTTCGTTTCCTCTGTAACTTTATACGTGATGCCTGCCTGTGGCACAGCAATATCTCCGAAATATGTATTGTATGCGTACCGAATACCGGCATTTGCCAGCAACCTGTTAAAAAATATCTGTTGCAAGCTGATATAACCAGCATAATCTTCGATCGAATGTATCCCCAAATCACCGTACGTATTTGATGCACTTCCACCGTTTTGCTGTGCATCAATACCAGCACTGATAGTGCTGCCGGTAAATATGGTAAATGATTGATAAGCTGTTGCAATAATCTGGTGGTCATCTGAAATCCAACCTGCATTATAAATCGGATCAAGTTCATTATGGCCAAAATTATATACGATGCTGATGCCACCTTTTGATATCCCTAAATCATTTTCAACTGATGCACCAATATATCCGCGTTGAATATGCATCCAATCATTTGTATAAGGTTGTGTGATTTGTCCCGGATCAAACGTATTAAATCGAGTGAAGCTTCCATCTAAAGAGAATCGATATTGCTCATTCAATTGATATGACGTTTTAAGATAACCGCTGTTGGCAGTATATTCCGACCAAGGCCGCGAACCATCGGTATGCTCGTGTGTAAAAGAACCCAAGATATTCCAACTGTTTTCTTGATAGCCAAGATGAACGCCGTATTGTTGTGCATCATCGGTACCATAGGAAATAGATGCATTGCCGGCGATGCCGTTTTGCTGCGCTGAATGTGTAATAATATTGATGACGCCACCCATTGCATTGGAACCATAGAGCATCGATGCAGGGCCGCGGATTACTTCAATCCGTTCAATATTAGTAGAGAGATAACTGTCGTTGATCGGATGTCCATACCATCCCATATATTGTGGTCGGCCGTCGATTAACGTCAACACTTCGTTGTTTGGACTCCCGCCAATGCCTCGGATATTGATCTGGCCGGAAGGCGAATTCACGCCGAATCCTAGAACATCCCGTTCGGTGATAAATACACCAGGCACTTCTTGACTGATGAGAGAAAAAACAGATTTTTCCGGATTAAGACTGATTTCATCGGCTGAAATAATGCTGATAGACGGCGAAACCAAACTGCGAAGAGTTTCCGTTTTTGTTGCCGTTACTGTTACCGGGTCAAGATTATATGTCTGTGCTGTGTCTATCTGCGCAAAGAGGAATACGGGAATAAGTAATAGAATAAGTATGAGAAAAGTTATTTTCATGATGCTGATGCCTTTCTTTGTAATCTGAGATATTTTGTCATTATGGACAGTACACTGATTACAAAGAAACTGAGTGGTAGGAAGTCCAAATAATAGTCTTTACACACACCATCAGAGAACACGCGATTTGAGAAGTGCTACTTCCCATGATGATGACCTTTCAACGCTATCGTGAGCGTAAGCTTTCCATGCTTTACACCTTTGAAGCTTAGAAGCTTTTCTGCTATTGCTTTCAGTACTACCGCCTTTCCTTTTAGTAGCACGACCTCCATGCAATGATCATGATCGACGTGGACATGAGATGTCGATATAATGTTCTCATAATAATCATGCTGAATATTGGAGAGAGATTTTTCCAATTCACGCTTGTGGTGATCATACAAAAACACCAATGCACCATATACAATACCGTCGGGTGTTTTCACGCTTTCTTCAACCAGAGTATCCCGCACAATATCGCGGACTGCTTCTGACCGGTTGGTATACCCTTTTTGCTCAATGAGGTGGTCAAATTGGTGGAGTAGATCCTCCTCCATCGACACACTAAATCGGACAAGTTGTTCCATGGTATTCTCCGTGTTACGATTTTAATAAAAGTAACACTCTATTTGAAGGAAATCAAGAGGTTAATGTAACTTTATTCAAATTGGTAGGATACTAGAGCGGGACCCAATCTCCTATCAGCGATTCGAGTTTTTGGATATGCTGATTATTTTATTCGACAACTTTTTCGGCAATTTCATGAACGAAACTGAATCTATTTTGAACCAAAGTCCTTGAGGTACGGACATGGCGGTGCAGCCACGGAGTGAACCAAAGCATCCGTGTGGCAGCTTTTACAATTGAACAACGACGTTGATCTATTTCCGCAGCAAGATGAATATTCCAGCGAGTACGGCCAGTATCGCCATAATCGCTCCCAGACCATTGAAATACACAGCCGGGACAAGATCTACCACTCCTCTGACTATGAGCCAGATACCCAGCAGCAACATCCCTACGTTCTTCGTGAAGTCCATGGAAATTTTCCTTTCATTATGTGTTAGTTGTGTATGCGATGAAGTCATGATTTATTTTAGCTTCTACTTTCCATTTAGTGTTTTTAGCATGATCATCACTCTATAATAGCTTTAGTTTATAACAATACTAATATTCAAGAGAGGGGTGGTTGAATTACTTTGAATTTGTTTGTCCTTTTTCTCATGAGTATCTACAACCCATTTAGCGACAAAGTAGCCGAGTGTCCCGCCGAAAAAATTACTCGATACCCAATGTTTATCTTCATATATTCGGGAGAACGGAGTTATCGCAGCGGGCAAGTATGCGAGTATTTTCAACCATGTTGGGCCGGCATTTCTGGAAAGGACGGTTGAGAGTACAAATGCAGTGGCTGTATGTCCGCCGGGAAACGAATGATAATCGTCACGAAATGAGAATGGGTGATAACTGGAAGTACCTTCGTTCATATACGGTCTTGCTCTCCCAAATGCAGTCTTTAGTATATAGGTAATTGCGCCCGTATAAAGCGAAGCCTGTCCGATTTCATAAGCGACTTTCCTTGTCGAAGTATTATTCGTTATTAAAGAATGTGCAGCAAATCCGGCAAAGAGCACTATAGGAGAATACAGCTCTCCCCATATTCTGCCTGCTTCAATCGGTACGCTGTACAAATAACTTCTGTCCTTGAGAATAAAATCTCGAGCCGGTTGATCGGCAGTTTCGATAAGTACAAATGATCCGGCACCCATCGCTCCGAGTTTGAGCCAATCACTTCCGTCCCATTTCGACGGTTGCTTGATAAAATCGACAGTCTCGTCTCCGAACTGTGATAAATTGTATTTGTTTTGTGCGAAGAGAGAAGATTCACAAATGATAAAAACGAGGAGTGATAAGAGAATTTTATAGCGCATGGTGTAATAGTACGCTCTGCGAAAGAGGAAGATATGTTTTAAGATTGCACACATTGAAGAGCATTGAGTCATCATCCGGTCTAATTGAGAGTTATACTGATGGTGAGTGGAAAGATCGAAGACATGTGCACTCGCGAATCATTGTTCTCATGAAGATCTACGACCCAGGTTGCAATAAAGAAGCCGATTGCACCACCAAGAACATTATCAGATGTCCAATGCATATCTTGATAGATCCGAGAGATTGGAGTGAGTACAGCAGGTACGTACAGGAGTACTTTCAACCATGTTGGGTCGACATTTCGGGAAAGAACAGT
>JBEKEV010000017.1:0-21148 GCA_050013655.1 Bacteroidota bacterium | reverse complement strand
GGTCAACCGGTAATCGATAGAGAAGAGTATGTGATTGATGAACAGGGACAGAAACTATGGCTGTTAACAACAAAAGTTCCGTTACGAGATGAAGAAGGTCAAACCATTGGTCTGGTTGGCGTTGGTCGCAACATCACCGAACGTAAAAAAGCTGAAGCCGAACGTGAGAAACTCATCACGCAGCTTCAAGATGCGCTTGCCGACGTTAAGTTGTTAAGTGGATTGGTACCGATATGTGCCAATTGCAAGAAGATCCGTGATGACCAAGGGTATTGGACACAAATCGAATCGTATATCCAAGACCGATCAGATGCCAAGTTTAGTCATAGCATTTGTCCAGACTGTGCAAAAAAACTCTATCCAAACTATAATATAAAAAAATAGTATATCAGACGTGAGCATGGTTCTTTACCACGCGTATTTAAATGGATTGAAACTAGTGATCATATTCTGTAATATAACTTTCTCGGTGATGAATGAAATATAAGGAACAATCATACTTGTAATGACAATCGAAAGAATGAAAATGAAAACTAAATTACCAAAGGTGGTTGTCTTATGGGGCATGACCGTTATTTTTCTGATTTCCCCATCCTATTCTCAGATGGGTGAGATACAATTCGAGAGGATATCCATTGAATCGGGATTATCTCAGAGTTCGGTGTTAAGTATCTGTCAAGACAGCAAGGGTTTCTTATGGTTTGGAACCTATGAAGGTCTCAATCGATATGATGGATATACTTTCAAGGTATATAAAAACGATCCTGAGAATCCACTTAGCTTAAGCAAAAACGTTGCTGAGGTTGTTATTGAGGATCATTTGGGTATACTTTGGATTGGAACGGAAGATGGTCTCAATCGATTTGATCGGGAAAAAGAACGGTTTGCTCACTACAAAAACAATCCGAATGATCCGAACAGCTTGAGCGCTAATTATGTCCGGTCTATTTACGAAGATCGGTCAGGAACCCTTTGGGTAGGCACCCAGGGGGAGGGCTCAATCAGTTTGACAGAGAAACAGGGAAATTCGTTCACTACATAAATGATCCGAGTAATCCAAAAAGTTTGAGCCAGAATAATGTATTATCGATTCTCGAAGACAGGCAAGGACGTCTTTGGATTGGTGCCGATTACGGATTGAATTGTTTTGACCGGGAGAAAAAAAAATCATACGTTATGTCAATGATCCTCAAAATCCTCACAGTATAAGTCCAAATGCCATATGGAGAATCTACGAAGACAGGTCAGGAAATCTGTGGATAGGGACATGGGGCGGCGGATTGAATCGGTTTGATCCTAAGAAGAATCAGTTTGTGCATTATCAGATCAATCCGAACGATCCCTCGAGTTTAAGCAACAATGTTGTCAGATCCATTTACGAAGATCATTATGGAAATCTCTGGATAGGTACCGATGGTGGGGGACTCGATAAATTAATAGCTGGTTCTACAGTTGGAGACAATGACCGGTTTATTCATTATCAAAATAATCCTCAGGATCTTACGAGTCTGAGCGGTAATTCGGTGCTTTCAATTTTTGAAGATCAGTTGGGTATACTATGGATAGGGACAAATTTTAATGGTATCAGTAAATATAATCCGGAAAAAAGACATTTCGTGCTTTTCAGAAATCGTCCCAATGATGTAAACAGCTTATCGAAGAATACGGTCCATGCCATTTGCGAGGATAGCCAGGGAATGATCTGGATAGGAACCGGTGGTGGAGGTTTAGATCGTTTGGACCCTCAAAAAAATCGATTTACACACTATGTCTATGATCCGCAGAATCCTCACAGTGTGAGTAATAACACAATCAGAAGTGTCTATGAAGATCGGCACAACAGGTTGTGGATTGGCACTGATAATGGGTTGAATTATTTTGACAGGCAGAAAGGGAAATTCGTCTGCTATCGATTTGACCCCAATAATCCTCATAGTATAAGTAATAATACTATATGGAGCATCTGTGAAGACCGGGCAGGGAATCTGTGGGTAGGAACCTTTGGCGGTGGCTTAAATCGATTCGATTATGCAAAGGGAGAATTTACTCGTTATCTTCATGATCGAAATGACCCGAAGAGTATAAGCGACGATTTTATTTGGACAATGTATAGAGATTCTTCCGGCATTTTTTGGATTGGGACTTTGGTGGGAGGATTGGACCGTTTTGATCCTAAAAACGGAATATTCTATCATTACCGGTCTGATAGTCGGGATTCCAACAGCATAAGAGATAATAAAGTCATCTGTCTCTATGAAGATCATACAGGAGCTATCTGGGTTGGCACATCGAACGGTCTCGATAAATTTGATCGAAATGCCGGAGTGTTTCATCGTTATCGTATAAATGATGGCTTGCCAGCCAATATACAAGGAATATTGGAAGATGATCATGGCAATCTCTGGATCAGCACCAATCATGGTTTGTCTAAATTTAATCCCAGTACCGGTATATATAAAAACTATTCCGAAAATTATGGACTTCAGGGAGATGAATTTAGTGTAAATGCCTGCTTCAGAAGCCGGACCGGTGAGATGATCGTTGGTGGAGTTAATGGTTTCAATATTTTTTATCCGGACAGTATCATAGATGATCCGTCCCTTCCAAGAGTAGTAGTGACAGATTTCCAAATCTTTAATAAGCCTGTCGCTATAGGTGAGAATACAGAAGGACGCACAATTCTTGCAAAATCAATTTCAGAATGTGATGAAATTCAACTATCCTACAAAGACAATGTTTTTTCTTTTGAATTTGCAGGACTTCATTATGCGTCGCCAAAAGGAAATCTCTATGCATATATGATGGAAGGATTTGAAAAAGAATGGAATTATACAAATGCAAACAGGCGTTTCGTGACATATACCAATTTACCAGGAGGTACGTATACATTTCGTGTTAAAGCTTCCAATAATCAAGGCGTATGGAATAATGAGGGAACTTCCATCCGAATCATTATTACTCCTCCTTTTTGGAAAACCATTTGGTTTTATGGTTTGGTGATCGTTGCTGTTGGTGGATCCGGTTTCGGTGTGTATCGTCTGCGTGTAAGACAACTACTCAAACGTAAAGAAGAATTAACACAAAGTGTTGATGAAGCTTTAGCCCAAATCAAAGTGCTTAATGGACTCATTCCAATTTGTGCAAGCTGCAAGAAAATACGTGACGATAAAGGGTACTGGAACCAGTTGGAAGAGTACATCTATCAACACTCGGAAGCTACATTTAGTCATGGTGTTTGTCCGGAATGTGCAGAAAAGTTGTACGGGGGATTTTTAGCAAAAGCAGGAAAACAACAGGCTGGCATTGCGTCTCAATCTCTTTCAACAGATTCTCCAAAGGAAGAAAATCCCGACTCCGGCAACAGCAACACAAGCTCCGACGATAGTCCCTCACGATAATCGTTCACGGAAGAGAACTCTTACAGTTGGTGATCGTTGCAGTAATGGCCCTACCCTAATTACTTTCCCCAAAAAATAGTCTGTCATATATTCCCATCTTTCTCTTCTGCATGATGCTTCACCACGCGTGCCTGTGTATGGAAGATAACTTCTTCGGCAATGTTCGTCGCTAAATCGGCAACACGTTCCATGTTTCTGCTCACAAGGCTTAATTCCAATCCGCATTCGGCGGTCTGTTTGTTGCTCTTCAGCAATTCAATGACTTTTCGAATGACTATTCGATTGAGATCATCGATCTGATCATCTGTTTTTAAAACAACACGCGCTTTCACAGGATCAAGAAGGATGAAGCTGTCGATCGCTTCTTTTAACATTGTCCTTGTGATTTCTGCCATTTTGGGAATTTCGTCCAGTAACTCTACATTGGGAATCGAACAAAGCACCTGAGCAGCCTGAGCGATGTTCACTGCATGGTCGCCAATACGTTCCAAATCGTTGTTGATTTTTAATGCCGCTAGAATAAATCTCAAGTCGCTTGCTACAGGCTGCTGCAATGCAAGCAAATCAACAATGGCGTTATCGATTTCGATTTCAAGTGCATCGACCCGTGTATCCGTCTCGATCACTTTAAGCGCTCGATCTTGATTCTTCTCCATCACCGAACGAATTGCCATTTCGATATTTTCTTCCACCACGCTTCCCATTTTGACGAGTGAAGTCTTGAGGCTTTCTAATTCTTTTTGAAAATGACGTTCCATCGTGGTATCTCCTTTTATCCAAATCTTCCTGTAATATAATCTTCAGTTTGTTTTTCTTTCGGGGCAGAAAAGATGCGTTTTGTTTCGCCAAACTCTATCAATTTGCCGATATAGAGAAATGCGGTGTAATCACTGGCGCGGGCGGCTTGCTGCATGTTGTGTGTGACAATAACGATTGTATAATTCTTTTTTAATTCCTGCATCAGCTCTTCAATTCTCAATGTTGCAATGGGATCGAGGGCTGAACATGGTTCATCCATAAGAATGATTTGCGGCTTCATTGCTAAGACACGAGCGATACATAAACGCTGCTGCTGTTCCAGAGAAAGGCGCAGAGCAGATTTATCGAGACGATCTTTCAAATCATCCCAAAGGAGTACATCTTTTAATGATTGCTCAATGATATCCGTGTGGTTCTTTTTTGAGTGCTCACGATGAATCTCAAGACCGAATGCAAGATTCTCTCGTATGGATAACGGAAACGGGTTCGGCCGTTGAAACACCATACCGACTTTTCTTCGCAGCGCTATGAGATCGGTTTCCGGAGAAAAAATGTTGTCACCCTGAATAAGCACGTTTCCGGTAACCCGAACTCCTTCGATCAAATCATTCATGCGGTTGAACACGCGCACGAGTGTCGATTTGCCGCATCCGGATGGCCCGATCAAAGCGGTGATGTGCTGTTGTTCGATCGCGAGGTCAATATCGATAAGCGCCTGGAAATTCCCGTAGAATAAATTGAGATGATGTGCTTCAATGATTGGGTTAGCTATACTCATCCGAATTTTCCCGTAAGATAATCATCGGTGCGTTTATCCTGAGCCATCGTGAAAATACGCTTCGTTTCATTCAGTTCCACCATCTCACCCATTAAAAGGAATGCCGTTCGATCACCTACTCGCGCCGCTTGAGCCACATTGTTTGTCACAAGAATAATCGTGTAGTGTTCTTTCAGTATTCGTAAGGTTTCTTCGACACGTGCTGTAGAAATCGGATCGAGACCCGATGTTGGCTCGTCGAACATAATAATTTCCGGTTCAACTGCTAATATGCGCGCAATACATAACCGCTGCTGTTGACCGCCGGAAAGATTCATCGCAGGTATATCGAGCCGATCTTTTACCTCATCCCAAAGATATGCTTCACGCAATCCCTTTTCAACGATCTCGATAAGCTTCGATTTGTTTTTGATGCCATGCATACGTGGCCCGTACGCAATGTTATCAAAGATGGACAACGGAAGCGGAAACGGCAATGCAAATACGATGCTGACTCTTGTACGAAGTGATTCCACGTCGACGGAGTCTATGTCTTGATCGTCAATAAGAATCGTGCCGGTTTTTTTATATGACGGAGTGAGATCGTTCAGACGATTCAATGATTGCAGTAACGATGATTTTCCCGAGTTTGCCGGACCGATAATGGTAAATATTTCGTTTCGATAAATATCAAGATTCAATCCTTTGAGTGCTGTGATATCGTCAAAGTGAATGGAAAAATCGCGGATAGAAATTTTTATTATCTGGGTCTCTACCATTTTTTGCGCTTCCTGAATTGGTATCGCAGAATGATGGCAGCGAGATTTAAAAGCAGTACCAGCAAAAGGAGAACGAGAGCAGTTCCGTAACGAATGTTTTCCGGAATACCAGGTACTTGCGTGGAAATAACATACAGATGATACGGCAACGCCATTGTCTGGTCGAATAACGATGTTGGCAGTTTTGGAAGATAAAACGCTGCAACGGTAAAAAGAATAGGAGCCGTCTCACCTGCAGCGCGACCGAGACCGAGAATGGTTCCGGTTAAAATGCCGGGAAGTGCATGCGGCAGCACAGAATGTCGAATTGTCTGCCATTTACTCGCACCAAGTGATAAACTGACAATGCGAAATGATTTTGGAACACTCTCCAGCGCTTCACGCGATGCAGTAATGATCACCGGTAAAATCATAATTCCTAAAGTCAGGGAGCCGGAAAGAATGGATGCGCCAAATCCTAAGAACAAAACAAAGATACCTAATCCAAAAAGACCATAGACTACCGATGGAACTCCGGCAAGATTGACAATCGCGAGTTTCACGATACGGCTTAATATGTTCTCACGCGAATACTCAACAAGATAAATTGCGGAGAGAACTCCTAACGGAACTGCAAAAAGAATAGCGCCCAGCACAAGATAGAGCGTGCCGAGAATTGCGGGGAAAATACCGCCGGCGGTCATTCCATTCGTCGGCATCTCGGTAAGAAACGATATATTTATGGCGCTGATTCCTTTGGCGAAAATTATCACCAAGATGACCAGCACCGGTATGATGACCAGCAGCGTGCAGAAGAAGAGAATACTGAAAGCAATCTTTTGTTTTACTTGTACATTCATAAATTCATCCGGGCTCGCTACTTCTTCGTTTTGTTGAGATAAATATCTGCTGCGCCGTTAATTAAAAAAGTAATGATGAACAAGACGATGCCGATTGCAAACAGTGCAGCGTAATGTTCTCCGCCTTGAACTGTCTCGCCCATCTCTGCTGCAATAGTTGCAGTCAAGGTTCGCACAGGTTGAAGAAAGCTGTGGGGAATGAGTGCAGCATTCCCGGTTACCATCATCACTGCCATTGTTTCACCGATCACCCTGCCGATACCGAGCATGACCGCGGCAAGCATTCCCGGGCGGGCGGCATATGCAACGATACGCCAAGTGGTTTGCCACTTCGTAGCTCCCATGGCAATTGCCGCTTCACGGTACTGACGGGGCACCGCAGTAATCGCATCCTCTGCAATGGAAACAATCGTCGGCATTGCCATAAATGCGAGTGTGATCGAACCTGATAATGCTGTAAGACCGGTAGAAAGATTGAACATTGTTTTGATCAATGGGCCGAGCGTTATCATTCCGATGAACCCAATAACGACAGAAGGAATAGCCGCAAGGAGTTCGATGCCGGCTTTCATCACTTCTTTCGTTTTACGCGGGGCGATTTCTGCGATGAAGAGTGCGCTGGCGATTCCGATGGGAATCGAAATTATTCCCGCGCCTGCCGTGACGAGAATAGACCCAAGAATGAGCGGCAAAATTCCGAATTGCGGAGGATCGGAAATAGGATACCAATTTCGTGCGAATAAAAAATCGGAAAGAGGAACTCTCCAGAAAATGGAAAGTCCTTCTTTCAAGAGAAATGCAAAGATCAATGCTACTATGATAATGGACAGAATCGCACTGAGGAAAATCATCCGTTCAATGATGAATTCTTTTATTTTCCGAATTCTGGCGCGCATGTCCATTGTCTTGGGCATTGTGAAAGTGGTATGATGCTTACTTCTGCACCGGAACGAAATCCAATTTTTTCACAATCTCTTGTCCGGAAGGAGAGAGAACATAATCAATGAAAGATTTCACCAATCCTTTGGGTTCACCTTTGGAATACATCAACAGAGGACGCGAAATGGGATATGCACCGCTGATAACATTATCCATCGTTGGTGAAATTGCAGGTGCATTTTTCTCCTTTGCAATTTTGAGCGCTTTTTCTTTTGCTGTAATGTACCCCATGCCATAATACCCGATCGCATCGAGATTTTGTGACACTTCATCGGCAATTGCTTGAGAACTTGAAAGAAGCAGCGCTTCCGGTGCAAACTCTTCTTTTCCCTCTGCATTTCCGTGGCGAAGAACATGTTCCTTAAAATATACATGCGTGCCGGAGTTGACTTCGCGAGAGAGTAGTACCATCTTTGCATCGCGTCCGCCGAGTTCTTTCCAGTTCTTGATCTTTCCGGTAAACACATCGGCAAGCTGGTCGATCGTGAGCTCGGATATTCTGTTTGCTGGATTCACGACAACTGCAAGGCCATCCAAGGCGACAATAATTTTCTTCGGAGTAAACCCTTTTGATTCAATAAGTGCGATTTCACTCTCTTTCATTTCACGCGATACTTCTGCGATATCGCATGTATTGTTGACCATCGCAGAAATTCCCGTCCCTGATCCGCCGCCGGTTACTGCTATCGATGTGCCCGGATTTTGTTTCATGTAGGCTTCCGCCCACGCCTGCCCGAGGTTTACCATAGTGTCGGACCCTTTTATTTGCAGGGAGTTGGATTGTTCATTGGTTTTCCTTGCACAGCCACTCAAGAGGAGTACCGTCAGAGTTGTGCCAATGATGAAATGTGATGATTTAATCATATCTGGTTTCCTTTGAGAAGTGGGCAATTTATATTTTATTTAAACAGTTCAAATATACGTAAAGAATCTGTGAACTTAATGTTATGAAATTGTTAAGAAAAGATCGAGGCTCATCCCGCTACGAACCGGACGGCTGTTGAACGCACTCTATTGGGCGCATCTGTCTCCAGAGTATCCACCACGAAGGTATAATGGGAATCGGGATCAAATTGGCAGTCGGCTCACAGTGCACCTATATTTTAGCACAATTCATTTTTGAATCATTGCTCCATGCCCTGTCAGGCAGTACGATCGGGATTTTCTTCTGCTCTGCTGGCGTTTCTGTTGTTCGGATGATTGAATGTTCTCAACGTTTTTTGTCATCCAGAGAAAACACCCCGAAACCTCATCCTTGCAGATTGTAATAGCGAATGTTAAATTGACAGAGAATTGAGTCAATTGCTTCATTCACATAACGTATTCTTGCAGAGGTCAATCAAATATGTTCCGTCGAATCTCTTTTCTTTTGCTTTTTTTTCTTGCTGCCCAGAATTCGCACACACAACCCTCAACTTCTCGCGATGCGGCTGAAATCAAGCTCGCTCTGAAGAAACTGACTGTTCTCGGATCGGTTCTCTATGTTGCCGCGCATCCCGATGATGAGAACACGGCGTTGCTTGCTCTCATGGCTCAAGGTAGGCTCTATCGTACAGCGTATCTTTCTTGCACAAGAGGTGAAGGAGGTCAGAATCTTATCGGTCCAGAACAAGGCGAAATGCTTGGATTGATCCGCACACAGGAACTTCTCGCTGCGCGGCGCATCGATGGGGCTGAGCAGTACTTCACACGCGCTGTCGATTTTGGTTACTCAAAAACTTCGGAAGAAACATTGCGTTTTTGGGGAAAAGAAAATACTCTCGCAGACATTGTGTGGGTTATTCGGTTGTTCAGACCCGATGTCATCATAACGCGTTTCACACCGACTCTCGGAGGGCACGGCAATCATACGGCTTCCGCTCTACTTACCGAAGAGGCTTTTCATGCTGCTTCAGATTCGACCCGCTTCCCGGAGCAGCTTCGGTACGTCACGCCATGGCAAGCGAAGCGCATTGTGTGGAATGTCTTCCGTTTCTCGCCGACCGATACGATTGGGAAACGATCCTCACTTGTCAATGTCGATCTTGGCGCGTATTCATCTCTCGTCGGTAAGTCATTCACAGAAATAGCCGGAGAGAGTAGAAGCATGCACAAGAGTCAAGGGTTTGGTGCCACACAAAACCGCGGAGAATTTCTGAATTATTTTCAACACATCGATGGGGATACGGCAAAGGACGATCTCTTCGATGGCATTAATACCGAATGGTCGAGAGTGAATGGAGGAGCAGCTATTGGAAATATTCTTGAGGAAGTGTACCAGACTTTTGAAGATGAAAATCCTGCGAAATCGATTCCACGCTTGTTCAAAGCGCTGAGCCAGTTATCTGTCCTTCCGCACGATCCATGGATCGCTGCCAAAAAGAAAGAACTGACGCAAGCTATTCTTGCCTGTGCGGGAGTTTGGATTGATGCTACGACTCCCGATAACGAATTCGTCCCGGGCAGTGAAGTAAAGTTTATGACGACGGTCATTAATCGATCATCCTATCCTTTTGTTCTTGATCGTATGACATTGCCTGGGGGAGGAACAGATACACTCGTTCACTCAAAACTTGAATACAATCAACCGGTTCGCTCGAACTTTACGGCAAGAATATCTGAACAGGCCAATTATACGCAGCCGTACTGGCTTTTAGAAAAACCCGATGTTGGCTCATATCAAGTTTATGACCAGAGGTTCATCGGTCAGTCGGAAAATATGCCGCCCTTGCTCGTGGGGTTTACTCTTTCTTCACCGGAAGGAAGAATTGAAGTCAGTGTTCCGCTGTGTCAAAGAATGGTAGATCCGGTGGACGGAGAATCGTTGCGGCCGGTTGAAATTGTTCCACCCATTGCCATCAATCTTCAAGAACCCGTGCATGTTTTTCCGGATGAAGCAGAAAGGAAGATCACGTTCAACCTCAAAGCCGCAATACAAAATGCAAATGGAACCGTTCGGTTGAAGCTGCCGGAAGCATGGGAAGCATCGCCCGGCCGGAAGTCCATTGATCTCATCAAGAAGGGCGAGGAGCAGACGATCTCCTTTTCCGTAAAGCCTTTGAATGGTGCAAAGAGCGGAAAATTTACAGCAGAAGTTGAAATTGGAAATGTACTTGTTGACCGTGGAATACAAACGGCGCTGTACAAACATATTCAACCGCAGATACTGTTTCCTCTTGCGGAAGGAAAGCTTCTGAGGATCAATGTGAAGAAGAGGGGGCAAACTATCGGATACATTATGGGTGCAGGTGATGAAATACCTACCGCTATGCGTCAATTGGGATATTCAGTCGCCCTTCTCTCCGATGACGAATTATCGGAGGGCAATCTGGATGCGTACGATGTTATCGTTGCTGGCGTCCGGGCGTACAACACTCGTCCCAAACTCCGGATCAATCAAAAGCGCTTGATGAAGTATGTCGAAGGCGGCGGGACATACATTGTGCAGTACGTAACGATACAGCGGGGCGAGTCTGAAAATCTTGGACCGTATCCGTTCAACATATCGCACGATCGTGTGACAGAAGAAGACGCCAAGGTGACTTTTGTCAACCGGAATTCCCCGCTCCTGACAACGCCCAATTGGATCACCGAAGATGATTTCAAGGGATGGGTTCAGGAAAGAGGATTGTACTTCGCTGATAGGTGGGATACAAAATATGACTCTGTGCTCATCTGCCACGATCAGAATGAACCTGACCATGCCGGCGGCTTGCTTGTAGCAAAGTATGGAAAAGGTTATTACGTGTATTGTGCTTATACATTTTTCCGTCAGCTGCCTGCCGGGGTAGAAGGAGCGTACCGATTGTTTGCTAATATTCTTTCACTGCATGGCAACCGTCGACAAAAGTCATCGGAAAAATCAGCGCCAGGACCTCATCACAAGCTGAAAGCCGTTGATGATACACAATAATTCTGATGATGTTGCCAGGGACGAACAGCCGCCGATGTTCGGTTCATGGCGAAGATTATATCTAACCGTCATTCTCAATCTCGTCGTCTTGATCGTCCTTTTTTATTTTTTTTCTAAAGCATTCACATGAGATTGCTCGACTGGATAGTGCTTGCTGCTACCCTCCTGTTCATTGTTTTCTACGGTGTATGGAAAGGGCGGGGAAGTCGAAATATCAAAGGTTTTTTGCTTGCCGACAAATCAATGAAGTGGTATACCATTGCGCTGTCCATCATGGCAACACAGGCGAGTGCCATCACGTTCACCTCGACGCCGGGATTGGCGTATGTCGACGGCATGCGATTTGTGCAGTTCTATTTCGGTCTGCCGATTGCGATGGTGATTCTCTCAGTCACAGCCGTACCGATCTTCCATAAGCTCGGCGTGTATACCGCGTACGAATTTATCGAAAAGCGCTTCGATGCAAAGACCAGAGTTCTGACGACGCTGATCTTTCTTGTCTCGCGAGGATTAGCTGCCGGCATCACCATTTATGCGCCATCACTGGTCCTTTCGGTTATGCTCGGCCTGGATATCCGCCTTACCTCTTTCATCATCGGCGGCATTGTGATCGTGTACACGACATCGGGAGGCGTCAAAGCGGTCAACTATACGGACTTCTTCCAGCTCCTGATCGTGATGGGAGGGATGTGCCTCGCATTTGTCGTGACTCTTCAACTTCTTCCGAAAGAAATCTCATTCGTCGATGCGCTTTCAGTCTCCGCCGTTATGGGAAAGTTAAATGCGGTCGACATGTCGTTCGATTTTAACAATCGGTACAATATTTGGTCCGGTCTCATCGGTGGTATGTTTGTTGCGCTTGCCTATTTTGGAACCGATCAGTCGCAAGTTCAACGTTATCTCACCGGCCAGTCGATCACACAGAGCCGTCTCGGATTGCTTTTTAACGGACTGGCAAAAGTACCTATGCAGTTTTTCATTCTTCTCCTCGGCGTCATGGTCTTTGTCTTCTTCCAATTTGTTCAACCTCCATTGTTCTTTAATCCTGTTGAAGTGGAAAAAGTAAAATCCGGGAAGTACGAAAAGGAATTTCGAACACTGGAGGAAAAGCAGACTCGATTGTTTCAGGAAAAGTCGGCAGGAGTCAGAAAATATCTCGAAGCTCGACAGAGGAACAATGAAAGTGAAATAATGGACAATAGAGACCGGCTGCAGGTGTTGCAACAGAAATACGACGCGGTGCATGTTCAGGCATCGAAGCTTATTGAACAGAGCGACAGATCTTCCGATAAAAACGACACCAATTACATCTTTTTGTCGTTCGTGCTTACCTGTTTACCTGCCGGGCTGGTCGGATTACTCTTCGCTTGTATTTTTGCGGCGTCGATGTCGTCCTCCTCAGGCGAGTTGAGCGCTCTTGCGACTTGTTCTATTATCGATATATATCAACGCTTCATCAAGCGCAGTGGAAGTGAGAAACATTATCTGGTTGTCTCGCGAATCATGATGGCGTTTTGGGGATTGTATGGAATTGCATTCGCGCAGTATGCGAGCAGGCTGGGATCTCTCATCGAAGCCGTGAATATTCTCGGATCGCTTTTCTATGGAACGATGCTTGGTATATTTCTGCTGGCGTTCTATGTCAAATCGGTCGGCGGAACGGCCGCATTTATCGGTGCAGTCGCGGGAGAGTTGGTCGTTCTATATTGCTTTCAGTTTACATCAATTGCATGGCTGTGGTATAATGTGATTGGGAGTCTGGTTGTGGTGGGAGTCGGAATCATACTTTCGAGAATTTTAAAACGACAACTCCCCGAACCTCTAACCGCGTCTTAAAACGAAACACCTTCCGAAGAGTGAACCTCTCCGGAAGGTGATCGTGTCTATGGACACTTGCTACATTGTAGACTTCCAATCTGCAATCATCTTCTCGAGAGCCTTCGTATTTGCTTTTGGATCTTTTTCCTTTGCAATTTTCACGGATTCCTCAGCAGTTGTGACGGCTTCTTTCACTTTGCCTGTTTGTGCGAGAAGCTCTGCCTTGGTCTGAAGGTTTCTTGCATTTTTGTCTAAGGCGATAGACCGTTCGACCCAATCGAGACCCTTATCTAAATACATTTTATTGTCGAGCGCAAACCGTGCGGCATTGTTGAGCAACTGCCAGGTTCCTACCGATGCCTGTACTTTGTCGACAGTGTTGAATTCGATTTTAAAACTCAACCGGATCTTTTCCCACGCCAATACGACGCGCACTGAAGCAGGCGTGAGATCGGTGAAGCTGAATGACATCCATTCTTCATTGGGTCCGGCTTCCGGCTTGCACGCGAGTTTCAAAGTGTCATACTTCGCTTCATAAATCGTCCCCCAGTTTTTCGTTTCAGAGTTGAAGATGAGCGTCCAGTCTCCTGCCTTGGTTGGAATGACTACGAACCGGTATGTTCCCGCAGCAATTTTCTTTCCTTCGATGACCGCATCATCACTGAAGGTGAACAATGTCGGCTCGTTCGCGCCTGCACGCCAGACTTCATCGTACTTCACGACGTTGCCCCAAATCTCGCGGCCTTTAACGCCCGGACGATGATACGAAATCGACACCTCGCTCAGACCGATGATCTGAGAGACTTTGGCTCCCTGGCTGATCCTTGGTACCCTAATCTGCACTTGTGCATCGACGATGGCAACCAAAAAGGCGGTCGTAAGCAAGAGTGAAAGAATTGTTCTTTTCATGTGATTCCTCCTTTGATGAGAGTGGATGAAAGAATTTAAAACATAAAACACATATGACGACTGGAAGATTCCCTTCATAGAAAAATAACAGAGGGAGTTTTTGTGCGACGTTTCCACCGTCATAGTATCAACAACAGTACAAGGAAATTATATATTGACTCAACACAACTATTAAAGATAAATATTATGGAGATAAATAGAAAGAAGAACGTTGATTTTGGGGTCAGATCCGATTCACGCCGGTACCTGTTCATCTATCGTTCATAAAAAAACCCGAAGTGTTCACATCGGGCTTCTCTTCTGCAGGGTGACGATTATTCTTCAATTCTGATTTTTCACTTCCTCTGCGTGATGTTTCACAACTCGTGCTTGAGTATGAAATATTACATCCTCGGCGATGTTGGTGGCAATATCTGCAACGCGTTCTAAATTGCGGCTGATGCGAATAAGTTCCAATCCGCATTCTATTGACCGTTTATCTGCCCTGAGCATTTCAATAACTTCTGTTGTCATAGACCTGTTGAGGTTGTCAATCTGGTCGTCGGTTTCAAGCACTGTCTGTGCCATTTTTGGATCCAACAAGATAAAGCTGTCGAGCGCATTGCGCAGCATAAGTCTTGTCGTCACCACCATTTTTGGAAGTTCTAACAGAGTATCTAACGGTTTCATCTTGAGAAGGTTTAAATCGGATTCTGCAATATTGACTGCATGGTCTCCGATACGTTCGAGATCATTATTGATCTTTTGTGCTGCAATAATAAACCGCAAGTCGCTCGCAACCGGCTGCTGGAGTGCGAGTAAGTCGATGATAGCATTATCAATCTCTAATTCAAGGGTGTTGATACGCACCTCGTTGTCGAAAACTTTTTGCGCAAGGGATTCATTCCGATCCAACAATGCCTGAAGAGCATTCGTAATGTTTTCCTCGACAATACTTCCCATTTTGATGAGTATTGTTTTTAAACTTTCAAGCTCATGTTGAAAATGCCTATCCATCCTTATTCTCTCCTCGATTTTATCCGAATCTTCCTGTAACATAATCTTCTGTTTGTTTCATCGATGGCGCTGTGAATATCTTTTTTGTGACATCGTATTCGATCAGTTCCCCCATATAAAAGAAAGCGGTATAATCGCTCACACGTGCTGCTTGCTGCATGTTGTGTGTTACAATAACAATGGTATAACGTTTCTTCAATTCAAAAAGGAGTTCTTCGATTTTCGCAGTGGCAATCGGATCGAGAGCGCTTGCCGGTTCATCCATCAATAGTACTTCCGGATTGACAGCGAGTGCGCGTGCAATACACAGCCTCTGCTGCTGCCCGCCCGATAAACCGACTCCGCTCTTCGAAAGCGAATCTTTCACTTCGTTCCACAATGCTGCCTGCTGAAGACTTCGCTCAACAATCTCTGCGATATTCTTCCGGTCATGCGTACCTCCCATGCGTAAACCTGCGGCGACATTATCGAAGATAGACATGGTTGGAAACGGGTTGGGCTTTTGGAATACCATACCAATCTTTTTCCGAATGAGCACCGGATCCATACTGTACACATCTTCTCCATCAAGAAGGATCTTTCCTGTGATCCTTGTTCCGTGAATTAATTCATGCATTCGATTGATCGAACGGAGAAATGTCGATTTGCCGCAGCCCGAAGGGCCGATGATGGCTACAATGGAATTCTCCGGGATACTTATTTGGATATCCTTAATTGCTTGCACCTTGCCAAAAAATGCAGATACATTTTCCGCAACTATTTTATTATGGTCCACCGGAATCCCTTTGCCATTTTCAGGTATCGTATCCATCTCTATGAAAGTTTGTCTTGTTCCGGGATAATCCCTCATAATAGATTCCCGGCAAATTTATTGCGTGTAGCAAGGCGAACCGTCAGGCTCAGAAGTAAAATTAATGTCATCAACACGAAAGTTCCTGCCCAGGCTTGTGCAATCCAATCGTCAAAAGGCGATACCGCGTAATTGTAGATGAAGACAGTAAGCGAAGCCATCGGTTGATTCATGGAGGTATTCCAAAAACGATTGTTGAGCGCTGTAAATAACAGCGGCGCAGTTTCTCCTGCCGCCCGTGCGACAGCTAACAGTATACCCGTGACAACACCGCTCATCGCGGTACGCAAAACAATTTGAAGCGATGTTTTCCAGCGGGGAATTCCGAGAGCCAGAGCGGCTTCCCGCAGTGAATGCGGAACGGTCCTCAGTATTTCTTCAGTCGTTCGGGTGATAGTCGGAATCATTAAAATGCCTAACGCAACGCCGCCGGCATATGCCGAGAAATGCTTCATAGGAAGGACGACCACTGTATATGCGACGACACCTGTCACAATAGAAGGAACGCCGTTCAAAACATCTGTCAAAAAACGGACGGATTGTCCGAACCAATTATTTCCGTACTCTGCTAAATAAATTCCTGCCATGACGCCAATCGGCAAACTCATGCAGGATCCTAATCCGACAAGAATCATTGTGCCGACAATCGCATTTGCCAGACCTCCTCCGGATTCACCGACAGGTTTAGGCATCTGTGTAAAAAAATCCCAGTTGATGGCAGAAAATCCAAATGCGACAGTCCGATAAAAAATGAGAATGAGCGGAACAAGGGCAATGAGCACGCTCACTCCGCACAACGTGAACATGAACAGGCTGGTGAGTTTTCGAAAATGAAATCGGTAGTTGTCCATGCGCTTAAGCCTTTTGGGCTCTTTCATTGGAAGTGACACTCCATATAAGCAATCGCGCAAACGAATTGATGATGATGGTAATGATGAACAATGTCAGCGCGATTTCAACGAGTGCACTAATGTACATTTCCGAGGTTGCTTCGGTAAATTCATTCGCTAACACGCTCGCCATCGTGTAGCCCGGCTCGAAGAGAGATGCTGAAATTGTCGGGCGATTGCCGATGACCATCGTTACTGCCATGGTTTCACCGATCGCTCTGCCAAGTCCGAGGATGACGGCACCAAAAATGCCGGAGCGCGAATATGCCAATGCAATGCGCGTTGCCTGCCAGCGCGTCGAACCGAGCGCGAGTGCCGCTTCGGTTTGTGAGCGAGGCACGGCTTTCAAGACGTCCCGCGAGATGGACGCAATAATCGGTAAAATCATGATCGAAAGAATGAAGCCGGCCGCAAGCATCCCGACGCCGTACGGTGCGCCGCGGAAAAGCGGAATGAATCCCAGATGCTTCGAGATGAACGGTTCTACGGTACTGCGCAGCCATGGCACCATCACAAAAAATCCCCATACGCCGTACACGATACTGGGAATTCCCGCCAGCATTTCCACAAAAAACGATACCGGGCGTTCAAGCCACCGTGGAGCTACTTCGGTCAGGAAAACAGCGATACCTAAACTTAACGGAACTGCAATAATAAGAGAAAGCAGGGACGACACTAATGTTCCGTAGATAAATGGGAGCGCTCCGTATTCATCTTGGACAGGATCCCAGATACTTCTGATAAAAAAGTTGAATCCAAATTTATTCCATGATAACGCCGATGTACGAATCATTTCGTACGCCATCAAAACTACCAGTACAAGAATGAGAGCCGCAAAAAATCGCGTGAGATTTTTGAAAATAAGATCGCCCGGGTTTATCAACCTGCCCTTTGAAGCTTTGAATGTGTTTGGTGCTGTTAGTACTGATTCCATGATTTATAAAAATAGAGCGGCCGGACAAGAAGATGTCCGACCACTGATTATTCCCAAATATAATTTAGCATCACTTCGTTTGAATGCTTTCAATTTTATTTTGACACAATTTGACCACTTCTTTAGGCAATGGAGCATAATACAGATCCTTTGCATACGATTGTCCTTCGTTCATTGCCCACTTTAAGAATTTCACGATTTCCTGTGCCTTGGATTTATCTTTCATGTTTTTATAAACCAGGAGCCATGTGAATCCTGAAATTGGATAGGATTCTTTTCCGTCGGCGTTTGTTATTGAAACGCGCAAATCTTCGGGCATGTTATCGAGGGCGCCTGCGGCTGCTGCGGAAACAGATTCAAAATTTGCATCTACAAATTTGCCGGCTTTGTTCTGGAGAACTGCGTAGGGGAGGTTGTTCTTCACGGCATACGCAAGCTCAACGTACCCGATGGAACCGTCAGATTGTTTTACCAAACCGGCAACGCCTTCATTTCCTTTTCCGCCAAGTCCGACCGGCCAATTCACGGAAGTTCCTTTTCCGATATTCACAGCCCAGGTTTTGCTGACTTTCGTGAGATAATCTGTAAAGATGCTTGTCGTGCCGCTTCCGTCCGATCGATGAACAACGATGATCGATTTATCGGGCAGATTTTTTCCGGAATTAATTTTCGCGATTTGTTCATCATTCCACTTCGTAATCTGTCCGAGGAAGATTTCCGCAAGTACATCCGGCGAGAGATGCAGATCTTTTCCGGCTTCTTGAAGATTATAGGTCACGACAACCGCTCCCATGACAGTCGGGATGTGCAAAACATCGGTTCCTTGCTTTTCTTTTGCTTCCTTGAGTTGATCGTTCGACATCGGACCGTCGGTTGCACCGAAATCGACTGTCCCTTCAATCGTTTGTTTGATTCCTCCACCGCTTCCTATCGATTGGTAATTGAATTGAACACCGTTTTCTTTGCTGTACACATCGAACCATTTGGAATAAATCACGTAAGGAAACGTTGCTCCCGCACCGTTAAGCTTTAATTGTGCTTGCACGACGCTTCCCAGTGAACCTACGACGAGCAGGATCAAGAAAATCTTCGTTAATTTCATCTTCATCTCCTTATTTATAAAATAGAATCCCGAAATCTTCAGACTTCGGGATTCCTGTTCAGTTATTGATTATAGAAATACATAATACAGTGTGAGACGGGCGGTTATAGAAGGATCCGGTTCACCTTTGCCAACGGGTGCTTCATATGTTTCATACAGGAGGTTGGGCATGATGGATACGTTTTTATCAACTTTCCAGGAAAGACCGGCGATAACATAATTGCGGACATCGCCTTTTGCATTCGTCGCACTGTTGGTGTTCGGATCATAATAATCATATCGGACAACAGCGGCGAGTTCCGGAATTAGGTTGACCGAACCGAAGACTGAGACTCCGAGTCCGTCCTTAGAGCCTAATGAACCGCCGGTCGGCGTAAATGCATTGGATTGTGATGTCATAAATCCTTCAACGCCGATGTTATACATAAACGGTTCGGCATAGCCGACGAAAAGGGCAGTGGTCGTTGTAGAATTATTGCCGGCAGCAATGTTAGGCACGTCTTTATAGTCGATGTACAGCGTAGCTTGTAAATTTGTGGTAGGCTTTAGTTGGATATGTGCATAGTATCGTTTGTATCTATCGGTTTCCGGTTTGGCGGTACCTGCTCCATTTCCCAACATCAACCAATAGTTAAGCATTCCGTCGCCGGTAATTTTTCCTTTGAGAGACAAACCCATATCTCTCGAATCGACAATTCCGCGTAAATCCATGATGGTCTTTTCCAATGAACGGTATCCCCAAGCTGCTTCAGAGACATCGTATGCGGGAGTCGGCTGAACACCGAATATCGCATCGCTTCCGGAAAATATATTTTTCCATCTCAGGTACGCATCCTTTACAAACACAGATACTTTGCCGCTCGAGAGGACATCACCTGTGCTCGATGCTAAGGCTCCTTGATCGGCTTCAAGACGGAATCGAGTTGTGAATTGCTCGGAGATATCGTTATCATATGCTAAGTATATGCGGCGGAATTGGAATGCCTGCATTGCTTTTGCGCCGGGAGCTGAAGAACTTGATGCTGAATTCGACGGTGCAGTGTGGTTAAATGAACTATCACGTCCGACGTTATAATAGTAATCCCCGAACATATAGCCGCTGAATTTTCCTTGGCCGAAAATTGCTGTTGAACCCAGCACTATCAGGGATGCAATGATTGGTAGGGTTTTCTTCATTGTTAGTTATTCCTTTTTTTTTGTGAATGGTTGTGGATTGATTTTTTTTACATCCTACGACGTGAAAGAGGCGAGAATGTATGAACATCTATTTCCATGAACTTTTTATGACTCGGTAATGACAAATGAAAGAGATAGATCAAGTTCAGAGAAGATGCACAATAACGGCAAATAACACTAAAGCAATGCCCACCATACTGAGAGTTATATAAAACTCTTCATTGCTGGGGGGAAAGGTATCTTCCGGCATGAAATCCTGGGAAGAGAGGATGTGTGCTGATAACCATTGTTTCATTTGAACCTCCTTGCAAATTGTTGTTGATTATTGATGCTCATAAAATAGTAAATCCGCTTTTCCAAACGATGAACAAATCATTACCAATTTGTTAAGTTCCTTTACAAGGGAATGTCATTCCCGAATGCTTTTGTCGGGAATCCAGAATATGAGACTATCGCGTTGCGGGAGCGGCGGGGCAAATATTTCAGGGATTTAGTAATGTTCGTCGCTTTCTTTGAAGCTCAAAGCGACCTCTCTGTCCCGAAGAATTATCATTCTTCGGAACACCTCCCCTCGAAATAAGGGGAGGACAGGCAGAAAGACCCAAAGGGATGCCTTTGGCAAAACGCTTGTCCGTCTCGACGATGTCGAGACGAGATCTCGACTGCCGACTGGCAGTCGGACGAAATCTGCCGAAGGCATGGCTTCGCCAGAAATGTGTTATCACAAGGTTGAACTAAGATCAATGATGGGAACAAATTTGAATTGAGGCGATATCTTTTCAATGATTGCGATAACCCTTACTTTATCTAGTCTATTCTCTGTCGATTTCGCAGGCTTGAGGAGAAGATCAAACTAGGGAATGTCATTCCCGAATGCTTTTGTCGGGAATCCAGAATATCAGACTACCGCGTTGCGGGAGCGGCGGGGAAAATATGTTGTTCTTTCTTTTGTCTTGACATCCCGATAAAGAAACATCGGGACAGGCGCCATGAAAGAACCAAATGAGCGCCTTTGGCGCCATGCCGCTCACAATAATTAAAAAAAGAGAGCGGCAGAAAAAGTCAAGACTGACGAAAAATATGGATAAAACCGCGGCTCGCGTCGTTGAC
>JBEKEV010000016.1:0-45097 GCA_050013655.1 Bacteroidota bacterium | reverse complement strand
TGTCGAACGAGGTATCGAACGCTATCAACAAATATTCAAAGAACACCAATTACGTCTGCTACAAAAAAAAGCTAAATCATTCGGATTACTTCTTGTTCCTTCGTGATGTCATTAGTAGCACCTGGTTAGGGCGCACAGTCTTTTATATCTCGTTAAAATATTGACAATCAACCGTCAGAGATGTGCCTGAATCATATTATTACGATTGATACTGAAAACGAAATGATTTCATCAACAAGACCCGCAAGTAGGTAAAACTACCTTTGTGACAAACGGATATGTTTTTAGTAAGTCTATCCATTTTTGTAAATTATTATCAGGCACTTCTATTATCGCTTGTCTATGAACGATAAATTGGATAAAGGTTAAACCATGCAAAGGAGTAACTAGATTCTTAGCATATTGAGATGATTGAACAGAATAGTTACCATGGAATTCCACAATAATTAACTTACCTGTTATTTGAGATATACTATCCGCCCGAATCACCGATGCATCATTTGATAAAATTGTCACATAATCACTGATGCTTCCAGAATCAACTTGCACTTCCATCTGATAATTACTATCAGCGATTATATAAACAGCTTTTAGATTTAAGCTATTAATAAATGAGGAAATAAAACTATAGGTCGTTGTGTCGCTGAAGTAAACACCAAGGGTATTGTTCATATTACTGATGTATCCTGGCGACACTACAATTTCTTCGTGTGGTTTGCACGATAAGGCAAACAAAACAAAAGAAAATATAACCAAATAATAAGATTTTATTCTCATGTCGTACCTCCTTTAATAGTTGTGCGCCCTAACTATGATTAGACGGACAAGTCCGATCAATCTATATTATCTGGACTAGTCCGCGTAACATATGTTACATGGATCAGTCTGCGTAATATATGTTATCATGGATTTGTATACTATTATAGACACTGCAATTACCCCTTACCTCTTCCTGTTTTTTTTGTTTAAGTATCTTGATAGTGTAGCGTTTGCGCCAACATATAATATCCTCTTACTGTTGTCAACCGCAATTCAAATGAAAGATCCCATGTTGCACTTTTGAATACAAGGGAAACAAAAAGGATTGATACATTGAGCAACTACTCCCGAAGTTCCCCTAACCCAACACATCTACGTAAAATCTACTATATAGCTGACTCAATAGCAAATAAACATCCTCGCAGCAAGCTGCGAGGTATTATGTCACTCCCGCGTACGCGGGAGTCTATTGTTCTGGATTCCCGCTTTCGCGGGAATGACGCCGCAAGCGGCGGGGTATTAGACCCAAGAAAGAATATAAAACCCCGACGGTTAAACGTCAGGGTTAATGGTGAAAGCTCAAAGTCGCGCCAACAGCTATGGGCTTATGTTAGAACTGCCGGAATTTTTCCTTTTATCCGAGTGCCGCTACTGAACTGCATATCCTGCAGGAATTTTGAATTTCTCTTCTGAGACTTTCGCGTTCTCTTCTACTTTAACAGCTTTTTGTATTGTTTCAACGCTTTTTGTCTTAACATTCAAATACATCAGGATCTTATTCCATCCTCTATATCTCGTGACGGTTCCCTTTCCATCATTAGATTTGAACGACTCGCAATTTTTTCCTGCAATAGACATTGCGGGCATTTTTTTTATTTTGCCCGATTGGCGATCCTTTTCAGTTCCGAACTCCGACCATTCTACACGCAATTCAGTACCTCGATATGCAGTACCCTGCTTCAAGACAATTTTTTTTTGCGTGCTTTGCTGAATATAAATTTTTCCCGTCGCTGAAGTAGCTTTCTTCTAATTTATTATCGGAGAACGTTTCCCTGCATTCCTTCATACCGAAATCGTCGAAAGAGACAATTGTTTTCTTTTTCATTTCCATCGTACCCATTTTCATGATCAGATCATATGTTACGATGCCGGACTTAATATCGTATTTTTTTATCTGACTCCTGAGCGGAGATGTCATCATGAAAAATACTGCGCAGATAAGTAAAAATATTGTATAGGTTTTCATTCGACCTCCGGACAGAAAACGAGTGATTGTTGACGGTTAAACTAACGAATCTCGGGACGAATGGCAAGAAACTCCATTGATTGATAGTTGTTTTCGATCCTTTCTTTCCCTCCCTAAAAGCAGGAAGACTTTTTTTTCAAAATACTTCGTGCCTCGCTCCAATAAACCATGGACAAAAAAAAGGTGTCTGCTTTCGCGAACACCTTTGAGAAGAAAGAAAAGTATTTATGATTATGCTGCCTCTGTTTCGCATATGGTCTTAACATCTTCATTCTTTGCAACAAATTTATTCTGCCAATTATCTTTGATCCAATGTTTTGAGTGTTGATGAATTTCTATTAACGGATCAATGAGATCCGTGCTGCTTCCATGTTCCGTTATTTTGCTATCAACGACCCTGTCTATATTGACTCCCCGGACTTCAACGGTTTTTCCTGTCGGTCTGATACCCATCCAGCTGCCGAGCTGCGTTCCGTTCATGATGTAGCTCGTAGCAACCCAGTCGCCTTCGGTAATTTGTAAATCGATGGATAATTTCAAATCGGGATATATCTCGCGGATTCCCGCGATTTTTTTCCGGATCCCTTTAATCCCCAGACGATACCTCCTATTGTTAAAGATCTCGGTATAGAGGGGTGAAATGAACGTCGATAGATCTTCATCATTTCCAGTATTCAAGATGTTCTCGATATACTGTTTTACAATCTCCTTATTCCCGTTCTTCATGATTCTTTCCTTCCTTTCTGTCGAACAATGTGCGTGGCGTCTTTCTCTTTTGTACTTCTCCATCCGTCGATAGTCGTATTCTCTGTTTGTTCATATGATAGATTTCTGTAAGTTTTATATTCCTCTTCTGTCTCTATTTTATCTTGCCGCCTCATTCTGCACCGCACTGTATCCCTCTAAGTGTCTCTTTAAACTTAAAAGGTTTCGAGGACAATATCTGTCGTAATTTCACCAACCTCTTGTACATTTATCGCGTCAGTACTTTCCTATTTCGTTTCCCGGTTTTTTTGACGGCTGACCAGTAAGTAACGGGTCTAGCTCCCTATCATCGCTTTCGTCAATGTTTACAGGCGAATAATGCACTTTATGAACATGGTCCAAAATCATTTTGACCTCACTCAACGTTCTAATAAATGACAGGATTTGGTATCTTTGTGGAATTCTGAAAGTGCATAATTCCATATAAAGCTTTACCAGAGAGGAATTTATACGATTTAACTATGTGTTAAGAAGTTTCTTTAGACTATACTTCCTGCCCCCGAGTTGAACCTGCAACGTCAAGCTTCAGCAAACAGAATGATAAGTGCGTGCAAAAAAAAATTCCGGCTTGGCTGGGATTTTCTTTTTTTATTGATGCGAGAACCTCATTAAAAGCTGTACGTAAACATTATTCCTGTTGGTGTTATTTGCAGACCGTACGGTTGTTCTTCTTGAGTATGATTCAAGAGATTTCTATAATCAATTCCTACAATTGTTCCGATAGCATATCCAATCAACCCGCCTGCCACAACATCGGAAAGCCAATGGATGTTTGTCGAAACCCCAACCCCGATCAATGTAGCGTAAGTCAGTCCGCCGATTTTGACGGTAATGTTATCGGGGTACAAACCTATTAATGCAGTCGCCATTGCAAATGCCGTAGCAGTATGGCTGCTGGGCCAGCCTTGATAAATTCCTCCTCGCAAAAATCCGAATCTGAAGTCATTGCTATAATCATTTTGTCCCAAATTATGTTGCGGGCCTGCTCGTCCGGTAAACGCTTTGAGCACCGATGTAATGACGGCAGCATCTATCGCCGCCTGTCCCAATGCCAATCCCGTAATTTGCATATCAATATTTCTTTCGGAGCGGCCATACAAGTATAATCCGAGCGGAACTGCTACGGAGACGATAGGGCCGGTAGTAACGGATATTCGGCCTGTATTGGAAATCCAGGGATGATCTTTGGCATTTCGGTACCATCTCCAATCGGTTCCACTTTCCACCAATTCGTACGTAGCGGCCGTCCCGACGATATAATTAAGTCCGTAATTATATGTGAATGAACCGACCATATGCCCGCCCATTCCGTAAAAGACTGTGGTGATAGGAATGAGAGTAGTATCTCTTGTGCTCTCACCAGCGAAACTACTTATTGGTAATAGCACGATGCAGCTCAAGAGAATGCTATACATCCGTTTTTTATTCTGTCTTGCCAACACTTGATTCTCCATCGAGATGCATTTCAGGTATTGATTATGCATATTTCACTATTCCGTTAACTTTTTAAAAGATCGTATCACAAATTAAGTCGATAACCCGAAAGGCATTTATTGAAATGCAAAGGCTGTCCCATAAAAGAGATAGCTTCATCTACTCTTGAAGGTAATGAAAGAACCAAGATGTGCGAGCTTTGCCTCAAGCGAACCATAATCAGAGATACGCTGTTATCGGATGTAAATTATTATTTTTCTGTTTTTTATCAGACATATTTTCTTCATATATATTATTTCCGTTTTTGTAATATGAGGAATTTAAAATAATAAATAACATAATAATCTCATTGATAATAGCTTGAATAAAAATGCGTTGATCGTTGTTGATTTTATCAATGGACATAGTACAACAGACGAGAATATTTAAATTTTGTGAATTCGAAATGACAGTAGTAAAGGTCGAAATGAGCTGTTTTTCAAGGATCATTTTATTGCTAACGTGAGGATACAGACAAGAAAATCCTTGCCGTGTTTCAAAGCACTCGCTGATAGTTCTCTGGGTATTGCTATTAATTATCCTCAATAAAACCCAATTTGTGTCTACAATTCCAAGGACTCGCTCGCTAAGAAAACGAAAGGTTTTTTTAAAATCATTTTTTGTTTCCGGATATGTGTTCGTAGTATTAAAAATCGATTTGATTTCTTCAATTTGGACATTCACTTTTCCGATATAACTGAGTGAATCAAAAAGCCTTTCTTCGGTTGTCTTTTTATCATTTTTCATTTTTTTAATGAACTCTTCTTGTTTCAAAGCTTCTTGTTTGTATAATTTAAATATCAAAATACTCAGAGAAAACAGAATGCTAAGAAGAAACACCTCAGCTATTTCTTCATCAAGAATAATTTTTTTTGTTATATAGACGGATCCCGTGATTATAATCGGAGTAAATATTATGACAGAAGAAAGAATTAAATAGATTATAAAATATATACTTTGTAAAAATGAAGCGTGAAAATTTATTTTTTTCATATGGAATCCATTAGCGCATGTTTTTATAAAGATCATAGTGCTCGGGACCGGAGGCAAATGCCAGAACGGCTTGCGCGATAAAGTATGTCGAGACCCCTAGAAGCGTGATGCCCAGAGCAACCGTAATACGTTGAACACCCCGATCCGAGAAAAATCTCTCTCCGCTAAAAAGTTTCCTCTATCGGAAACGATTGATGATGACAAAAAAAATACCACCTTGTATCACCTCCCAGCAAAGGGAAAGTTCTACCGCGCACATGCGCAGGTGGTATTCCATGACAAACAAAATCTACTATGTCACTTGAAGTACATCGAACCGACACGTTTACCTCAGCAAATTGATTATTCGCTTAAACGGTCACAAGGTTTTCTCTATCTTTGTCCTTTCATTTTCATTTCGCAAGTAAATTCTCTGCTTTGATTAATCAACCATATCGTTCTTTATCATTAGACAATTTTTACAAGACAAAAGTTCCCTGCGGTAAAAACGTGCCTCGGCTTCTCTTTGGCATTTTCATTTTTATGGAACGCAAAGGAATAGAAATTCAAGTTGAGTGAAGCCATTGTAAAACGGCTAAACGAAATTCCTCTACTTTAGAGCAGAACGGAGTTTTTACAACGCGGTACAAAAGTTAGAAACCTAGTCACTCAACTGAGAAGACGGCGCAATCTTCTCCAATCAGGCCAACCTTCCTGAAAGTTTTCGTCTTCTTTTCATCTTTTTTTCGTACCATTAATTAAAATGAATCGGGTATATATCCCTTTCATGGAAGCCCATATCTTTCACTTTAACATTGTATCATAAGGAGTAACAATTATGCAATCATTAACACGACGGTTTATACTGCCTGTTCTTTTTCTGGCACTCTGCATGTACGGATCTTCCGAAACGGGGAAGGCACAATCAAAATCCAACCAGAGTCCCGGTACCAGCGGATATCACCTCATCAAGAAATTAGAACTCGGCGGCAGCGGAGGATGGGATTATCTATTTGTCGACAGTGATGCGCGGCGATTGTACGTTTCGCGAGCAACACATGTGGTCGTGGTTGATGTGGATTCAGGAAATGTCATTGGTGATATTCCGAATACGAATGGTGTGCATGGAATTGCCGTCGCTTCCGAATTCGGACGCGGATTTACCAGCAATGGCCGTGATTCATCTGTCTCTATCTTCGATCTCAAGACTTTGCAGCCGATTGGTTCCGTAAAAGTCGAAAAAAACCCCGATGCTATCATCTATGATTCTGCAACACGCCGGGTGTTTGCATTCAATCGTGGCAGTTCATCCGCCTCAGCCATCGATGCAAAGACCGGCACTATCGCAGGAACAATAGCACTGGGTGGACATCCGGAATTTGCAATGGCAGACGGCAACGGGACGATTTATGCGAACCTGGATGATAAGAGCGAAGTCGTTGCGTTCGATTCTCGAACACTTGAAATAAAATCCAGGTGGTCCTTGACACCGGGAGAAAAACCTACCGGACTTGTAGTGGATCGACAGCATCGCCGACTTTTTTCTGTGTGCGAAAATAAGAAAATGATAGTGTTGAATGCCGATGATGGCCGCGTCATAACTTCCATCCCTATTGGCGATGGAACGGATGCGGCAGGATTTGATCCTGAAACCCAACTAGCATTTAGCTCGAACGGCGAAGGCACGCTCACGGTCGTACATGAAGATTCTCCCGACAAATTCAGTGTCATCGAGACTATTCCAACGCAGCGCGGCGCTCGAACGATGGCGATTGACGCAAAGACACATAATGTATTTCTTGCGACGGCTCAGTTTGGTCCAGCGCCGGAACCAACGCCTGAACGACCGCACCCGCGGCCAAGCATCATTCCCGACACTTTTGTTATTCTTGTTTTCGGGAAATAATTCACTATTCTTCATCAAGTATATTTTGGAAAAGATGTATCATGAATAATTTCCAGTGAGTTATTTCTTCGAAGGAAAAGAAATTTGATTAAAGGAGTTGTGTCTGAACGAAATGACATGCCCCCGCTACATACAATAAAGGAAAATCCCAATCGGTATTAGCTGGTTGGGATCTTTTCTCTGTTTAGCCCTAATGACTTTCAACCCTCTTTTGGTATGCCAGGCATTGAACGATACATGCCACGAAAAGAAAAAAATAATCTTACATTATTTGTTTTTCTTATTTTTAGTGCATCAGCTCATTCCCGAATATTTACTGAGCGTACGATACATCCCAGTTGTCGCCACCTGAAACCTCAAGTATATAGGTACCGGCTGCCGGTATATCCGCCTTTGCCGTCTGTGTAGGCTCGATTGCATTGTGGCATAGGTAGCTCACGAAAGCACCCGTATCAGCATTGATCAGATCGATTTCAAGGCGCGAAGAGAACTTTCCTTTCAATTTCTGGTGCATCGTAAATTTTGCAGATCCCTTCTTCAGGTGGAAGAAAGGTGTCACTTTATTCGTAGTACCAGTAAAAGTAGTGTTACTGGATATCGGGGTAGGCTTCGGGCTTTTTAAAATCTCGGCAGTCCACGGCCCTCCAGCGTCTTCCACATAGATCATATAATCTTCGGACTTCACCGATCCCTTATGCTGAATCTTCTCGGTCGTATTCGGCCCTATCCAGTTCGTTAACAAGCCGCCGATTGTTTGTTTGTTGGTAATCATTGTCTGGGTGACAAGTGAAAGCTGGCAGACACTGACATCAGCTCCTGTATACGAAGTCTTAATAATATACCACCCGTCTTTGTTGAGCGCGAATTTATCAGAAGCGATCTTTTTACCTTTACCGCCCGTGATGGTGATTTTATCCGCAGTTTGATTGACGGTGATATTGGCAGCTACTCCTTGCTTTGATAGAGCAGTCACCGCGAAAAGAATAGCAACAACGAAGATGATAACCGGATACTTACCCTTCATAACGTACCTCCTGTTACATAATCAGAATAGATGGACGAGGATACTAAAATTAATCATAGGAAAATAAATAATGGTTGTCAAGAAAGTTCGCGAGATGTTGTAGAATCCCGAAGGTATGACTTCAGCGTTGTTTGTACTAGACAGGGAAGAGAACACAGGTTTTCGTCACCGACTCCAGGAATGCGGTAGCGAGAGAACGAAAGCTTCCTTGAAGTTCGTTAGCGCCGCTCTCTCACATAATAACCATACAAAACACTTTTCTTTACCATCCATTGTTTGAGCTGTTGAGGGTTTTTTTATCCCCCCTCAACTTGCTTGTGTTTTATTGATCTCTTGCGTATTTTATTCACAGTTATTTCACTTGCGAGGCTCCCGGTGATACGATGAGACATCCCATTGATTTCAATTTCCAAAATAAATTCTTCGGCTGAAAGATATAATACGGCATCATAATTATCATGACTTATAATTCATTCTTTCTTTAATCAAATAAGGAGGAGGAAATTATCGTAAAACATTTTCAGCGGCATACAACGTATAAGACCGATAGGACTAACAAACAGATGTTATTCACAAACTTAATGCAGGAGATCCAACAAATGGGAAAAACCAAGAATCAAATAAAAATAGTTGCACTATTTATCATCACGACCATGATCTTATTTGTTTTCTCCGGATCGGCACAGCAGCGAACGGTTAAAGTGGAAAAGCCCATCGTTCTTCGCCCTCCATCTCTGCTTTCCCCAACTTCAGGAACAGTTTTTAGTAAATTTCCCCGCCACACCGCATTGCGATGGAGTCCGGTGAATGGAGCAGCAAGTTACATGGTTGAAGTTGAATACCATGATACAAAATGGGAACCATTAGCACTAACATCGACAGGCAAAGCCACAATCTATAAGTTTGATTTTGTGGGTAAACAATCAGGCCGCTGGAGAGTCTGGGCTGTCGGTCCTGATGGGAAAGAGAGTAGAAAAAGCGCATGGTGGGGATTTAGGTACACAAAATAGATCAATCGCTTATTATAGAGCCAGCATTGAAGTATCCGCCGGTTTCGTGACGAATGGTTACGGAACCTGTTCACCCCGGCGGATATTTTATAAATTAAAGACCGCTCCCTCTCTGCACGGATTCCTGTTCATTGCGGGAGTTCATGCTTCAGCAGAACAGAACATCTTCGGCATTCCTCTTCATGGCAATGCACAAAACATAAGCGCGATAATTCGTTTTAACGATCGTCGACACCGTCACATTACACATACTCAGGTGCCGACAGGAACAAAATTCTCTCCAAAAACGTTGATTAACATGTGAAGACTCTTGCTGTAATCAATACAACCCTTTTTCTTCTCCTTCTCCCCAACAGTTTTTCCTTCTCACAGGCAAAACAAACAATGAGCGGGACCGTCAAGAACGGTGAAACCGGAGAGGCCCTTATCGGCGCCGCAGTTGTCGTAAAAGAACTGTCAGGTGTGGGAGTTGTTTCCAATGCGTACGGTTTTTATTCTCTTACGCTTCCTCAGGGAGCATATACAATACTGGTGCAGTATCTCGGATTCAAAACCGCAGCCGATACCATTGTGCTCGCCCGTGATCGAATAGTAAATTTTAATCTTCTTCCCCAGCCTATCAAAATTGGCGAAGTCGTGATATCGGGTGAGAGGACGAATGCAAACGTTACCTCAACGGAGGTGAGTGCCAAAAAACTTGAGATAGATGAAATAAAATCTATCCCTGTGTTATTAGGAGAAAAGGATATTCTTAAAACGATTCAACTGCTCCCGGGCGTGAAATCAGCAGGAGAGGGAAGCACGGGATTTTATGCGCGAGGAGGGAGTATTGATCAGAATCTGATCGTCCTCGATGAGGCTCCCGTTTACAATCCTTCCCATCTTCTAGGGTACCTGTCCGTATTCAATGCCGACGCCATCAAGGATGTGGAAGTTATAACGGGTGGTATGCCCTCCGAGTACGGTGGGCGGCTCTCCTCGGTCATCGATATTCGGACGAACGATGGGAACATGAAAGAATTCGGAGGCTCGGGAGGAATCGGGTTGATTGACTCGAGACTGATGTTGAACGGTCCGATCGTCAAAGATCAGGGTTCGTTTATCATCACAGCAAGAAGAACGTATGTTGATCTTTTTCTCAGACTATCTAAGGACACGATGATCAATCGGGCAAGTGTGTACTTTTATGATCTCAATATGAAAGCAAACTATACGCTCGGAGAAAAAGACCACATTTTTCTTTCCGGTTATTTTGGAAGAGACAACTTCGACTACCCTAACTATTTCGGATTCAATTGGGGCAATACCACTGCGACCTTACGCTGGAATCACATCTTCGGAGATCACCTTTTTTCCAACACATCATTCATTGTAAGCGACTACAATTACAGCAGCTCCGACGAAACCAGTACGAGTCAATCTGAGATATCTTCAGGCATACAGGACCTGAACTTCAAAATGGATTTTCAATATTTCACCAATTCGCAAAGTACGCTGAAATTTGGCATCAACTCTATGTATCACACATTCATGCCGGGCTCCGTCACGGCAACAACGTCAAGTGGAACAAATAGCCTCAATCTTGAACATCGATATGCCCTGGAAAACGGGGTCTATTTCTCGAATGAACTGAATGTGCTCCAAGACCTCAAGGTCAATTATGGTTTGCGGTTTTCTACGTTTAGCCTGTTGGGTCCAGGCCATATCTATACGTACGATCAAGATGGAAATGTCATCGATACCGCAACGTATCCCTCCGGGAAGTTTATTAAAACATATACGAATCTTGAGCCGCGTCTCTCTATGAATTTCCTGCTGGATGAAACAAACTCCATCAAAGCGTCTTACACAAGGACCACACAATACCTTCACCTCCTTTCCAATTCTACTTCGACGAACCCAAGCGATCTGTGGGTTCCCAGCAGCAACAATGTGGCGCCGCAATATGCCGATCAAGGAACGCTCGGGTACTTCAGAAATTTCGGCGACAACGCGTTTGAATCTTCCCTCGAAGTATATTACAAGAACATGCATAACGTCATCGATTATAAAAATGGCGCGGATCTTCAACTCAATCCCAATGTCGAGGCTCTTCTCGTGTACGGGAGGGCGTGGAGTTATGGGGCGGAGCTTCTTGTGAGGAAGCGATACGGCCCGATCAGCGGCTGGATCGGATACACGCTTTCCAGAACAGACGAGCAGTTTGCGACAATCAACAATGGCCAGCCATTTCCTGCGAGACAAGACAGAACGCACGATATCTCTATTGTGTTCATTTATGATTATGCCAGCACGTGGAATTTTTCAGCTACGTGGGTATACAATACCGGAAATGCAGTGACATTTCCAAACGGAAACTATTATGTTGATGGACGATTGGTTCCCTATTATACACAGCGAGATGGGTACCGGATGCCGGCCTATCATCGCCTGGACTTATCCGCCACATGGATATTGGGACCACATTCCAACTTGAATTTTTCAATCTATAATGCCTACGATCGGTGGAATGCATATTCGATTGAATTCCGTCAGGATCCCAACAATCCTAGCCAAACTCAGGCTGTGCAAACAACAATTTTCCCGATCATTCCATCTGTCACGTACAATTTCACTTTCTGATTTGTGGTGTCCTATGAGATCACACGCAATGTTTATAAATCGCCTGACACTTTTCATCATCCTGATAGCAGTGGCATGCTGCCTTATGTCTTGCCAGGAAGTTGTTTCGATTAATTTGAACCAAAATTCACTGAACATTGTCATTGAGGGTGTCGTTCAGGATCATCCCGGTCCGTACTCTGTCCTCCTCAGCATGACTGGAGATTACTTTACGCCATCGTTGTATTTTCCGCCGGTTTCCAATGCACTCATTATCATGTCCGATGAAATGGGACATCGCGATACATTGAAAGAAGTAGCAAATGGAACATATCAGACATCAACCGTACAGGGCGTGCCCGGCAAGAGCTATCAACTGTCAGTAGTTGTACAAGGAAAAGAATACGACGCAACGTCATCAATGCCGCAAAAGGTTTTTATTGATTCTCTGTATGACGTGCCGAGACAGGGGTTCGATGGTGACAAGGGATACGATATTTACGTCGTGTTTAGAGACCCTCCGGAGTTGGGCAACTACTATCGGGTCAACGCTAAATCAAGTGCCCTTATTCCTGCGGACTCAATTGACGGGCGTAGGTACCGCCTTTATACCGACAAATTAACGAATGGCAATGAAATGGCGGTGAGAATCCGCGCGGGGAGAAATGTCAATCCGGGCGACACGATCACGATAGATTTGTTATCCATTGATAAGGCAACCTATGACTACTTCCACACGCTTTCGGATATTCTTACTTCCGACCAAAGCCCAACGTCGCTCGCACCGGCAAATCCCACTACGAATATCAGCGGTAGTGCATTAGGATACTTTGCAGCGTATGCTGTCGACTCGAAACAGATTGTCGTACGGTAGAAGATTTTTTCTTCCGGATTTTACATCCTGATTGATGTTACCGGCGAATCAGGATTGAACTCAGGTGGCTGCCTCCTTTGATCCTTGTCATATTTTTCCCTAATATAACATTAGATCACTTTAAAGGGGGCAGGTCATAGAAGGATTTGATCGAACCATAGATAAGTCGAAATCTTAGCCAACGATTCTCTGCAGTCTAAGACAAAAAGGAGAAATACAATGAAATACTTACTGATTGCATTAATAACTTGCTGGACAACATTACTTTATGCAGACGATTGGCCCCGCGAGGTACTGAGCTCCGAAGGCACGATCACGATGTACCAACCTCAGATCGAATCATACTCAGGAAATTCTCTGAAAGCCCGCGCCGCAGTTTCCATCATCCCGAATGGGAAGGATGAGCCGATATTCGGAGCAATCTGGGTAGATTGCAGAGTCATGACTGACCGTCCGACACGAACGGTGAAACTCGAGGAGATGGAAGTACGAAGAACCAGATTTCCTTCAGGAACAGATGCGGACACAGCAAAGATCGCCGCAGCATTGGAAGAGATGATACCACGTTTTGATCTCACTTTTTCTCTCGATCTGCTACTGGTAAGTGTTGAGACGGCACAGAAAGAGAGGGAAACCGCTCATGAACTTGAATTGATTCCACCCAAGATCATTGTGATGGATCATCCTGCTGTACTCGTCCGGATTGACGGCGATCCAATTCTCAGTGGTGACAAAGGAACATCACTCAAGCGCGTTATCAATACACCGTATTTTTTAGTTCAGGATATTACCAACAGCCAGTTCTATCTTCACGGAGGAGATTTTTGGTTCAGTGCAAAGATGATCAAAGGACCATGGAATCAAGCAGACACTCCACCACAATCTGTTGTCGATCTTTTCGAGCAAACGCAATCCGACGAAGAATCGGATCAAGATTCGACGACAAACGATATTGTATCGAAGACCGGAAAAGTTCCGGAGATTGTTGTCAGCACAGAGCCGACTGAATTGATCGCCACTGACGGTCCCATACAGCTTTCGCCCATCCAGGGAACCGGACTTCTTTATGCAAGTAATACTCCAAGCCGGGTGTTTCTTGAAATTGATACTCAGCAGTACTTCATCCTCATCTCCGGACGATGGTACTCCGCAAAGAGATTGACGGACCCATGGACGTTCATTGCATCAGACAAGCTTCCTGCAGATTTCAAAAAAATTCCTCCCGGATCAGAGCGCGATGATGTGCTCGCGAATGTCGCCGGAACAGTGCCGGCAAAAGAAGCTGTCTATGATGCACAGATTCCTCAAATGGCAGAAGTGGACCGCGCAGATGCAACAAGCCAGGTCGAATACGACGGAGATCCGCAATTTGAACCGATTGAGAACACGGGAATGGATTACGCCGTGAATACATCGACAGCAGTCATTCGCGTCAATGGACGGTTTTACGACTGTGATGAAGGAGTATGGTTTGAAAGTGCGACTCCCTATGGCCCGTGGGAAGTCTGCATCAGCGTCCCGGAAGTTATTTATACAATTCCACCGCGTTATCCTATTTACGGTGTCCGCTATGTTCGTGTGTACTCCTATACTCCTGATATTGTTTATGTCGGATATACCGCAGGTTACACCGGATGTTATGTCTATGGCAGGACGGTCGTGTATGGAACAGGATATAATTATCATCCATGGTACAAGCATGCATATTATGCACGGCCGTGGACGTGGGGATTCAATGTTCACTACGATCCGTGGGCAGGCTGGTCTTTCGGAGCAGGATGGGGGCAACCGCACGGATGGTTGGCGCGCCAACCAAGAGTTGAGCATGCAGGATGGTGGGGCCCGGCAGAATACCATCCGGTGTACCGTCCGGCCGCAAGACCGGTATATCGTGAAGAATACCATCCGGTGTATCGCCAAGCAATAGCGAGCGCACCGGTTGGGAGAACATCGAATGATGTAAGACGTACTTCCGGTATGCAGCGCGCTGCAACTCTCTACGATCTTAGAGGATCCGGCATAAGACGCCCTGTGGTGAGTGAAACACAAAGACCTGCAAAGGAAGCAACAAGGACAACTCCGCCCGAAGTTCGCCCGAATGTCACGCCGGTAACACCTCCTGTTGCACAACCTGCGCCGCGAGCGATTTCAAGATCCACACCACGAATCGTGACGCGCCCTTCGTCAACAGAGAATAATGTCTATGCAGCTCCGGACGGAAAAATCTTGCGAAGTACTCCCCAAGGCTGGCAGCAACGTGTTCAAAATACATGGAAAAATGCACCCGAGGCGCCGGCGAAACAAGCGACAGTCCAGGATAGCAAAGTACGCCAGCGTGCAGCCGAACGTGCATCAGGTTTTAAGGCATCTCCCTCTCGGACTGCACCGAGAAGCAACACGGGAAAAGATGATAAAAAGCGTTGACATATTCTTCTGTTGAACTGGAAAATTTGTTTTATTACACCTTATGAGAATTATCGAGCATAAGCAAATAAAAGAGAAATAGTCATCACAATAAATATATATCGAAATCTTAATATAATTTGAGAATTTTCACATAATAATAACGCCCTGAGAAGCGATATATCTGGAACTTACGCCTCCTTCAAAATGTTTGATAAAGTACATCAAGTTCATACTGAATAATCTGCAAAGGGAATGAGAAAGGAACAAAGAGCCTACAGTGGATAGAAGAATAAATTCCACATCACTCATTTGTGAGGTTATTTATAAAACTCTATCTTTTATGTGCAGTGGTTATTTTCTGTATGCAGAACCTGCAAGCTCAAGAATCTGCATTCCAGCCATCTTTGAGTGACCAATTGCTTTATGGGCCGCCGGACACAGGCCTCAATTCTATTCCATCAGCATTTAAGCACAGACTAATGCCGACAGATGTGAGTTTTATGGGAGGAACTTTGTGGGATGAAGACTGTCTTTTCAGGAATATGGATTTAGCTTCTCCGTTGACGGCGGATGCACCAAGGAACGAACTAAGTCTACAATCCGCGATGCCTAGCGCCGACCTCATTGGCAAGTTTATAACCATTGGATCCATGATAACAGCAGGATATTACAGCCAAAAGATCATTGACGGAAACAGCAATAGAAAATATCGTGAAGGCCGTCAACTTTTTGGAATAACAACGGTCATCACATATTCAGTGACCGGCTTGCTCGAAGTAATTTCGCCGTCTCCATGATTCGCCATGATGAAATCAGCACAACGGCGATTCATAGGAACCAGACTTCTTTTTATGTCGTATTGTTTGAACGACACACTTCCATCAATTTTTTCGATGTGATTCGGTTGTTCTAAGGTGATTCTATAAGCCCTTTAATGGAAGCATACTATTCGTCACTCATCGGAAAGGTGAACAATGAAACCCTATCTTTTATGCGCAATTGTTATCATCTGTATGCAAAACCTACAAGCTCAAGAATTTGCATTCCAACCTTCCTTGAGAGACCAACTGGTGTTTGGCCCGCTGGACACATCAACAGATTCTCTCTCACATCCCTCCAAACGCAAATTGATTCCAACGAATGCAAGCTTTATGGAAAAATATCTATGGGATGAAGATGGTCTTTTCAGAAATATGGGCTTGGCTTCTCCGCTGACACCGGAAACACGCAAAAGTGAACTCAGTCTCCGCCGCGGCATGCTTACCGCTCACCTCATAGGCGGGGTTGTAACGCTTGGAAGCATGTATACCGCAATTTATTACGGTCAAAAGATGATTGACGGCAACAATGCGAGAAGCTATCGCAGCAACCATCAACTTTTTGTAACGGCAACGATCATATCATATTCAGCGACCGGATTGCTTTCGGTGCTTTCGCCGCCCCCAATGATTCGCCGCGATGAAGTTAGTACGATAACGATTCATAAAGCACTCGCTTGGGTCCACTTTACAGGAATGATCATAACACCAATACTCGGTACATTGATCAGTCGTCGTGCCACGTCATCCCAGACCGCACATTTCCATCAGGCGTCCGCATATATCACCGCCGCGGCGCTGACAGCATCATTAATCGTCATAACATTCTAAAAGGAGCACGATGAGAACAAGAATAGTATTTATTTTCGGATGGATGCTTTTGGCAGTATTATGTGCCGCTGGCCAAACGAAGTCGATTGAGTGCAGCAAAAATGAAACATCGGTGACATACTTGCTCTCACATCCACTTCATCATATGGAAAGTACAAGTAAAGAAATAGACTGCCACATTGAAATCGATCCAGCAAAGAAAGAAATCAAAACTGTATCGGCACAAATAGACGTCATGACTTTCAACAGCGGTAATTCAAACCGTGATTCGCACGCAATGGAAGTGATCGATGCAATCACATATCCTGATGTGATGTTTTCGAGCACTTCAATTGTTCAGAATGGCGACAGTCTCATTGCGACGGGAAAACTCACATTTCACGGCGTGACAAAAAATATTGTCATCGCGGCAGCAACAAAATGGTCACCGAACAGACTTGAAGTGAACGGTTCCTTTGATCTCAGCTTAACTGATTTTAAAGTTGAGCGACCCTCCCTTTTGGGAATCAAATGTGACGACACATTAAAATTTTCATTGATTGCCATTTTCAAGTTGGAGTAAACAGATATTCACCGAATTACAGTGAGAACATCCTCTTCGGAGCTATAGGCAGCCGCTGAATCCACTCTGGCACACAAAGCAATAGTGGTTCGAACTAGCCCAAAGTCATTTCGAAAATCCCGATTAAAGGAGTTGTAACTGCAGGAAATAGTGTGCCCCGCTACAAATTTTTTAGAATAATCCTGACTGGAATGACACGTTGGGATTTTTTTAGACGACAACGATAGAATCGTCATCCAACCTTCCTTCCATCTGATCATTACAACACTTTAGTCCAAAAAATATTCTGTTGTGAAATCCCGTTTCAAAAAAGCGGTAGCGATTCTCAGTATCCCTCTCTAAAGAACAGTAACCTTTTAGGAAGATGATGTCGAGCAAATTGTCTTATTTGCTAGAGTCATTTGCATCTCTTCGTATTTTTCAATATCCTGAGTCAGCAAGTATTTCGGGATTCTTGCATTGTCAAATAAATTACTCTCAAATATTTTTTTATTCATGATCTCATTGGCTTTCTTTCTCGATGCCATCAATGCAGACGCCATCTTGACGTCGCATAGTATGATACGCGAAGAATATGAAGGACAGAGTTCAGAGATGTATGATTCTCACAACGATGAACAAGTCGTACTCTATGCCCATTCCGGCACAACAGAGAATCGGGTTTATCAACCAGTCAGCAATTCAGATCAGCCTATTTACCTTATCGACGAAGATAGTCTCTCTCTTGCAGCCCAGCCGACAATGACTGAAGAGGCTGCCCTGTTACTTTGCAGGAGCTCAAGAATAAGACATACCGCCCTCCATGTTCCTCTTTTCGATTTTCATTCTCTCTGCAAGCTCCAAATCTGATCACTCTCCTTCTTTATATTTTTTCACAGATAACTAAAAACGGCTAAAGATTAGCATTTTTTTGATTATTATGTACTACAGGAACATCTTTCCATACTGCATTTTGAAGATATTATTTAATGACAGACACTAAAAATCAACGGAAGAATTATAGACAGACATCTTTCATAACAGAAACATGCTTCATTATTTTTTCTTGCTGTCTATTTTCCTCATCGAAGCTGTCTGGACAAGAAAAGAATTATTATTTCTTCCGTCCATACGACTACGGCTCAGATGCACTTTTTAATCCCATCTCGGTCTTTGTGAATGGCGGTTGTGATACGTATCAGCAACTCGACCGGCCAAGCACCTTTGATGCGATCCCATGGAAAAATGGTGCAACAAGTGTCTGGCGCAGCATCACGTCTCCTCTTCCTGTCATTAGTGATTTTGGCTGGAATCGATTTCTGAGTCAAGAAATATTCCCTACCAGTCTCGACGTGAACCGTTCCCAATGGGTTCCAAACTATATGCTCCATGTAATTGGTGGTGGAATGGTTTCGCGTAAAATTGACGAATGGTATGATTCCAATGGTTATCCTCTACCGTATGTGTTGGGTGCAATCACTGTCATGGCAAGCGAATTCTTCAACGAGATGGTGGAAAACGGTAATAATATCTATCCAAATGAAGATTGTATCCCTGACTTCCTTATTTTTCATCCTCTTGGAATTCTGCTTTTTAGCTCCGACAAAGTATCGGAATTCTTTTCCTCCGAGCTCAATCTGAACGATTGGTCTCAGCCTGTTGCAATTTCGTTCGCCCCGCTTGCGTTCCGTAATGCAGGTCAAAATTTTGTTATGAAATATGCATTGACAAAGTCGAAATCGACAAGCGTATTCTTTCATTTTGGCAACTTTGCAATTTTCGGACTGTCCTTTAAAAGAAACACAGAAGATGCCATTTCTATAGGCGCCGGTTTGGCATCGACAGGCGTAAAAAGCTTACCGGTACAGAACGGAGTCCCTTCAAATACAATAGAATCAGGGCCGATGGCAGGAATATACTATGATCGAAATAACTCTCTTCTTGTATCTATGGTATATTCCGCATCGAGGAATTGCCGGTTTCGGTTGAATGTGTATCCTGGTGTAATTTCATCATCTTACTTCTCACCAGGATTCTTTCTAACCGTAGCTGATCCTGAAATATTCATAGCGGGTATAACGATGAAGATTCTTCCATTAGGTGTGAGCACGTATGTTCCAGTAAAGTAATGTGAGTTTAAATATTCTTTAGAGATGACCCATGAAAATATACAATGATATTGTTTAATGAAATCTCAAATTTTCATATGTAGTCTGTACAAAATTATTATTACAATAAAAGGAGAAGTATCATGTTTGGAAATATTGGTGGTCCAGAATTATTCCTCATCTTATTGATTATCATTATCTTCTTTGGTCCTAAGAAACTTCCGGAAATAATGAAAGGACTTGGCCAGGGTATTCGAGAGTTCCGAAAAGCGGCGCGCGATATACAAGAAGAAGTCGATAAAGAAGTGAAGCAGGTCGACGATAAATCTGAGAAGAAATGATCGCGTATTCAGCAATTGCTGGATGCATTATAAAGCAGGGAATCTGCGCCCATCCCTTACCCACTATTCTTTTGATAGTAATGGAGAAGGTTCCAATAATTATGTGAAAGAATTACAATGCGAAAATTGAAACCCTTTATTGCTGTCAATATTATTCTCGCTGCTCTGTTTGTGGGATCGATTGTATATGTAACGATCCGTTTCGGGCCAGAGCTGACAAAGTTGGTCAGTGACCCTCATAAATTTAGAGAATACCTGTTATCATTCGGCCCTTGGAGCGCTGCGGTATTCATGCTTTTCCAGGTGCTTCAAGTGGTGATTGCAGTCATACCGGGAGAACCGGTACAGATTGCGGGAGGATATATATTTGGAACTGTTTTGGGCACAGTCTATTCTACACTAGGCATAACGGCTGGGTATATTATTGTTTTTACTAGTGTGAAGCTTTTTGGTTTTCCGCTTGTTAAGAAATTGGTTCCTGAGAAAGAACTTGAGAAATGCAGCGCACTGATCAATAGTCCGAAACTCGAAACGACAATATTCCTCTTATTCCTTATACCCGGCATTCCCAAAGACATTCTTGTGTATATCGCCGGACTCACTCCGATCAAGCCTGTTCTGTTCTTCATTATCATAACTTTTGCACGCTTCCCTGCTATGCTTGGATCTTCCTTTATCGGTGCGGAGATACAATCAAGCCAATACCTCATCGCTATCATCGTTTCTGTTATTGCAAGTATATTATTTGTCCTCGGATACATCTATAAACAGAGAATCATAGACTTTGTTCATCTGCGATTCAGCAAGGAGAAGACTAACCACAAATAAATAGAAATATTTCTATTCATTTAGGATAGTTCCAATTCCGGAATAAAGTGCAATTTCCCCAATATGGGGACAAGCTTTCTACCATTTGCATTGTAACAGTAAAAGTACATTCATTGTCTTTTGCGTAGAAATTACTGGAACTCGCTGAAAGGAGTATCAATGTCGGGTTGAGTTCGGTTAAGTTCCCTCCCCCGCTGCAAAAAATGAAATAGGGCTGTCTCAGATCGAGACAACCCTATTCAAATGCCAGATGACTAAAAAAGATGGTGATTTATTGTAAGAGAATCATTTTCCGAGTCTGAATAATGTTTTGGCTTTGTAAGCGATAGAAATAGATACCGCTGGAAAGCCCCTGCGCATTGAATGTTGTATGATAACTTCCTGCATTTTGGAATCCATTGACCAATGTGCGCACTTCTTGACCAAGAAGATTATACACCTTCAATGTAACAATACCAGATTGATTCAATGCGTAGTTAATCGTTGTTGACGGATTGAATGGATTCGGGAAATTTTGTTCGAGCATGAATTTTGTTGGCTGCAGGGTTGAAGTCTGGGTCACACCTGTCACTGCGTCGATCGACAGATCGACATTGGCGTTTACAGGATTTCCTATCGTACTGTAGGAAACAGTAGCAGATTGCGACGTGGTCTCAGTATTATATCCCAGCTTATCGACGGTCACGGTATATGTACCAGGAGCCAGACCATCTATACTGTAGTTCCCATTCTCATCCGTGATTGCAAACCCTGAGACCACAGCATTTCGATTTGCCGCATAGACAAGAGCACCTGCCATTGAGACAGAACCCGATGAGAAACGAATAGCGCCAGAAATACTGGCGTACCCGTTCATGGAAGAAGGAACCTGGTGCACATAAATATTGATACCATCAACAGTGTTCCCGTTAATAACCACTCTGGTTGCTTTCTTCCACATCGTATTTGCGGTATCACTTGAATAGAAAGCAGGAGAATAGTTACCCAGCGGTATTGCAAACACATAGTAGGATCCTGGTAATAATGAATCCACTGTAAATACACCCAGGGTATCTGTATCAACAACGTAGGAGCGAAAACTATTGAAGCTGTCTTTCGAAATCCATCGATCACGAAATGCAATAATACGGGAAGGAACACCGACATCTTTTAGCGAATCGAGTACACTTCCTGTGATTGTACCAAGAACAACTTTCGGAAGCGGTGCAAGTATGAAGTTGATTCCTGCACTGTCCTGTTGTAGTACCAATAAATTTGCCGAGAGCAGATCAGATTGTTCCAAATAGAATTCCGTTGCATATCCTCGAGCTTTGGCAAAGGCAATGTAAGATCCCTGGGGAATATGAAGCGAATACTTGCCGAGCGAGTCGACTTTGGCGTTGTATACATTTTGTGATTTTCCTTCGAGCCTGAAATCATCCTTCAAAACATTCATTTCGAAATATTCTCGATAGTCGTCATCGATGTCTTTAGTATTCAACGCAAATCCGGATCGTACAAAGAAGATATTTGCAATTTTTATCGGAAGAAGATTCGTATCGGTTACAAGACCTGATACAGTAATCATCGGCAATCTGACAACACCTCCGCGAAGAGTAAAATCGACCCTGGTGATAAGAGTATCAGAAATATGGATCGTATTCGCATCTTTAGGGTTGTACTGACCGTCGTACCACTGGCTTAGATACTTGGGCGTAGGTGAGACTGCATGTAACTTGTACGTACCGGGATCAATATGCAAAATCTGATAATATCCATTACTATCTGTTTTTGCGGTGTACGAATAACATCCAATGCTGATAGGAATAGAACTGATAGGAAGAGTACTCAAAGGAATAGGATCTGTGCTTAAAACTTGCAATGCTTCGATAATAATATTAGAAATGCCCTTACCTGATGTATCCTTCACATATCCATCTACAATCCCGTTACCGCTGGTTACTGTCACCATAAAATACTGGAAGGCAACATCTCCTTTATTCGACCTCGCTATCAGGGTAATTGTATACCATCCCTTTGCTGCCGGGATCCAATTGACAACACCTGATATCGAATCAATAGTCAGACCAATGGGATTGAGAATACCAGTATAATAGTGGATAACCGCAGTGGGGTCTGCAGTGTCGACGGCTTGAGCCGTATAGGAATAAGCAACACCCTTTTGACCATATTGGGGCGGTTGAGAGGTAAACCTGATTTGATTTCGAGAAGATGGTGGTAGCGCAGTTTGCGATAGAAGGGACTGAGTGAAAATCAGTGCAATAGTTAATACGGTTGCTGCAAAAAACCAGTATCTATTTTTCATTTTTCTCTGTCCTTATTATAGTTATTCTCTTATGAAAAATGGGTTATTTCATAAAAACAATTGCAATCCATATGCCACAGAGAAGATTAGGAAATCTATTCGAAATGAGAAATCCCTTTTCTTTGCTTGTGCAAGATATGCACCATACTGCATATCCTGCGCCTCAGAAACGGATGGCAACTGTAAGAGTTTTTCCTCGTAGTGTGGATAGGTTTGATTCAAATGAGAGGGGCAGATCACTTTGGGCTTGGAACACGTCAATTTCTGATGCTGCATACACGACCGCAAATGCAACAAACGAAAATATTTCTGCTTTATAATATCGGTTATAGATATCATACTTCTCATCAAATTCCAACGAGTGAGTTTCAGATAAATAATTTTGCCGGGCAGAACTTCGTAAAAATTCAAAAGCAATTCCGGCGCCTAATGTTGTGATGCCTGCTCCAAGGAAAAAGGTTCCAGCCGTCTTTCTATCTTGGTGTAATTGTTCCCACCCGGGAAAAATAATTGTCCGATACGTGATGGCAGGGCGTTCGATCAACACCGGGCCTCTGACAGTATCTTTCTGAGGTTTCTTTGATGAAAGGAAGTGTTGCTGGGTTTCCTTAAATACGACAAGAATCTTGGGAGAGGTATAAACAGGGTCAAGATCGTAGTCGGGTGCAAGATTGAGCATTGACATGAAATGTTCTTTTGCCAGTTCCGATTTTCCCTGGGCGATCAAAGAAAACGCAATGTACTTATGAACAGCCACACGTACAGAATCGTTCAGCATTGAATATTCAAGAAGACGCCGGGCTTCCATTTCTGCAGTGAGGTATGAGCCGGTATTGTAGAGAGTCTCAATTGTCTTCAGGGTTGAATACGTAGAATCCTCCTGTGCGCATGCACCGTGCGCGGACACAGCGAAGAGAATAAAGACAATCAATATTTTCTGTATCATCGTTGTTTCTCAAAAAAGATGCATAGTGAAGTCGTGTCTTTGGAATTAATTGTCACCTCCCGGAGAACATCAGCGAATGATGCATTTTTGAATCGCACATGGTGATTTCCCGGTGACAGCACGATTGGTTTCTCCAGGGGCGTTGTGTCTCTATATTGTTCATCGACGTACACCTCCGCCCAGGGAGTTGCAATACAATTCAGGAACCCGGCATTCTCAATAAAATTCCCCGCAACATGGAGTTCCCTATTCGGCAGCACCGTAATAGTCTGAAGAATCGGTTCAAACGATGGGTGCATGAACATCACAGAATGTTTTCCGGCGGAAAGAGTAAGAGAGTTACTGATGGGAGTCTCCCCGATAAAAACATTATCGACATATACTTTTGCCCACGGCGTACTGGTCAGGAGAACGGCACCGGAATCCATCGATAGCAGTTTGGTCGTTGTTGTTGAAATTTCCGGTTGCTTGAACACTCGTGGTTGCTGCAAGGGCTCAGGTTGAATGGGAGAAGAAATGCTGAGTTTTCTCTGCACCTCCCCATTCGCGGTAATATGTGTTGCAGTCGTATCCGACAATACCGCCGGCTGAGTTGAACCAGAAGTTCGGGAATTCGAAGAATGATCGATTGTAAACAGAAAAATCGATAAAGCCCCAAAGAGCACTGCTGCTCCGCTCAAAAGTACTGTTCGACGTTTTCTCCTTGGTGCTGTGCGCGAAGCAGAAATGAATTTGCTCGATTCATCTTTATCGAGCGCATAGAGTGCCTCCCTTGACGTAGCGTACCTGTTTTGCTTCTTAGGCGCCAAGAGAAGTTTTAGAAATTCCACAAACTCGGCAGATGATTTCTCCACAAGATGATCAAGCATGTCCACTTTAAAAGAAAGAATCTTCTTGGCGCACTCCGCATACGAGATCCCTTCGAAGAGACGGCTGCCTGTCAACACTTCGACCAGAGTTGCGCCTAGAGAAAAGAGATCTGTTCTTTGATCGATCTCTTCATGGCGAATTTGCTCCGGAGACATATACGCAGGTGTTCCAAGCACCATTCCCTGCGCAGTTATTGTTGGAACAGACGCAAGATATGCCAATCCAAAATCTGTAACCTTCATTGTCCCGTCTGTCATCACAAGAATATTCCCGGGCTTGATATCACGATGAATGATTCCCCGGTCATGTGCGATCACAAGTCCGCGGAGGGTATGCAGTGCAACTTTTCTTGCATATTGCAACGAACAAGTTGTCCCTTCGGCGATTTGATTCTTGAGGGAAGTTCCATCGACAAATTCCAACACAATTGCCGGCGATCCTTCGTATTCGATTAATTCGTAGACCTGAACAATATGCTCGGAGCGAAGTGCAGCGCAAGCCTGTGCTTCCCGCACAAAACGCTGATAAAGATCATTATCAGTGGCATGGTGCTTGTGGAGCACCTTTAACAGGATACGTCGTTGCAGCACTGCATCAAATGCACGATAGACACTGGTAAAACTGCTCTCACTGATTTTCTCTTCAATGGTGAACGGCATTAATCTTTATTCCATTCTTTCAAACGGTACTGAAGCCAGCGCAAGGAAACACCTAACTTCTCCGCTGTCCGTCTTCTATTTCCATCCATCTCATCCAATGTCGCTTCAATGATCTGACGTTCAATCTCTTCGAGCGTCATCGAATTCGGAAGAACGGAGTTTCGTTGAGTAAAATCGAGCACAAGATCGGCAGATGTCAATTGTGTCCCCTTACAGAGAACTACCGCGCGCTCAATGACATTTTGAAATTCCCGCACGTTCCCCTTCCACGGATTCACAAGCAGCATGTGCATAGCATCCGGATGGATGCTGTCGACGGATCGTTTGTACATTAGCGCTGAGCGTTGGAGGAAATGTTTTGCCAGGAGAGGAATATCGTCTTTCCGTTCGCGCAGCGGCGGGAGATGAATCTCAACGACATTCAAACGGAAATAGAGATCTTCGCGCAATGTCCCATTCTTCACTTCGTTTTTCAGATCCTTGTTGGTTGCAGCAATGATGCGAATATCTGCAGATCGATTGAGCGTGTCTCCAATACGACGGTACTCTTTCTCCTGAAGCAATCGGAGAAGTTTCGATTGAAGAGAAAATGGCAGGTCCGAGATTTCGTCCAGGAAGAGAGTTCCTCCGTCGGCAACTTCGACCAATCCTTTCTTGGTCGCATTCGCACCAGTAAATGCACCGCGGACAAAACCGAACAATTCACTTTCAATCAACGATTCGGGAATAGCAGAGCAATTCACAGCCACAAAAGCAAGTCCCTTACGTGAACCATTCTCGTGGATAGCGCGTGCAACAAGTTCTTTCCCTGTTCCACTTTCTCCCGTAATGAGGATGGCCACGTCAATGTCTAACACACGTTGTACAATTTCCAACGCATTTTTCCATGTATCACTTTTACCGATAAGGTTTGTAAATAAATGTGTCACATCAGATTCGTTTTTCAACCGTTCATTCTGATTTCGAAGCTCGGTATAACGTTTTGCATTCTCGATGGCAATACCGGCAAGATTGCCAAAGATGGTCAAGAATTTCAATGACTCGTCGTTAAACTCTTTCAGCATGGTGCTGCTGTCCAAATACACAGCACCAAATGTCCTCTCTCCTATCCGAAGCGGGACACAAATGATGGACAATATTTTCTGGGCCATGATACTCACAGACGATTCAAATCGCTCGTCGTTGGGTGCATCAAAGGTCAGCACTGGTTCACCGGTATTGAGAACATTGGTCACCACTGAAGAGGAAGCGGCATATTCATTGCTTGTTCGTTGCGAAGAAAAATTTTTCATCGTCACAACGTCATATCCCTCCTCTTTATTTGGATCAGCAAGAATAACAAACCCGCGCTCAGCAGAGAGATGTGTCATGGCGATCTCCAGCACACGCTCGAGCAGTTCTTCCGGTTCCAGAATGGAGGCGATAGATCGTGCAATCTCATAGAGAGCATTGAAGTTGTCTTGATGCATGTGTTCCATAATCATTGAACCACAAATGGTGCTTCTTTTGAACGTGAGTAATTTCCAAATTCGTCAACGACAGAAATAGTCCACTCATATTCACCGGCCGACAAAGTATCTCCGTTGTTATCTGTGATAAACTGGAAGTTCAGAGAAGAAGATTGCAGTGGTGCGGATGTCCACACTACGTTTTGTATACCTGACACAACACTTGAGAGTGTGAGTGTGTACGTATAATTGAATGTCACATCCGGCGGTAACCATTGGAACAATGGTGTAGAACCGGTGGTATCTTTTTGCGAGGTCGTTGTATTAATTGTTGGGTACGTGGGTGTCGCTGTATTTTCGATAATCCTGGAGACGTAAAACGGAGTACTGAGATTGACGGCATTGCTGCGATCTTTCGAACGAATTCTTAATGGTTTATTGACAAGCCATTGGATGGTGTTCGTCGGTAAATCGTATTTGTAAATGGTGATTTGAAATTGTTTGGTCGTCACCGAATAATCCATCGGGAAGAGAAGGGTATCAACAGTGAACCAAACGGAGTCCACATCCGCGATACCGTTCGGATCACCGACGGATGCAGTAACATCTACAAAATATTGTGTACTTGGATAGTACTGATCGATTCTTCGTGTCAGGATTTGCTCGCTGAGTACAACGGGTGCACCGTTAACCAGGAATGTGATTGTCTGCAGCGCACCACTTTGCAATTGAATACGGTCGGTATCCGGTGTAAAATTCTCTTTCGTGAATACCAGTGTCTGCTTGCCCGTTGAGAGTTTGTTCAACGAAAATTTGCCATTTGCATCAGTCATTGTGGAGATGTTGTCTTCTACCGACGTGATCGACGCGCTGTCAAGCCCGGTATTTTGATCACGAATCAGAACCTGTCCGCTCACCTGCGATGCATTGGTATACCTCGGAGAAAGCGGATCGAGCGGATTGTCGCGCGGCGCATCCTTGCAGCCAGAGATAACCATCAGTGCACATACTATTGACGTAACTGTTAATTGCCTCATAATACAACAATATACTTTATTTTATCGAAACTTTACAAGAAAGGGTAGTGGGCTACTTTGAATTCCTATATCGCGCTCGTAAAAGCCTTTTGAAGAATTTCTGGGAAAACGAATATCTTGATTCACTTATCAGGGCATACTTGACGGAAAGAAGTAGTTAATTAAGAATGCACCTAATCGAATTGTCCAGTAAATAAGAGTTGTTGAACCTACAATGACAATAATCTTGAATATGAACATTTTCGTTTTAGGAATAACAATATTAGGTATTACAGGAACAACTTCTGCATACCCCTGTGTAGACCGTATATATGTAATATTAGGATAGTTGATATAACAAAAGTATTGCATCGAAAATCCAGAATGTGGTGCGATTGATTTTATAGCAACAAGGTGCGAACCATCTGGAAGTGTTTTTTCTTCGTAGGGTTGTGGTGGATCAAACGCGAAAAAATCAGGCTTAAGTTTATGAACGATTTCAACATCGGTAATGGCAAGTTTTCCGAGATTGTCGAGTCTGACGGTTTGAACGAATACAGTAACATTCCTTTCTTCGATAATAGGAATCTTAAATTCATAACGATGAGAGAGCCACATAACAAATCTTACTTTTTTCTCAAATAATTTTGTGAAATACTGCGTAGCTATGGCAAGAATTGACGAAATAATTAAATAGGTGTAGTTCATTTGGTATTCCCCATAAGTTGGATGATTTAACAATGAAACTTAATAAAACTAACAGGTTATAGCAACATGAAAAACAGCAAACAATTAATGTTCGCAATTAGCAACAGCCTATCTAAGCCGGAGGCTATCAGTTTTGCTCAAACAATGAACGGCGGGGAACAAACAAAGTGTGATGACTGCATAACAATCATGTTTTATATGTAAACTTCTTCTTTCTATTGCTGCAATGATAGAAGTGCGTTCCCAAACGCCTGCCCGCGTCATTCGGGCATGGTTCAGATGGGGGGGCTGGGAAAGAAATAAAATTATCACATTTCAAAAACCCCACAGCAGCCAGCTTTTTTTTGCCTTATCCACAAGCATTTTAAACCCGGCTGAACTTTCTTTCAAATTGACAAAAGTAGAATCGAAAGTTTGCCCCAACGATTTATCCGTTAACAGTCTTCCTAGTGTTCCCTTTCCTGATTGTATTGTGCCTGTAATCTTAGACAAATTACTTGTGATATTGGACGTATTATCAATAGATGTTTTTAATGATATCAGGATATCGTCCATACTAATCGGCTGGACTGTTTTAACAATATCGTTGTTTTCTATTTCCATTTTCCCGCCTGTTCCGGGATTTATAATTATAATTTTATTCCCCATAAGTCCCTCCGAACCAATACTTGCAACCGCATCCTTCTTTATAAACTTTCGAGTGCTTTCATCAATGATTATTTCTACTCTCACGGAAGTATCACTCACAAGACTAATATTTTCTACAGTCCCCACATTTATTCCTGAGAGCCGTACGTTATTTCCTGCTTGAAGTCCGGCAACATCTCTAAATACCCCGCTGAGGTGAAAGGTACTTCTGAACAACTGCTGCCTCTCACCGATAAAATATATTCCTACAATGAATATCGCTATTCCAAGGGAAATAAATATTCCCAGCTTGATTTTATTACTCGTGTCTTTTTTCATTTGATCTGCTCTTCTACTATGTCTGATGTATTATTCAAAAAATGATCGTATCCATGCATCTGCCGAATTCTTGAGATCGGTATACGACCCTTCTGCAGTGCACATTCCGTCTTTCATCACGATAATTCGATTTGCTGTGAGCTTAGCGCATTCAATATCGTGTGTAATGACGATGGAAGAAGTCTTATATTTTTTTTGAACTTCCAGAATGAGGTTGCTTATTTCTTTTGATGTTATTGGATCCAGTCCGGTTGTAGGTTCATCGTACAGCATGATCTCAGGTTTGAGAATCAACGTTCGGGCTAAGCCCAGCCTTTTCCGCATACCGCCGGAAAGTTCTGAAGGTTTCAATTCAATTGTTTCAGAAAGTCCTACATTTTCCAATGCTTCTTGTACCAGCGAATTCATTTCTTCTTTCGACATTGAACGCGCTTGTCTTCTCAGAGGGAATTCAAGATTTTCTCTCACTGTCATGGAATCATAGAGTGCGCCGCTTTGAAAAAGGAAACCTATCTTTTTGCGCATTTCCATGAGCTCGTTATCCTTGAGTTCAGAAATATTCTGCCCAAGTATAACAAGCGTACCCTCATCAAGATCAACCAATCCCACAATACATTTTATGAGTACTGATTTACCGGTTCCGGACTGCCCCAGTATAACGACGTTTTCTCCTTTATGAACTACCAAACTAATATCCCGCAACACATGATTATTACCAAAAGATTTTTTTAAATGTTCCATTTCAACGGCAACAAGAGCGTTTTGCTTGTTCTCATCTTCGGTCTTCATGGAGGTCGTATGAGCTGTCATTGTTCTCATGACTCGTTTTAGTTTTGAAACAAACTTGTAATTTGTACTGCTATCATATCTATGAGAAAAACCATCAACGATGCGAATACTACGGCTGAGTTAGCCGCTTTCCCAACTCCTTCAGTCCCCTTATTTGAATTATATCCTTTATAGCAGCCTATAACTCCGATGGCAAATCCGAAAAAGAAGGTTTTGATAAAAGCCGGGAACAGGTCTCCAAATTGGAGTATTTGAAATACCTGTGAAGTAAATAAGTGAGCACTCGTAGTTCCTTTTAGGTTAACACCGACAAACGATCCTATCATGGCGATAGTATCGGCGAAAATTACCAAGAGCGGAAGCATCAATGTTGCAGAAAGTACCCTCGTCACAACAAGGTATTTAAACGGATTGGTGCCCGATACCTGCATCGCATCAATTTGTTCTGTTACATTCATGGACGCCAGCTCTGCCCCGATTCCCGATCCGACTTTTCCGGCAAAGATGAGCGCGGTTATCGCCGGTCCCATTTCCCGTATGATTGAAATTGCTACCATCGCAGGCAACCACGATTCCGCTCCAAAGTTTGCCAATGTGGGTCTTGACTCAATAGTAAGCACAAGCCCTACGATAAAGGCCGTAATACCTACCAAAGGAAGAGACTTGTAACCGATCAGGAAAGATTGTTTCATCAGTTCATTAAATTCATACGGCGGTTTAAATACTTCTTTGAAAAAACGCAAAGTAAAAATTGCAATGGAAGATACTTCTAAGAAAAATCTTCTAAATACTGAACCAGAAGGAATCTCAGAGAACTCTTCCGAGATAACTGCTGCTCCCTGGTTTTCATTATGGGACTGCTGCAAAACTATTTTTTCCATGGTAACGATGTCTTTCACATATTTAAAATTATCTATCTGACGGATCTCTGTTTTCCTATAAGCCGCATTTATCCAAAACCTCAAACGTGTTCTTGATTGAGGATTCCAGGGTTAATGATTCCAGGATTCATCTTTTCATTTTTCTTCTCTCTTTTAGCCGCCTTTTTTTCTTTCATGGTTTTTGCCGGTTCTTTCTTTGAACCCTTTTTACTGTTTTGACCTTTGCTCATGATGTTTTTCCTTATAATTTTGATTAAGATTTTTTGTTTTGGCTGGTTGTTCTTTTCGCCGGCTGGTTTTCGATTTTCCATGTGTGGTTTTCACAGTACGTTCCTTTAAATATTTACTTTTTTCTTCTTTGTGCCGGTTATTTTTATATACACATCACTTCTTCGACTCTTACCCATTTTTACCTTGTCTTGAATGAAACGTTCATTTCTTACTTTTTCAATCCCGATAACTTTGAGCGCATCTGATTCTTCAGCTTCAAATTCAGACCGCAGCACAACAATCTGGGCTTCCATTGCTTCACGCTTACGCTCTAATCCAAATTGTTTACTTCCGATTTCTTGCTGACGCAATAATTGTTCCGCCTCGTCTTTCGTCTCTTGTGATAATCGCGCCGAGCCTGTCAAGACACCGTCCGCGCCAACATAGACATCAAGCAGTTCGATGCCTTGGTTTGTCAGCCTAAACTCGCGAATCTGATTGGAGTGCGCCATACCGCGCGATTTAAGCACATACAATCCTCTGTTACGTTCACCTCCAATTTCAATATCACGCAGAAGCAACCATGTATCTATCAGGGATGAGATGTAAACATCGGTATTCTCCATATTTTCGTCGGCGGAAGAGAGACTTGTGAAGAATGCAGTGATCCGCTTCATCTTCAAAAAATCTACAAGGCGCAGTAACATTGTTTTAACTTCAGTTTGATTCTCTCCCATCACGAATGCATTAATAGGGTCGAGGATAACGACGTTAGGTTCAAATTTATTGATCAATTTGATACTCGTCGTCAGGTGAGTTTCCAAGCCATAGAGTGTCGGACGTGTTGCATGAAACTGAAGCAACCCTTTTTTCACCCACGGTTCTAAATTTATTCCAATGGAACGCATATTGCGCACAAGCTGACTAGGAGATTCTTCGAAAGTAAAATAGAGAACGCGTTCTCCCCTTTTGCATGCCGCTTCAACAAATTGCGCGGCAATGCTCGTCTTGCCCGTACCGGCGGTGCCTGAAGTAAGCACTGTACTGCCGCGAAAGTAACCTTTACCGGAGAGCATTGTGTCAAGACGCGGAATACCGGTGGAAATTCTCTCGTTGGATGAAAAGTAATTCAGTCCCAGGGAAGTGACAGGCAGAACAGAAAAACCATCTTCATCAATAAGGAAAGGATACTCGTTCGTACCGTGCGTTGAACCGCGATATTTGACAATACGCAGCCGTCGTATGGATGATTGATCGTTCACGCGATGATCGAGCAGAATGACACAATCGGAGACGTACTCTTCCAAACTTTGACGCGTTAAGGTACCTTCGCCCCGCTCTGCAGTCATTATTGTTGTTACACCTTTCCTTTTCAGCCAGCGCAATAATCGTTGCAGTTCAGCACGCAGTACAAGAGGATTTGGCAACCCTGAAAAGAGTGATTCTATAGTATCCAGCACAACACGTTTAGCGCCGATGCTCTCAATTGCGTGATGGATCCTGATAAACAAACCTTCCAAATCGTATTCACCGCTTTGTTCGATTTCACCCCGTTCAACGTGAATGTGCTCAAGCAAAATCTTTTTGTGCTTTATAAGGCTGTCCAAATCGAACCCCAACGAAGCAACGTTTGCTGTGAGTTCTTTATCTGTTTCCTCAAACGAAATAAAGACGCCCGGTTCATTGTACTCCGTTGCTCCGCGCACAAGAAACTCCATGGCAAAGAGGGTCTTTCCGCAACCCGCACCGCCGCATACAAGCGTCGGTCTGCCTTTCGGTAATCCCCCGCCTGTGATTTCGTCCAATCCTTGAATACTTGTGGGGGATTTTGGAAGGACCTTACGATGAGATCGTGCTTCTTTTTTCTTCATGATATTTTATCTCCGGATATGTTATCATTTTTTTTCTTTTAATTATGATTAAGATTTATTTTACTATGGTTAATTATATAACACTAGTTCAAGACTGCTTTAATTTTCACTTGTCGGCGTCAGATTTTTCATTCCGCTGGGTCTTTGACACAGCAACCATAATTCCAATTCCAATGATGATAATAACACCTATGCTAATCCAAATTAGTGAAGCGCCCAATTCATAAGCTGCCCAAGCTAATCCACCGGCTACAAATGCAGTTCCCAATAAATATTTTGCAAAATTAGACATATACATTTTCCTTTTATTGTCGGTCCGTTTTTAAAATCACCTGAATATTTGCGAGTGTATATTTTGCTCTGTATGAATCGTTTTCACTCGAGCTTGTGCTTCTTTTTTTCTTGATGATATTTTATCTCGAGCTATGTTTTTGTTTTTCTTGCATGTAATGAAATCTGTCATCACTTATTCTCGCTTGACACCAATATCCATCTCATAACAAAGTAGTACAACCTCCTCGAATAGATTTTGGTGTTTTTCTCCCTCAATCTCAATGAATTATAGAAACATCTGCAAAACAAAACAATAAGCCAAAAGGATGAAAAAGGAATTAATCCTTTAAGACAACCCAAAAGCTCTTTGATTGCATGGAGGGTTGATTGTGAACTATCGAATATGCAGCAGTATTCAAAATAGTACATTCAACAGTGAAATTAATTTATTCTATTTGAACTGAAAATATATCAATGCAACGGCAGCAACGCTCATCAGCATGAGCGTTATTGATCCGAGAACATTTGACCATCTCTTGTTGGTAAATTCCCCCATTACTTTTTTGTTGTTACCAATGTGCATAATGATGGCAATCATGACCGGCGCTGTTAAGCCATACAAAACAGCAGTGTAAATGAGCGCTTGTATTGGGCTTATGCCGAGAAAATCCAGAGACAATCCAACAATGAGCGACACGATAAGTGTGATGTAAAACCCTTTGGCTTCGTGAAATTTTTTATCTAACCCTTCCTTCCAATGAAAAGTCTCAGCTAAAATGTATGAAAGTGAGCCAGCCAAAACAGGCATTGCTAAGAATCCCGTGCCGATTACACCGACAGCAAAGAGTAAATACGTAAGTTTACCTGTCAATGGTTCTAATGCTTTTGCGGCTTGTCCTACTGTATCAATTTGTCTGATACCCGTCTTATACAATACAGCGCCCGTTGTAAGGATTATGAAAAACATAACAAGGTTTGAAAATAGCATTCCGAAATCGATATCCATTTTCATGTTGTTTAAAATTCGTTTATTGATTATGATTTTCTTATGGTTATGTGAAATGTCTTCCGCTTCCATCGTGGCTTGCCAAAAAAACAGGTAAGGAGAAATAGTGGTGCCGAGAATCGCAACAAGGATTTTAAAAAAAGCTTTGTTGAAATGGATAGTTGGGATAAAAGCACTTTTCATAACTTCCACCCAATCTGCATGCACCAAGAACGGAACTACGACATACAATAATAACGAAAGGCAAAGCCATTTTAATATAGCAGCAAGTTTTTGATAGGGAAATTTGATAATACAGGAAATAAGTAAAACCGTAAATAGTATGCTGAACACAAAAGATGGAATTTGAGGCATAAGTAAATTGGCAACGGCTCCCATTCCCTGAATGTCTGCGCCTATATTAAGTGTAATAGCGGGAAAACTAAACGTTGCCATGAGATAGAGAATACTTTTCGGATACTTCTTTTTTAGTGTTGCTGTCAATCCCTCTTGAGTTACCATACCGATTCGCGCGCACATCTCCTGCACAGTAGCCATGAGAGGGAATGTGATAATTGCAGTCCAAAGTGTCGCAAAACCAAAACCAGCGCCTGCCTGTGAATAAGTTGCAATCCCTGAAGGATCATCATCGCTTGCACCTGTAATAACTCCAGGACCAAGTATGCACCAGAATTTTTTAATTCTTGCTGAAAGTGTTGTGGAAATATTCATGATCGCTGAACAATTATAACAAAAGTGTTATAATCAGGAGGACTCATATCGTTTCTATTCTCGAGCCAGCGCCTCGATGGGATCAAGTTGTGCGGCTTTTCTGGCCGGAAGATAACCAAATATGATACCCGTCAGAGAAGCGCACGCGAAGGCAATGATGATCGGTGCAATAGTAAAAATCACGCGCCAACCTGCAATTGCGGAGGTAGCTAATCCGCCGCCAATGCCGACGAAGATACCTAATAGGCCTCCGATAAAGCAGACCATCACGGCTTCGGTAAGAAATTGAAACAACACGTCGAAGCTACGTGCACCAATCGCCATGCGGATGCCGATTTCGCGTGTCCGTTCGGTGACCGATACTAGCATGATGTTCATAACGCCAATGCCGCCGACAACGAGCGATATCACGGCAATCGCCGCCAGCAGATAAGTGAGTGTGTTCTGTGTTTCATTGGCCGTTTCAATGGTAGTGGCCATGTTCCGAATATTAAAATCTTCCTTACCATGCCGTTTCATCAGCAGCGTATGGAGATCATCTTGCACCACGCTCATATCCGCCTCCGGCTTCACTCTCACGACGATATCATTGAAAAAGCGTTGTCCAAAGATCCGCGCTCCAGCCGTAGTGTAGGGCAGCCAGACGGAGTTATCCATATCGTCTCCCCGCGGAGTCAATCCTTTGCTGCTCATCACGCCAACGACCAGAAAAGGCGCGCTGCCGATGAGCACATATTGGCCCAGCGGATTTGTGTCTTTGGGGAACAGATTCTTTACTACGGTCTGACCAAGTGTGACAACCTGAGCATAGCGCTTCACATGTTCCGCCGAGAAGAATACGCCGGATTGCGGCGGCCAATCATGCACTTGCGGAAATTTTTCGCCGGTTCCGACCGCCGTGACAGTCAGGTCCTGGTTGCCAAAGCGCAGCAGTGACGATAAATTCGTTTCCGGAATCGCCATAGCGACACCCGAAACATTACCGATGGGTAGTAGATCTTCAGGAAGGAAACTGGTCACGATGTCGGCTGAGGCGCGAACGGCGGGCGGTCCGCGCATAATCGTTAACAGGTCGGTACCCATAGCTTCGATGCGCTCAACTACATCTTGCTTCGCACCGTTGCCAATCGCCATAAGCGCAACCACCGAGGCGACGCCGATGATAATACCCAGCATGGTCAGCACGGTTCGCATTCGATTGTGCAGCAACGAACGCAACGCCATCTTCAGAGCTTCGCCGAGAACCGCCACACCCTGCTTGGCATCTTTTCCCCTTTCGCCAATCTTCGCCTGATTACTCGCCTCCTCGTTCTGCTGCGGCTCATCTGAAGTGATACGCCCATCAGCAATGCGCACGAGACGGTGCGCGTAAGCGGCAATGTCGCTGTCATGGGTTACTACAATGATCGTGTGTCCTTGCCCGTGAAGCTTCTCCAGAATAACCATAACCTCTTTGCCGCCCTGACTGTCCAGCGCTCCAGTAGGTTCATCGGCCAGTATCACCGGCCCGCCGTTCATGAGTGCGCGACCGATGCTGACCCGCTGCTGTTGACCACCGGAGAGCTGGCCGGGATAATGCTGCAGCCGGTCGCCCAGTCCGAGTTCTCGCAACAGGTCACTGGCATGCTTTTGGCGCTGTTTTTTTTCCATTCCGCAGTAGACAGCTGGAACTTCCGCGTTTTCGACGGCATTCAGATCGGACATCAGATTGTAGCGCTGGAAGATAAATCCGAATGTATCGCGCCGCAGTGCTGCCAGCGCATCACCGGTGAGACTGGCGACATCGACGCCTCGGATGCAATAAGTGCCGCTCGACGGTTTATCGAGACAGCCGATGATGTTCATGAGCGTGGACTTGCCCGAGCCGGATGCACCCATGATGGCGACGAATTCGCCACTCTGAATCACCAAGCTCACTTCTTTAAGCACTGTCAGTGGAGCGCCGCCCGACGTATAGGTACGGCTAACAGCTTTCAATTCGAGTAGCGGCGATAACATTATAACCCTTTCCGAGTGCTCAGCGCGCTTGTCGTATTGTCCTGTGTCGTGATTTTTCCGATGACGACCTGTTCCTTTTCCTTGAGACCGTCTGTGACCTCTGCTGAGATTTCACTTTTGATGCCGATCTTAATCGCACGCAACTCGATGGTGCCATCGGCTTTCAGCACATGCACTTTGATTTCCGCACCTTCGCTGGCATTGCCGATGGCGGCGACCGGTATCAGCAAGACACCCTTCGCCTGTGCCAACACGATGAAGACTTGCGCCGTCATCTGAATCTCCAGTTCACGCTCCGGATTCGGAATATCGAACAGCACATCGTAGAACACCACGTTGTTAATGAGTTCCGGTGTAGGGAGAATTTGTCTGATTTTGCCATTCCAGCGAAGGGAATCGCCAAGGATAGTGAAATAGACGTCCTGACCAGGTTTGACACGGACAATGTCCGCTTCCGAGACTTGCGCCCAGACTGTTACAGTGTCGATGTCGGCAATCCGCAGGATATTCGGTGCCTGCTGATTAGCGTTGAGTGTTTGCCCTTCCAGAAGGCTGATAGAAACGACTTCGCCAGCTATAGGAGCAGTGATTTTAGTATAACCCAGATTGGCTTTACCGGTGTTTACTGCCGCCGCAGCTTCTTTCATCTGCGCCGTGAGCGAAGCGGCATCAGCGAAAGCGACGTCGTAAGCGGCTCGTGTGATGTCACGATCGCTGGCTGAAACTAACTGGCGAGCAAAGAGGTCGTCGTTGCGATCCCGCTGCAATTGGGCAAGCACAAGTTGCGCTTGTTTCAAAGAGTGCTGTGAGGTTATACTTTCGAGTGCTGCGTTGGCAGCTGTGAGCGCTGTCAGTGCCAGAACCGGATCAATTTCAGCGAGCAACTGTTTTTTTTCAACCCTATCACCGCGATTGACCTTAAGCGATTGAAGCATCCCGGAGGTTTGAGCGCCGACATCGACATACTTGAAGGGCTGCACGATGCCAGCTGCCACGACCGTACTTTCTACATCGCCGCGTTCGACGGCAGCGGTAGCATAGAGAACCTTGGCTTTGCCAAACATCCAATGATACACGAATGCACCTGCAATGATGATAATGAGTGCACCGATCAGCCACAAATAGCGTCGCTTCCGGAGATCTTGAAATATCTTTTGACGAATTGTCAGAGGTGTTATAAGCGCATCCTTCGGAGGTATTGCAAGCACATCTTTCGGTGACGTTGAAGGCGCACCATTCGAAGGTACGACAGGCACAATTTTCGATGATGTTGTAGGACCACCATTCGAAGGTATGACAGGCACATCTTTCACTGGTGTTGCACGCACATCCTTTGGAAACGCTACAAGCTCATCATTTACTGTCACTGTAGGATTGCTTGTCGGGTTGATGTTAATATTGATGTTCATCGTTTCTATTTCCGTGATTTCCTGTTTTTTATTTTCTGTTTTCTGTTTACAGATTCACGTGCACATCTCCTGCTCAGCAACCATTACAATGAAAGAGAAATTCACCTATGTTTTTCAAGGCACCTTCCGGTACGTTGAACAGGGTTCCCTTATCCAATTGAGGTTCTCCTACAAACGGCTTCAGACCTTCCGCTTACAACTCCTGTACGGCCTCATTTCGAAATCAATTCTTTGTCCCGTCCAAATTTCGTCCGCGAATAACTCTAACCAAGATGACCACAATAGCGATCACCAGAAGAACGTGAATGAAGCCACCCATGATAGGGAAAGCGATAAACCCCAGGAGCCACAATATGACTAGAATAACAGCGATAGTAACTAACATAACAAGTATCCTTTCTTTTTTGGTTTAGTTTTCAACGCAGGGGCGAACCAAGGCGCAACCCCACTGTTGTTAAGGCGAATGGCAGATTAGCTTGCCGCACCCTCAGTTTGATTAACCAGATAGTTTTCCATACCCATTTGTTCGATCTGGGCTCGTTGTATATCTGCCCAATCGACGTGACCTTCTTCCATCTTCAGTATCTTAGAGAGCAGGTCAACAGTACCTTGATCGTCAACTGAACGAGCAAGTTTGATTGCTTCATTATAAGAGCGAACAGCATCAAGTTCATCTTTGTCGTCGTTGTTGATCATTTCTGAAACAGTCTTGCCGATTTTTATCGGGTTAAGTTTGGAAACCGTCGGCGTACACTCAAAAAATATTATTCGTTCGATAAGCCACTCGGCATGATGCATTTCATCCATTGCTTGTTTTCTGATATCCACGTGAAGCTTGTTATAACCCCAGTTCTCGCACATTTCAGAATGCACCATATACTGGTTGATGGCTGTCAGTTCATCAGCCAATAGCTGATCAAGCACCGTGAGTAATTTTTCATGGCCGCGCATAGGTGTTCTCCTTTTATTATTTGTTCAGAATCTGTTAGAATAATTTTAGTGTTTTTTTTACTTTGCTTCGTTATTGCTGCTAATGATTATCTTTGAATAAATCCTTCATTGTCTTTCCTATTCCATCCATATCATGCGTGATGTTCGTCTTGAACTCTTCCCATTTACTTTGTCCCTCATCCTTATATTCTTCCAATTTCTTCTTCAGGTCGCGATTTTTCTGTTCCAACACTGCCACTCCCTTGTTGTACTTCGCTTTGACCTTGAGACCGGCTTCTTTCATCTTTTCTTTGAATGCATCAATCCTCTTTTCATTAGCCTCAATAGTGTTTTTCATGTTCTTCTTTTTAATTGGTTAAAAAGTTTATCGATACAGATGGTTAAACTGGTCACGTAAATATTGACACAGTTTTCTTTTCCATCATTCCTATTTCCTTTGTTCCTTTTCGCCTTCATTGGTCTTGGGTTGTGAAGACCGCGGCTCAACATTCTCATTGCGTGGAGTTACTTTCTGTGGTTGCTTTGCATTTCTACTACTATTGGATGGATTAACAACCCGCGGCTGCAGTGGTTGAACTTTCTTGGGTGGATTGACGGAACGAGATAGTTGTTTCTTCACTTTATTCTTCGATGGAATAACATTATGCTGTTGCACTGGTCGGTTCTTATTATTGCTGTTCTTTACCGGATTGATTTTGGAGGGTTGTACTGGTTGTTTCTTTTGAATAACAGGCTTGACATTCGGGGTTGGATTTGTTGCATTTCTTTCCGATGGCCGTTTTACATCTTTCAAATTGACTACTTTGGACGGTACCGGTCTCCCGCCATTTTTATCGTTCATTTGTACTTGTGGCCTGTATATCTGCAGTTGGCCATTTTTCAGATTCTGTCCCGGCTTTTCGTTATCGTGAATAACAACCGGTTGGACCGTTCTCCCAGTAATCTTTTGTACATCGGCTCTGTCGGGTCCAGAAATATATGTAGTGTGTCGGTTTTGATCGGTGTAAGTTCTATTTATCACTGAAGAATTCTTTATGATAGTACTGTTATTAGTTCGATTGACATAATAATGATTGATGTCGGTCCTTGAAAAATCTCTGTCTCTGACGAATCTCCAGCGATCATTGGGTACTGTGTATCCACTACCGAAAGAAACACTAAGGCTGATTCCGGGTCTCATCGGTGACCAGCCATAATATCCATCCGCTCTTCTCCAATTGACCCATGAAGGACCCCATTCATTATCAGGAACCCAAAACCAACCATAAGAATCATCGTAATCCCAACGACCATAATGGAAAGGCGCCCATCCCCAGCTATAATCGGACACCCATGTCCAGCCATATTCGGTCCAGATCCAATGCCCATTGGTGGAATAGGGAGCGAAATCCGATCCCGTTGATGGAATCCATACATACCCATAACCTGGATAATCGACCCACTGACCGTAGGGACTTAACTCATCGTAAAAAACCCAAAAACTCACGCTGCCTTGCTGCGCTGATGCTTCATGCGATGTTATCCATACACCCATATTCAATGCTACGAGCAGGGCAAAGATCTTTAAAGATCTCATTGTTGCGTCCTTTTATTATGTAATTAACAGATAAATAATTCCATGGTTTTCTATGCTTTTGCTGAAACCATTCTAACATTTTTTTTTCTTGTGCTGCCACCAACCTGCAACAGGTCTATCAACGTTCTTTACTATGACCCAAGCTAAGACTGCACCGTCAGTGGTTCAGTCGGCTCTTATTTACTTGCCGTTTTTGCGGCGAGCAACCGAAAAGGCAGCATTATTTCGGAATAGATGTAAGACCATTCTCAAACTGTCTTTGATCCGCGTAAGAAACCTACCAGCCCCAGAACGATCGCGACAACGCCGCCTACTAACATCCATACCGACTTATCGGTGGCTGAGCCGGTGAAAAATCGAGAAATGTCAGAGCTGGATGAGTTATACGCATTGATGCCAAAGATCAGAAGAAGAATGCCACCGGCAAGAACTGCGAGCGAGACTGCTTTGGTCATAGATAATCCCTCGTTTTGATTTTCCTTACCTTGCCCACGAAATAGTCACATAGGTTTTCGACCACTAATGACATTGACCAAGATGACCACAATGGCGATCACCAGGAGAACGTGAATGAAACCACCCATGGTGTAGGAAGTGACTAACCCAATGAGCCACAATATGACTAGAATAACAGCGATGGTATATAACATAACAAGTATCCTTTCTTTTTTGGTTTAGTTTTTCAACGCAGGGGTGAACCATATCACAACCCCACTGGTATTATGTGCGAGCATTTCGCACAACACTCTGAACTGCATGCAATTACTTTAATCATAGTATCTGCAATACTTAATCTCGCGATTAGTATTTGCAAAAGGATCACCGCATCAGCCGGTAGTGATCCATCAGTCTGCTGCGATTACTCAATTGTCATCCGGTTCTTTATGTTCTTCACACCTTTTATATCTCCGACAAGTTTTGTGACCAGGTCCTTTTCGGCAATATTCTTGGCCTTGCCGCCGAGCGTGACCACACCATGTTTCGTCTCGACCTTGGTATTGGCGACACTGGTCGAGCGATGAACCCACAACGCCATCTTAACCTGAGCAGTGATAGAGGCGTCATCAATCTTTTCAATCACAGTTCGGTGCGTCTTTTGCGCGTGTTCTGATACTGTCATCTCATTTTTCACATCTTTAACCCCATCGACATCCTTAGCATATTCGGCGGTCAATTCTCTTTGTGCCTGGCTGGTAGCCTGACCCCGCAGGGTCACGATGCCGTCCTTGACGTCAATCTCAGTATTGTCAGCACTCACACTCCGATGAAATAAGAGTGTGGATTTCACTTTCTCCTCGAGCCACGCGTCCGAGTTTGCAGTGGGGGGGGCGCCTTTGATTTCCAGCCTGTTGTCGACGCTTACAACTCCTGGCAGGGCAGCCACTGTTTCTTTGGCCAATGACATGTGCAGTTCTTCGGAGACAATTCCCGTCAAGGTAACGGCGCCATCCTTGGACTCAATTTTAATATCATCGCCCTTGAGATAGGTCTGGAACACATACGAATTCCTGGCTGATGATACGATTTGGTCATCCGTCTCGGAAGCGTGCAGAGAGACGATGATCAGCAACAGCGCGGCTACAGTCATCGCAAGAGCACCACGGTACATTGTATTCATTGTAATTTCTCCTTGTGTGATTTTTGTGAATTGAACATATTTTATGATTTCTTTTGTAGAGAGCAGCGGACAGTCCTTTCCTGTTCTCTATTCGTATCAGGTCGTCCTTGATTTCTTCCTATCAAGAATGAGAACAACACCACCAATTACCATCATTCCGATTCCTAAGTACGGTTGCCAGTGTACATTGTGTTGGTTATCCTTTGTTATCTCGAGTTTCCCCATGTCCACAACCTTCTCTTTAGTGATATAAGAGAAACCTGTATAGAGCGTCATTAACAGACCTACGATGATGATGATACCAGCTGTTTTCATGTTGCTCCTTTCCTTTCATTTATCGCTCAGAAGCGATGATTCTCTGCTTTGTCAATTCAGACATAACAAGCTTGACGATTTCAGGCCGGACTTCTTGCACTGAATTCGGCTCGGGGGTCAAGCTCGTGGCACTCCAAATCATTTGCCCTTCGTTCCTGGTTGCCCATACGTCAATGGCACGGATGTCAACTTTTTGAGAATCGACGTACGCAGCGTGCTCTATGTCTCGATAATACGTTACAAATCTCTCTCTGCGGCGATCATATCTCATGCCCTGTTCTGTCGTCACATACCCCTGCGTGTACTGAGCGTTCGTTTCCGGAGGAAGCCGACGGGTAACCAGGACTCCGTCGAAGCTATTTGATTGCACGATCTGCATAACCTGGTTTGTATCCGGTACCGCATCCGGAAACAAGCGATACGAAGGCGTCACTGCAACGTTATGTTTTGCAAGTTCGACACTGTAGGCATCTTCCCAAATACGGCGCTGGACCGAATTCTTACTAACGGAGATGACAAGCATCTTATTCAAAGAAGGAGGTCGAAATGAAGAATCGCTCCATATGTCAACAAGTTCGGATGATGCGCAACCAGCCATTAGAGCGAAGAAGCAACAGAGCACTCCTCCAATGACGAACGACTTATATTTTTTCATAGTGGTGCCTCTTTTGCTAATTCATGAGAATGAATTTAAGAGTCTTTTCGTTTTCAGCATTTCCAAATGTGTCATATGCCTTCATGATTCTTGGGATTCACCGGGACAACTAAAGATGCAGTCAGCCCCATTATCAGAAATGTTCTCTTCCACATAAAATTTCCTTTTATTCACAAATAAATTTCAAACCTGAAGCGTTACTATTCCTACTTGACGACAACTTCAAAAAGAACTCGCATGTTAGCCTTTGCTTCCTTTGAGTTAATGTCACCAGGTGTCACTTCATACACTGCCGGTCTTGTCCTGCCATATCCGATTACAGTTATTCTCTCTGGCGCAATACCTTTTTCAATCAGATAGTCCCTGACGGTATTTGCTCTTTGCTCGCTTAATTTCTGATTGATGTCTTCTGTCCCTTCAGCAGAGGTATATCCTGCCATACGGACGTTTATTTTGGGGTTTTCCTTCAGGTCCTGCACATTCTTATCCAGCAGCGTCTTCGCTTCCTGGCTAAGAGTAGATTTATCATAAGCGAAATGCGTGTCGCCGAAGACGACTACCTTCTCATCGACTTTCGGGTCAAGCACAAACATCATGACCTTCGGCTCAGACAAGCTCTGTTTGGATAGTTCCACCTGAGGGTTTTTCTTGAACAGCATCATCAACAGGATCACCACGATAACACACAATATTCCCACAATAGTAGAAAGAATATTCTTCATCTGTTTATTACGCTTTGCTCTGGACTTTTCTCCCGATTGCCTTTCCGCCTCAAGCCAAACAACAAAATCATTACCGTCCTTAAAGCCATGTTCCTTGTAGAGAGCATACGCCTTGTTCTTTATTTCCTTATTTTCTTCACTCAACTCTTTCGGTGTCATTTTATCATCTCTTTCTTGATTTAATAAATTATCGCCCCATCCGTTACGACGTGCATTCCCTTCGCAATCGGTTTTATTCACATAACCTTCTGTCGCTGCTCCAACAATATTGCCGTTCGGAGCAGTACGTCGCCAACGCCATTTATTTTCGTGGTCTTTGTAGAATTCCCATTTATCGTTCATATTCTATTCAACTCCTTTCTATTGTTAAAATCACTCATTGTAGACGTCTAGAAAAGCGATGCGATGCTGAAGCCACTTCGAGAAGTAATTGTGCATCTTCAGTATCGTTTTGTGGAGGCTAGCATAATTGTCCTTGCCGGTTATAGTTTTTTGCCACCCGAGAAATTCAGCATCTGAATTCAATGGCTTTTTCTTCCAGATCTCTCTCTTTGTGGTTCGCCAGATTTTATTTAAAGCATTCACGACAATCACCGGAGTCATCGTCAACGAAGAATACCGTTGAAGAATAACATCATCGATAAAACTACGAAAAGGAGAAACAAGAAAACCATCGGAAATGAGTCCAGGT
>JBEKEV010000015.1:0-60320 GCA_050013655.1 Bacteroidota bacterium | reverse complement strand
TACAGCGGCTACACTTATGGCTGTGGCTGAATCATTTGGAACGTTTCCGAATTGGTCAGTGAAACTCAATGTCGAAGTGATACTGGATCCAGCCGCAACAGGAGTTGTTGGCTGAACGCTTATAACTGCAGTGTAAATCGGAGCAGGAAGAAGCACAAACTTCGTGCCATGGTTGGGTCCAGACGTGACGGTGGCTCCATCGCCCACAGCGAAAGTCAAGTAATCGAGCGATGTGCTATCACTATAGGCTGAATTTGCTGTAGTGCCTTTAACATAAACGCCAGCAATAGTGAGTGTATCTGCGGTGCCAAATCCGACGGGGCCGGTAATTTTGATATATAGCAAAGTCCCATCAGATTTGATACGAGCGCTATCGGCTACAATAGCTCCATTTACAACTACTGCGTAGGGTCCGCTCTTAGCAAACTGGAAATCCGTGTTCGAGAAGCCGATCACAACTGAATCGCTTGTAGTAGTAAGTGTATCTGAAACGGCTATCTTAAAAGTCGGCATGACTACCGAATCTTGCACTGCCTTGTTTGCAAGTTTCACAACGAGTTTCGCCTGCGCACCAAGGGTGTCGATCGATACCCCCGGCGCTGCGAGCAAACTGCTAGTGGATACAAGCAAAAGCACGCCGAAGACAACAAGCAACGCACCAATCTTAAAAAGTTTATTTGTGTTCATATTATACTCCAATAGATGAGTTAGAGATATGATGGATTAAAATTTGGAATAACACTTTGAAAGAAGAATAAAACTTTTTTCAAAAGTATTTCCCGTTAAATGATCAGTGAAAATTAAGGCGGTAAATTCCCTAGCATACAATTTTCCCTTCCGTTTATTTGTATTCAAATTTGACATTTATTTTTTTATAGTTTTGGCATTACGTAACATTTTCATTTTAGGCGAATTTTCTATAACTCTTGAATAATCCAACAATTACCGCAACCCCTTTCACCTATGACTATCAGAGAATAGGAATTATCCGTTGAAATGTCAATAGTTTTTTTATTATTTTTTAAAAAACCTCATTTCCGGTCATTTACCGAGGTACGTGTATTTTATGAGCTGTTTTCCTATCCTATTATATACTACCGGTTTTGTATAGCCCAAATTTCGCTTTTCTTTGCATTAAGAAGCAATAGGTATCCAAGGGAATTCCCATTATTACAAATAGTTAACAATATAGATTTTGGACGAATAAAACCGGTATCCCGACCTTGAGCTTCGATCATGTATCATCTTCATTTATAGAAGGCACCGATAAAAACTTCTTTTTCTCTACTATTCGCTGCAAATATATTCATCGGTTCTACAAAAACCAAGTTATTTTTCATGCTTTTCACGTATGGGAATCTCTAAAAACTCTAAATCACAAATTACAAATAGCAAACAAATTCCAAAGATAAAAAACCAAATATAAATCAGTAGACCATAAGCTTTTTATTATTTTCATTTATACAACGCGTTTATTTTTGTTATAACATCGCCATTCATCAAATGAGAAGCAATGATGGGCGTCACGGAAAATTTTCGGCCTTCGCAGCTGCTTTTGGAAGCTCTCTCGGCTAAACTCTGAGACCTTCCACGTTTTTTGTGTCCCGCTGTTTTCTAGCGGGACGAAAGGTACATCACACAGAAAGTTACGATTCATTTTATGACCCACTCTTCATCTCCCCCTTTGAGGGGGAGAGTTATTTCTGAGATGATAATAATCGAAAAACGCAATTTGATCTGCCCGCCGCTTCGCTCTAGCAGGCGGGAGATTGCTACCACCCCTTTTCTAAAGTATATCTGCGTAGCTATTGTAATACCGCTTCGCGGATTTTTTTATACGCTCCTCCTTACCAAGGAGGGGAAAAGGGGGGAGGTGATCAGAGGTCTCTCTCTTGTATAACTTTGTGAATGTTACTCTCATCAATTCGTAGGAATCAATTCCGGAATGACACTTGTCGTAAAAGAGAACGTGTAAATTTCAAGATTTGGATTCGATGTCGTTAGCTTCAGGAGGTGGCTGCCGAATTCTTTATTGTGGACAAGCCGGTACATGCGCGGTCTGTCAACAAACAATGATGTCACTCCTCCCTGCACGTGTATCATATCTTCACCTCGTGCATCTTTGCTCAGCGGCTGGCTGTTTTGTTGAATAGTCACTTCACACAATGAACCGTCTTGTGAGCCCATGACTGCATTCACTTGATGAGCTTGATATGGCAAAAGAATGGCGCCGTCTTCTCCTGTGTTCCCATCAAATCGCAGACACTGGCGTTCATTCATCCATTTTCCCGTGGCGTAAAAACGTTCCGGAAGATACATGCCTGGGTCGGTGTACTCAATGGTCGATTCCGGATTATAGCCCTCCGGATTGCCAAGCGCACCGCGAAGATATCCAAAATAGAGTTCACTTGTCGGGCGATAACAGACTGCACCTACCTGATCTTCATCGCACAGAGGAGGCATCAACGCAGGCAGCTCGCCATGGCAGCCGGCTTCGATCAACAATTGCTGGATCGCGCGTTCGAATTCCATGTAACCACCTTCACCGTGTTGTGTAAATCGAATAGAGCCATCGCGATCGATGAGACAGCGGGTCGGCCAAGAACGCACCGCAAATGCATTCCACATGAGAGCGTCGTTATCAAGCATGACCGGGTACGTGATATGAAAATGGTCGATCGCTTTTTGCACACGTTCGGAAGACCGGGCAAATTCAAACTCGGGAGTGTGTACTCCCACAATTCTCAATCCGAATTCTTTGTACTTACGCTGCCACTCTTGGATGTATGGAAAAGTTCGGATACAGTTGATGCAGGTGTAATCCCAGAAATCAATGAGTATCACCTCGCCCATATGATCGCGGAGCGAGACCGGTTCCGAATTCAACCAGAAATTTCCGTAGAGTTGCGGTGCGTGAATATGTTTAGGTTGAAGTTCCATGTGTTCCTATGTGACCTTCATAAAAGTATCAGAAACATTTTCGAAATTTATTCTTCTTTCCCGCCGGTACGTGCGACAAATATGAAACTATCTTTGACAAAATCTGCAGCGTTGGTGGCAAATGCAGCAGGAATACCTTTTTTCAACTCATCAAATGTGACTACCATTCCGCCCGCCGAAATTGTCATGTTCGGATTGACCAAAATAGATCTTGTTGAACCCGAACATTTCAGTACAACACTTGCTTTCACATTAGGAAATGTTGCGTCGATGACCGGATCGATGTGAACAAGCACTCCGAGAATTTTCATTTCATCAACGTTCTCACATTGAACATCAATATTATTTGTTTTCAAAAAAAGGATACAATCATGGACAACTTTGCGTGTTATAACGGCAAGCTCGTTTGATGCCAGGGTAAGTCTTTCCCGTTCAACCGAAAATTTCGTCCAATCTTTAATCGCGCCTGTGAGAATGAGCTTCATTGATTCAGTGAGTGCCATAGCGTCTTTCCCATGAATGTTGATCAATCGCTGGATTCATGTTTGTATGAACCATTATACTTTTATCGACTTTAAGATTGAGCGCAATTCGCCCATCAACTGGTCGCACAATTTTTGTGTAATGATATACGGCGGAAGCAACCGCAGCACAGTTGTGTTCGTGCAATTAATCAGCAGACCACGATTCCGCAGTTCATCGACAATCGGTTGTCCATCCCGATCGATTTCAATACCGAGCATACAGCCCAATCCTCTCACTTCTTTGATGAGAGTTGGAAATTCTTTTTGCATTTCCAGCGCCTTCGATTTGATATACACACCAATCATGCCAGCTTGTTTCATCAAACCTTTTTGAACAACTTCTTCCATCACGGCACATCCGGCAGCACATGCAACCGGATTGCCCCCGAAGGTCGTTCCGTGCTCGCCATAGCTGAACACATCGGCAACTCTTTTATTTCCTAAAATCGCACCAAGAGGCAACCCGCCGCCAATCGCCTTTGCGATGACAACGATATCGGGATGGACACCCATATGTTCAAAGCCAAAGAACATACCTGTGCGTCCGACTCCCGCCTGAATTTCATCCGCAATGACAAGGAAACCATACTTCTGCTGAAGTGCAGTCAACTCATTCGCAAATTCCTTTGTGACGACATTAATTCCGCCTTCGCCTTGAATGAATTCAAGAACGACGCCAAGCGTCTGCTCGTTGGTCTTTGCTCGAAGGTCGCTGACATCATTAAACTGGACTGTCTCTGTGTTCTGAAGAAAGGGATCATACCCTGCGCGGTATTTAGGGCGATCCGTCAATGATAACGCGCCCATCGTTCTGCCGTGAAACGAATTACTCAAATTCAGTAATCGTGTTTTTCCGGATTTTTGTCCCCACTTGCGTGCAAGCTTAATAGCTCCTTCCACTGCTTCTGTGCCGCTGTTGGAAAAAAAGATACGCTTGAATCCGCTTGCTGTAATAATTCTCTCCGCCAGCTCTACCTGTGCATCCTGCACAAAGTAATTGGACAGATGGATATAGCGATGAATTTGTTTTTCAATAGCCGCATTGATGCCCGGATGATTATATCCAAGCGCATTGACAGCTAAACCGCCAAAGAAATCAATATAGCGTTTGCCGTCTTTTGAATAGAGGTACACTCCTTCGCCGTGGTCAATCTCAAGCGGAAGTCGATGAAATGTGTGGAAAAAATATTTCGCTTCTTTTTCAATCATTGATTCAGACACATTCATCCTCTTTTATATTAATAGGTTAAATACAGTATACAGAAATCGCACATTGGACTCAAGCTCTTCAAGCGTGCCAGTGTTGTAAATCACATAATCCGCTTTTTCGAGCTTCTTTTTCACATCGAGCTGTGCATCGATGCGTGCACGAACACTCTCTTCGGTCACTGCATCTCGTTTACGCACACGTGTAATCCGGGTTGTCTCTTCAGCATCCACTACAACGACTGCATCGAGCTTCTTATCCAATCCGGCTTCATAAATGAGCGCAGCTTCGATGATGAGAAATCGATGTCCCTGTTGTATCAATTCTTTGATTCGGCGCTCTCTCTCTTTTTCAACTTGAGGATGGATGACTGCTTCGACTTTGCGCTGGAGTTCTTTATTGGAAAATATTTTTGATGCAACGAACTGTCTGTTCAGCGCACCATCGGACAAATATGCCTCAGTGCCGAGAAGACTCATAAGCTTTTTTCGAATAACCTGATTCGAATGACTCAACTCTTTGGCAATCTCGTCCGAATGAAGCACCGGTACGCCGAGACGCGCAAAAAAATCACAGACAGCAGTTTTGCCGCTGCCAATACCTCCGGTCACACCAATTTTCAGAATATTTTTTTCTGCACGAGTCAAGCGTGATGATCAATCATCGATTGCACCATGAATGAGAAATTGCTCAATTCACCTCCCCTTTTTCCCCTCCTTGGTAAGGAAGGGATATGGTCGGGTTTTTTTTAGGAATAAAGCTCAACTACTTGTTGTTTTTCATTTCCTGCGTAATGCAAGCCAATAATTGAAGTTAGTTTGACTATTGTGTATCGATTTTTAAAATTTACTCGCTGTTATTTTGCCACTACCGTTGATCGAAATTCCCGGATCACAACAACTTTGATCTGTCCCGGATATTCCATTTCCTGCTCGATTTTGTTGGCGATATCGTGCGCAAGCTGGTCTGCGGAAGCATCATCGAGTTTTTCATGGCTGACAATCACGCGCACTTCACGTCCCGCCTGAATGGCGTACGTGCTCAGTACGCCGCTGAATGATTTTGCAATGTTCTCTAATTTTTCCAGCCGTTTGATGTACTCTTCCACCGATTCACGTCGCGCACCGGGCCGCGCACCACTGATGGAGTCTGCCGCTTGCACCAGTGCCGAGATGGGATGTTCCATCGGAATATCTTCGTGGTGCGAACCAACCGCATTGCAGACAATTGCATGTTCATTATATTTTTTGCAAAATTCATATCCGAGAAGAGCATGCGGACCTTCGACGCTCTTATCAATCGTTTTACCGATATCATGCAAGAGACCTGCCCGTTTCGCTAATATCGGATCCAACCGAAGCTCCGCTGCCATGATTCCAGAGAGATAAGCAACTTCAATGCTATGCTCCAGAAGATTCTGACCATAGCTGGAACGATATTTCATCCGCCCAATATGCTTCACAATTTCCGGATGTGCACCGTGCAAACCGATTTCGAGCAGCGTATTTTCACCCGTATGAATAACCTCTTCTTCCAATTCCTTCCTTACCTTCTCAACAACTTCTTCAATGCGCGCCGGATGGATGCGCCCATCGGCGATTAATCGCTCCAAGGACATCCGAGCTACTTCGCGCCGGAACGGATCGAAGCCCGAGAGAATCACGGCTTCGGGTGTATCGTCAACAATGACATCAATACCGGTGGCGGCTTCAAATGCTCTGATATTTCGCCCCTCACGTCCGATGATGCGTCCCTTCATTTCATCACTGCCGACATTCAGCACACTGACCGTTGTCTCCAGTGTAAAATCCACTGCTGACCGTTGGATCGCCTGAATAATAGCTTTCTGAGCTTCTTTCTTTCCCTCAAGTTTCGCAGAATCGCGGATATCCTTCAGCGACTGTGTCGCCTCGGATTTAACTGTCTCAATCAGGTTTTGGTACAGATATTTTTTTGCCTCTTCGCTTGTAATACCGGCAATTTTTTCAAGTCGAATATTTTCTTCTTCAACCAACCGTTCGGCCTCTTTCTCACGCTCGATGAGGCGTTTTTGGCGATCAGCGATTTCTCTACCGGTTGTTTGAAGTGTCGATTCTTTTTTTGTCAGCAGATCGAGCTTCTTCTCCAAGTTTTCCTCGCGGTTGTTCAATTGTTTTTCGTACGCCTGCTGTTTCAACCGCTTGGCCTGGGCATCGGCTTCAAACTCTTTTTTCTTCTTGTACCATTCGTCCTTCACTTCGAGAAGCTTTTCACGCTTCGTGGTTATCGATTCTTTTTCTGCTCCTTCAATGATTTTTTTTGCACGTTCTTGAGCGTCCATAATTTTGTTCTGACCGCTACGTGCATTCAGAGACCAACCCATGAAAAACGTAATGCCGCCGATCAACGCTCCGATAAAAATAAGAATATAAGGTTCCATGTCTTTCCTCAGTTCAAACAACTTTGAATAAAAATAAAAAACCGCACGCATCTGCCACAATCAAGTGTATTGAAAGAACTTTTTTTCATACACAGTGGGTGCTCGCCTAAGCATTTCACGCTTCCACGGTCCGCTCGTTCCTGCTTTTGGCAGAAAGTCATCGCAGGCTCTTTCCGTCTCGACAAGTCGGGACGAAAAAAGTGGCTTGTGCTCCACACTTATGAGTCAAGCTCCCATATTAACAGAATTGTTAAGTTCTTTAATATGATATTGATTACGGCTGATGGTGCGGTTCTTAAAACCTCCGCATCCGTATGTAAAAAGAACAGGCGACGTTGTTACTGAATTCGTTGGTCCGTCGGTTCGGCAATGAGACAATTATCAAGATAGTTGGAAAGTTTTTCTACTTCCGCTTCCAGGTGCGTCACTTCCTGTACATGTTTCTCGCGTTCCTGCAGAAGATCCTCGGTAATATTCAATGCCGAAAGAACGGCAACCGTCAAGGGCGGCTGTTCCGGAATCTTATCGTGAATCTTCGTTAACATTCCATCTACGTAGGATGCCACGCGCTTTGTGAGATCTTCATTCTCTCCCCGAAGCGGGTACTCATTTCCAAATATTTTTACTTTTATACTCTTACCGTTCATCGCTTGGACCAATTGAATTGTTTTTGTCGATTTCTCCACAACGTTCCGTCATTGTTCTCGTCTATCATACACGTGAATTGATTTTTATAATCAATTCCTTCAGCCGTGATTTAAGTACCTCTGACTCCTCCTTTGAAAATAAACTACTGCCATTAGATTGTGCCTGTGCAAGCTGCGTTCGAATTTCATTCAAATCGCGTTCCCGGCGTTGAAGTTCTTCCGTCGAACGGCGCTCTTTTAATTCTAAACTCAAAATTCGGCTCTGAAGTTCCTTATTTTCTGCTTTTAATCGGAGAAGCACATCGGACACATGTCGAGCTTTATCCCAAAGTATCAGGAGAGCATCCTCAAGGCGCTTCAAGCCCTTCTTGTCCGTCATCTCGGTATCTATAAGCTGCTCAGGCAAACCTCAGCTCCCGATAAGTTCAGTTGATTTTGGGCTGCACATCTGTATCAATGCCTTTTCCAATAAACTTATCTTCGATAAAAAAACTGTTTTGTTATTGAAAACAAACATTGTATCGCGTGATTCCATGTATGCGACACTAGCTGCGTAACACGCCGTTACATTGTCGCTGAATGGCTTCGATAATTTTCGCAAGCGCATGATCAATTTCCTCTTCCGTCAATGTATGGTCCGGAGATTGGAATTCAAGGGCATACGCTATACTTTTTTTATCTTTTCCCGTTTGCTGTCCACTGTACGTATCAAAAAGAACAACGTTCGTACATAACGGCCGTCCAACTTGACGAATAACATCTTCCACTTTATTCTGGGGAAGCGTTGCATCAACCGTGAAAGCCAAGTCGCGTGTTACACCCGGGAACTTCAGCAAAGGAGAAAACTTTCGATCTCTCGCCCAGCCGTCGCGGATTGCTCGAATATTCATTTCGCAAACGAACACAGCTTCATCAATATCAAGCGTATCTGCAATCTGCTTCCGTATTTTTCCAAAGAATCCGGCATAAGTGCCATTAATCTCAATACCTATACACGGTTCACTTAATATCTCGTGCGTATCATAATAAATAAAACGGTAGTTGTCAAGACAGAACTTTGAAAGCAATGCCGAAACTTCCCCTTTCATATCTAACACATCAACAAGGCGGGAGGTATTTCCATAGCTTACGGGCGCTTGGTTACCGCTGATCACCAGTAAAAGCCGTTCTTCTTCTTGATATGCTTCGAGCGAATTTGATGCTTTTCCCTCGATACGTAAATGAATATTGCCCAATTCGAACAAACGCAGATCTTTTATACCGTGATTTCGATTGTGTTTCACGATGCTCAACGCACTCGTAACCAGACTCGTCCGCAAAGCTGCCATTTCAGCGCTTACAGGATTGAGTGCCTTGACCAAGGGTTTTCCGGCAAGCGACATCGTTGCCTCATCTTGCAGACCGATTGTTATAATTTCATTGAATCCGGAACCGATAAGAAATTCCCGAACTTCATCCTGAAGTGCGTCTGTTCGCACATTCGAGGAAAAATCGATAGCAGCATGAGTTTTTGTTTCAATATTATTGTAACCATACACACGCGCTACTTCTTCTATGACATCAATCTCTTCAAGTATATCATTACGAAAACCGGGAACCGTCACAAGAAGCTCATCTCTGGAAGATGATTGTACAACAAGATCGATTTTCTTTAGAAGAGAAATGATCTGCATTTTAGAAAGCGATGTTCCAATAATGGAATTGATTCTTGAAACACGGGCTTTCACGACGATCGGTTTTCGTTTTTTAGGATATGCATCGAGCATGCCGTTCAGCAATTCACCGCCGGCTAATTCCTGAATCATCTGTGCGGCGCGATTGACGGCTACAATCGTGATATTCATATCAGCGCCGCGCTCGAATCGGTATGACGCTTCAGTGGAAAGGCCAAGGTGCTTTGATGTTCGCCGAATATTTTTCGGATTGAAATATGCACTTTCGATGAGAATAGATGTCGTTGTGTCGCTGATCTCAGTATTTGCACCACCCATCACACCGGCTACAGCGATCGGCCGTTTGGCATCGCAAATCATAAGCGTTTCGGAAGAGAGCGTACGTTCCTTTCCGTCGAGTGTTACAAACTTCTCGCCACTGTGCGCAGTTTTGACAACAATCTTGTGTCCGGTAAGTTTGTCATAATCGAATGCGTGCAGCGGATGACCGGTTTCCATCAAAACATAATTCGTTACGTCAACAACATTATTGATCGGACGGACACCAACCGAATTTAAGATGTCCTGAAGCCATTTCGGCGACGGAGCAATTTTGATATTCCGAAGAACACGCGCTGAGTATCGCGGGCATTTTTCTTTATCAAGGATTTCGATCTTCGCAAATTTTGATGCAGGTGTTTTACTTTCTTTGAGTACAACTTTGGGATACTTAATTTTTTTGTTGACCAGTACACCGATCTCTCGCGCTACACCGATGTGACTCAAACAATCCGACCGATTCGGTGTAATACCGATTTCGTAGATAGTATCGGTTTGTCCGAGGTACTTGGCAAGCGGTGTTCCGGCTTTCGCTGACACATCGAGGACAAGAATGCCGCTTGTATCTTTTCCAAGACCAAGTTCCTGCTCGGAACAAATCATGCCATTGGATTCAACGCCGCGAATCTTTGCACGTTCGAGTATAAATGGTTTTCCCTCGTTACCATGCTGATTGTGCGGAATGACGGCGCCGACAAGTGCGACTGCAACTTTTTGCCCTGCTGCAACATTTGGAGCGCCGCAAACAACTTCCTGCACTGTACCGCCGATATTTACTTTGCACACTGAAAGACGATCTGCATTAGGATGTTTCGCTCGTTCCAGCACTTCACCAACCACAAACTTGTCGTACTTCTTGGAAAGGTCCTCATAGCTTTCTACTTCGAGACCGAGCATGGAGAGCTTTTCAGTAAATTGCTCGGGAGTGAACTTAAAACGAATATATTGCTTCAACCAATTTTGGGAAACTTTCATGCTATAAACCCGTTTTCAAAATCGATCCATCAGAACTGTTCCAAGAATCGCACATCGTTTTCATAGAGAATGCGAATGTCATCGATGCCATAGCGCAGCAATGCAGTACGTTCGATACCCATGCCGAATGCATACCCGGTGTACTTCTCTGCGTCATATCCGACAGCTTGAAATACATGAGGATGCACCATGCCTGAGCCGAGAACTTCCAGCCAACCGGAGTATTTACAAATACGGCATCCTTTTCCATTGCATAAGTAGCAGGTAATATCCATTTCAGCGCTTGGTTCGGTGAACGGGAAAAAGCTCGGACGGAATCGGTACTTAATCGAACTTCCATAAAATTGTTTCGCGAATGCAACAAGCGTTCCCTTCAACTCGCTGAATGTCACACCTTCGTCCACGTATAATCCTTCAATCTGATGGAAGGCAACGAGACTCCGTGCACTGACAGCTTCGTTACGGTATGCCCAGCCGGGCATAATGGCACGCACCGGCGGTTTCTGTTTTTCCATTACACGAATCTGCACCGGAGATGTGTGAGTACGCAGTAAAATTTTATCCGCAATAAAAATCGTATCCTGCATATCACGCGCCGGATGATCAGGAGCGAAATTGAGCGCTCCAAAATTATAGTAATCGCTTTCGATCTCCGGTCCGTTCTCCACCGAGAATCCCATGCTTATAAAGATACGTTTGATTTCTTCCATCACTTGTGTGACGGGATGTTTTGTGCCGATGGGCTTTGAACGCCCAGGCAATGTGAGATCAAACGGGACTTCTTTCGGTTTGGCAGATTGTTCGAGAAGTGATTTCTTTTCGTCGAACTGTGCTTGGGCGTACTGTCGAAGTTCATTGAGAGTTTTTCCCAATGCAGGTTTCTCGGCGGGGACTGCAGATTTCATCCCCTCGAACAATGCCGCAATCTCTCCACTTCGCGCAAGATACTTGATACGAATCTGTTCAAGATCTTGAAGGGTCGTTGCCTTCTGAAGTTCTTCCGTGAAAGATTGTTTCGTGTGCGCAATTTTTTCGAGCATACAAGTAATCTCTATCGAAAAACGAGCAGGACACTCTCGCGTCGTCCCACTTTCTCAATGTGGATCATGAGATAACAAATAAAAAATCTTCTTACCATTTTTTTAATCCCGCACGAAGCGCTCTGGGCAATCCGTGCAGGATAAAAGAGATAAGAAGACTATAATTACGCCGTCGCAAATTTTACGACTTCGGCAAATGCTGCCTGATGATTCGCAGCAAGATCTGCCAACACCTTCCGGTTGATCCCGACTTGTTTCTTTTCCAGGGACGAAATCAACCTCGAATATGTCGTGCCGTGAATACGTGCTGCAGCATTAATGCGGGCGATCCAGAGAGCGCGGAATTCCCGCTTCTTCGTTCGGCGATGCCGATAGGCATGCGTTCCGGCTTTATCAACGTGATGCTTGGCAACGGTCAGAACTTTGCTTCGACCGCCCCAATATCCTTTCGCTGAAGCTAAGAGTTTCTTGCGCCGTCTATGCGACGCAACTTTATTTTGTGAACGTGGCATTGCTTGTGTACCTTCCTTTCAAACTTATGCTAATAAAAATCTGCGTACTTTGTATGCTTCGGTTTTAGCGACAACACCGGGTTTGCGTAAATGGCGCTTGCGCTTTGTGGATTTACTGGTCAGGATGTGACTGCGAAACGCTTTTCGACGCTTAATTATTCCGGTCGCACTGACCTTAAACGTCTTGACAGCGCTGCGCCGGCTTTTCATTTTCGGCATAGGCTCTTATTCCTCTGTTGTTTGTTTGGTTGCTTCTGAACTTTTCTTCTTTCCTTTTTCCGGCACAAAGTACGATACCATCTGCCGTCCTTCCATCTTTGGTTCTTGTTCCATCTTGGCAATATCGGACATCACTTCGGTAAAACGCTCGAGCAACTCTTTTCCTTGGTCCTGATAAGTAATCTCGCGCCCTTTAAAGACCACGGTTGCTTTCACTTTGTTCCCTTCAAGAATAAACTCACGAGCATGCCGGGTCTTAAAATCGAAGTCATGCGTATCCGTATTTGGGTGAAATCGAACTTCCTTGACAAGCGTTACATGCTGATGTTTTTTCTGAATCTTCTCTCGCTTCGCTTGCTCGTACCGGTATTTTCCAAAATCCATGATCTTGCAAACCGGCGGAGTTGCATTCGGTACAATCTCGATCAAGTCCGACGTTCTTCCTTGCGCCACTCGGAGCGCATCACTTATCGACATAATACCTAACTGTTCTCCATCATCCGTTATTAAACGCACCTGAGGTGCTTTGATTTCAGAATTAACGCGTGCTCGATCTTGTTTAATAATTTCTTCTCCTAAACTGTGAGTGCTCTTGTTTTGATGATATCAAGAATACGGGTCTGGAATTCTTCCCGCTTCACTGTTCCTTGATCACCCTTCTTGTGCTGACGGACGGACACCAAACCGCCGACTTTTTCCTTCTCGCCAACCACAAGCATAAATGGTACTTTCTTCGTTTCCCAATCGCGAATTTTATATCCCACCTTCTCATTACGGTCGTCTATTTCAACTCGCACGCCGGAATCTTTCAACATCACGTACACTTCCCGTGCATACTCCATAAACATATCGCTGATAGGCAAAACCGCGACCTGTGTCGGTGCAAGCCACAACGGAAACTCACCGGCAAAATGCTCAATAAGAATACCGATGAATCGTTCTAAGGATCCAAACGGCGCACGGTGAATAATCACCGGACGATGCTTTTGTCCATCCTGACCGATGTACTCCAACTGGAACCGTTCCGGCATGACATAGTCAACCTGAACCGTGCCAAGCTGCCAGGTACGATTTAACGCATCCTTCACCAAGAAATCGATCTTTGGCCCATAGAAAGACGCTTCACCTACTGCTATAAAGTAATCAAGTTTTATCTCATCCGCCACTTCTCGAATTTCTCGCTGAGCTTGCTCCCAGAATGATGCTTCACCGCCGTACTTTTCAGTATTCTTGTCATCGCGGTATGACAAGCGAATCTTCACATCCATTCCAAAGGTTTTGAATACCAATTGTGTCAGCTCGACAGTAGCCTTTATTTCCGCCTTTAACTGATCATGTGCACAATAAATATGCGCATCGTCCTGAGTAAAACCGCGAACGCGCGTCAGTCCGTTCATTTCACCAGATTGCTCATAACGATAGACAGTCCCAAACTCTGCTAACCGAACCGGCAAGTCACGATACGAACGCGGCTTCACCGAATAAATTTGATGGTGATGCGGACAGTTCATCGGTTTCAATAAGAACGCTTCGCCATTTTCCAGTTGTATTGGCGGAAACTGCGAGTCTTTATAATATGGATAATGACCCGAAGTCTTGTACAATTCCAGATTCGCGATGTGCGGAGTCACGACGCTTTGATATCCGCGTTTTCGCTGTTCATCCCGCAAAAACTCGATGAGCGATTCGCGAATGATGGTTCCTTTCGGAAGCCATAGCGGCAAACCACTGCCAACTTTCGGCGTTAAAAGAAAAAGTTCTAACTCAGTACCCAACTTGCGATGGTCGCGGCGTTTCGCTTCTTCCAATCGGAAGAGATACTCGTCAAGTTCCTTTTTCGTCGGGAATGTGACGCCGTAAATGCGCTGCATCATTTTATTTTTTTCATTCCCGCGCCAATACGCACCCGCGACACTAAGCAATTTTATTGCCTTTATTTTTCCAGTTGAAGGCAGATGCGGTCCACGGCAGAGATCGGTGAAATTGCCGTGATGATAGAAGCTGATGGTTTGCCCCTTAAACTCATCTAACAATTCAAGTTTGTACTGATCGCCTTTCGCTTTAAAATACTCAACTGCATCTTCCCATTTTTTTTCTTCGCGAACGTACGGAACATCACGATTGGCAAGCTCGTTCATCTTCTCTTCAATCTTTTGGAGATCATCTTTGGTAAGATTATGATCACCTAAATCAAGGTCATAATAAAAACCGGTTTCAATAGAAGGACCGATGCCGAATTTTGCGCCCGGGTATAGAGTCTCAACAGCTTCCGCCATTAAATGAGCAGAGCTATGCCAAAAGGCATCTTTACCGCCATCGTCAGACCATTTGAGAATCTTGAAAGTTGCATCCTGACGTATCGGTCTGCTGAGATCCCACACTTCTCCGTTCACTTCAACGGCAAGTGCTTCTTTCGCCAGACCTTTGCTGATACCTTCGGCAATTTGCTTGCCTGTGATATCCCGGTCAAACTCTTTCTGATTCCCATCTGGGAATGTGATCTTTATTTTGCTCATGATACTAAAAAAAATCGGACCAACGTCCGACTGAAAGTAAAAGTCTCACATATGAAGGATAAAGCGTTATGTTGCTTTTCATCCTTGTACTTTTTCTTTGTAATCGTGGGCTCAATAGGACTCGAACCTATGACCTCTACCATGTCAAGGTAGCGCTCTAACCAAGCTGAGCTATGAGCCCTCACAACGTCGTACAAAAAATAATAGCAAAAAAATGGTTGAAAAACAATTATGATTGATACGGATATTCGCAACACTATCCATCAAGGAACATTTGGTAGTGGTGCACTTTGAAATGGAAAAAAACTTTTTATACGATTCTATGTGAAGAAAATGACCTTAATAACCCTCCCTTTTTTTTCTAACAGAAAACACATCGGAAAGCAATACCACTTCAATTCTATACGTTTTAGCAAAATCAATAGCAGGAATAAAATCTGAATCAGAAGTTGCAAGTAATATTCGTCCTACAGATTGCTTGATAGATAGCTTCGCCACATCGAATCCTATTTTCATGTCTACTTGTTTTTGCCTAAGGACTGGTTCAAAATCTGCGTCGGTGAGAGGTCTCGGAGCTTTTATAAGACCCTGAATTGATGGTTGTTGTAGTGTCCATCCGTCAAAAGATAAATGACCCCGTCTATATAAAAAGGAAGGATTTTGTTTGAGGTCGTTTTGAAAAACCGTGGCTTGTTGGTGAACATGGCTAATGCTAAAATCTTTAATTGATCGAGAAACAGGTTGTATTCTTTGTTCGCTAAACGGTGGGCAATCGTAATAATAAATTTTCAGGAGAGTCTCTTGTGGAATCAGAATACTCCGACAAAATGCTTCAATTTCGCCGATAGAGGGAGATCGTCCAAGCTTTCTTTCAACAAGCCTTCTTGTAAAATCTCCGTCTAATAAAATGGCAACTTTCATATAGGCTCCCCTAAAATAGTGAACCCCCTATACTAATTGTACAGAGGGCTCTTTGCCGGCCTACCGGCGGTAACGGATTAACAACTCTGTTAATCTACAATAGTTTAACGTTTGAGTCAAGAAAAAAGTTGCAAAAATATATGGCATGAAACATAAACATGCTAAATGTAATATTTATGCCGCTTTTTTATTTGATTTCGCTATACCCAACAATCCCTCCCATCCCCAAATGTGATTTGTAATACCCGCCTGCATTGCTGGTGTAACTCTCAAGGTTTGATGTATACGCATAAAGTTATAATAAAAGAAGTGTAATGCAACTGCGGCTTTTAGGTTACAAAGTTTCTTGCTGAATGTGCTTGGCAGCCTTGTCAATTGTCAGGTTAAAAGTGAAACTTTTCATAAAAGAATTTCTCTATGGATTTTTGAGGAACTTCTCCTATCATGAACAACAATGAAGTAGTTGAAACTCAATATTGCGGGTATGGGGCAAAATCACTCTAAACTGAAATTATTAAAAACCAAATCATAAGGAACAAGAAAAATGAAAACTGGGATACTATGCATACTTTGCCTAATACTGACATTGAATCTTTTTGCACAAGAGCAGGAACAAAAAAACATTATAGGTCTTGGGGTTGGAATTAGTCCCAGATATGATAATTCCATTTGGATTGGAGATCCTGTAAATGTTTGGGCAACAAAAAAAACAAGCTCGGTATTTCAGTTTTTTTATGCTCGCCAGGTGCGTGAAGCTGTAAGGTTGGGAGGGTATTTCGAATATGAAAGCGCAACGTTTAACGTTTACAATTCTGATGATTCAAAAGCTTCCCGGTACAACATTGGCGCAAATTGGCTTGCACAATACCCCAATAGTGCGTTTCACATGCAATTGGGAGGATATATCGGATATGGCTTCATGAAGGCCTCCGATTGGGATCAATCGGTGTATGGAACTGATATCGGAATCATGGTTGGGCCTGCGTTTGAGAAAGATAATTTTGGGATAGCGTTGCATGTACAGTATGGCAAAGGCTATTATACTTCATCGGGAACCCCTACTGAGGTTGGTCTTGCATTACCAAGGTGCCTTGTGAAGGTCTATTATAAACTCTAATAATGAACAATTAAAATTCACTACCATTTGGAAATGGGAAGCTTTGCCAGTAATCATATGAGGGAACAACAATGACAATACCTGCAAAATGCTCAAAAATGTTGCTTCATTTTTTAGGGCTGATAAACTTTATTTTCTTTTTCTCTTTAACATCCTTTGCACAAATCCATTATGAAGATTATTTGACTTCTGAAACTATCTTCATTGATGACTTTTCCAATAATAAAAATGGTTGGGTTACCGGATTATCAGCAGATAGTTGTTATAGCAGTAAAATCGAAAACGGAGCTTTCGAAATAACCTCAACTTGTAAAGGCACAAATCCTTTTTATTGGATAACACGAACGATCGACATAACGAGAGATTTTGAAATTGAAGCGAATATACTTTATGTGCAAGGTGAAGATAATAATTCAATATCTTTGATGTGGGGCAAAAATGAGAATGATTACAGGTTTAATTTTGGGATATCTGGTTATGGTCAATACGTAATAAGACAATACAACGGCAGCTGGTTTAAATTAAAGGATTGGACAACTTCAGATTTAGTTTATAAATCGGATTATAATAAATTAACGACAAGAAAAATCGGTACTCAATATTACTTTTTTTTGAATGAACACCTAGTACATACTTCTGATTTTTACCAATTTTTTGGGAATCAGATCGGATTTCAGGACAACCAAAATACGACCATGAGGGTAAATTATATTAACGTATCTTATCTAAAGCCAAATCCAAACTCCAATCTTTCAACATTACCTCAAAAAGACAAAGAACAATCAATTGAATTATCTGGCCTTTGCGGTTCTTTTGGTATGGGCTATATCCACTCGACCGGTGAAATACGGGACTTGTGGACAGATGGATTTGATATAGATATTTTATTAGGGTATTTGTTCCTACCAAATTTTGGATTTGAATGCGGGTTTAACTATGGGCTTACAGCAATTGCCGAAGATAAGAAGGTAACAGTAGATGTCGATGATTCTTATGGGAATACTTCCACGAGAACTACAAGAGGGGGACAGTACTGTTCTTTCCCTGTCGGGCTAAGATATACTTGTCCAATCTTTTCCAGTTCAAAGTTTTTTTTAACAATCAGTGGTGGTGGAAACTATTATTTCGAAGACGAATGGGGCATGGATGATGTCACTGATTACACCAACAGAGGCTCATCAGGTTTTGGCTATTACGCGAGAATATCCTTTTCTTGCTTAGCAGATATTGGTTTGGGTAACAACTTCGGATGGGGGTTCCAAATTAAATACATTAATAATCATGCGAACGTAAGCGACTTTTATAATAATTCCGGATTTAACTATAATAATATGAACACTGGAGTTTTTGTCAATAAATCCCACGCATCAGATGAAAGGTTAGTCTTATTATTGGAAATGAGTTGGTTATAAAAAATTGTCATTTTTTCGATGAATGACCATGCGGGCAAGCCGCAGGGATCTTAAAACATACTCAATTGCTTCAGTTCTTCCTTGGGTCTTCCTTCTTCTTGTTCATACTTCTCAACGATACTCCAATTCTCTCGCTCTCCTACTGTCCATACATAATATCCATCTGACCAAAACTCCCCTCACAGATGAACATTTGCTTTTTCCCATACATCTGGCTACATTTTAATTAAAGTTAATTATTCCCAAAAGAGACAAGAAACAAATTCATCGTGTTCTGTAATAGTGCATAGGTTTCATGAAATTTAATACTCTTCATATTGTAAGTATTATAGCAATATTCCAGTCCATCTTGATGGCGCTGTTTTTTCTCCTGAACAAGAAAAGTCCTCGAACAAGTAATATCCTTCTCTCTTCTTCTTTTAATTGTTTTTTCAATGCTTGTGAGCTGCTCCTTGATCGTTAGCCTGAACTTACTAGGGAAGGGTCAGACATATCGTTCACTTGTTTTTCTGTTAGGCCAAACGGCATTTTTGGTTGGCCCCTTACTCTTTTTATATATTCGTTCGCTACTGAATATGAATTTTTCATTCAAAAAGTACGATTGGCTGCATTTTATTCCTTTTGTCATCGCTGTTATATATTCAGTCGGTATTATACAAACTGCCAGTAAATTCAGTATTTGGACGTACCCCGGCCGACTTTTCATCACAGCAGCGATACTGTCTCAAAATATTATGTACTTAATCGCTTCGTGGAAAGATATTCAATCGTATGGGTTGACCTTTAAATCGTTTCTTTCGTATATCGACAATTCACGATTGTCATGGGTGCGATATTTTACCGTTGGCTATATTCTCCTTTGGGTGGCGCAACTTCAAGTGTTTTTTGGCTGGGATATTCTTGGCCACCCGGCATGGTGTCCCTACGGCTTAAGCTTATATTCAGTGACAGCATTTGTATTCTTCAATGGAATTCTTTTCATTGCATTACGAAAGCCCGAAACATTTTACCGAGTTCAGAAATATCAGTCCTCCATCCTCAAACAATCGGATAAAGAACAGTACCGGGAAAAATTGATCGTACTTATGGGCGGCGAAAAGATTTTCCTTAATCCGTCTATGACTCTCAGCGATATTGCTCAAAAACTGGGTATCGCTCCCTGCTATATATCACAGATCATCAATGAATCCTTTCAACAAAACTTTCGGGATTTTATCAACAAATATAGAATTGAGGAAAGTAAGCGACTGTTGACTCAACCAAACCAACACCTGAATATTTTGGGAATTGCACTCGACGCCGGATTTAATTCCAAATCGGCATTCAACAGCGCTTTTAAAAAGCACACGGGTATCACTCCAAAAGAATTCAAAAAGAAAGTATCCACAGTGTCTTCGTCGTGATAGAAATTATTAGACGCTCCCTTTCTTCCTCAACCGCACTAACCATCGTACAATCTCCGATTGACACGTTCAAGATGACTTGATATGCAATTCAGCTCGATCCCCCTCATGCAATTTAAATCAAGAGATTCTTCCATACTTTCTGCCATCTGATACTGCTTCACATCATTTGTTTCTTACCCTCATCGGTAATAATTACCAACCCGTAAACACCTTGCATTCTGATTGAAAGATGTCTCGAAATACATTTCCGGACGATTTCCCCATCAGATTTGATTTACTTGTCAGTAAAAATACTTAAAAATTTCTGTCAAGAATTCACATCAGACCTAAAAGGAGACAAACGTAGAACAAAAACACATTCTTCTGACAGCCGTCTTTTTGTTGGTAATGGTGGCATCATCATTTGCACAAAGCATTGTTCTTGATGTAGGCAAAGACGCATATATTTGCGGCTGCCAGCCGGATGCGAATAATCCGGGCGGTCCCTATCACGAAACTGTACCAAGGTGCCTACTACGTAGGAGGTCATCAATGCTATGCCCGAACAGCGTCTTGTTGGGACCTCAGCAATCTTCCCCAGGGAAGCACTATCACCCATGCGACAATAGAATTTGAGTGCACATCAACGTATGGCACACTGACAGGGCAAATGGTGTTCTATCGTTTTCTTGGGGATTGGGGTGAAACGACGATCACTCATAATAATCTGCCTTCATACACTTCGCAGGATTCCATCGTTACCAACTGGCCTGCTGCGGGACAATGGCTTTCAATCGATGCTACAAACCTACTACGATTTTGGTATGCACATCCCGATTCAAATTTTGGTCTCTATGGCCATTGTGCAAATACTACAGCAACTAACGGTGCAGTAGAATTCAATAGTTCTCGTTTTGCTACAAGTGCCGATCGCCCAAAGTTGACCATTACATATACAACCACAGATGTTAAATCAGAAGGAACATTGCTCCCTTCAGACTTTCAATTGGAGGCATATCCAAATCCTTTCAATCCAACCACGAACATTTCTTATACATTAGAGAAGTCTGGATGGACACTCTTGAACGTTATTGATCTGAACGGCCGCATCGTCGATCAACTTGTCAATTCGTATCAATCGATGGGAGAGCATCATATACAGTGGAATGCCAATCGATTCTCATCCGGCATCTATTTAGTTTCTCTAGCATCCGGCGAGAGACGAGCAGCAAAAAAAGTGGTTTTGATGAAATGAAGCACATGAATATTCAAAAATATTTTTCTCCATCTGAACGAGGAATCGAATATGTGGAAGTATGCTTGGCGTGAAATAATCCGCAGAAAAGGCCGTTCAATTGCAGCCATTTGCAGCTATGCACTGGCAGCGATGATTTTCAGTGTCCTCATTTCTCTTCTCCAATATTCAGAGCGCAGCCAATATAAAACACTGTATAATACCGGAACCCATTTCATTGCTTTCAGTCCTGTCTGCTGTAATCTGCCTCTTTTAAAAGATGAGACACATGAGGGATTTTGGGCAAACGGTTCACGCTCTTCTGTTATGCCGATAAATTTAATCGATACGATAAAGAGACTACCCACAGTAAGAGATGCATCCCCTTTATTGATGTTTCGGTTCAAAGACAGTACAAACAATGCCGGAATTATTGCAAGTGGATTTGATCCGGAAAATACTATCTCCGTTGCCAACACTACTTGTTCGTCAACAGATTTGGTTTCTGGACGGTTTATCACATCGCTCGACACAAATAGTATTATAGTGGAAGAGTCGTTTGCATATTCGCATACAATTGCTGTCGGAAAGTCGTTAAACGTTGCGGGAACATCACTTCTCGTCGTCGGGATTGTCAATGCAGGCATTCGTCCGGTGAAGTCTGATATTTATATGTCTTTCACACAAGCAGAACGAATGATTAGTCGGCAAACCTGGAATCCGCTCAAAGATGAAATGAATATTATTCTGGTGGAATCGGCAAATGCCCAAGTACATGAACAAGCAGTACAAAATGTGAAAAGTATTCTTGGAAAAGATAAGATCGTATCATCTTATTCTTGTCACAATCCGGCAGCAGAGGCAATCAATCTCAATCACCAATTACTCTGGCTGGTAATTATTTTTATAACAGTATTTATAATTGTTCATGTCATCAGAAATCATTATGCATCTATTATTGAACGCAAACGAGAGATTGGCATTCTGCAGTCTATGGGTTGGACAAGAAAGCGTACTGTTCTTGTTGTCGGGTATGAACTTATACTTCAAGCTCTCCTCGGAGGAATTTTGGGCGGGTATCTCGCTATACTATGCCAAATAGCTGTCCCTGCCTCAAAATCATCTTGTCATATCCTTTGCGCCATTGACTCTTACGGCAATGCGCTTATTGGTTTAGGCATAGTGCTTACGATAGCGACATTGTCAGCATTAAGCTTTGCATTCTGTAGTGCACGTCTTCAGCCAATGGAAAATCTAAAAACAGTATAGAGACAGATTAAAAACTCATATTCTAAAAGGTAGAACCATGATTCCCCCTCTTCTTCGATGCCAGGGTGTCTCGAAAACATTTCAGAGTGACCAAAAAAAAATCGAGGTGCTCCACAACATAGAATTTCATATTTGTTCAGGTGAGACCATGTTACTCTTCGGCAAAAGCGGTCAAGGAAAATCAGTGCTGCTCTCTATGCTCTGCGGACTGGATGATCCGACAAGCGGCAATATTTATTTTGACGGAGTGTGGTTAAGGTCGTGTACGCCAAAACAATTAGAGTCTATTCGGCGTACTCATATAGGAATTATTTTCCAGAATTTGAACCTTATTCCATCATGGACTGCCCTCGAAAATGTTGAAGCCGCTTTAGAAGATATTGTTTCATCTCCAAAAACAAAGCGCACTCTTGCTCAAACCCTCCTGGAAGAAATAGGTCTCGCAGATCGTATGGATCATATTCCGGGAGAACTTAGTATGGGTGAGCAGCAAAGGGTTGCAATTGCCCGCACCTTGATCAGAGAACCAAAATTAACCCTCGCTGATGAACCGACCGGCGATTTAGATGCAGAAACTGCCGAACAAATAGTACATCTCCTTCGCTCATATATAGAGAAAACGAATGCGGCACTATTCGTTGCAACGCATGGCAGCTTTCCAGATATCCATTTCGATCGAACCCTCATTCTGAATAATGGAATAGTATCGCCATTGTCTGATAAACTCGAGAGAAAAACAATTATATCGACACATTCAAAGAACACTCTTTCACTCATATCATCTTATCAAAGGAACACATCATGAAAAATATTACACTTTTATTCGCCTTGATGTTGATGTCAACACATTTTTTGTTGAGTAAAATACTCCATGTTCCTCAAGAGTATTTAACCATTCAATCGGCAATAAATGCCGCACACAATTCGGATACGATTCTCATTTCAGAAGGGATGTATTACGAAAATATTAGATATTATGGCAAAGGAATAGTTGTTGCCAGCAATTACATGTACACCAAAGACTGGCATACAGTACAAAACACGATTATTAATGGAAGCACTTGCGTTAATAAAGATACCGCAAGCACGGTGCAATTCCTTGATAGAGAGGATTCAACAGCAATACTTGATGGATTTACCATTACCGGAGGAACGGGAACTCTATGGATTTCTGGAGCAAATAAAATGATAGATGGGGGAGGAATCTTCCTGAACAAGAGCTCGGCTACTATTAGAAACAATATCATCACGAATAATATGGCGCAAACTGGAGCCGGAGGAGGAATTGGTTCCTTGTCCACTAATCCGACTATCGAGAATAATGTCATCTTCTCGAATACTTCATGGGATGCTGGAGGTCTCATGCTCGATTCAGGAAAAGTCAGAAACAATATCATCTACCATAATACTACCGTCATACAAGGAGGCGGAGTCATAATCTTCCAAGCTCCACAAAATAGTGCGATTGTAGAAAATAATATTATCGCTGGTAATGTATCAACGACCTCAGCCGCAGGTGGAATCTCTATCTGGGTGACCGATGCAACAACTATTCCTGTTGTGAAAAACAATATTGTCTGGGGGAACAGACAGGCCGCAGGTGGACAAATAGATTATCCTCAATACATCACCAGCTACAACGATGTGGAAGACTATTCATCAGGAACAAATATTGCGGTGTTCCCACAGCTTCAAGAAGGATCATTTCTTCTGTCTCCGACATCACCATGTATCGACGCTGGTGATCCTTCCGCACTCTATAACGATATAGAAAATCCAAGCAATCTTGGAATGGCATTACCACCATCGAAAGGAACAGTAAGAAATGATATAGGTGCATACGGTGGCTTTTTTGCAAAGGCACTTTCATTGCTCGATGTGAGCGACTTTCGTCTTTCAAGCAGTTCTATCAGTTTACAATGTTCCACGAGCTGTCAAAAAACTGCGGGGATTGAATTGCTGAACCTCAGCTCGAAAAGTTTAACAATTGACAGTGTAACGGTTTCGGATACTGCAACATTTTCTTTGAATAAGAATTTTGCCGGCCAGACTTTTATTTTGCTTTCATTCGACTCGATAAAAATCACATTTTAACCATCTGCCCGTGCCAATTTTTACGATACGGTCAGAGTGTATCATCACATCACTGGAAAAACAAATCCGTTGAAGATCGCAATCTCAGCAACATCGAACTCCGCGCCATTTCTCAATAAATCGATTCCCGCTCAAACAGCTTATGTGGGACAACTCTATACATTTCAAATTCCCGACAGCGCATTTCTTGATCCGGACATCGGGGATACGCTTATCTATCAAGCAACGGGATTGCCTTCGTGGTTAAGCTTTAACGCACAGACTCATACCTTTCAAGGAACTCCAACAACAAAAACAAAATACATCCTTGGAGTAAATGTCATGGATATTCTTCAAGCAAGCGCTGCCACGAGCTTTACGATATTTGTCGTGAATCCAACGACAAACGTTGACGATATATCGACATTACCAACCAAGTACGGTCTGAGCCAAAACTATCCTAACCCCTTCAATCCGTCGACTTTAATAGAGTATCAGGTTCCGACGTTTAGCAGGGTACACCTGAAGGTTTATGATGTCCTTGGAAGAGAGGTAGCTTTACTGGTGAACGAAGCTAAAAATGCCAGTCAATATTCTGTTGAATGGAATGCAACGGGGATGCCAAGCGGTGTTTATTTTTATCGTCTTGCAACAGAAAATTTTTCGCAAGTCAAAAGAATGCTATTGATAAAATAAGATTGATGCTTTTTCACTTTGCATGAAAAGGTGTTTGTAAGGTTTTTGAGGATACTATTATTATTGTTACATATCTGTTACATTGAGGCAACAGATTTTTCGAATCGAATGGTTCAGACGATAATGCTTGTTATACACCAATAATAAGAGGTGAGTCATGAGATTCTTTATTGTAGTAATAATTATTGCCGCCTTCATCGGTTGTGTTCCCACACAACAGATTGCCGATCCATCAATTCCACAGGTATTGGTTCAAGATCCACTCCCTGCACTTCCGGAATCAATGCAAAACACACCCTCAGAGATATCTATGGCGTTGTTTATTACCGAAGATGGGTCGGTCACGAAAGTCCGACTCATGAAGGGCAGTGGAAGTTCTTCTTGGGATTCGCTTGCTGTTGCTACAATCTTGCGATGGCAATTTGTACCTGCCCATACGAACGATAAACCCATCAGCACATGGTTTCATCTGCGGGCTCCTATTCGATATATGAAACCATTGTATGTTACATTAGCAGAAATAATGTGTACTTCGAGAGAAAGAATTGATTCTGTTTACAAAGCATTGAAGCAAGAACAAGATTTTAACGAATTAGCAGTGTGTTATTCCATTGATCCTTCACGCGAGAACAAAGGTGTGCTCGGGGAAATGAACATTTTTTGCTACCCGGAACAAATCCGACGCATATTGTCTGACCTCGAAATAGATGAATTCACAGAACCAATTCAATACGGCGATCAATATGTTATTTTCAAAAGACTAAAGAAATAATTAGATTGCAGCGATCATCTTCTTTCCTTTGAACTATTCTCATTTTTCTCTATGGATTTTCGGAATATTTCTCTTATTATTAAAGAGAATGGCAATAACTCAGACAATATTTACGAAGCGTACCGCATGAACTTTATATTTCTTCTCGAAGGCATTGCAATAGGTTTCTCCCTTGCTGCACCCATCGGACCTGTTGGAGTACTTTGCATCCGACGAACACTCGCCCATGGGAGCAAACGGGGTCTCATTGTGGGATTAAGTGCGGCATGTGCGGATATGCTCTACGGTATTGTTGCTGCGTTCAGCGTAACACTCATCTCCGATTTCATCTCCCATCAGCAACAATGGCTTCGCCTTGTGGGGGGAATTCTTCTCATGATACTTGGGTATCGCACGTTTCACTCGCACGCTTCAACAGATGCACCAATAAATGGGACAAATGGACATGTGCGTGCGTTTATCTCTACATTTCTTCTTACGTTAACTAATCCTATGACTTTGTTTGCCTTCGCAGCTGTTTTTGCAGGTGTCGGACTTAATAAAGTTATAGGCGACAACTGGTCGGGAACATTTCTCGTTGTCGGTGTCTTCCTCGGTTCATTAAGCTGGTTTACATTGCTCACTGCTCTTGTTCATTTCTTTAGAGAAAAAATAACCGCTAACGGACTCACTCTCGTAAATAAAATTGCCGGTACCCTCTTTATACTTTTCGGTGCATTTGCCCTTTGGAAAAGCCTCGTCGGATTCTGAAGTATTTTCTTTCCCTTCGTCTATCGATCAAAAAAAAATCCAAAAACGTTGCCGTTCTATCTTTTTCCCAAAAATATATGAATATCTTACCCAACGGTTGCGCAAGCACGCAAAACGATTTATGACAAAGAAAGCAACGAAACTTATCTTTGGATTCGATTGTTTAAATCTTGAATATGAGAAACTCATTTTGCGAACCTCGCTTAGGATGAAATAAATGAAGAAACCAGTGTTACTGTTTACAATGATGCTTCCTTTTCTATCATGCTGCGCTAAAACTGACTTAAAAAATATGGAAACACATATAGTACCTCAAAACGATAAGGGACTCGATACTGCAACGTTTGCCGGAGGTTGTTTTTGGTGTACAGAAGCGGCATTCAGCGAACTGGATGGTGTCAAGAGTGTTCTTTCCGGATATACCGGCGGGAATACACAGAATCCAACATATGAAGAAGTATGTTCCGGCACAACCGGACATTATGAAGCTGTTCAGATTTCCTTCGACCCTGATATTATCAGTTATTCAGAGCTCGTAGATATCTATTGGAGGCAAATCGATCCAACAGATGAAGGCGGATCGTTTGTAGACCGAGGCTCCCAATACCGGTCCGCAATATTTTATCAGAACGACCAGCAGAGAATCATTGCGGATTCATCAAAAAAGGAACTTGAGCAATCAGGCATTTTCGATAAACCTATTGCATCAAAAATTATAAAAGCTTCGAAATTCTATCCTGCAGAAGGCTACCATCAACAATATTGCAAAAAAAATCCAACTCGATATTACAGTTACCGAAGCGCATCGGGAAGAGATCGATACATCAAAGCAGTCTGGGGAGATGTTGGATTAGAAAAATATAAGAAGCCCAAAAAAGAAGAATTGAAAAAGAATTTGTCCGACCTGCAATATCAAGTAACAGAACAGTGCGGCACAGAACCGCCATTTCACAATGCTTACTGGAATAATCATCAAGAAGGAATTTATGTTGATATCGTCTCTGGAGAACCGTTGTTCAGCTCCAACGACAAGTTTGATTCAGGAACAGGCTGGCCAAGTTTTACGAAGCCCATCGACCCGCGATTCCTTGTTAAGAAAAAAGACGCCTCCTCGCTGATGGAACGAATTGAAGTACGAAGTAAGAACGGCGATTCACATTTAGGCCATGTGTTCGCTGACGGACCAACACCGACACATTTACGCTACTGTATGAACTCCGCCTCCCTTCGCTTTATTCCAAAAGAGAATATGGAAAAAGAAGGATACGGATATTTACTTTGGATATTGAAGGAAGCACCCATCCATAAAAGTGAATAGATAAGAGAAGTAAACACACCTTCTCAGAAATGTTCATGAATATGTATTAATCTTTAACAGCCGCAATTTCGGCTTCTTACAGTAAGTACGTCCGTCTTGAAAGAAATCTTTTCCTTCCGATAGTCTAGAATTTCGATATCCTTCCGGAAATTCTCATTGCAGATACCTGCATTTTTTTATATATTGCTAAAGTATTTTTGAGGCGGGTTTTCCCGCCTTCTTTTTCGTTTGACGGACAGGCAGCCGGCTTTCAAAATGTTCTTTTAAATCTACAATCTTAAGTTCATAAATCGTCAATCTAAGTTGGCGGGGTAGCTCAGCTGGTTAGAGCGTCGGAATCATAATCCGCAGGTCGTGGGTTCGAATCCCTCCCCCGCTACAAAAAAAGAAAATCCCCAGCTTGTCTGGGGTTTTCTTATTTTATAGTAATTGGATGATCGAAATCGAATTTGATCCCGACACACGAAGTGTGACGGGTGAAATCCCGCTGCTGCTCAAGCGGGACCCTCCCCCGCTACAAAAAATAAAAAATCCCCAGCTTGTCTGGGGTTTTTTATTTTTGATAGTGCTTGGATGAAAAACCCCGTTCGCTTGTCCCGCCGAAACGTAGCGTAGGCGGGAAATCCCTCCCCTGCTACACGAGAGGCCAAATATAAAAAGATATTACCATTATTTTTCTCGACTTCATTACAAATCCACGGCTTTAAAGAGAAGCACGGAGAATGATAATGTTTATTGTAGTTTACTTTAATATGACATATAAGGTTAACCAATCCACTTAAAAATTCTTTTCACACTTATCACTTTTCACCTTCATTTCATTTATTCCGGTTATATTATTTATGTACATTTTAAAAGGGTATCTTTTGTGTTACTGTGAATATATGACCTACATTTTTTGGCGGCGTTATTTTATTTATAAGATTATGAAAATTCTTATTTGATTTCTTTAATAGATTATTAATTGACTAAAGATTGAAATAGGAGGTGTACCATGAAGTGTGGTAGTATAACAGGAAATCTGCGAATTGTGCAGTTGGTTTCTCTGATTCTCTTTGCAGGCAGTGTCACCGTTTATGGCTTTAATGGAACCACGCAGTCACATCTGTCATTCATTGGGCCGGTTACTAATTACAAGGTGATGTACAGTCTGTATCTACCCTTGGGGTATTACCGTTCTACCACCAAGTATCCGGTCATTTACTTTTACGGCCCAAGGGGTTCCACGGGGGAGCCGAATAATACCTTCATAACCACCTATGAACTCGCTAGGTCGAACGGGAAGATAGGCGACGCAATAATTGTGTTTACGAATTGTGACGGCGCGTCCTTTTATCATGACAACAAGGACGGAACCCGGCCGGTTGCGACCTCTATCGCTGTGGATCTTGTCAACTATATCAATAAGACCTACCGTGTCAAAACCAACCGGGGAAATCGTGCGGCCGTAGGCTTTTCCTTGGGCGGAGGAGGTTCGGTTTCCCAATGGTCGAAATACGACTCAATATTTAGTATCGCCGTGGATTTAGACGGAGCGATGGATACGTGGGTTCAACTCGCCGACTCAGATCATGCTGATAACAGAAAAGCGATGTACGAAGAAGATGAAGCGTATTTTCTTACCCAATCGTTCTGGGGCACCATGCCGAAGAATGCCGCCTATCTGAAGGCTAATTCATTTCTGTTAATGGTTATGGGGGACCACTCGCCAGAGAATCTGCTGTTTATTGATTCACTCAAGAAATACAGCATCGGCTATGAATACTACGAAACTGGTTGCAGCCATGACTTAGATTGTATATTGAACCATCAATATGGTAAATATGTGTTTGAATTTATCCAGACATATTTTAAAGAATAATCGATTAACATTAATGGGTATCGAACATCATATCAACTACGCTTCCATAATTAAGAATATGAGTGATCTTATCGATATCCATGAAAGGAAAGGCTGTCGCGGCGATCGTCGAACAGCGGAAATTTCTCATTGGCTATACAGCGAATTTCTAAAAGTGTATATCCGATGAGTCATAGTGCAGGTACGCAGCGCATACATATATTATTAATTAAGATTATCGACTTACTACCAGAATAGTTGGCATATCTTAAAAGATTTAATAGCTTTTTTCATCATTCCGATCCTTCGATTTAAATAATTGATCGTTCGTATGAAGCAAAGTACATTGTAAATCTAATTAGTCCGCTTAACAAATATTTTTTCGACTCATTGCCTTTCACCTTCACTTCATTAATCTCGGCTATATTATTTGTGCACAATTAAAAAGGAAATCTTTCATGACAATGCGAATATTTCATCTTCTATTTCTCACAATAGTTATTGTTCAAGCATCCTTTGCTCATTCCATTAAAGGAACTGTCGTAAATAATAATTCAAAAGGACCGTTAGAATTTGTTACCATCACTGTGTTGCGTTCTTTCGATAGTTCTCTTGTTTTAGGCACAGTTACCGACTCACATGGAAATTTTGAAATAAAGAATATTCCAGATGGCAATTACATCTTACGGCTTAGTTTCATTGGCTATGAAGAACGTAAAATTGGTCCTATAGAGTTAAAAGCAAACGACCAAGAAAATAAATTTGAAAAAATTATTCTTACAGAATCAACGGTAGCTATGGACGAGGTATTAGTGACCGCAGAGAAAACTCTGATGAACAATGCCATTGACAGAAAGATTTATAACGTCGATCAAGATGTGCTAAGCAAATCATCATCGGCAAGTGAATTATTACAGAATATTCCTTCAGTACAAGTCGATATTGACGGCAATGTGAGTTTGCGTGGTTCATCGAATGTATTAATTCTCATTAATGGAAAAACTTCACCGTTGTTGGAAAAAAGTCAGGCTACTGTATTACAACAACTTCCTGCAGTATCCATTGAGAAAGTCGAGCTCATTACAAACCCATCGGCAAAGTATAAATCCGATGGTGCTTCAGGTATTATTAATATTGTTCTTAAGAACAATAGCAATCTTGGAATAAATGGAAACATAACATTGAATGCAGGAAATAAAGACCGCTATAACGGAAATATCAGTTTGAATTATAATCCAGGAGATTTTAATATTTACGGTAGTTACAGTTATAGGAAAGATAACCGAAATCGGTTTACCGACATCAATGAAAACGGATTTCCTCCAACAGAATATTATTATTCACAATATATGAATACATACATTCGTCCCATATCCCATATGTTCATATTAGGAATCGATTATAAATTCAATGCATTCAATAGTGTAGGTATTTCTGGTAACTACTTTCACAATGGATTTACACGGACAGATTATGCCTATAATCAAACACAGAACAGTAATCATATAGATACAAGTGTTTATAATCGGAATCGGTTTGATCCCGAATATGAAGAAGAGTATGGGTTCACCGCATTTTTTGAGCATAAATTCCCCGAAGAAGACCACAAATTACGAGCTGAATTCAAGACATCACATTCGCCGGAGCTGGAAGATAATCATTATACCAACATTAATCTTATTCCTGTCACTACAAACACATACGACATTATGAAAATTGCAAATGACGAGGTTACAAATGAATTTTCTATAGACTATTCCAATCCTCTGGCAGATCACACAATGCTTGAGATCGGCTATGCTGGTGAGCTGAATTATTTTGATTATAATTTTCATGCCGAAAAATCATCAATCACTCCACCGGTATTCGTAATTGATACCACTAAAACAAACGAATTTCTTTATGACGAATCAATTCATGCATTTTATACGACGATAGAACATTCATTCGGAAAGTTTGGAGTATTAGGAGGATTGCGTGCAGTGCATGTTTTTACAAAGACGAATCAGGTAACAGAGGATTCAATCATTAAGAATAACTATTTTACTTTCTACCCGACATTGCATTTATCATATAAGATCAGCGATGCATATGAAATTCAATTGAATTATAGCAAGCGTACTCGCCGTGGAGATCCTGAGCATGATCTAAATCCATTTCCGCAATATCGCGACGAGCGTAATGTTTCCGTCGGAAATGCAAATTTAAAACCGGAATATATTCATTCATTAGAATTCGGATTCAAAGTCCAAAATGATTGGGTGACACTTCTGCCCAGCATATATTATCGCTATACGTATAATCGCATTACGACTGTGACTCAAAATTTAAGCAATACAGTCTTTTTGACGAGATCGCAAAATTTATCCAACGATCAAGCTGCCGGAGTTGAATGCATTATTTCGGCAAGTATCAATGATCTATTTTCTGCAAATTTAAGCGCAAACGTAAATTATAATGAAATTGATGCTTCAAATTTGGGCTATAGCAACCGCAAATCGACAGTAACTTGGAGCGGAGCATTCACAGGTAATCTGCACGCCACATCCACTACAATGCTGCAGGTGAATTCTATATATAATGCCGCACAATTAACCCCGCAGGGTGAAAATGCGGCAAGCTATGTTGTGAACTTGGGATTGCACCAGGAGTTGATCAGAAATTCCTTGTCACTTGTTTTTATCGTTGCAGACATCTTTAAATCGCTGAAACGTGAAACAACTGTCAACGCAACGGATTTTTCCAGTTGGTACTTTCAAAGACGAGATTCTCAAATATTCTATTTGGGCGTCACATATACCTTCGGCGCGTCGCCAAAGAAGGTGAAAAAGGATGAATCATTGAAGTACGATAACGGATTTTAGCGTAGGCGAATACTATTGTTGAATGGGGAAACAGATAATAAATGTCGAACCGGATTTTCCATCGCTTTGCACTTCAATAGTACCTTGATGGAGTTCAATAATTTTTTTAACGATGGAAAGTCCGAGTCCACTACCTGGCGCTTTGGAGCGCAATGCACTACTTCGATAAAATGGCTTGAAGATATGCGGAATGTCTTCTAAGTGGATTCCTATTCCTGCATCTTGAATTGTAATAACAGTCTGTTGGTCTTGCTGACAAAGATCGAGCCGTACAATTCCTTTTATCGGTGTGTATTTAATCGCATTATCTATTATGTTTATAAAAGCACCTCGCAGTTGATCCTCATCGCTTCTGATTTCTATTGGATTATGTAATGTCAGTCGAAGAGAAATCTTCTTCTTGTGAGCTAATCGCGTCATTCGTTGGACTACATCGGTAAGCAATTCATCCAACCGAATCGTCCGTTGAAGTTCTTTAGAATAAGAATTCTCCAGCTTTGCGAGTAGAAGAAGATCACTCGAAAGCTTTCGCATATAATCCAATTCCTTCAATGCAATTCGAACGCTACGCTTTGCTTCAACGAACCGACTAGATCGATTCGCATATTCTAATTCCGATTGAATGATAGCCAACGGGGTACGAAGTTCATGTGAAGCGTTCGCAATGAATTGCTTTTGGTTTTTGAATGATACTTCAAGGCGTTCAATCATCCTATTTACCGATGAGCTAAGCAGCGATACTTCATCGAAAGATTGTCGAAGTCCGATTCTTTCATGCAAACTAGATTCAGAAATAAGATTTGTTGTATTAATAATCCGGGTTAATGGTGCAAAAGACCGCCGCACAACGATATTAACTATTATTGCTGAAAATAAAACAGCGATGCTAAGGATGGACCATAAAATAAACCTCAGTTGTCCCATGTCCTCCTCGATATATTCAATAGACGTTGCGATCAACACTACCCATTGATGGTTTTCGAGAACTTCCATCTTTGACCAGAATAAACGATACTTGAGAGCGTGGATATAAGTATTTTTTGAACGATTTTGATGTTGACGTATATTAGCTGGTAGAGAGTAGGCATATCCGCTCAGTAGGGAATCTTCGTACACAACAGCACCGGTGGAATCGTAGATCCGAATGAGGGAAGCAGGAAGATAATGCGTGATGATTCTATTGAACTCCTTCATAGACGGAAACGTATGTTCTCGAAATTGTTCATCGATTTCATTGCGCAGGTTTTGGGAAAGTGCTTCCAGCCGGACATCGACTATATCGTACCGCGCACCTTTCACCTGCTGATATACAACGATTCCAACAATGAAAAAAACACATCCAAGTAAAGCAGATACAATAAGAATAATTCGATTCTTGATTGTATACCATGAACGCAGATACTGTTTTATCATCTGTCGTTACTATCGGTAAACATATATCCTGCTCCACGAATTGTTCTAATAAGAGATGGACCTTTTATGGGATCAATTTTTTGTCGAAGGAATCGAACGAATGATTCAATGACATTGCTGCGTGGCTCAAAATTCATATCCCAGACATGCTCAGAAATGGTTTCGCGGCTTAGAATTTTTCCCGGATGCATCATGAACAGTTCTAATAGCGCAAATTCTTTTGCAGAAAGCAATATCTTTTTACCACCACTTGTGACACGATGAGTAGAACGATCTAGACACAATCCATATTTTTCTATTATAGAGGTTCGTGCATCTGTCTTCCTTCGTGTCAATGCACGAATGCGTGCGAGTAATTCACCGATATGAAATGGTTTCGGAAGATAATCATCGGCTCCTGCATCAAGTCCCTGGATTTTATCTTCTACGTCATCCAAAGCTGTAAGCATTAAGATAGGGGTCGATAATTTTTCACGTCTTAAATGTGCACAGGTAATCCATCCATCCTGATCTGGTAACATAATATCTAAAAGGATAACATCATACTCGTTAACAAAAGCGAGTTCCTCTCCCCGCTTTCCAGTAGCTGCTATATCCACAGCGAACCGCTCTGCACGCAAATGTTTCGCAAGGGAAGCAGAAAACTTCGGATCGTCCTCTATGATAAGAATACGCATAAGCTAATCAATGAGTATATTTTACATAAATTATATGAAATAAAGATGAAAAAGAGGAGACGTGAATATGATCGAACTGTCCTAAGAGAAATTGCGACAGTTTCATAATCTGATTGTAACTCAATTAGGCTTCGAAAATGATAGTCGAACCAAATAATCAAAAGGTAAATTTTTCATTTTCGGGCAACCTAAATTATTACATAAAATCGCTGAAAGGAGCTTCAACAACTGGACTGAGTTTGGTTAGGTTCCCTCCCCCGCTACAAAAAATAAATAATTCCCAGCTTGTCCGGGATTTTTTATTTTTCGTAGTAACAGGATGATCGAAATCGAATTTGATCCCGACACACGAAGTGTGACGGGTGAAATCCCGCTGCTGCTCAAGCGGGACCCTCCCCCGCTACTTTAGGATAAAGAATGTTCACATTTGCCCATTTAAGCAATTTTTAAAATGTTTTTCTTGAACATCTGAAGAGCAATGAAATTCAAAAAAGTTCCAATGCCAATTAAAACAAAAACTCTTGATAAGAATGTAATATCTGTTAACGGAACATGCTTCCAGAAGATATCATAAATCCCCTGTATGCCCCAATAATTAACCGAAACAACAGCGATCTTTTGCATAATTTCCGGCATTGCAAATAAAGGAATCATACTACCTCCGATGGCACTCATAACAAGTACAATTATGGTTGAAAATCCCTGCACCTGTTGGCGTGTTTTAGCAAATGAGGCAAGAACTACACCGAAACCGGAACAGGCAAAGGCTATTGTAAAAATCATAAGTACAAGAGAAGGGAGATGATGCATAATGTCTAAGCCAAAAATCAGCCAGGCATAAATAAACATGATGGACAACTGAATAATGGAAATAATATTAGCAAATGCTAATTTCCCAAAAAGGATATAGTTAGGAGGTATGGGTGAGCAAAGTAACTTCTTCAACATGCCTTCCTGCTTTTCATCCAAAAGACTTCCACCTATTCCCGCAACTGAAAATAATAGCATCATGACTGATGTACCTGCCACCGAGTGAACAAGACTCGCTAAATGATTTTCTTCAGAATTGTTCATTTTCCCGAAAACAAAAGCAAAGAGTGTAATAAATATTATGGGCAATACAAAAGTAAGCATCATGTCTTGCCTATTACTGAAAAATAATTTCAAATCTTTCTTTACTAGTTTTATCATTTGTCTCTCAGTTGTCTACCGGTTAAACTTAAGAATATAGTTTCAAGGTTTATTTTTCGGATATCAATATGCCTGATGTCAAGACCGACTTCACTGCACTTTAATATTATTTTCGATAAATCAACCTGAATATTCATGGAATAAAAATGGATTGCATCATCGGAACGTTGGAGATCTTTCCAATCATTTGCGATTACATTGAAGCGCTCATCCGAAAGATTAGTAAAAGAAATTACAACGGTTTCTTTCATCGAACCCGATGTCCTTAATTCATCCAATGTTCCCTGCGCAATGATTTCTCCGTTGTCAATAATTCCGATACGATTGCACAAACGTTCAGCCTCTTCCATATAATGAGTGGTATAAACAATTGTTATACCCTCTCTATGCAGTTTTTCCACCACTTCAAAAATCAAATTCCGGCTCTGAGGATCAATTCCGACAGTGGGTTCATCCATGAAAAGGACTTTAGGTCTGTGTAGCAATGCAGAAGCAATATTAATTCTGCGTTTCATTCCACCGGAATATGTTTTTATCTTATCATTCTTTCTGTCGGTCAGCCCGAGCAGGTTTACTGTTTCATCAATACGTACTTTCAATTCTAGTTTCGGAACATTATATAAGCCTCCCCAAAACAGTAGGTTATCATAAGCCGAGAGCTCATTATAAAGTGCTATTTCCTGTGTAACAACGCCAATGTTCTTCTTACATTCCAACGGATTCTTTTTCAAAGCATATCCGGCAATACTTACCTCTCCTTCATTTGGTTCTACTATGGTACTCATGATGGAGATCGTAGTTGTTTTTCCTGCACCATTGGGACCTAAAAGTCCATAACATTCACCTTGTTGAATGTTGAACGAAATACCTTTCAACGCGTCAATGGTATCGAATGTTTTTCTAAGATTTGACACATTAATCATGTGGTCTCTTTTTTATTATTTATCTTTAACTATCCTAAAACTAATTCCTGCACCCCTGTTTCCTGGAGGAACACCGACACGGCTAGCTGACCGACATTCCTGTGCTGATACCCAAAACCCACCACCACGGAGAACTTTTTGTCCGCCGGTTTCCGGTCCCTTGGGATTTGATGTATCTTTTAAATCATATTCGCTATACCAATCACTGCACAATTCTCCAATATTACCGTGCATATCGTATAAACCATATGCATTGGGCGGAAAACTTCCAACGGGCATGGCTTCCATTCCTGATTTATTATTAAAATATGCCTGACCTAATGTAAGGCTATCGCCGGTATAAAAAGGAGTTGTAGTATTTGCACGGGCAGCATATTCCCACTCAGCTTCTGTTGGCAGCCTGCAGCCCATCCATTTGGCAAATGCATCGGCATCGTACCATGTTATTTGTGATACCGGCATGTTTCCACGTTTAAATCCAAAAGGTTTTTTCCTTCCTGTTGCCTCACAAAATAAATCGTATTGCTCAAAGGTTACAGTATACTTGCTCATTTTAAAAGCTTTCAGTGTAACTTGATGCTGTATCTCGTCATCTTTTCTTCCCTTCTCTGAAGAAGGACTTCCCATTGTGAATGTTCCTGCCGGTATATTCACAAATTCAATATCCGGGTTATTTTTTGAAGTATTTTTAACTTCCGGATCGTTCTCTGATGTTTTTGTATCAAAATTATGAGATAGTAATGAAGAGACATCGAATACAAATGTTTTTGTAATTTGAATTTGAGGTGTATTGTCATAAATCTCTTGTAATTTCGAAAGATTTTCAGCGTTGAACGATTTCATTAATTTGCTGATCCTGTTTAGGATTTCTATTTGATCTTCTGGTAATTTTTTATTGTTATCGAAAGCATAATCAACAATTGGTGCATATTGATATACTGTATATTCGTTCCCTAATACAGAGGCTAAATCCACGCAAACCATAGTTGCTATTGTAACCAATCCGTTATTATTGCTAAATTTGCCTGGTATCCCATACAGATTTGGATCTATTTCCCCCTTTTCCATTTTCAACCATGAATCGTTGCCAAAAGCAAATTTTTCTCTGCTGAAATCAATCATATTTGTGCTTGGATCCACAAGCATCCAACGCTGATTATTTTTGTTCCATACTTCACAGATTACGTGATTCGTATGAAATCCGGGTATTAAATACGCAGCGTTTCCGTAACGGACCCTGGCTGGAATGCCGCGATATTTAAGTATAGATGCCAGTAAGAGGGAATTTTCCCGGCAACCTAAAACTAATCGATCTTTAGGTTTCCGGTCTTTCACAAAACCCCTGGAGTCATAGGATAGAAGTCCCTGCAGAACCGATTTAACTGTTGTATACTTTTCTGTCTCATTCCATCTTTCTTTAGGAATTTGATCGCGATATTGTGGTAATTCTACGATGGGATGAATAAACTGAGATTTGATTAGACTGCAAAGTTCAGGCAACGAATCAGGAAGATTCTTATACAAATATACATATTCTCCAGGATCGGTAAATGAACTATACTGGCGATAGAAGTCTAATACCGAAATGCTGTCTTTGTTAAATGTGTTTTTCATAATCTGCCCATCAAACTTTTGCGGGTTATTTTGAGCAAAACAAAATTCCATCAGGATGGAAATCGTTAAAATAAATATTGTGGTTTTCATGATTAATCCTTTTAAGTAGTTTATAATATTATTCTACAGGAAAATATGTTTGAAGAAAACCAATCATTTTATTCCATGAATCAATTTGTGCAGCAGAATTCTCTGAATCCTTACCTCCCACTGCTACTTGCTGATATTTATAATCTATAGTTGGCATAAGATCAGGTGCCAAAAAAATAAGATGCCCGGCATTATCATAATATAAACACTCAATTTGATGTTCAAATTTTAAACTATCTAATCGATTTTTCATCATCTGGCACATATCATACGATGGCCATATTTTATCATCTTTCACCGCAACCAGTAAAATGGGACCGTTTATTTTTTCAACTTCAATAAGTGCAGGGTCAATTTTTGATTTATCCTCAGTAATAATAGGTTTAAAGATTTCACGCATTTCTATCTGTTTAGATTTGCAGATATATTTCCAAAAAAATGAAAAACTAAAGCTACACTTAAGGTAAGGAAGATCTTTACCATTCAACGTCCATGATGATTTACTTATAAAACTAGGTCCATTGGGTATTCCCTGCCATCTAACATTACTTGGTACGAATGCTATTGCGCCTTTAATATCTCTGCGCATGGATGCTACCAATAAAGCAGCTTCTCCACCTTTTGAAACGCCTACAATTACAATCTTATTAGTATCAATGAATTTTTTTTCTTTGGCCCAATTGATTGAGTTAAAAAAATATTCAAGAGGTATTCTTTCAAGGTTCTCTGGAAGATTTTCCATGCCAAAATAACCTAAGGCCAGTACTGCATAACCATGAGAAGAAATTATTTTAGCGCGATCATCTACTTCTCTCATTCCACCATTCGAACCACCTAACATAATAATAAGTGGTACGTTTTGTTTGTTTTTAGGATAATAGTAATTTGCAACCATATCTTTATTTCTTATTTCCTCACAATAAATATCAGGTGTTTCTAACATTAGCTGAAGTTCATCTTTTGAAAATATTCTTCCGTCTACTTCTAATTGAAAATATATCGTATTCAATTTCAGATTTTTTATTTCAAATGGTAACTCTTCATTTCTATAGGTTGGTTTTGTCATAGACCAAAAAATACCCAAAGAATCGACACCTGAATAAGTTGCTGATATTGGCTTATCTTTATTGAGTTGTATTTGTCCTTTGCTATCGGTCTTAAAGCAGGCAAATGAATAAATAAGATCTTCCCATTTTCTACGATAGGCATGTAATGTAATTTTTTTATTTTGCGGCAAATGATCTAACTTGATATTAATGAAAGTACCCATCAAAACTTTATTCAATGGTTTTATTATTATACAATCCTCAAAGTTTGTTGTATCCTCTTTTATTTTAATAAATCTTGAAAATACCGAATCTCTTAATTCGGCAAATTTCGTTCTTTCTATTTTCCCTGATGCCTCAAAACTGCAAGAAGGCAGGATAAAAATCAGGATGGAAATCATTAAAATAAATATTGTTGTTTTCATAATTAATCCTATTAAGTAGTTAATAATATTAACCAATATGGTAAAAAAAATTTACTTTTTTGGGTTTATATATTTTTTTAGATTATTGACATAATCCTCAAATGCTTTTATCCCTTTACTTGTAATTGCTATGGTGGTATTTGGATAATTATTTTTGAATGTTTTTTTAACTTTAACATATTCCGCCTCCTGTAATTTTTTTATCTGGATACTTATATTGCCTGCCGCAGCTTTGGTAGTTTCTTGTATAAAAGTAAAATTGGCTTCATCAACGGTCATTAAAATAGAAACTATTGACAATCGAAGCTGCGAGTGTAATATGGGATCTAAATCGTTAAACATGTTCTTTCCTATCTGCCCTATTGAGTAATATTCCCGGAATGATCAATCCTACTAACCCTCCTAACATCATGCTAAGCCCATGATAATCCCTGCTAATAAAGAAAGAACCGAGTCCGATTATATTCAGTAAGATACCTCCAATGAATAGCGGCTTAAATTTAATGGATGCTCCGGTAACAATTATAAACAAAGCAAGTATAACTAAAAATATCGGAGCAAGGGCATCACCAAGTTGTTGTCTAAAAAAATAACTTAATATCAATATATTAAAAAACATCGTCCATCCCATTGTTCCTACTATCCTACCGATGATAGTAGTGGGTAGATTTTTCTTTTTTACATTTTTTCTAACATATATAAATGTATAGATCGCCCCAAGCGGAAATAAGATAGTAGTCCAGATTATGTCAAATAGCTTGTATAATCCTGTTAGTACAAAAAAATACTGAAGAAAAAATACTGAAAATGTTATACTGCCCCACAAAATAAAAATGTGGCCATTTTCTTTAAATCTTTGTTTAGTCTCTTCAATTGTCTTTGTAATTAACAAGAGACTTTCTTCCGGTGTTAAAGTTGTATTGTCCATTGTATTGTCCATTGTTTTATGTTTAAAAATAAATATTGATACTAATATAAACAAGTTAATTATATTAACCATATTAGTATAAAAATGAGTTAATGTCAATAGTTGTGAAAAAAAAATAATTAGGCGACCCGCCGTGACCTGGGCGTAGATTTTAGTTTTAATTGATTTTTCTAAAACGTTGTTGTTGTGCTGTAACAAGTTTAAAAACAACATACAAGGCAGATTCCCGTTAAGGGATTCGCTTGGCAGTTCTAGAAGACGAACAGGAAGGAATGATTTGTCATTAAACAGAAAAGATGACTCTTCCCAATAAAAAGCGGGTGTTTCGAGCAAAAAAGAGGGAGTGAGAATTATTCCCGACGTTACGTGGCGCTTCTCCGTTACAAAAGATTTTAGATTGATAGATTGAAGATTTAAGAATGTAAATGCCTCGGCTTGTCCGGGGCATCTTCGTTTTGGAGTAATGGGATGATTGGAATTGGAACGGAGTCCCGCTTTTTTAACGGGACCCCGCTATCCCGCTTGGAAAACAGCGGGACGCAAAATACGCGCATCCCGAACTCAGTCCACTTAGAGCTGAGTTTTTTTATCAACATGGCAGATCACTCTTCCGCAAACTTTTTGATTGCCTCGTAATATTTAACAATCGCCTTCGCTTTATTCTTACCAAATGAGAGCCAGTGCCAGGTAGTTTCGGGATTTGGATTATCGACGGTTGGGATACGAATGATTGGTTTGCCCTGATATTCGCCGATGGTGGGTTGTGCTTCTTGCTTTGGTTCTTCCATACTGATCCTTTATTTCTTCTATCTTGATACTTCCTCCGCCGCCATCTTCTTCATCTCCGCAAGCTTCTTTTCAAGCTCTGCCGAGCCGGAGGCCTGCTATCATTAACTCATGAATCTTTTTACTTTACCCGCTAAATCTTTCTTCGTTCTTTCCCGACCTCAGAAAAATATGTATGTAAAACAAGGCGAGAGATGCATCAGCACAAAATACTGTTTGAGCGACACTTTTCATCGCGAGTTTATTTTGTACACGTTGCGAGCCGCTGTTTTACACATATTTTTCGTAAGTCTTGACTTTTTCTTTCGTTATTTCTTTTGTGTCAAGACAAAAGAAATAACACAACGTCACTTCGCTTCAAGCTCTGCCGGTAATTTCACAAGAATCGTCTTAATGTGCTTTGGGAAGCGTCCATTCTCTTTTTCTTGCTTGATAAGCTCGACCATTGATTTATCTGTAAATGCAAACACAATTTCCTGCGGTTTTTCACTGAGGGAACCTGCCCAAAAAGCATTATCCCGGATTTTCGCAATCACACCCGTGTCGGGTTTTTCATCGGCTGTCTTGCTTGAGCTTGTTGAAATAAAACAGACAATCTTTCCATCTTCAGAAACCGCGTCGCATTCAAATTCGCCGCCGGACTGTACACCTAATTTGCGTTTTGCAAAAGCTTGGTGATATTTCTTGGGAAGAAATTCGTTCCGTATCCAATTTTCAACATCTTTTGTTGCTACAGTTGAGTCTGCCATAATATTATGCTACCTCTTCCTTAACTCGTCAACAGCATTATACACATTCTGACATACTCCATCGACATTCTTACAAACATCCTCGTTAGTAAAACGGAGAAACCGTATTCCAAATGCCTCAATGTGTTCCTGACGTGCTTTGTCTTGCTCCTGTGCGCCTGGCATAAAGTGTGAATCGCCATCGACTTCAATGGCAAACTTCAACCGTGGACAATAGAAATCGAGCACATATTGATTGACACTATATTGTCGAAGAAATCGCTCTCCAAGTATCTGTTTATTCTTTAGTTTAGACCAGAGTAAAACTTCTGCTATCGGCATGTTCTTGCGAAGTGATCTTCTTCGTGCTTTTAATTCCTCTTTATTAAACGCTTCAGTCATAATTTTGATAACCCCCTTTTCTCCCCCTTTCAGAAAGGGGGGATTGGGGGGTTCATAACACTCCGCCGGACTGTACGCCTAATTTGCGTTTTGAGAAGACCTGGTGATACTTCTTGGGAAGGAATTCGTTACGTATCCAATTTTCAACATCTTTTAATGCAATAGTTGAATCTGCCATTTTGTAATCGTTCCCCTAAATCACTTCTTCCAACGTATTTGCAGCCATTCAGCGAAAAGTTGGAATCATTTGAGTGACTTAAATTTTTCAAAGTACGTGTCAATCTCACCTCGTAATTCTATTCCAACACGTTCGAAGCAACCAAGAAGGTTTTCGTAAGCACCTTCGCCGCCGATGAAATCCCAAAATTCCTTTGCAACTTTTAATTCTTTCTCAAGGTCAATCATACCTCTCATTGTCCAACGGGAGTATGGTTCTGGTTCATATGGATTATATGGAATAGCAATAAGTGTATTTACTTGAGCTGTAGGATTTGTAGCAAGCGTCACAGCAATCCACTCTAATAATGTTCGTTTAAATTCTTTAAAGCCGCCTGCATTTGGTTTTGCTGTCTTTATATCAAAAAGGAATAATTCACCAGTATCACTCTCGAGCTTTACGTCAACTCTCGTAGGATGGACAGTATGCATATCACCCTTTTGGCATACTTCACGAATCAATTCGATCTCATTTTGTTTATTTGGCGATGTTCGTGCTGTAGTAAGATCATCCATAATATTTTGGATAATTCTCTGTGCATCTTCGCTTATTTGCGTACCAGCTATAGTTTGAGATTGAGCTGATTTTAATTTTGTTTTTGCTAACGTAAGAGCAACTGGTTCAAATATAGTTGTTCCAAAATTTGTATTAAGAGAATGTATGAACGAATACAACGCCAGACGATCCTTACCAAGCAAACGGGTATGAAATGGCATTGATGCCGGTTCGGGATTGTAGTTTTGAAATTTATTGCGAAGACATGTTTTTAATACGACTTCAATTTGTTGATTTTGTTGTGGCATTGGTTTTATATGTCTTTAGATTTGCGACATAACTTTGTGTGATTGGATTTGAATATGCTCCTTTAGCGCGATTATAAGGAGATTTTTTTAATATATCGATGGCAATATCTATGATGTTTTTAAACTTAGTCGAGTCTCTCAAGTTGTCAAATAAATCAACATAACATGAGATTACTTTGTCATTCTCCTTAATTGAATATATCTTTACATCCTTTAGATATTTTTCATTAAAAGAGATTTTTTCAACCAAATATCTAAATCCCATAAAAAGATGATAGCGATATTTATTAAATGCCCGATATTTATTTTCGCTTTTTTGCAACACTTCCCACTTTGACGAAAGTAAACCAGCTAAATAATAGGGTAGTGGATCGTGGTCCTTTTTAAAAAAATTACCATTGTAATTCTTTATTACTTTACCAATGTTTCCTGCAACAATATGAGGAATATCGGAATACATTGCCATAAAGGACTTAATTTGTTCTTTTATCTCAATAATATTTGTTCGTGATATTACCGAATTAGCATATTGATTTGTTCTTCTTTCATAATATAAGTTATCGGTTTTATTTTGAGATATATAATAATCTTCAAGAGTCTTCTGAAATTCCGTGAGAGCAAATAATTGTTCTTCTGTGATGTGTGATTGGCTGTTTGTTGATAAAATAATCGAATCCCTCAGTTTTGCGTCTGTCGTAATTACAACCTTAAGCGGAATCAGGGCGTTTTCAATGCCAGTTGTCTTTCGGCATTCGAATAATACATTAGATGTTTGACAACCATTAACAATTTGATAGTTCTCAAGAATTAGCGTATTGCCTTTTCCTGAATTCAAATCTGCAATAACTGTAATTCCATTATTTAGAAGAGAAAATTCACTGAATCGCGCATTCTCGATAGACTTCTTAATCCCTTCATTCACCGAATTCTCCAGTCCTAAAAAGTCTCTTAAATTATCGTTAAACAGGCTTTTTATTTTTTCGTTTTCTTCGTCCATTATTAGCTTTTTAAATTCTGAAAATGGAATGAAGCCAATATAAGCTTCATCAACATTCGAAATGTTACTTAACTGCGTCTTATTTTCAAATTTAAATGTTGCTTGAAGTGGCTTGATTGCCCTCTTATGTTTACTTATTAGTTTTGCTTTATCAACAAGTTCAATTTTTATCTCCGTGAACAATGCTAAAGACTCTAATAATTGCTTTTTTATCTGTATCGTTTTATCTATTGTTGTTTCGTTTTCTTGTTTTACTCCGAGAGTGATATAATAACAATTCAATCTGAATTTGCTAATATTGCCTATCTTAGCTAGCAATCTTAAAAATATTTCTCTAAATGGAATAAATTCTGGAATATTATATACTGGGGTATCATTAAAAAAATCAATAACGACATCTAAAAAATTCCCGGTCTCAGAATCACTGAACGATTCAGATACCTTTGCCTGGAAAAAATAAATATCTACATTAAATGTCTGACCTTCGTAATTATCGATTTCTTCACTATCGAATATGATTTTATCATTTATACATATTGCTATTGAATCCACTCCTTTTGCACCACCAACTGATAAATTTTCTAGATCATTTTTTGATAAGGTATTATTGACCTCATGGGTTAGTAATGAATAAGTGGCAAAATATTCAAATATGTTTGATTCTTTGATATCACTAGGAAATCCCAATTTATCGGCAAAATTGCTTAAGTGAGATTTAATAATACTATCCATTAAGTTTTCCCTCTCAAATGAAAAATAATTTCTGAATACGCACCTTTATCTTTTTCTGTTCGGTTAAGCACTGGGCGTTTGTATTGGTTCACAATCTTCATTCCAGCTCGTTCTGCAATCGTTGGATACAGATTCCATTTATCATTTGCTACTAAAAAGACATCATAATCTTTAGTAAGGAAGCGTTGGCTGTTTTTTAAGACCTCCGCAATACCTTTGGCATAATTTTCTTTTGCTTCTCTTCCCTGTCCATCCTCCATGCGACCAATTTCTAACTTATCCTGACGTTTAAATCCGAATAAGTCGTAGGCGTAAGCGTGTTGTTCGTGATAATCAATCAATCCAACATACGGCGGGCTAGAAAATATGCCTTTTATTTTTTTCTTCTTAATAAGAGCTGCGAACGCAGAATTGCGTTCCTCGATCTGCTTAATAATATCGATATTCTGGCTGTCGCCTGTAAGGCAATACTGAAATGTTTCTGTTCGCAGTTTTCCAAAATCCGCGAGACGTTTTATGGTATCCTTTGTATATGTTTCCCACCATTTGAGAATAGAAAAGAGCGGCTTGCACATTTTTCCATGCTTTGCACAATAATATGTAGCTGTAACCGGTTCGAGAAGCGTTGCCAGATCGGCATGTGTTGTTGCGCGGCAGGAACGGATTGTACGACTTAATATGATCGTAATGATCTTCTTCGTTTCGGCATTCTTGATCTTTTTAATTTCATCAAAAACAAATTCAATTTCATTGCGAACATGTGGGGAATACCATTTATCCAAAAATGTATCTTCTTTATCCTGCCGAATTATTATTTTGTATTCTTTTACAAGATTCTGGAAGACTGGTAAAAATTCTTTTGCTTTTTCCGGCCCGTAGGATTCCTCGTCAATCTCATCCCGTTTTACTTTGTATTTATATTCCGGTACAGGAAAATATTCGTTATTAAATTTGTACAATGCCTGCAGGAGTTTCTCTTCAAAATCCACTGTATGAGAGTTGGCAAGAAATACTGTCAATGCAAATGTAATTCTGTTTATTTCTTCCTGAACATCAATCAAATCAAACTTTGTAATCTTGCAGTTGCTAATTAGTGCATTGAAGGTAGAAATATCGATACCGACAGCATGCATTCCCAATTCATTTGCCTGTACAAGCGTTGTTCCGCTTCCACAAAACGGATCGAGAATAATATCACCTTTATGGAAATACACTTCCTTTTTAAATTTATCCGTATGACTATCAAGAAAGTACTCCACAAGCTGAGGAATAAATTTACCTTTGTAAGGATGCAGGCGATGAACATGTTTAGTGGTTTCGGCTTCTTTGTATTGATCGAACGAAAGCGCCCAGTTCAAATCTTTGCCGAGTTGATCTTTCCACGACAATTCTCTATGGCCATTAAAAGAACTATAATACGATGTTAATTCCTTCCTGGATATTTGTGTAAAACCGTTATCGCCAAACTTTTTAATTCTGCCGTATTGAATTAGATAGGAAATATTAGATGGCGTTACATTTTTCCCAATATGTACTGAAGCCCATTTAGCAGCTTCACTAATATCCATTAAATCAGACGAACTATTCTTCCTATTTGCTTGAAGTGATAAACTTGACTGAGAAGAAGAAACCTTACTTCTATACTCTGCTTGTTGCTCTGCTACTCGCGTTTTTGTTGTGCGGTTAACATGCTTATATTGAATGTTCTTTTTTTGTTTTAATTTTGCCATTTTTTATATCTAACGGGTAATGATGGTTTGTTAGTACTAATCTACCAAACCCTTAGCTTCTTTGCAATCAACTTTGTTCTTACTTAATAGTATTGAAATCTTGTTAAATACCATCGGCAAGTTGCTTAATCCCCAATCGACATCTGTAAAGAAGTTATGCAAAGCTCGCCTCTTGTTCAACCTTTGTATCCAGCCATTCGAGAAATCAACCACCAATAATAGAAAGCTTATATTTTAATTATTCGCATTATTATTATTTCGTCGCTGGAAAAGCTACACACTACATAAAAACAAATCTCCTGTTTTTCTGCATCAGAATATCTGTTCTAATTTCTGGCACACTTCTAATATACATATCTTTGCTACGCCCATAATGCCTGTATCGGAACGGCATACAGATTCTTCTCAAACGGAATGACTTCATTTCCGTCGTACAAAACGATGCCGCGCAGAAACTTCTTTTTCATTTCAGCTTCCAGCATCTTCATCGCGTTAAGATACTGAGCACCCATTCTCTGAATCTTTCCAATCGTTTTAAAAGCTCTTTAGTCTGTGCAGGAGAAATCATTTCGCCTAAATATGAAACACGTGTTTTTTCTTCAATGATATGCCTGAGTTGATTGAGAGCTTTCGTTTTTTCATCTTCTCCGGCAACATGCTCTTCAAGAATTGTAACTGTGTGTTCGTGACTTTCTCCTACACTTCGTTGTCCTGATATTTTAATACAGAGAGCATCCGCATAAGCGATCGCGGCATGGACGATCAAAACGGCTGCTGCTGTCCAATATTCCAGGTCAACAGAATCCTATGCTGCATCATAAAAATGCTGTGCAATCCGCTGATATTCTCTGAACTTTGATCGATCGACTGTCTTTACACCGCGTTGTTTAGTCATGAAGAAGAACCTTTAATTCCTTCCCTACGATGTCGAGGCCATGTGCTGCTATATCCCGAATAAGAAGGGTTTTTGATTTAGCTTTCATCTCCCTGAGCGTAAAGAGCATCGGCGCAACTTTGATCCCGAATGTTTGATGTAGTTTCCGGCTATTGGAATTTAACAGATTTCGCACTAATTCTTTTTGTGATTCTGTTTTCACAACACAACAAAGATCAAAATCGGACATCGCTGTCTCTGTCCGTTTTGCAATACTGCCAAATATCGTTGCATTGAGCACAGAACGTTTCAACAGTGCAGCAATCGTACGAGTGATTTCTTTGAGCAATTCCTGTTCTGCCTTGTAGATTGGTATAATAACATATTGTACTAAATAATGGCTGCGATTAAGCGTAAAAATGTGGTCCCTGCCGCCTCTTTGTCTATGAACGATACCCAGTTGCTCAAGTACCGTTAATGCTTTCAAAGCAGAAAGGGGATGCATTCCTGAGAGTCGGGCCACTTTGTTACCTGTATAACCGGAGTTTGTGTCCAACAACGAACGCAAGACTGCTACTCGCGAACCGTTCCGAAAAACCTCGTCAAGTATATGGTAAATAATCATAATTCCTTTGCGCATCTGTTTATACACTTTTCTATACAAATATATACTTTTGTATATAAAAGGCAAGCGAACGCATTGAGAGTTTACCGGTACAACCTTAAAAATAAGCGATGATTATCAACCATTCAATGGCTGATAATCATCCATTCATTGGACGAATGCACATCCATGCCGGTTTCGCCAAATCACGGAAGAACTTAAAATAAGGAGAGGCGTTATTTAAACTTGTTCTATGAACCTAAAATAAGGATTTTCATTAAGTAGCAGGGGAAGAATATTCTCTTTTTTTTATTGGAATTCGTTACATGGAGCTTCCACAACTAGGCTGAGTTCGGATGAGTTTCCTCCCCCGCTACACGAGAGGTTATTTTTGAAAAGATTCGGCCTCTTTTTTTTCTTGACCCCGCTTCGAACCCACGATTTCAAACTTGTGCAAACAAATAAAACACAGAATGCGAAAATATACAACTACCTTCCTGTTACCTGCAAATAGGTGATCTGTTTGCTTCGATAACTTGCTTTGGCATCTGTAAGCTGATCATTCATCTGCTGTTGCAATGCTTGCGCTTCCAGCAAATCAGAAAGATTGCTCATGCCGTTATTGTAACTATCCTGATTCGCTTTTAGATTTTCTTCTGCCTGCGCTTTCGCTTCCTCACTCAATAGTACTTGTTTGTACGCATCAGTGAAATCCTGCCAGGCTTTTTGCATTTGAAGCAGAAGCAGTTCGGAGTTGTCCTTCATATTATTTTCCGTAATTTTTTCCTTTATGCTTCGTTCTTCCAATGTATGCGAAGCTTCCCACCAACCTGAGATTGGAATAGAGACCATTCCAAAGACCATTCCCAGTGTTCTGTCGTTGCTTTCATCAAGCTTCATATACAATCCACTGACACCGACAGCGACCTCCGGAAGATACTCGCCAAGCTTCATGTCGCTTTGCAATTCTTCTGCGCGAACCGATGCCTGCAAGAGAATGTACTCCGATCTGTTCTTTAACGCTTCCGTATGATCCACATAGTGTGACTGTGGAAGACCATCAATAAACAATGAATCGGAAAGCACCAGAGTTGAATCGTACGGTATGCCGATATACTGACAAAATGCCATTGTTGCAAGTTTCTTTCCATTTTCCAATTTAGATTTATTAAGAAGCACTCCACTGCGTCTTACTTTTACTCTCAGCACATCGTTTCTGGAAACAAGTCCGGATTTATACGCATCTTCCACTTGTGCCAACAGACTGTTTTGGAGTTCTTCATAGCGCTGTATGGTCTTGAACTTTTCGTTTAACGAAACGACCAGCCAGTACTGCTCTTCTGTTTTCAATAGAACTTCATTGTGTGAAAGGCGATTCTTCTCTTTACTTACGTCTTCGCCCAGCGACGCCAATCGATTTCCATTCCAGATTCTATCGCCGGCAAATATCGGCTGAACAGCTGTGACCATGCCAAACGTTCCCGATTTCAGTAGTCCCATAGTTGAAGCCGGCATATACGCAAACTGTGTCGCAGATCTGAGATTTGCCAGATTTCCATCATACACCGGAAGATTTCCGCCTTGCGTGGATATTTCCATCAGGTTCTTCTGCGCTTCAAACATTGCTCCGCTGGCACTGATGGATGGAAAGAAATTTGTGAACGTTGCCTTTTTTGTTTGCTGCGCTGACTCTATTTCCAGCGCGCCATTTTTTATCTTGGCGTTGTTCTGCAGTGCAAGCTGTTTGCTTTCTTCTAGCGTAAGCTTGGTTTGTGCGGCTGCATGGTAAGACATCACGGCAGCTATTAACATATAATAGAGAGATGTGTTCTTCATACAGTTTCACTTTCTTCTTCAACTTTATTAAAATCTGATCGATGGAAAAGATAATAGAGCACCGGTAGAACCAGCAGCGACAATACCAGCCCAAAAATCAATCCGAAGCAAATAACTGCACCGAGCGGACCCCATAACGAAGAACCGCTGGCAATCATTGGTATGACACCCACTGCTGCCGCTGCGGCAGTAAGAAATATCGGACGCATTCTGCGTTTTGCGGCTGAGATTGCCGCTTCTTCCAGCGAGTTCCCATGTTCATGGCGAAGTTCTTCCGCATACGAGACATAAATGATTCCATTCCGCACTACGATACCCATCAAACCGATAAGTCCGATAAACGCCGTAACACCAAATGGATAACGAGTAATAAAGGCACCCAGCGCCGCGCCAAAAATACTTAACGGCATCGTCAGCATTATTAATAATGCGGTCTTGATGTTCCGGAATTGAATCATGAGTATCAAAAAAATGATAACAACGCTCACGGCGAGAGCATAATAGAATGGCGTTATATATTCGATATTGTCCTGATATTCGCCGCCGTATGAAATGCTGACGCCTTCCGGCAGTTGCAGTTTTTCGATTTGCGGTCTCAATTTATTGAAGATCGGCAACGCAAAGAGTCCGCGCTTCAAATCTGCCTGTACCGTTATCGTGCGTACTCCATTGCGGCGGATAATTTCACCTTCGGTCCATCCGGGTTTCAGCGTTGCAAGCTGACGCACCGGAACAGACGAGACGAGGAACGGCGATGTGACATATTGATTCATGATATCGCTCGGCTGCGTTTTTACTTTCTTATCCACTTTCAGCGTTACGTTCACCGGGTAATCACCTTCCCAGACTGTCGATACAGGAAATCCCTTCGTACCGACCATGAGCGAATAACCCAGCAGCATATTGTTATATCCCAGCCGTGCCGCTTCATCCTTCTTGATAGCAAGATCGATCGTCTGCAGCGGCTGCTTGAAGTCCGTACGAATCCATGTAAGTCCCTCTACAGGCCGGAGCATATCTTCCACCTGACAGGCAACCCGTTTGATTGCCTCAAGGCTGTCACCTGAAATTCTGATTTCTATGGGAGCCTTTGCCATTTCAAGTTCCAATTGTTTCCATTTAACTTCCGCATTTGGGTATCGGCCTGCACATTGGATGCTGTATTCATCCAATATTTTCTCTGTTGCTTTATTGGATTCAGTCAACACCACAAGTTGTCCATAACTTTTTGCCGGGAAATTCGGTGCATAGATCGCATGAAATCGCGGCGAACTTGTTCCCACGAATGATGTTACGACTTTTACGCGGGAATCTTTTTGGAGCCATTCTTCAAGGTCTTTCATAACTGCATCTGTTTGCTGAAGCGAACTACCTTCCGGTAAAAACACCTCGACAGCAAATTGGTTCCGTTCGATCTGTGGGAACGACTGCTGTGGCGAAATAGCAAGAATCGCAAGTCCAATGACAAACGACACAACGCCAACGAGCACTATAAGTGTTTTTCTGCGAAATGCGTTCTCTAAAACTCCATTATAAAAATTCTGGATCCATTGAAGAAAAGCGGCCTTTTTCCCTTTGTGCAAATCACCCTTGATGCCGAATTTGATATACGTATAACATAAGAGCGGTACCAATACAGCCGATACAAAGAGTGAAGTAAACAACGCGATACTCGTTGTGGAGGGTAAAGAACGAGTAAAATCACCACCCTCACCCTTCATAAAGAAAATGATCGGCACAAAACAGAAAATGAGGATGAGTGTCGCTGAGAATACCGACCCAAAGAGATCGGTCACACTTTGCGATGCTGCATCGTGCGGTGAAATACCGTTATCGAGTTTCTCCACATAGTTGTCAATAATGACAATGGCATTATCCACTACCATTCCAAGCACAATGATGAGAGCCGCCAGCGAAACGGTCTGTAGATCCATTCCGATCATCCACATAAAACCGATTGTAATAAGAATGGAGATCGGAATAGTCGACGCTGCTACAAGTGCTACGCGGCGTGGCAATAGAATGATCGTTACAAGAATAACGGCAACGATCGCAATGGCGAACTCTTTCATAAAGCTCGTGATAGCTTTCGAAACAGCATCCGGGATGTTCGAGATAGTTTCAATCTTCACATCCGCCGGAAGCGATTGAGTAAATTTCTCAATTTTCTTGCCTACATCTTCGCCAAAATGTACAACGTTATTGCCGGTTTGCATTTCTAGCGAAACGATGAGACATTTCTTTCCGTTGACACGGATATACGAATCTGGAACTTCATATTCGCGCACAACCTTGGCAACATCTTTCACGCGCACCACATTGCCCAATGGATCGGAATAAACGATTTGATTTGCCACATCCTGCTCGGATTTGTATGTCGGCGGAATGTGAATCGGCAAGACATATTTTCCGTCATCGATTTCGCCTGAGTAGCTAACCGTGGATTGCGGTTTCAACGCCGCAAACACCACTAATGGTTTGATGCCGTAATGCGTCAGCTTTGCGTCATCGATATACACGCTGATTTGTTCTTTCTGCAGACCGTATTGCTTCACGCGCGAAACCGACGGTACTTTTCGCACGTCGTTCTCGAACTGTTTTATATAGTCTTCAAGTTCTTTATATGTTTTTGTCTCGGACTGAACCGCCAGCAATAATGCGGATGTATTGCCAAAATCATTATCAGCCGTGAGTGAAAGCACGCCGGAAGGAAGTTCTCCCTTCAGCTCATTCAGACCGTGGCGAAGTTTGACCCAGAATGCATCTGGATCAGGTTCATTCTCCGTAATCTCAACATAAATCACCATCACATTTTCTTTTGAAATGGAATATGTCCTGGATCGATTGACTGCGCTGTAGCGAAATAGATAATTCTCGACTTTCGTCGTCAGTTGTTCTTCCACTTGAAGGGAAGATGCGCCGGGAAATATTCCGACAATTATTCCCTGCCGTATTTTAAACTCCGGAAATTCATCCCGCGGCATTTGTATGAGCGCTACGATTCCAACCAGAATAAACACAGCGGTGAAGATATACAGCACCTGTTTGTAATGAATAATGGTTTCTAATAATGTGAATTTCTTTTTCATACTCGATTATTTCACCCCGCTCTACTGATTCACCGTTTGTACAGAGGCATTATCAACTAATTTATGCTGCCCTGTAACAACAACCTCTTCGTTTACTTGCAACCCTTCAACAACTTCGATACCGCTGTTTAGCAGATCGCCGGTGGCAACGTATTTTCTTATCGCTTTCTTTTGTGATGAAACGGTATACACAAAATTTCTTCCTGTCTCATCTACCATAACCGCTCGGCTTGGAACAACCACTCCACGAGCCATGTTCGGACTCTCGATGGTAGCATTGCAAATCATTCCAGGTTTTATTGCATGATTGGTATTCTCAATACCAATTTTAATTTTATAGGTATGCACTATCGGGTCTGCGACTACTCCGATTTCTTCCACCACACCATTATAGTTTTTGTGACCCAATGCACCAATATTTATATTTGCTTTCTGTCCATTTTGGATCAAAGAAATTTCGTCTTCCACAACTGCGACACGTGCAAACACCTTGTTTATTTTCACAATAGTGATCGAAGTGAGATTCGGTATTGCGGTCATACCGGGATCGATAGAGCGCTTTCCGACAAATCCGTCCGTTTTCGCATACAAATTGCAATCATCTAAACTTTTCTTCGCGATTGCCGCGGCGGCTTTTGCCTGTTGCAAACCGGTCTCCACCTCGACATATTTGACCTCCGACAAATTACCGTTCTTGTGCATCGTTGTGAGGCGGTTGTATGCATCTTCCGCTTGTTGCTCGGTTGCATGCGCCATCGCGTATGCATTCTGATAAGTTGTATTATCTAATGTTGCCAGCAACTGTCCCTTTTTTACCTCCGCACCTTCGGAAACCAAGACCTTCGACACAGTCCCTACAGATGAAAAGCTAAGAGGAATTGTTTCTGATTCTTCTATTGTTCCGCTGTATGCAAGCTCCTGACTTGCGTCGGCGGGTTTTACTTTTTCAATCTGCACCTTAATAATATCATTATTCTGATTGCCTGAATTACTGGAACAACCCCACACTAAAAATGCGATTCCAAGAAAGAAGATGACAAGTAGATTCTTTTTATTTTTCATAATTTAGTCCTTTAGATTATTAGACCAATACGGTATTGTGGTCGAATTATTGATAAAAAAAATTAAATCCCGTTTACGATAAAGCGTGCTGCAATATCAATCTGAGCGGTATCGTCATTTTCGAAAAATAAATAAAGCTCAAGCGCGTGTATCATTCCCGTGATTGTTTTTGCAGCGATCGTTACTTCACTTTTATTAATAAATGTGAACTCCTTATTTTCCATACCAAATATTAATATTTCCTGGATATATTTTTCTTCTCTTGGCTGAAATATATCCCGAAGTTTTTTAATAAAATTTTGATTTCGTCTAATTTCTTCCCGGATAATTGTATATGTGCTGATCCTGCTTTTCATTTCATTGATTGATTCAACGATATATTTGATCAGCCTTTCTTTCGCTGTTTCAGTCTCTTGCGCTAATTCTTTTGCCCTTTGAAGGATCTTTTCAAATTCAATAATTACTACGGCATCAAATATTTCCTCTTTACTCTGATAATAGTAATAGAGTGTACTCTTTCCTTTACCTGCTTCGCGGGCAATATCTTCCATCGTGGTTTTATTGATTCCCCATTTTTGGAACACACGTTCAGCAGCTTTTAAAATTTCTGCTCTTACAATATCGTCTTTGCTAAGTTTTGGCATATTCGACTCATTTCGTATTACGGACTAATAATAGTAAAGGTTTCAAGAAAAATCAAATTAAAAATTATTTTCATTGAAAATTATCTGAAATCGCCAAAAGGAGCTTCAACAACTAGGCTGAGTTCGGATGAGTTGGCTCCCCCGCTACGAACCCACGATCTCAAACTTTTTCCACGGTAAGAAGAATAGATTCAAGAATAATAAAGTAACGACATCATGCCTCCGATTTGCAAAGAGAGGATTATTTTTCAACCATATCCGACACTATTAAAACCGTGGTGTCATGCTTATGCCTCTCCAATGCTGCATTGTATTCGCCATGACACTGCCGACATCCAATAAATTGATTTTGATTTGCATCATATTGCTCACGCTTAGTATCAGCGCCGAATATTTTTTAATACTCGCATCTTTATTCGCGATACTTCCTTGGTTATGTAAGCCTATTGGGCTCCGCTATTTTCTGAGGGTGTTCGATGCGGCTGCTGCAACCTGTTGCGAGGCAGCCATGCAAAATCTTCGCTCACCACATAGATAATCATTGCCGCAATCATCAAAAGTAAGGCGATCCAGAAACGCCAATCTTTATGCACTCGTTTCCAGTAAGGACGATTGCTTTTTTGAACAGTGTCGTTATCCGGCACTTCCTGTGAGTGGTGAGTCTGCTTAATGTAAGTCATTGAGTTCCTTTGTTTTAGATTATGTAGGGTTGCTCCACTTCCAGTTCCTGATCTCCGGCATGTCTTCGCCGTGCTTGTCGATGTACTGCTTGTGCTCGAGGAGTTTGTCCTGTACCACCTTCTTCAGCGTGGCGCCGCTTGCCCCCAACTTCGGCAGCCGATTGATCACATCTTGCACTAGGTGGAATCTATCAAGATCGTTTAAAACCGTCATGTCGAAGTACGTTGTGATAGTACCTTCTTCCTTATAGCCCCGAACATGCATGTTTTCGTGATTGTGACGGCGGTACGTCAACCGATGCACCAACCATGGATAGCCGTGGAACGCAAAAACGATTGGCTTGTCCTTTGTGAATAATGCATCGAAGTCTTGATCGCTCAGCCCATGCGGATGTTCTGTATTCGGTTCCAGTTTCATGAGATCGACAACATTGATCACGCGAATTTTTAGATTGGGCAGATTTTTACGGAGAATGGAAACAGCGGCCAGAGTCTCGAGTGTGGGCACGTCGCCGCAGCAGGCCATTACCACATCCGGTTCCTTGCCTTGATCGCTGCTAGCCCATTGCCATACGCCAATCCCTTTGGTGCAATGTTCGATCGCAGCATCCATGGTCAACCATTGAGGCGCCTGGTACTTACCCGCAACCACAACATTGACGTAATGTCGACTCCTCAAACAATGATCCCAAACTGACAGCAGGCAGTTGGCGTCGGGAGGAAGGTACACACGCACTACAGAGGCCTTCTTGTTTACCACATGATCGATGAAGCCAGGGTCTTGATGTGTAAAACCATTATGAGCTTGCTGCCAGACATGCGAAGCGAGCAGGTAATTCAGCGAAGCAATTTTCCGCCGCCATGGCAATTCTGCACTGATTTTCAACCACTTGGCATGCTGGTTGAACATCGAGTCGATGATATGAATAAACGCCTCATAGCAGTTAAATAACCCGTGCCTTCCGGTGAGCAGATATCCTTCGAGCCAGCCTTCACACTGATGCTCGCTCAGCATTTCCATGACGCGTCCATCTAATGCAAGAAATTCATCGTTCTCTTTCGTCCGGGCTTCCCACTGCCGGTTGGTGACATCAAAGACGGCGTTCAAGCGGTTGGAGATTGTCTCATCGGGACCGAAGATCCGAAAATTTCGTTGCTCTTTATTGAGACTTACTACATCGCGCAGAAATTCTCCAAGCACATGCGTGTCGGCGGCCTCAACTGATCCTGGTGAAGGTACCTTTACCGCATATTTTCGAAAATCAGGCATAAACAGATCACGCAATAATAATCCGCCGTTGGCGTGGGGATTAGCACCCATTCTCCGTTCGCCTTTAGGTGCCAGCTCGGCCAATTCCGGCATCAATCGGCCATCCTTATCAAACAGTTCTTCTGCCTTGTAGCTCTTCATCCAGTTTTCAAGAAGCTTGAGATGATCGGGATGTTCGGAATCTACTAGTAGCGGAATCTGGTGGGCTCGAAAGGTACTCTCGATTTGCAGTCCATCGACTACTTTCGGTCCCGTCCAACCCTTGGGTGACTTCAGGACGATCATTGGCCAACGCGGCCGAGTTGTGTCGTTCTTGTTCCGAGCATCGTTTTGGATTTGCCGAATGCTCTCAATGACCGTTTCCAAAGTACCGGCCATGAGTTGGTGCATTTCCTCCGGATCGTCACCTTCCACAAAATAAGGCGTCCAACCATAGCCGCGGAGCAATTGATCCAATTCTTCATGCTCGATGCGAGCCAGTACGGTTGGGTTGGCTATTTTGTAACCATTGAGATGCAATATAGGCAACACGGCTCCATCGGTGATCGGATTGAGAAATTTGTTGGAATGCCATGCCGTTGCCAGTGGACCTGTTTCCGCTTCACCGTCTCCGATAACGCAGGCGACGACCAATTCCGGATTATCGAAGACGGCCCCGAAAGCATGACTGAGTGAATACCCCAACTCTCCACCCTCATGAATCGATCCCGGGCACTCCGGCGAGACATGACTGGGAATCCCTCCAGGGAACGAGAATTGCGTGAACAACTTTTTCAGACCGGCTTCATCCTGACTGATATTCGGATAGACTTCACTGTAAGTACCTTCGAGATAAGTATTGCCCACTAGCGCTGGGCCACCGTGACCAGGACCTGCGATGTAGAACATATCCAGATCGTACTTCTTAATAACACGGTTCAAATGCACATAGATAAAGTTCTGCCCCGGTGTGGTGCCCCAATGCCCGAGCAGCATCGACTTCACATGTGACAGTTTCAGCGGTTCCCGAAGCAAAGGATTATCGTGAAGATAGAGCTGGCCGACCGATAAATAGTTGGCAGCGCGCCAGTAGGCATCCACCTTGTGGAGCAGTTCTGGTGTTAGTGCGTTTGATTTTGTTTTCATGCTTCATTCCCTTTATCAAATCGCCCAGCTCTTGTTTTTTTCGGTGGCGATCGCATTTCGGCCTGAGCAGCGCATAGGCATGCACCGAAAATGAAAATGTACCCGGAAACATAAATCCATAGCAACAGCGCCATGATCCCACCAATCGCTCCGAAGACCACGTTTAATGTGGCAAAGTTTTTCAGATAGATTACGAATGGACTTTCAGCGGCCAGCAAGAGAGCAGTTGCACACAGTGCCGCTATCCAAACTTCGATAAATTGTGTGGGTCGGCGCGGAGCGAGCTTGTAAAACAAGATCAGACCAAAGAACACCATCAACAACGGGATGAAAAAGATCCATAAGGCATAGACCCAGGAATGGAAATTGCTCTCTGTAAAGAGCCAAATCTTCGACATTCTCACCAGCGCCGGTCCAGTCATACCAAGGAGGACAGCACCCACTGTGATGCCGAGAAGCACCAGACTTTTTAGAGGCAGTCGCCACCAATTGTAATCTGCGATTCCCCAGGCGCGGTTTGTCGCGCAGATGAGGGTGGTAAAACATTTGAGGGCGACCCAGACCAATATGAGAAACGCGACCACACCCGCATGCTTGCGCGCTTTGACAACACTGGCGATCGCGTTAAAAATGTGATGTTGCATCTCAGGACTAGTCGGGATGTATCTTTCTATATAGGCAACGACCTCTTTCCCGGCTCTATCCTGGTCAACAAAGTACGAGGCAATCGTGACAAGCAATACCATCAAAGGAAACAGCGAGAAGAACGCATTGAAGGCGAACGCTCCCGCCCATTGTGCCCCGTCAATCCGCAAAAACTTTTTCGAGGCAAGTAAGAGTATGGCCCAAATCCTACGAGTCTTTTTGTCAAACCGACTTTGCAAAATCATGTGGTTTAGTCCTTCCTTAACCGCACCGGAATGCCGACTTTGATTCCGTCGGCATAAAGCTCGACGAACCACCATTGATCGACAAGATGCATGGGTCAGATGGTTTCAATTGTGATTCTTTCGTCATTCTGCAATCCGAACGAAGCAAGTTTCGCGCATGTGGACCTGTAATCCGTGTGAAGAATGCTTCGAATCCCCAAACCTTCCGCGATCTGGAAAAACATCGGGGTGTTTTCGATATAGACTATCTGTTTGGCTGGAACCCGCACGGTATCGAGCGCAACACGAAAGATATCCGCGTCAGGCTTTCGCAACTGGACGAAGCAGGAAGAAATAAAAGAATCCACAAACTCGTCTAGTTTGAACTTTCGAATCCGATACTCATTCAGTCCGCGCCCTTCGTTGCTGACTACGATGATTTTCAATCCATATCGTGTCTTAAGCCGGCGGACCAGCTCGATCATTTTGGGATATGGCTTCGACTGGGCGAACATGAATTTCCGAAACTGAGCCGGAGTAAACGATCTCTTCTCGTAGAACACCACATGGCTCAAGTATTCCTCAATAGTGAGTTTACCCAACTCGTATGTGCCGATGGCCTGATTACGCCGGTTTTTCAGCTCTTCCAAATTCAGGCCGAACACCTTTGCCGCCAATTTACTGGAACTGTGACTCCATCCATCGGTAAGCAGGACACCGCCAATATCCAGAAACAAACATTTGATTTTTGAATGGATCAACGCTGCCACAGGATTCGTGTGTCTTCCAGAGGCATCGCAACTCTATCGAAGTACGGTATCAGTCGCGCCGTATAGTCCTTTGGCGGGCGGGATGAAGACACAGACGCACTGTAAACGTAACCACCTGTTGTGCCAGCCAGTGGGTGAAGAAGCTTCATCTCCT
>JBEKEV010000014.1:0-60441 GCA_050013655.1 Bacteroidota bacterium | reverse complement strand
GTTCGTCTCGGGGCGTCAGGACTTAAGCCTTTGTGCTTCTTCATCCCGTTCGCGGGAGCGCCGATCTCATTGTAGGAATACCCCGCCTTAATATTTTCCTAATATAGAATTCGTTAGGCGGGCTTAAAAAGAATGAAACTTACTAAAGAGAATTGGAATCGTTGGCAAGATTGGATCGAGAGAATTAGAGAAGATTTAGGTCTTTTGGTTCGCGACCAGATGATATTCCAAAAATTTTGTGATATCCTGGTCGCAAATAAAGAATGGATTTCACAAAATGACGGTGAATTTTTCTGCGATTTTGTTGTGAGATCATATGTCGCACGTGCCACAATGGCAATTAGAAGGCATGTGAAAGTAAAGGGCGATGATGTGTCATTGTTGAAATTACTTCGACAAATGCAAATGTGTTCAAACCAGATAACTTATACTTTTTATGTTTCGATTTATCCATTAGATGGAATACATGAATGGCAAAAAAATATTTTTGGTGAATTGTCCACAGATGGGAAAAGCATTTCACCTGCAATATTAGAGACAGATATTCAAACTACAAAGATGATTAACTCTGAAATAGAGAATTTTTCAGATAAAACACTATCGCATCTTGATAAAAGACCTTACAAGGGCGGCTTTAGTTGGGATGATCTCAATAAATCAATTGATAATTATAATAAACTTGTCTGTAAGTACAATACTTTTTTGAGTACAACGCAATATGAATCACTTAAACCAATAATACAATTTGATTGGGAAAATATATTTCACAAACCTTTGATTAAGCCCGCCTAACCAGGCGCTCCCCGCCAAAATACAGCGGGATTTCGCATAAAGCGCTCAACAAGATAGCTGACGGAATGAGCTCACTGCAAAATTCATGGCGAGCATAGGTTTTGTGTTAAATTGAAAGTTGGTACAATGAACTTGTTTCGTTGGGTGCAAGCTGAGAATTTGCAGTGCCGCAGCTTAGCGCCGGTCCGTTAGGGCGCATCCATATAAAGATACAAGCAAAACTGAAAGAATCGTTTTTAGAGGATTCCGTGAACGTGGACTACGCAATTCCCCATAGAGTCAGTCGTACGTTGCTCGTCGTCAGCGGTATCAGTATTCTCATCTTATGGCCGTTGGCTGCAGTAATACTGTTCCGGGGAAACACATTGGGTCTCGCAATTTCTCTTTTCGCTTCGGGGATCGGCCAGGGTCCATTTCTCACTGGCTACGCCTTTGCCCGCGCTGACCACAAACAGTGGTGGCGGTGGCTTGTCCTGGCCGCCAGTGGATTGGGAATTCTCTTGTTCTCATTGGTTGATGCCGTCAACCTCGACATAGATGGCTTCTTCGAGGTTCTGATCTTGGTTACAATAGCCCCGGCTTTCGGTCACACGATGATAACCACTGTCATCGGGCCACTCATCTTTGGCCAAGTTCTGTGTGGATGGGGGTGTTGGCGTGCAATGGTGCTCGAGCGTCTTCCCGTCGGCAAAGGCTCGGGCCGGCGCAAAGGTGTTTGGGTTTGGATGCCGCTTGTCGGTGTGGCCGTCAGTTTTGCGGTCGCAATTCTGTTCGTGTTGGTACCAGACTCCCAGCCCGGAGGAGCTCACGGACACATACACGGCAACAGCTTCTGGCCCGTCGCTTCCGGTGTTGCTGTTTACTATACGGCATCTATTACACTGGCACTGGCTCTGCACGACCAACGAGCGTTCTGCAAATACCTTTGTCCCACCGGATTCATTCTGCGTTGGACGAGCCGCCCGGCGATCCTCCATGTCTCTGCCCGGGCCGATGCGTGCAACGAATGCGAGGCGTGCACGGCCGTTTGTCCGATGGACATTCCCGTGGCTGAGCATGCGAGGATGGGCACAAACATTGGCAAAGGCGATTGCATCCTCTGTCAGCGTTGCGTTGAGAGCTGTCCAACCGGAGCGTTGAAAACGATTTTTAAAAAGTAATTGTCAGCCAATTATGTCTGCGCCCTAACCAGGCGCTTCCCGCTAAAATACAACGGGATTTCGCAGAAAGCGCTCAACAAGCTAGCTGACGGTTGCTAGCTGGGTACGTTAAGCATGGCTCGCAACGGTTTAGTATATTTTGAAAGCTATCAACATGAAACATTGCATTATAGTATATTGTATAAGAAATCGTTTTTACATAAATCAATTTTTCCCATAACCACATAAGGAACAATAAAAATGGAAAAGCATGTTACACTTGTGGGAATTCTGAATATCGTGTACCGCTCGCTGGCAATTATTGGAGCGATTGTTCTCTTCTGCCTTGCGTATGGATTCAGTTTTCTTATGAAATTCATTTCGCATTTCAACCACAATGAGATCCAAGAAGTCCCGCCGGAGGTATTTAGCATTGTGCAGATTGTTCTCACAATTATTGGTATTCTCATTTTAATTTTCGCTGTCATCGGAATCATCGGAGCCATCGGCGTACTCAGGAAAAAGGAATGGGGACGGATTACCTTGCTTATTGTATCATTCTTCAGTTTGCTCAGCATTCCGCTGGGCACTATTCTCGGAGTGTATAGCATTTGGGTTCTTTTGAACGACGAGACGATTCGGCTCTTTAATCCGGTGCCCAACACTCCGGTCAAGAAAACAGCAAAATAAATTCTGGATATTTTCTTGTATGAAAATTCTAGCACTTGAAAAAGAAGTACCCGGCATAACCGATAACCTGTTCACTCCTGAAATCCTCCGCACGGAAGCTGCGCGGGCATGGGAACTGCATCAGGCAGGAATGATCCGCGAATTATATTTCTGCCACGATCGTCAGGAAGCAGTTCTCATGCTCGAATGTAAGGACGCTGAAGAAGCTCGATCGGTGCTTGCAACGTTGCCGTTAGTCAAAGAAGGTCTGATCACATTTGACATTATCCCGTTGACGGCATACCCTGGGTTTGCCAGGCTTTTTGAGAAGAAGGAAGAGCAAAGCATTTAAAAATAGGGAAGAAAATGGCGCCTGTCAATGAATGCTACTTGACGCAGTAAAACATTCTTTTATACATAGCCGCCGTATGTGTATGATCAACCATCGGCGGCGCGTGATGTTTCCCAATAATACAGCCGATCTTCTTTTGTTTTGTGAACGGCATTTCATGCGGTGCGTTTTTGGTGAAAGAGGATGTGACGCTTGATCTAAAGGATGCAGCGGCATTCCACTTACGTCGGCTGTTCTTCTTGGTCATCGCTATTTTTCTTGTCAAAACACTCCGGGTACAAATTCTTCGCACAATCCGGGCAAAGACCATGACTGAGTGTTGCATCGGAGTGTTCCAATAGATATTTTTCCAATTGATTCCAATATCCCTTGTCATCTCGAATTTTTTTACAGGATGAACAGATCGGAATAAGACCGCTGAGTTTTTTTACGTTTGCGAGCGCTTCCTGGAGTTCGCGAATTAGTTTTTCCCGTTCTCCTTCTGCCCGTCTGCGTTCTTGAATAAGACGCCATTCACGTAAAGTGCGCTCCACGATATGAGGCATCGAGTCAAATGCTTCAGGAGATTTCACAACGTAATCCATCGCTCCCGATTTGAGCGCTTGAACGGCTAATTCTTCGCCGCCATGCGATGTGAGTATGACGACGGGGAAACGATCTTTGCACATCGGCACTAAAGCCACACCCTGTCCATCCGGTAAACCATTATCGACCAATGCTAAATTAGGCGGATGATTTTCGATTTCTGTTCTGGCTTCACTCAGATTTCGAGCGACGATCACAGAATATTCCTCTGCCGAATCGGCAAAGGCGCGACAGATCAACTCGGCGTGACCGGATTCGTCTTCCACAAGTAAAATATGTCGATCAAGATTACTCTTGGACATTCGCATCATCCTTTCTTTCTTCACCAAGGGCGTTTGTTCCATGCCAACCAGTAATAGCCCAAATCACGCAAGAGGCGTGAGAAGTTTTCAAAATTGACCGGCTTGGTCACATAGCTATTTGCATGGTATTCATACGCTTGGGCCAAATCTTTTTCAGCATCGGATGTCGTAAGCACGACAACCGGAATCGCTTGCAGTGTTAAATCGCGTTTTATTTGTTTGAGTACTTCCAGACCGTCGATCCGAGGTAAACGCAAGTCCAACAATATGACATCCGGACGCGGAAATTTCTTATGATCGGAATATGTGCCCCGTCTATATACATAGTCGAGTGCAGCTTCACCGTCTTCGACATGATAAATATGGTTGGCAACCTGAAAATCTGCCAGATTGCGTTTGACAAGTTCCGCATGATCGGGGTTATCTTCTACCAGTAATATCGTCATTGGTCTGCCAATCATTGTTCATGTTCCTTTCGTGTTATGTGGTTTGAGGAGAGTGTAAAGCAGAACGTTGCACCAAAACCTTTGCCTTGTGATTCAACCCAGACTCTTCCGCCGTGAATTTCTACAATTCGGCGCACGAGAGCCAATCCGATACCGGTGCCCTGTGTGCCGGTATCAAGCTTGTTAAATAATCCAAACACCGTTTCGTGATAGTGCGGATCCACACCGATGCCGTTGTCTTGGACATAGATCACCTGTTCTTCACGATCTTTCCGTGCGCCGATTTCAATACGTGGATTCGGCTGGTTTCCCATAAACTTGACGGCATTTTCTATCAAATTCTGCAGCACTTGTGCCAGACGCCGTTGATCGCCATAGACCATCGGTAAACCTGGTTGAATGACTACTTCCACTTTGTGTTCTGTAATCGTTCCGGCGAGCAGTCCCACAACTTCTTGTGCTAGCTCAGCCAGATTCACATCCGATGGCGGGTTCATGATGCGCCCAATGCGAGAAAGCTCCAGAAGATTTCCGAGGAGTCCCCCCATTTTATCAGCAGCGTCAGCAATCCTCCGCAAATCGTTTTCTAATCGTTGATATCGCCCAGCAATGGCATCATGCAGCAGTGCGCCTGCAAATCCTTTAATTGTAATCAGCGGACTTTTCAAGTCGTGCGATACCGTGTAGGTAAAGCGTTCTAACTCTGCGTTTTTATCCTGCAATTCCTTTTGCTTTTGCCTGCGTTCAGTAATGTCTTCAAATACCGTTGCGAAAGTGCCTTGCTTCGGCGAAATGACACCAATACGAAAGTGTCTTTCCAGAGGTAAAAAATATGTTTCGAAGGTATACGGTTCTCCCGTGCGCGCTACGCGTTCGAATTCTTCAAAGTATGGCGGTGTCTCTGTGCCGTAGAGAATGCTCGCTAATAATCCTTTTGCTTTCTTATGGAGAAGGCCTGTATACTTTTCATAAGACGGATTAATATCGAGGATGCGATAATCAACCGCCTTGCCGTTCTCATCGTAGATCATTTCATGCAATGCAACACCTTCTGTCAAATTCTCGAACAAGGTACGGAATTTATGTTCGCTCTCGCTGAGATTGGCTAATAATTTTTCGCGTTCTTGCTGCAACAATTTCCATTCAGTGATATCGCGTGCGAATGTGCAGACCAACTGCTTTCCGCCGAACGTCACCGTATTTGCTGAAATAACGACATCAACTATGGAACCATCCTTTCTTCGATATCGCCGCTCGTCTGAGAACGATTGACGAGTTGTCATAATGGTTGTTATGCTTTTCCTAATTTCTTCAAAAGGTGCAACTACTATTTTTTCTACCGGGAGCAGATGTGATTCTTCCGGAGAATATCCGAGCATTTTTTGAAAAGCGTGATTTGAATTTACGATCTGCAATGACTCGGGATCAGTAATATAAATCGCATCGGCAGATTGTTCCACAACAGCACGGAAACGTTCCTCGCTCTGACGCATCGCTTCTTCAGCTTGTTTTCCTGTTGTTTCCGCAAGCTTGCGTTCGGTGATATCCCTGCTTACCCCGACAATGCCGATAATCTTTCCGTGGTTATCTCTGATTGGAACTTTCGTCGTGAGATGCCAGTTAATCTTTCCCGTCTCTGCATCTAAAACCTCTTCTTCGCGGTTAATAAGCGGTTCACCAGTTTCAAGAACATTCTGTTCATCTGAAGTGAATTTCTTTGCAAACTGCTCTGGAAAAAAATCAAACGAAGTCTTGCCCAATGCGTCTTCTTGTCTTGATAAGCCTATCGAATGTAAATGAACGATATTATTGATAACATAACGACTCTTAGAATCTTTGACATACACCTTGTCCGGTAAATTATCGATCAGCGTACGGAGGAGATTCCGTTCCCGTGCGTCCATTCCCTTCGTTCTTTTTCGTACCAGTTCGGCAACTTTGTGCCCGCTCGCATCGGCAGAGAAATCGACACCGAAGAGGAGCGAACTTATTCTCAGCTCACTGAATCTTCCCGTTCCCCACCCAATGACCATAGCAATAATACCACCGAAAACAATAAATACGAATTCCATGGAACCATGTTGGAGAGTAAATCCGTGCAGAAAGAAGTTTATGAAACCGACAATCAATCCTGCCAACATTCCACGTCTCGCTCCCAACGCCCAAGCTGAGAGAACCACCGGAACCAAGATGATGATACCTCCGGTTTCACCCATCTGCTGATGAATGCGAGAAAACATATAGACATATAAAACGAGCAGCACAATCGCAAGAGTAACCAAAGCACCTTGAAGAATATAACTGCGTAGACCGCTTTCTTTTTTAATATGTTCTGTCATTCTCTCGAATCCTTTTCACTTCCTCTTGCTTCTTTTCTTGCATGGTGCCTTGTTTCATGACAATTGCTTCGCTGCTTTCACCGTATTTCTCAGAAGCATTGCAATGGTCATGAGACCAACACCGCCGGGAACAGGAGTGATGGCTTTCGCAATTTTCGATGCAGATTCAAAATGCACATCGCCAACAATGCGATACCCTTTCGGCGATGAAGAATCTTCTACGCGATTGATGCCGACATCGATCACGACAACACCTTCTTTCAACATCGCACCGGTAATGAATTCCGGTTTGCCAATTGCGGCTATCAGAATATCCGCGGACTTGATGTAGGGGGTAAGATCAGAAGCACCTGTGTGTGCAACGGTGACAACCGCGTTTGCACCGGATTGTTTCTGGAGAAGGATGTTCGCTATCGGTTTGCCCACAATATTACTCCGCCCGACAACAACAACATGTTTTCCAGCAGGATCATTTCCGCTGCGAACGAGTAATTCCTGTATTCCTGCCGGTGTACATGATTTGAAGGTATCCTGACCGATCACTAACTTCCCAATGTTCATCGGATGAAACCCATCGACATCTTTTCGCGGATCGATTGCTCGGATTACTTCTTCCTCGCTGATATGTTTCGGCAACGGCAGTTGGACGAGAAGTCCATGGATGTTGGGATCGTCATTGAATTCAGCAATCTTCGCCAGCAATACATATTCCGGTGTATCCATCGGCATTCGTTCAGTAACTGAATAGATGCCTGCTTCTTCGCACGCTTTTCCTTTTGATCGGACATATGATTGTGAAGCGGGGTTTTCACCCACAAGGATAAACGCTAATCCCGGAACGATCCCTTTCGTTGCACGCATACGGACAACTTCTTGTTTCACTTCACGCTTGATATCTTCGGCTATTTTCTTTCCGTCAATAATTTCAGCCATGTTGATTCCTCACGTCATCTTTACTAAAAGATTATTCCATGTTCATGGTATCTGTTTTGCTTTTTCACAATCCATCGTAACAAACGGCACTCTCACAGCGAATCCTTGGTTTCTTTCCGCTCTCTGATTCATCTTGTCTTCGATCTGTTGAAATATCTCATCCTGAAGACTTGCCGGCACAATTTCCTTCCACGCTTTCATAAATGATAACTTCATAAAAAAATGATTGAACATCGATGTACCATCCAAAAAACGATAGGTAAATTCATCTTCGTGAATTGCTCGGATCAGAAAACCTGCTGCACCCAGCACATCTTTGAACTCAGAGAGCGGCTTGCGCTTGGAATATATATGAGCATCAATATTTTCTTCGCATTCCCGCAATCCGTGTTCCCTCAGCACTTCACGGAACACATCGTACAATTCTATAAATGTGCGATTCGTGTTGAAGGTAAAAACCAACTGAGCAGTCATTTTGGAAACACGATTGCATTCTGCCAGTACTCTGGTCAAATCCTGTACATTATTCAAACCATTATTTGAAACAATCAGATCAAAAAAATTGTTTTCAAACGGCATCGCTTCGGCAACACCTTCGATCAATTCAACATTCCGCACACCAGTGTATTTGAGCTTGAGTAGAGCCCGCTCCATTCCGGCTTTCCATGGATCTATGCCATAGACTTTCGATGTAGGACCGAGACGCATCGCAAGTTCCATGAGAGGAAATCCCAATCCGAAACCAATATCGAGAGCGCGTATATTTTTCTTATAGCGCACTATGTCCAATAATTTTATACCAAATGGAGCAGACCAGAAAGACAAATCATCAATGATGGATATACATGCAGGATCGTTAAGATTGTATAGAGCTCGCAAATACTGTGTCATTGTACTTGTTTCATAGAGCGTGTTTTACTTCCACATGAACATACACTATTGAAAACTTGGAAAAATCACTTGTTCAATCTTTGTTGCTTTCCCCGTTTCAACATCCACCTGAATATAGACCGCGCACATTCGCACATCATGTTCGGCCATTTCGAATTTGTACGGTGTCTGGAACATGAATCGACGAATCGCAATTTCCTTCTTCATTCCGATGACCGAGTCGTACGGTCCGCTCATTCCTACATCGGTAATGTATGCAGTGCCTTTCGGAAGAATCCGCGCATCGGATGTCGGGATATGCGTATGTGTGCCTATGATTGCACTCACACGTCCATCAAGATGCCACGCAAGTGCCATTTTCTCTGCTGTCGCTTCGGCATGCATATCGATCAGTGTTACTTTCGTATCATTTGCCATCCTGCTCAATGCCCAATCTGCCGCCTTGAACGGATCGTCGATCGTTTGCATAAACGTCCGCCCCTGTAAATTGATGACGCCTACACGTCCCTTCTCTTTCAAATCGTAGATGACGAAACCGCTACCGGGATTTTCTTTCGGATAGTTCAACGGACGCAGAATGTTGCGCTCTTTTGAAAGCAGTGCCTTAGCTTGCCATCGATCCCACAAATGGTTGCCTGTGGTAATGACATGAACTCCTAATCCAAACAGTGTCTTCGCATCTGCCTCATCAATCCCTTTTCCTTCGGTGACATTCTCACCGTTGACGATACAGAAATCGATTTCGTACTTTTGGATATACTGTTTAAGCAATGAAGAGATGAGTGTCATCCCCGGTTTGCCGTTAATATCACCGACAAAGAAGATGTTCAACAATTTCGCCACCAAAACCTCTCTCTCTCTTGTACTGCTCGTCCAATCTGCAGTGCAATATACAAAAAATGTATGTAGATGAAAAACAGATCAAATCAGTCCTAATACATGTTCATACACTTGCTTCGTTTTCTCTCCCACCTTGTTCCAGATAAATTCTTTTCTGATACGCTCACGCAACTCCGTATCTTTCTCTTTTCCTAACGCCGCTTGAATTCCTTTTACGATATCTTCTACAGAGGTTGGATCAACATAGATAGCATTATTTCCAAAGTAATCTCGTGTTCCTCCAAACGGTGTAATGACGATCTTTGCACCGGCAAGCGCCGCTTCCAACGCGGAAATGCCCGGTGTTTCGTACTGTGACGGCAAGACAAACACATCACACGCACTGTATGCAGAAGCCAGCAGCATAGAATCATGCGAAAGCTCGTCGATAACGAGCAGCCGCGGATTGTGTTTCGCCAGTTCGAGACAACTGCGACCTGATGGCGAGTCATCAAAAGATCCAATGATGACAGCGGCGTGATTGACCTGCTCCAGTGCCTTCAGCAATTGATGCACATTTTTCCGATGCGGACCAATCTGCCCAACATAGAGAATGAAATCCTTCACGTCATACTGACGCACAAACAAGTCAGAAGAAGCTTTGGCAAATCGTTCTTCCACTCCATTAATAGCGATAAAGATTTTTTTCGATGGGACATTCATTGCATACTGCATAAGATGCGCTTCGGCCTGCGTGTTCGGCAGAACGGCATTCGCCCATCCGCACATTTCAGAAATGAGACCGTAGTCTGTCCAGAACCCGCGTATCAATTGATTGAGGAATGTATCAATACGAATAACGGAACGAACAACGCTGTCCGATCGACGGGTAAAGAACACAGGCGATACCACAAACGGCATATTCCGAAGTCGCAACGCCCTTGCAAAATGATACGTTGCCATGTTCGCCGAAAAGATATGGACAAGATCATAGTGCGACGGATCGAAATCCTTCCACATTTCATAGAGTGTTACCGTCACACCATGTTCCTCAAGCGCTGCTTTTGTCTGCAGCATTTGAGTCCGCACTCCACCTTGGTGCAGCCCGATAGCTTGATGAGTTGCAAATAACACGCGCATACGATTCCTTTACGTTTTGTTTCGTCGAATGAGATTCGTCACTGCATCAAGCCCGCGCACAAGTTTGACGCGATAATTCAATCGCCGCTCACGCAAATAATCATCGGGTATTACCCATGGCGCCGGTTTCGAGCTCCAGCGAATTGCCTCCAGCACTATTTGTTTCGATGTTGGAATAATGGCTTCTGTTCCGTTCGGCTGTGTGATGCGCACATACAACGACCGATCTCGTTGAACTCCGCGCAGATATACATTTCCTTTAGTATATCGAAATTCGGGAATAGATGCCGTCCGCATCTTCCACCATCGCGCATACTCATTCATCGTCTTGACCGGCACACGATTTTGGCGCATCTCCTGAAATAACCAATCCAGCACCGTATGATGCCCATCTCTTGGATGATGATAAAATATCATCGGCTCTCGCGTTGCCAGTCTTCGTTGAATCACACTTCCAAAATAGTGTATCATACGTGCATCGTTATAGCCATGCCGTTTCAAACTACCGATGCAAATTGGGTGAATCGGAACTTGAAGTGCACCTTGACCATGCTCGAGCCGGGACATAACCGGCATATCATCATAATCATACGAAAACTCTGACGAATATTCAAAGCCGCACTCAACAATTGCACGGCCAAGTTCTTCGTTCCACGTACCGAACGGCGCCGCAAATCCTTTTGCTTCAAGTTTAGCATGATGCAACACTGCTTGCGCTTTTTGTATGTTCTGAATATTCCGCTCATAATCCGAAAATGTTTGGTGCTCGTAACAATGTACACCAATTTCTTGTTTATGTATTTCCTTAAAGAATTTCATCGACTTTTCTTGACTCTTTGCATCAACAAACCAAGTTGCAGAAATACCGTTCCGATGGATCGTAGAAGACAGCTCTTCCATTTGCTCGTCTGTTCCATAGTCTGTATCAATACGAAAACAGAAGACGGATCGCGCACCATTGGGAAAATGCCATAGATGCACATAGGGCAGCCCGCGGCGATAATGGAGGAATTCAAGACAGCATGAAACAAGCTCCCGGATTTCCCCTTTTGAAACAAGCGAGACTGTTTCAAATGGGAGCCGGCGCTCCGGTGAATAAAATGATTTAAGCGCTGTGCGGCGATCAAACACTAACGAAGCCGGATCAAACGGAAGCGCAATAACAAGGTCTTTCGAACGCGTCCCGACATGAGCCCCCAAACTGCCCCGGTTCGTCCTTAAATCGTTGGCATTCCATGCAAGTTGACATTGTGTATAAACATCGATGACACCGACCGACCGAAAGGGTGAATCATTCGTCGGATAGAGATAGTTGACATTCATCGATTGAACAGTCGTTTGTCGAATTCGAGCGTACACTTTGGCCGAGCAGAGCACAGCTCCACCCAGTGTGAGGTACTGACGCAACATTTCTGATTCGCGGTCGTTGATATCATCACTCACCACTGCGGCACTGAATTCATCCGGAAGTAAAGTGTTCGTGACAACGAGATGAGGAATGCCGATTTGCTCAAGTAGTAGTTTCCATCCATCCTGTTCGCCCAGTATTCCGATTTTCAAATGCATTAGAACCTCGCCATAAATGTTTTTACATCGTTCCACACAACCGCTCGGAGAAGAATTATGAACAAACAATAACTCCCCACTCCCACAAGAAACGCCCAGAGGAATCCATATTGCACAACAGAGGCAACACCGATAGCCATCAATACAACAGAAAGAACCACACGCAATATTTTTTCTGGCGGAGACAGCGGCACCAAGAGACGCAATGCGCGACCGATCAGCACAACACTGAATCCTTCTGCCGCTACCACACCGAACGCTGCGCCAAGAGGGCCAAACCAAAACGCTCCGGCACTTACAGAGAAGAAGTATGCAAGCGCTGTGATCATCATGATTTTCCCGTAAGACTTTTCACCGCCTGCGCCGATTAATCCGGAAGTGAATACCGTGTGCAGCATCGTTAAGAAAAAATACCAGACGAACACTTGCAACACAGGTGCAGACACACCGTATTCTGCCCCAAAGACAATCCGAATCAAGTCATCTGCGATCAACATTCCGCCGACTGCAACAGGCAGACTGATAAGAAGTATCCATCGCAATGAATCACGCAGCAGTTCTTGGAACTTCCCGGGTGAGTCATGAAATTTACGCGCAGATGCCGGAAGAAGCAGCAGAACGAAGATACGGTCGCCCATCATGAGGAAGTACACTAATTTGCCCGCCGCACTATAGACACCGACATCAGAGGATGTTCTCAAGATTCCGAGTGCGAGAACCGGATAGTTCATCATAAGCGTTGCAAGGATTATTCCAATTGCGAGCGGAGCAGATTGCTTGAATAAGCGCAGCGATGGTGTAAAGCGAATGTGAACATCGTGAAATTTTTTGCGGAATTGAGTAAACAGAAGCATCGATGCAGCACATTCTCCGCATACACTTCCAACCGCAACCCACAAAACATTGTTGGCTGTTCGAACAAAGATGAGAACGACGGCAAGATAGACAACCGATTGCAGTATTCTCGCTGCACTGACAACTCCCATCGTCTCCTTTCCCTGGAAGAACCAGTCGACGAAAAAGATTTGAGGAAGAAGCGAAAATAAAAAGAGAATGATCAGCCATGCAATTGTACTATTGTGAACTCCTGCCATCACCGTAAGAACAATCACTGCGAGCACGAGAATTGTAGAGATCAATCTGCTGGCAATCACTTCTCCTACCATTTCAAGTGACGCTCCCTGGGCAATTTTCTTTGTCCCAATCGTTGGAAAACCAGCTGCACTTAAAACCATGCCATATGCCAGCACCGCAAATCCAAGATTGACGGCACCGAAATCTTCCTTTCCCAGTACTCGCGCAAGGTAAGCCACAGAAATAAAACCCAACAGACGACGCACCATGTCCGCGGTAAAGAGTGAGAGAAGATTTTGAGAAAGTCGTTTCACTGGTGTTTCGCCAGATCCGTATACACTTCGTACGTTTGCCTGCCGATATTCGTCCATGAATATTTTTTTTCGGCAAGCTCAATGATAGATGCACGCGTTTCTTCACGCCGATGGAAGAGCGTGCTGTTAAAATATTTCCGCAGTTGTGCTGCCATGTCTTCGGCATCATTCGGCTTGCAGATGAATCCCGTTACTCTGTCAACGACATCTTCGGCAAAACTTCCGACATCCGTCGCAATAATCGGAACACCAAACCGGTACGCAAGAAAGAGAACGCCGCTCTGGAAGATTCGTTTATAAGGAAGCACGACACAATCGGCAGCAGAGAAATACGTTTCCACATCATTCTCCGGAATGAAGTGCAGCCGGAGTATAACGTTTTTCTCGGGCAGACTCTTCCCGACTTGCTTTTTCAATTTCAAAACGTAGTCAGATTGACGTTTCGGTTTACCTGCAACAATCAGTATGATCGACGGATCCTTTTGGACAAGTAGTGCCGCCGCATCAATTAATGTCTCGATACCCTTGTATTCGTCGATCTGACCGAAAAAGAGAACAACGTGTGCTGTCGGTACGATACCAAGTTTCTGGCGTGCATCTTCCTGTGTTATACCCTTCTTTTGCGCCCGGTTATTAATGCCATGTGGAATAATAATGACTTTCTCCGGTGAAACGTGAAAGAGCGAGCAGAGTTCTTCTTTCATCTTCGGTGTATGAACAATGATTCGATCGACAAGATGATACATCACTTTGAGCGACAACCACCGCAGGGGAGTTGCTGTGCTATCGCGCGCTTCTCGATAGACATTATGTGCGGTGAAAACAAGCTTTTTCCCGAGAAGCTTATAATAGAGATTCAACAACGTGCGATCGAACAAGGCAATGCTATTTTCCCATTGAATGTGAAAAATATCAGAGCGCGTGAAAGCTGTATAGCAAAGAAGACGAATATAGTACCTACCGATCCGCCACATTTTTATGAAAATTGATTGCGGCGAGATATTGTCACCGCGAAGATTGAAGAGTGACACATGATGGAAAGCTTCAAACACTCCCACCGAACTATCAGAATCTATAACTTCGATTTCCAGCGTTGGTATTTCAACAAGGCCGGAGACAAGTCCGTAGAGGTAATCAGTTTGTTGACCGGCGTTGAGGATGGAAATTCTCATAAGAGGAACACGTTATTCGTCTGCCTGCACCTCAAACTTGACGATATTGTAACCTTTCATTGTATCGAGCACTCCATAAATGACACCAATAAACACGACAACCATTCCCAAAAGAAATGCGCCAAGAATAAAATATCGAAACTGAAGTATCGACACAAAATAGTCCATACCAATAAACAGCGACGTTGTAACAAACAGACCCACAGCAATGAGGTAGCAGAAGACTGCATTCCGGATCAGTCGTGCACGATTGAGAAGTCCGGAAACTTGCCGGGAGATGCTTTCGATCCGCTGATTTTCGACGGGATAAAATTCTCGTTGTGATGCGTTAAGCATGAGCTTGCGTTTTTCTTCCGTCAATGCACGGATACGATTGAGTACACTAGTAAATTTATTGCTGATACTCAGCAACAACAACCCGCAGGCATTAATCATAATCCCGGGGGCAAGAATCAATTGAATCACTTGGATGACGGAGAGATTCTCTGAAAGATTGGGATTCATAAATTTATGATTCTCGAGTTCTTAGCGATTGTTACGTACAACTTCACCCATGATAAACGGTTTCTCGTTCTTCTTTTTCAATGCGGTCATGATTGTATCGGTATTTTTACGATCGACGATCAGAACTAACCCGACCCCAAGATTGAATGTGCGGCGCATATCTTTTTCCGGAACATTGCCGACATGCTGAATAAGATTAAAAATAGCCGGACGATCCCATGAATCCCAATCCACACTGAGTCTGAATTTTTTCGGCACGACACGCATCGTGTTGCCTTCGATGCCGCCGCCGGTAATATGGGCAAGTCCATGAATGCTGCGCGCAAGTGATTGCTGAAGCAGTGGATGAAGAGACGGTTGATAGGACCGATGGACAGCAAGCAGCGCGTCGCCGATTGTCGTATTCAATTCATCGATATAGGTACTCAACAAAAACTTATTCAATAAAGCTTGCCGAGCAAGCGAGTATCCGTTGGTGTGCAGTCCAGTCGACGGCAAACCAATAAGGACATCGCTTTTCTCTACTTTTTTGCCGTTCAGCACTTTCGTTTCATCCACAACACCGACAATGGTACCGGCAATATCATAATCGTTCGTTCCGTACATTCCAGGCATTTCCGCTGTCTCGCCGCCGATGAGCGCACATCTATTTTCTTTGCAGGCCTTCACAAACCCAAGGATGACTCGTTCAGCGACAACCGGTGAGAGTTTTCCTGTGGCATAGTAATCGAGGAAAAACAATGGTTTTGCGCCGCATACGAGGATATCGTTCACGCAATGATTCACCAGGTCCTGACCGACAGTATCGTGGCGATTCATTGCAATAGCGATTTTGAGTTTTGTGCCAACACCATCAACGCTTGAAACGAGAATCGGTTTTTTGTAGCCTTTAAAATTCGCACGATAGAACGCACCAAACATGCCGATATCGGCAAGAACATTTCTATTGAATGTGGAACGAATAGGTTTCTTAATGCGGCGGACAAGGTCTTCGCCTGCCTCGATATCAACACCGGAGTCTTTATATGTCGTCATGTGAGATCAGTCATTTCAGATTTAAGTCGAAACAAGATAGCTGATTTTTTTTCGTTGAACAAGAAGAGAACGAATCCACATCATAAAAAAGTGAAAAGAAGTCCCTTTGTCCTTTTTCTACAACCTCTTTGTATTATTATTGTTGACCGAGTCAATTGGCTCAAAAGCTTCAAGAACACATACGAGGGAGACAATGACCCTATATCCACCTACTTTTACGAATAGCCTCATTCGCTCCTCTCTCCTTCAATATGCATCAACATGTGCACACCTACTTAAGAATAATGGAGACGGGAACCACTATGACATTTGTTGATTTGATGCTTGGACAATGTTGTTTTGGGAACCGCATATACGTAAATAGTTCTTGAAGGACATCATCTAACGATGCTACAGCTTCGGGATAAAGCTTTCCATACGATAGACGAAAAAGATCCACAAAGTGGATCGAGATCTCGTTTCCGCCAAAGGCGGATAGGCGGGCATCCATTAAACGCAGCAACCTGCCCGCCGCACATACAACGTGCTTATGGAGGGCGGGGCTGTGGGGTATGAAACCTGAAAAAATAAATTAAGAGTACAAATTATCTGCGACGCATCTTAGAGATGCGTCGCAGATGGAGGATGGCATTTAGAATCTAAGACCGGCAGTTAAGATAATACCTCGATTAAAAACTTTAGCATCAGAATCTTTATACAACTTTGTTTGACCAATCACATATCGTGCATCGATCTCTAAAATTAAAAGTTCAAAACCAACACCGACAACAATAGAGAAGTCGTTCTTTGTTACTTGATCTTTAATATCAGTTTCATTAGATCCTGATGGGATGTATGAAACATTTGAAGTTACTTCATCTTTTTCTTTTGCTGAAAGTAATATACCGTATGATACTCCGCCTTCAATATAAGGGCTCAATACTGGTATTGGTAAATTAAATTTTACGAGGACCGGAATATCTATATAGTCACCCTTAAATGTATATTTTTCATCATAAGAATAATTTCCAACGCTCACACTACCAGCATCATAGATAGCTCCTTTTTGGACATACATTACTTCCGGCTGGATAGAAAGACCCGCTATTAATCCAATCTTATAAGATATTCCACCCGCAAAGCCGAGTCTGGTTGTAGGATTAACTCCACCATACGATTTATCATCTCCACCAAACGTTCCGAGATTAATACCTCCCTTAATCCCAAATTGAGAAAAGGCGACAGATACTGCAAGAAGCATCACCAATGAAACTAATAGAATTTTTTTCATAAGAGAACCCTTTATGTTGATATGTGATGTAGTGAATTCTGGTATCTGTCCAGAATGACCTCAGAAGTATAGATAAAACAAAAGTCATGGTCAATAGGAAATTGACTGAAAAAGATAAAAATAATAAAAAAAGAAGAATAGCGTAATATGAAGTGAAATCAGCAATAGAAGTCGATGTAAATATTGATAACGATCACAACAATTGCCAAAAAGCAGTGAAAGAGGATTGAGGGGCTTTTATATAATTAATTGTGTTCTCCGTGTCAACTTATTTCAGGACGGTACACTCCTTCTTAAAAGAAGAGGTGGTCGAATGGCTTCTTCACAATATGGGCAATGTTATTGCAATGGCACCGGTCCTTACCTTCTTGGGGTATATATTTTCAATCACCGCAACCAGTGCTTTTCAAAATGATAAACCTACGAAAGTTAAACCGATGCTGGAATTTCTTAAAATTATCCAGGAGGTTAGCCGGCAACTTAGTAACTATCTAACGTCGAAATTTCCTATTCATAACGTAGATGCATCTCATACGCACACTATCGTCTTTGCTTTACTTGCAATTGTTCTGTTTGTATTTATTGATCGAATTGCTGGTCATTTCTTTCGTCAACTAAAGGCTTAATCTGTAATTTCTATACCAACCTTGACTTTTCCGTATTCATGTAGTATATTAGCACTCACAGTATTAGAGTGCTAATTCAATTCCTTATCAACATATTCAAAATAACCAATAAAAGGAGGGCGTATTTATGATGCTCAAACCATTGGCGGATCGCGTTGTTGTGAGGCCGTCCAAAGCTGAAGAAAAGACCAAGGGTGGTATCATTGTTCCCGATACGGCAAAAGAAAAGCCGGTATGGGGTGAAGTGATTGCTGTTGGACCGGGAAGGGTTTCCGATGATGGAAAACTTGTCCCGATGGAAGTAAAGGTCGGCAATATGGTTCTGTACGGAAAGTATTCCGGGACTGAAGTCACAATTGAAGGCGAAGAGCTTTTGCTTATGCGCGAAAGCGACATCTTTGCGATAATGCCCAAGTAAGGGAAAGGAGAATTAACTATGTCAGCAAAATTAATTAATTATGATACTGATGCGCGAACCGCTCTGAAGAAAGGTGTCGATCAACTTGCGAATGCAGTGAAAGTGACACTGGGACCCAAGGGGCGCAATGTCGTTATCGACAAAAAATTTGGCGCACCTACAATAACAAAAGATGGTGTAACGGTGGCGAAAGAAATTGAACTTTCTGATCCTATTGAAAACATGGGCGCGCAGATGGTTCGAGAAGTTGCATCGAAGACATCCGATGTGGCCGGCGATGGAACCACGACAGCGACAATCCTGGCACAAGCGATTGTACGCGAAGGATTGAAGAACGTGACCGCAGGTGCAAACCCGATGGACCTCAAGCGCGGAATCGATCTTGCCGTGAAGAAGGTTGTCGACAGTCTCAAGGAAATCAGCAAAACGGTCGGCGACGATAAAGAAAAGATTGCACAGGTTGGATCAATCTCTGCAAACAATGACCGTGCTATTGGCGATTTGATTGCAAACGCGATGGAGAAAGTCGGTAAAGATGGCGTCATCACGGTTGAAGAAGCAAAAGGAACCGAGACGACGTTGGAAGTTGTCGAAGGCATGCAGTTCGACCGTGGATACCTCTCGCCATATTTTGTGACGGATGCAGATCGGATGGAGACCGTTCTTGAGAATCCCTACATCCTGATCCATGACAAGAAAATCAGTGCGATGAAGGATCTTCTGCCGGTGCTGGAGAAGATTGCTTCAGCCGGGAAAAGCATGCTCATCATTTCGGAAGAAGTTGAAGGCGAAGCGCTTGCCACACTTGTGGTGAACAAACTTCGTGGAACGCTTCGAGTCTGCGCAGTGAAAGCACCGGGATTCGGTGATCGGCGCAAGGCGATGCTTGAAGATATCGCGGTTCTTACGGGCGGTCAAGTGATCTCCGAAGAGAAGGGCTTCAAACTCGAGAATGCGACACTTGCGTATCTCGGAACTGCCGAACGCGTTACGATTGATAAAGATAATACTACAATCGTGCAGGGTGCCGGCAAGAAGGATGAGATCAAAAAGCGCATTAACGAAATCAAGCAGCAGGTTGAAAAGACAACATCGGATTACGACAAAGAGAAACTGCAAGAGCGTCTCGCAAAGTTAGCCGGTGGTGTTGCAGTGGTGAAGATCGGCGCCTCGACGGAAGTTGAGATGAAGGAAAAGAAAGCGCGTGTTGAAGATGCACTTCATGCCACGCGTGCAGCTGTTGAGGAAGGGATTGTTCCTGGCGGCGGCGTTGCTTTCCTTCGTTGTATGAAGAAGCTTGAAGAAATCAAGACAGAGAATCTCGACCAGAAGACAGGTGTGGATATCATCCGCCGTGTGCTGGAAGAGCCTCTTCGTCAAATTGCCGCAAACGCTGGTCACGACGGCGCTGTCGTTGTGAACGAAGTGAAGAATGGCAAAGACGACTATGGCTTCAATGCACAGACAGAGAAGTACGAGAACCTCGTGAAGGCTGGTGTTATCGACCCGACGAAGGTTGCACGTATTGCTATCGAAAATGCAGCGAGCGTTGCCGGTCTCTTGCTTACCACAGAAGCGACCATCGTGGAGAAGCCCGAGAAGAAGGAAGCCATGCCTCCTATGCCGCACGGCGGTATGGGTGGTGATATGTATTAAAAAGCAGAAATCGCGGTCAGGAACAGGAAGCAGCATAAAGCTGGAAACTCCCTATTCTGATTGATGATTCTGAACTTTTCGAAAGCATTCTAAGCGCCCCTCGACTGAAAGGTCTGAGGGGCGTTTTTTGTTCTTGACTAACATTCTGAAAAACTGTATTATTTTACAAGAGATAAAACGCCAGATTCATTCTTAATCTCTCTTATTCGATTATGTTCCTTTTTTAATGTTGATAGAAGGTGTTTTGCTTATCTGAGAAATTTATCAGATGTGAAGCATGCGGTGCGTTTCGCTGTATCGATTCATCAATAATCCACTACATATCAATTTACTAATGAGGGAGTACTCCCATGGATGCACTTTTCAGTAAAATGCTCAAAGCAGGATCAACCACCTACTTCATGGATGTGAAGGAGGCGAAAAACAACAAAAAATATCTCACCGTCACAGCCAGTCAACCTGCAAAGGAAGGAGATAAAAAGTTCGCCAAGCGTAGCGTGATCGTTTTCAGCAGTGTTGCTGATGAATTTGTCAGCGCATTGAAAGAAGCAAACACCGTTATTAATGGCGAAGGTGCGTTCACAAAGACGCTGAAATCAGGGAAGATCAACTACTTTGTAGACGTGAAAGAAGCGAAGAACAAAACACGGTACGTTTCTATTACTGAGAGCCAACCCTCGAAAGAAGACCCGAAGAAGTTTGCTAAACGCAGTATAACAGTATTCAACAATGCCGCCAACGATTTTGTGGGAGCATTAGAAGAGGCAGTGGGGCATTTGAAGTAGTAAATCGTGAACAATGAGAAGTGAAATGGATTGCGCCGGGTACTGCGAAGTGCCTGGCGCAGTGCTATTCAATGAGTATATCCCGCCTATCGATTTGCTGTTCTTGTCTTTCCAATCAAAATCCAGTATCTTTTCTCTGCGTAGGAGTCGCAGCATCTTGACTTGAGATCAGGTCAAGTTTTTTTTTATATTAAGGAGTGGCCGATGGAAATCGATCCGTTTCTTGCACAATGAATCCATTTGAACTAAAACTCGAGGAATTTGTCCGGTTTCATCATCTTGTCGCCACGAAACAAACTATACTTCTTGCCGTGAGCGGTGGTGTAGATTCGATGGTAATGCTTCACCTGTTTTTGCGATTGCAGAAACGAATGAAGTTGTGCTTGTCGGTTGTTCATGTTAATCACCAATTACGCGACAAAGAATCGATAGAAGATGAAGAATTCGTTCAAAAAGCATCAGCTGGCTCTGGTCTCCCATTTTATAGTGAACGAATCGATGTCCTGTCATATGCCCATGAACATGGACTTTCAAAGCAAGTCGCAGCGCGCCAGCTTCGCTACAAGTGCTTTGAGCGAATCCGGCTGAAGATTGACGCCGATGTTGTTGCAACCGCACACCACGCGGATGATAATGCGGAGACTGTACTCCTTAATATTCTACGCGGAACCGGTATCCGTGGATTGGCAGGAATTCCCCTAAAACGCGAGATCGGTTGCATCATTCGTCCGCTCCTTTTTGCAACTCGGAAAGAGATCGAGATGTACGCAATGGAAAACGGCATCAAGTACCGGAATGACTCATCGAATATGTCACTTGCGTATCGACGAAACTTGCTGCGGCACAGCATCCTTCCACCTTTGGTGAAACGTGTTCCCCATATTGTCGAAACATTGAATATTGTTGCTGCTACCATGCGCGATATAAGTGAGAAATTACGCGCAATGGTAGATGAGGCGTTACGTTCTCTTGCCCATAAAGATTCTCAAGATCGCTTGATGTTGGATGTGAAGAAACTTGAAATGGAGCCGGACTTTTTGTGGGACGAAATATTTGTGGAGCTTTTCCGTCGTATGCATATTGAGCCGACTGAAAAGAGAGTTGACGCGCTGCACAGACTCTGCACAATGCCTACGGGTCGGATCGTAGAATTGAGCGGCGAGCTTTCAGCATGCAGAGATCGACAGCACATCGTTTTTAAGAGAACGAACGAGGAGATATCGAACATCCGGCATATAGAATTCGGCAGAAGTTATGAATACCAAGGGTGCCGTATTTCTATCAGCAATCCTGAACCGGTACCAGCGGTTTTATCAGATACGCAAGAGGTGGAATATATTGATGCCGAGCGATTAGGCCAACATCTTGTTTTGCGCCCGTGGCGTGCAGGCGACTGGTTCATTCCTCTTGGAATGAAGACAAAAAAAAAGCTCAGCGATTTTTTCACGGATCAAAAAGTACCGCGGTTTAAAAAGGCATCAATTCCCGTTCTGGAATCTGACGGCACTATTGTGTGGATTTGCGGCAAACGGCTCGACAACCGATTCAGATTGACCGAACATACGCGGACGGCGATTCGGCTCACGTATCAATCATCAACCTGAGTAGAGCATGACAGAACTCTTGAGGATCAATGGCGACATGTTTGAACTATTCATCACGGAAGAACAGATCCGAGAGCGAATCAAAGAACTTGCTGCCCGCATCAATGCCGATTATGCCGGACGAGTACCGATTTTTATCGGTGTGCTGAATGGATCGTTCATCTTTCTTTCCGATCTCATCCGTGAAGTTACCGTTGATTGTGAGATTGATTTTTTCAAATTGTCCAGTTATGGGGATGCAAAAATTTCTTCCGGGCAGGTAACGTTGCTGAAAGATTTGAATTGTCAGGTCTTCGGACGTGATATCATTGTCGTTGAAGATATCGTTGACTCAGGGTTGTCTATCGCATTCATCAAGAAAATCATTGAGAAAGAGAACCCAAAATCCCTGAAGTTTGTTTCATTGTTATTGAAAAAAGGTATTCCGAAGCTCGATTTTTCGGTCGATTATATCGGATTTGAGATTCCGCCGGATTTCGTTATCGGCTATGGCTTGGACTACGCGCAAAAAGTTCGTAACTTGAAGTCGATTTATAGGCTCACTCTACAAGGAACTGTTAAACTAGAGTAAGTGTGTTATTGATAATGGAGTTTGAAATGGGTAGTGATACACAAAACGAAAACAAGGATGAGAAGGAGCGGAATGCATCTCAAAAAAGACGTCCAACACCGCCCCCCCGCTTCCCCAAACGACCGATGAAACAACCCCGCGAAGAAGATTCGCCATGGGGAAAATTCGGCAAAGTCATTTTGAGTTGGATTGCTATTATTCTCGCGGTGTTCCTTTTTATGTGGGCGTTTCGCACGAATGAGGAAACGGAATACGAGGTCGGTTTTACGACCTTTCAACAGTTATTGAATGATCAAAAGTTCGGCGATGCAGCGGTCAAGATCAATGGGTACAATATTTTCGATTTCCATGGGAAATTGAAAGAACCGATGGACATCCAGACCGCCAATGGCAAGACGGCCCGCAACGCCACACGCGTGACACTGACGCTTCCCTATACCAATCTGGACGAATCGCTCGTCAATGCATGGATGGCAAAAGGATTAAAATTTCGGGTTGAGAAAGAAGACAATACATGGTTGAATGCTGCGATCAGTATTCTCCCATGGATTCTGCTCCTTGGGATTTGGTTATTCATCTTCCGACGGATGCAAAGCGGCGGCGCAGGCGGCGGAGCAAAGGGATTATTCTCGTTTGGCAAAAGTCGCGCGAAATTGCTCACCGAAGGATTAATGCAAATAACATTTGCCGATGTTGCGGGCGCCGACGAAGCGAAAGTAGAGCTACAGGAGGTCATCGAGTTTCTCCGAGAGCCGGGGAAGTTCCAACGGTTGGGTGGAAAAATCCCGAAGGGCGTTTTATTGCTCGGACCGCCGGGCACCGGCAAGACCTTGATGGCGCGTGCAGTTGCTGGAGAAGCAGGTGTTCCGTTTTTCTCGATTAGCGGTGCGGACTTTGTGGAGATGTTTGTCGGTGTTGGCGCAAGCCGCGTTCGAGATTTATTCGAGCAAGGGAAACGAAGCGCACCATGCATCATTTTCATCGATGAAATTGATGCAGTCGGACGGCACCGCGGTGCCGGAATAGGCGGCGGTCATGACGAACGAGAGCAGACCCTCAACCAATTGCTTGTAGAGATGGATGGCTTTGAACAAAACACCGGTGTCATCATTATTGCAGCGACGAACCGGCCAGATGTTCTCGATCCGGCATTACTTCGGCCAGGGCGATTTGATCGACAAGTAGTGGTTGACCGACCGGATGTGAGAGGGCGCGAAGGAATCTTTCGCGTGCACACAAAGAACATTCCGTTGAATGATGATGTCCGTCTCGATGTACTTGCAAAAGGAACTCCGGGATTATCCGGTGCGGATATTGCCAATCTTGTAAACGAAGCCGCACTGCTTGCCGCCCGGCAGAACAGCAAAGCGGTTGCCATGCATCACTTTGAAGAAGCAAAAGATAAGGTGATGATGGGAACAGAGCGAAAAAGCATGATCATCTCCGACCGTGAAAAGAAAACAACATCGTATCATGAGTCGGGCCACGTGCTCGTGGCAAGATTTTTACCAGAAGCCGATCCGGTGCATAAAGTAACGATCATTCCGCGCGGGCGTGCACTCGGTGTGACAACGTATTTACCGATCGACGAGAAACATTCCTATTCGCGTGAATACCTCGAAGCAATGATCACGTATATGCTTGGTGGACGTGCAGCGGAAAAGTTGGTTTTTAATCAATTCACCACCGGTGCAGGTAACGATATTGAACGTGCTACGGAACTTGCACGAAAAATGGTGTGCGAATGGGGCATGAGTGAGAAACTCGGTCCGATGTCTTACGGCGCAAAAGAAGAAGAACTCTTCCTCGGTCGTGAGATTACCAAGACTCGGAACTTCAGTGAGAACACTGCCGTTGCTATCGATGCTGAAGTACGATTAATCGTTACCGGTGCAATGAAGCGTGCGGACAAGATATTGAAGGATAATATCAAGGTGCTGCACAGGTTGTCGAATGCCTTGCTTGAGCGAGAGATATTAGACTCCGAGGAAATCGACAAGATCATTCGCGGTGAAGATCTTCCACCTGTCGATAAACGTGCTAATGGTACGCCAGAATCATCAGAAACACCACTGGCAGCGATCCCGTTGCAGCCGAAGGCGAGTGTGCCTAAACGATCGGCATCAAGCGAAGAGAAAAAATCGTAGTGCTTCACGCTGACCATGGAGAATATCTGTGCCGCACGGTAGCGACCTGAAGCATCTTCAACAGAACGCGACGATAGACTATCGGTATGAGATCGTACGAAAGGGAATTCATCTTTTTTCTCTTTCCATCCCTACGATCTATTTTTTTATCTCCCAACAATTAGCTCTCTGCCTGCTTCTGCCGATCACGGCGGCGTTCATTGGTATTGATACGGCGCGATATTATATTCCGGCTGTCTCGCGATGGTTCTACCGGTGGTTCGGCTGGCTTTTGCGGCGGCATGAAACCGATACAAATCGAAAGCAATTGACCGGCGCTTCGAATGTTCTCATCTCAGCTTGCTTATGCGTTCTTCTCTTTCCTAAAGTGATTGCAATCAATGCATTCACCATTCTTATTATCTCGGATACAACCTCGGCACTCGTTGGGCGACGGTTTGGCAGGCATCGGTTCCTTGCGAAAAGTCTTGAAGGGTCACTTGCATTTTTTGTCTCCGCCGCGATTGTGATTCTTATTGCGCCAAAGGTGAGCCGTCTTCCTGCAGAGTACGTTATCGGCATCATCGCTGCGGCAATAGGCGCTGTTGTCGAAGCGCTTCCGATCAGGATCGATGACAATCTTTCGATTCCTCTCGCGGTAGGGTTTTCTCTTTGGGGGCTTTACATGCTGCTTCTTCCTACTCTTGACCTTGCACTGTTGATGTAAAATTTTTTCATGCAAACTTGCACATTATATCTGCTTGAGATGTGAAATACTTTTAATAGGTCTGTCTGAGCGGAGTATCGAGTGTCTTGCTCGAGTCATTAAGATTGAATTCTGTATACATTTTTTAGATAAAAGGAAAGGCCTTTCCATGGCTTGAGATTTCTCTCAAGGAGGCATTCCATAAAAAGGCCTGGAGGGAGATATCCATTGCTACGCGGCTACGGTCGTTTGACCTAAGTCAATACTCCTTAGGACTTTGGCAATCTGTTCAGGCGTTACCGGTTTATTCAAGATTGCGGTTACGCCGAACTGCTTGAGCGCTTCGCGATTCGAATCTGAATCTTGTCCGGTGACTATGATAATGGGGATGTCACTCGTTGCCGGATCTGCTTTGAGATTGCGCACCAGCTCCAAACCATCGAGATCGGGCATATCATTATCGGAGATAATTGCTTGCGGATTAAACTCGCGCGCAAGCTGGAATGCTTCTGTGCCATCTGCCGCATGCAGCACGTTAGCATTCGGTAATACTCGCTTGATGTACCGGGTATGCAGCAGGCGTACACCATGTTCGTCATCGACCACAAGAATGTTCTCACCTGCTTCAGGTTTGCTTTTCGGAAGCGTAATGAGGAAGAGTGTTCCGGTACCAGATACGCTCTTCACTGAAATGCTGCCATGATGCTTCTGAATAATTTCATGTACGATTGGAAGACCGAGGCCGGTTCCTTTTTCGCCTTGCAATCCTTTGCGTGTGTACTTCTCTTCAATTTTGAAAAGCTTATGCACATCATCTTCCGGAATACCGATACCCGTATCGCGCACGCCGATGACCCAGTGATTGCTTTGTTCCTCGATGAGCTCTACCGTGACTGTACCATTGGGTGGTGTGAACTTAAGCGAATTTCCCAGAAGATTTCCAAATACTTGACCCAGCATATGTTTGTCACCATATACCATCACCTTGGGCGGCAAGTTCGTCTGCAGTTTTACTTGTTTCTGAAGGGCAAGGCCCATCAGAGAATTCAAATTCTTCCTTACAATATCGTGCAGATCAAGTTCCACATGTTCCATTCGGATACGGCCTGATTCGAGACGCGACCAATCGAGCAACTTATTCACAAGTGAAAGTTGGTCTTGCGCTGCTTCTTGTATATATGCCACAAACTGTAAGCGGTCCTCGGCTGTAAGCTGATCGTTCTCTTTCAACAAGATGTCGCAGAATCCAAGGATGCTGCTGAACGGAGAACGAAGGTCGTGCGATAAGATCGAGAAGAGCTTATCTTTCTGTGCGTTCAAATCTGATAATGCATTCTTCGATTTCTCCAGCGCCCAGACGTACTCCTGCAATTTCTTTTCCATTGCCTTGCGCGCGGTAATATCTTCCAACACGCCTTCGTAGCTGATCACTTTTCCATCTTCATCCACCACCGTGCGGGCATTTTCCAGAACTGTAATGACTCTGCCGTTCTTTCTCTTCAAGCTAATTTCCGTATTGACCACGTACCCTTTTTGATGCAGCGTTTCTGTCAATGCCTTGCGCTCTTCGGGATCGGCGTACGTATCGCGGGCAATGTCAAGTTCCGCGAGTTCATAGAAGTTGCTGTACCCGAGCAACTTAAGCATTGCACGATTAGCGTTGATTAATTTTCCCTCCGGACTGCTTTGAAACATCGGCATCACGGAGTTTGCAAATAAACCACGATATTTCGATTCACTTTCGGTCAGAGCAGTGTGAGTAATTTTCTCGGCAGTAATGTCTCGGAATTGAGATAGCATCAGCATATGCCCATCATCCGATTCGACATAAGAATCGCACACTTCAACATCGAGGATTTGGTTGGTCCAGAGCACGAATCTTTTCTCATGCTGCGGTTCAGCCGCTCGTTCTTTGAACCGTGATTCATACGCACGTGTCATCTTCTCACGGTTTTCCATTTCGGCATAGACACAGGTGAAGTGTTTGCCGATGAGTTCTTCAAACATCATTCCCACAAGCCGGCAGTATGACGAATTGACGGAGATAATTGTCCCTTTTTCATCTGTCAGCCTCATTCCTTCATTCGAATTATCCCAGATGAAAGAAAGCACCTTTGCGGCGTTTTGCAGTCCATTCTCAGAAGATTCCTGCTTTTTTACTCCTCCTGTCGATCTTGCCGTAATACCTGCTGGCTGACTAAATGGGATGATGTTGCTACTGATTGCTGTTGATTCCATTGTATCCTCCTAGAGACTTTCGTCTCACTCCTTTATTCTCTCTATATAGATAGAGGCACAAGGCGGGTACCGCTGGGTTTATCATCGATTTTCGAGCGGAATGGCAGTTATTGTGCTTTTAGTCCGTGCAGATTCTACAAAGAGATAGGGGATAAAAATGAGTTTACAAGGAACCAAAGAACTGTCGACATACTCCGATTATGAACGAAGGAAAATGAAAGGGAGATAAAAGAGGATGGATGGTAATTCCGGTCAGAGTGTTGAGATCGGGCTTTTCCGATTTTGGCTTAGCTTCTATCGCAGTGTCTCAGTTTAGTGCGAGGCTGTATCCATTCATCGCGGCTTTATGATTTGCGACGCACTCTAATGGTGCGTCACAAATGACAATTGTTAATTTACTGTAACGCTGAGTTCAGTTTTAATCGCTTCAACAAGCGCATCTTTGGGAAGCGCACCGACAGACATCTTCGGCTTACCCTCTCTCGGAACGAACAACATCGAGGGAATACTGCGTATTCCAAAGATTCCCGTGAGTTCCTGTTCATCATCCACGTTCACTTTATAGAAGTTCACCTTGCCGGCATATTCCTTTGAGAGCTCGTCAATGATCGGCCCTACCATACGACATGGTCCGCACCACGGCGCCCAAAAGTCTATAACAGCGGGAATATCACCCTGGTATTTCCATTCTTTATTTTGTTCATAGTTAAATACTTTTTGCAGAAATGCATCTTTTGTTAATTGCTCTGCCATGACTGTCTCCTTAATCTTAATAATGAGTTATTGTTCTTTAAAAATTTATTACACCGCTGCTATCACCCGCTCAAATCGGGCTTCCATTTCTTGTGCTACCGGCAGGAGAGCAGAATTTCCTATTATCTTCGTCATCACCACTGGGAGGATTCGTTTTGACCGCTCTACGATTTGAGATTGAGAGAATTCCATTCGATCATACCGCCTTTCATGTTCGCTGCTTTAAAACCATTCTTTGTCAGAAGGATGGTTGTCATGAAACTTCTGCTCCCGGAATGGCAATAGCATATAATTTCTTTTTGCCGATATTTTTCCAGCATCTTGAGTTTCAGGGACAACTCATTCACCGGTATGTGCAGCGACCCTTTGATGTGCTTCTGATTTCGCTCTTGATGTGTACGTACATCTAACAAAACAACAGAGTCGTCATTCATCCGTTCCGATACTTCTGAAGCTGAATATTCTTTCATATGTGCCTTTTGCATCCAACGCCGGATGTGGAAGAGGATAACCAGAGCAACGATCACATACAGAAAAATCTGGGATGCCGTCATATCTGATTCCTTTCTTCATCTTTATTGATTCAGTGATACACTAATCTACTTGTAGGATGCAGGAATAATGGGAAGGATTCAAATATGCGGATGAAAGAAGAGTAAATCCTTTGCACTGAGAGAGCAGATCATTTTTACTCAAGCGCTCCTCCATAGATGGACCATATTCTTCCTCTTGTTTCTTCCACTCGATGATCGCAATACTTCCATCCGGCTTCATCAAACGCATTGCTTCTTTAAGAAATCGCGGAATATCCTCACTCTCATGCAATACGAAAGCAAAGAGAACGAGGTCTGCTTGCGCAGATGGAACAGGAACTTCATATTCATTGGATTGAAGAAGCTGAACATTGTTCGGAACACTCAAGCGTCGGAATGCATCCAGCATCTCGGATGAAATGTCGGCTGCATACACGGTTCCTTTTTCACCAACAATATTCGATGCGGCGCGTGAGAAGAACCCTGTTCCGGCACCGATATCAACGACTGTCATTCCTTCCCGAAGACCGAACTGACGAAGTGTCTTTTCCGGTTGGAGCAAAACGTATCGTCCGTCCTCTTCCAGAATAGACGCTTTTTCCGGTGAGAACTTGTGCATGGTTAATTCAAACCGCAGGAACCGCCGCAGCATCCGCCTGTTTCACATGAGGAATCTGTAGAGTAATCTGAACCGGCCGAAGGTGAACCCATCGACACAACCGGAACGGACATCAGCTTCTTATGGTGTACAGAACCGCAGGAGGGGCAAACAACATCTTCGACTACTTCACTGCCTTTATGGAACACATCATACGTTCTGTCGCAATCGGTACAACGATAATCATAAACGGGCATACTCATAACCTTTCTTATAGTAACTCTAAAATGTGATGCGGAGTTCCACGAAAGGATTCAGAGGGTTATGGGTGTACAGGGAAGTGGGCCGAGATTATCTCCCGGCCCACTTCTCTCATTCAGATATAGAGTTGTTCAATTTCGATTATTTTTTTGGCATCGGCTCTTCATGATGAGGCGGCATAGAATGTCCGTCATGACGATCCATTTCCATCTTCCTGTGGTGCATTTCAGAAGCGAACTCAAGCGCCTTTTTCCAGGTTTTTTGTTGTTCCGGGGTCAGCAGATTATTAACATCGAACCATGAGTTGATTTTGATCATATGCAATTGCACTTCAAGATCCGCAATCTCATTCATTTTTTTCTCAATGGCTGACTTATCAGGATTATCTGCCTTGAATAATTGTCGAAGCTCAACTCGTGCTGTTTCATTTTTTGCTTTCTGGGCAATTTCTTGTTTCTCCATATCAACATGGATCTTATCAAAATCCTTTTTTTGCTCTACAGTCAGCTTCAATTGTTCAATGATTTTACGGGGCCCTTTACGCTCTGCCGGTTGGCTGTACAGACTAGTACTCACCATGACAAGTACGACTGCGACGAATACTCCGAGTTTCTTCATAGTATGTTTTTCCTTTTAGTAATGTGAACATTCTCTCACTGTGGATTATGTAAGTTAGACGCGGTAGAGAGCAAAAGGTTTGCAGGTATACATTATATTTAATTCATATAAGGCGGGTATGAAACAGGGTTACAACAATAAAAGCCGGCAAAATATCAAGTGGTAAGCGGAGTGTCAGTAAAACCGGCGCCCGACCCTAGTACAACAGCGGAATAAGAGCAACTTCAAGGTAATGTATGTCCCATTCAACTCTTTGGCTGAAACTTTTCTACTTCTTCTAAAATAGCCGAAACAATCTCGCTTTCCTTGACACGCTTGATCATCTCGCCTTTACGATAGAGGATTCCCACTCCCTTGCCTGCTGCAATGCCGATATCCGCTGCACTTGCTTCACCGGGGCCATTGACGACACAGCCGAGCACTGCAATCGAAACAGATTTTTTCATGCCTGCAAGTTTTTCTTCCAGCTCGCCCATTATTTTAAAAAGATCCACATCGAGCCGGCCGCACGTCGGGCAGGCGATCAGCTCGATATTGCGAGACGCAAGGCTGAGCGAACGCAGAATTTCTTTTCCGACCTCGACCTCTTTCACCGGATCATCAGTCAGCGAAACACGAATCGTATCGCCAATCCCTTGTGCCAGCAACGCACCGATACCTACTGACGATTTGATGGTTCCGCTTCGTGTTGGTCCGGCTTCCGTCACTCCCAGATGAAGTGGAATGTCCGTTCGCTCTGCAACTAACCTGTACGCTTCAATCATCAATTTAACGTCTGTTGACTTTACAGAAATAACAACATCTTTAAAATTATGCTCATCACAAATCTGCACATGCCGCATTGCGCTTTCGAACAACGCTTCTGCCGTCGGATACCCGTGTTTTTGAAGAATATCTTCTTCCAGAGAACCGGAATTGACACCGATGCGAATCGGGATGCCTCGTTCTTTTGCGGCTGTCAGCACTTGCTGAATGCGATCCCTCGAACCAATATTGCCTGGATTGAGGCGGACTTTTGCGACGCCGGCTTCTATTGCCTTCAATGCAAAAACATGATTGAAATGAATATCCGCTACGATTGGTACTGGCGACTGCTTTACGATCTCCGGCATCGCGGCTGCCGCTTCTTTGTCGTTTACTGTTACCCGAACAATATCGACACCCGCCTCCACAGCAGTCTTAATTTGTGCGACAGTTCCTACGATGTCATCGGTCTTCGTCTTTGTCATCGTCTGGACGGAGATCGGCGCATCGCCGCCAACTTTGACACCACCGACATTCACCTGCCGGGTCTTACGTCGAGTATTTACTTTATATGTGCTGTGTTGTTGACTCATCGATTGTGTATCTTCCTTAAAATAAAGGGCACGATATATCGTGCCCCTATAGATTAATTCATTCGTTTACTGGTTTCAAAGAGAATCTTCTTTTCCTCTTCCGACAAACTCTGATAACCGCTCCGACTGATCTTGTCGAGAATATCGTCAATACGTTTCTGCGGATCATTTTGTTTTTCTTTTGATTCAAATGATTTCGATTCATTGATATCGAATACCTTTGCATTGACCACATCACCGGTGGTACTGCTTGGTTTGCTCCATGGTGCAGATGCCATGCTCGACTGAAAAGTCCCCGTACTTCTCCTCTCGCTTCTGAGACGCCGTCGATCATACAAAATGTAAAGATACCCTGCAAGCGCACCGCCGAGATGGGCAAGATTTGCAACATTTCCTTGTCCGCCAACCGATATAACACCGAAAACGATAAGTATCATAACGAAGTATTTCACTTTTAAGGGAATCAAGAAGTAAAGATAAATGTATCGATCCGGGAATATTGCTGCGAAGGCAATAAGCACTCCATAAATCGCACCGGATGCCCCAACTGTTGGGCCGAGTGCAGGTTCGAATATTGGTGAGAGGACTAACTGTGAAATTCCTGCCACCACTCCACAGGATAAATAATAGATCAGGAATTTTTTTGAACCCCATACATGCTCAACCTCCATTCCAAACATCCACAGCCCAAACACCATATTAAAGAAGAGATGCCAGAAATCTGCATGCACAAACTGGTATGTAATAAGCTGCCAAGGAAAAAATCCATTTTTAAAAGGTGCGTCCAATGTGCCCAAAGGCATGAGTCCAAAAAATTCATCAAATATTCTTCTGAAACCAATTTCTCCGACATGAAAGGATCCGAAGAACCACATCAGAATAAATACTGCGGTATTGGTGAGTAACAACGTTTTCACCACCGGCGGGAAGAACTGAAATCCCCCGAACATCGATGGACGATAATAATTACCTTGATTGCCGTAATTAGACATGAGATTTACGATTTATTGATTTGATGTTTTATTGATATTCGATTTTGTGATTTAGTGATTTTAAGATTTAATGATTTAGAGATTTTGTGATTGAAAGAAAGAACTATAAGCATTCAGCCTCTAATCAACATGCCATCTCCTTTTACCTTCTACCTTTTACTTTTCATTCGTTACTTCTCATTTATCATTCAACGCCGCAACACCGGGAAGAACTTTGCCTTCCAAAAACTCCAGCGAAGCTCCGCCGCCTGTGGAAACATGCGATACGGCTTTATCGAGTCCGGCTTGCGCAATTGCTGATGCAGAATCTCCACCGCCAACAATCGTGGTGGCACCTTTCTTCGTTGCATCTGCTAACGCTTGGGCAACCGCCGTGGTTCCTTTTGCGAAATTCGACATTTCGAACACACCCATCGGACCGTTCCATACGACCGTCTTCGCTTTCAAGATTTCGTTTACAAACAACTTGATCGTCTCAGGACCGATATCCATTCCCATCCAATCAGACGGTATTGCGTTGATATTCACTGTTTTCGTTGCAGCCGTATTGTCGAACTTATCGGAGACAACACAATCAATGGGTAAGAGCAGCTTCACCTTCTTTGCCTTAGCTTCATTTAATATTTTCTTTGCGAGATCAACCTTATCTTGTTCTAACAACGATTTCCCGATTTCCATTCCCTGTGCTTTATAGAATGTGAACATCATACCGCCGCCGATAAGGAGTGCGTCGACTTTTCCCATCAAATTTTGGATAACGTCAATTTTTCCGGATATTTTAGCACCACCGATGATGGCAACGTACGGTTTCGCCGGATTCTCCACTGCCTTGCCAAGATAGGCAAGTTCTTTCTCCATCAAGAATCCTGCAACCGCAGGCAAGTAATGCGCAATTGTTTCTGTAGAGGCGTGTGCGCGGTGTGCGGTTCCGAATGCATCGTTGACATATACATCACCATACGACGCAAGTTCTTTTGCCATACGTTCGCGGTCTGCTTCAACCTTGCTTGTTTCTTCTTTATGGAATCGCGTGTTTTCCAGCATCAATATTTCGCCATCTTTCAATCCGTCAACCATTGCTTTGGTTTCGGCACCAATTGCCGCTGGAGCAAGTTTCACAGGCTTGCCAAGAAGTTGAGATAGATGTTCAACCACCGGCTTCATCTTGAATTTGCCTTCGATGAATTTTGCTTCATCAAACGATTTGCCGTCTTTCTCGGCTTTCTCCTTCGCCTTTTGTATATCCTTTTTCGGATCGCCGAGATGCGACATCAGCACAAGGTACTTTGGCTTTTTTTCGAGAATATAATTAATAGTAGGCAACGCTGCACGCATGCGTACATCATCTTGAATGACACCGTTCTTGAGCGGTACATTGAAGTCCACGCGCATAATCACACGCTTCCCTTTAAAATCTATATCGGTTACCGTCTTTTTGTTCATAGTCTTCTCCGAAAAGAAAAATGGATGTTTGCAACCCCCATCATAGGAGTTTTTTGAAGTATAATTTCTATATATAAAAAACGGGCTTCGACAAGATCAGTCGTCAGCCCGATGAAAAATAACAATCTGCCCGAAGTTGGTCACAGCGGGCAGAAAGAAACACTTCTGAATTTTTATAATTTTGATGCAATCAAAGTGGTCAGATCAACTGTGCGGACTGAATATCCCCACTCGTTATCATACCAAGACACAACTTTAAAGAATCTCTTTTCACCCTTCAAGTTGTTTTGCACTGTTGCAAGAGAATCATAAATAGACGAACGATCATCATGAATAAAGTCGGTCGAGACGACTTCTTCCTTGCAGTACCCGAGAATGCCTTTCAGATAGGTTTCGGATGCTTTCTTCAACAAACCATCGATTTCTTCAATGGAACTATCACGGGCTGAACGGAACGTTAAATCGACAACAGATACATCCAGAGTCGGAACCCGGAACGACATACCTGTCAATTTACCTTTTACCACTGGTAAAACTTCTCCAACAGCTTTTGCAGCGCCAGTGGTGGAGGGAATGATATTTATGGAAGCCGCACGACCGCCCCGCCAGTCTTTCTTTGACGGACCATCGACAGTCTTTTGCGTTGCAGTAGTCGAATGGATCGCTGTCATCAATCCAGTTTCAATGCCAACACCTTCCTTAATGATCACATGAACTAATGGAGCCAAACAATTAGTCGTGCAGGATGCATTCGAGACTATATTGTGTTTGGCAGGGTCATATTCATTATCGTTCACACCCATAAGAAGCGTCTTGACATCGCCTTTTCCCGGTGCCGAGATGATGACCTTCTTTGCGCCCGCAGCCAAGTGACCTTTTGCTTTTTCAGAATCCGTGAACAGACCTGTAGATTCGATTACGATATCAACACCAAGTTCTTTCCAGGGTAATTGTGATGGTTCTTTCTGAGCCATGACACATTTGATTTTGTGGCCGTTTACAACCAACACATCATCTGCTTCAACCGAGGGGCTGCTCTTTTCGCTGCCGAGTGTGCCGCGGAAATGTCCATGAATCGAATCATATTTCAATTGATAGGCAAAATATTTTGCATCTGTGCTCACATCGACGACGGCAACGACATCCAATGTTTTGCCGAGAATGCCTTTATCGGCCATAGCGTTGATGATCTGTCTGCCGATGCGGCCGAAACCATTAATACCAACTTTTACTGCCATTGTACTTGTTCCTCCAAAGAAATTATATGTAAGATATGCGATTTCAATACGTGCTCAACTTATTAAACTTAGTCAGAAATCACAGAAAATGCAAGAAGGTGTGACAGAGAGAGTTACAAGTCAATAGCACTTGAGTAAAGTTGTGTCACATAACGCTGGTACTAGGACAGAATGGCATGCAAATTTAAATTTGCTTTTTATTCAATTGAGATTTAATTGCAGAAAAAAGCATCTTGACTGAGCATCAAAATGGTCGTATATTAGAATACCAAAGATCGCGGGGTGGAGCAATTGGTAGCTCGTCGGGCTCATAACCCGAAGGTTGCAGGTTCAAGTCCTGCCCCCGCTACAAAAATGGCCGATTCTGAAAAGTTTCGGTCTCTTTTTTTTCATACCCCCCCTACAACTCACAAACTATGGTGCTTATGAATTGTTTTCATTTGCACTTGGTAATTTGGTAGTACAATAGACTTATCAAAACAAATGACATTCCGTTCCTTCAACTATCTTCACGGAACACGAGTTCGAATCTCGTTGGGGGCACTTTTTTTCTTCTCTAATTAATTATCACGAAATGAGTTTTTGGAACACGGTCAAGTTGATTTTGAAGCGCATCAACATTTTTGCTTTTAACAATATAACGACTAAATGTGAATCCAATGATGTTCGCTTTTAAAACAACTATCATTGTACGCGCCTTATTCAAACTGACCTGCCCTCAAAAAAGTGGTCAGTGCAGGAGAAATAGCGGAAGAAGAATCATAAATTGCGTGTCGTCAGGATCAGTTTCGATATTAGTCAGTGTAGTTACGCTGTTTTTTAATCTACCTGAGCGTTTATAAATTGACAAAATGAGCATATCAAAATTAGGGTTGACCTAAGAATAGTTTCCAAATGTTAGTATAATTTATTTTTGTATTAAAAATCTACAGCAGTTTTCATACCAGAGTATTTGATTATCTTGTCAATCCTTGAAGAAGCTTCAACTCCAGTTCCATTGTTTTCGTTCACCAACAGAATGTTGAAAGTGTGCTCCCTGAGCATACCAGGATATACTCCTTTTCGGTCGTCGATGGTCAAAACTTTTTTCGCATCATCCCAATTAAATTTTATTAGAGAACAAATCCCTTTCTCGTAATTGTAATTATCGTTTTCATCTTCGTAAAGTGTAAACTCCCCATCGGCTCCCGGATAGATCCTAACTTCTATCGGATCTTCTTTTTCTATAGCATATTGAATAAAAGGTCCAAATGGAATGATTGAACCTGCCTTGACAAATAATGGCATGGTTTCATAAGAAGCATCCGCTTTTACGTTCAAACCGCCCTCATACTTCTTCCCTGTCCAGAAATCGAGCCACTGCGCTCCCTTCGGCAAATAGACTTCACGAGTATAGTCCGTTGTATTGATTTTGACATTATTGGGATGATAATACAATGGTCGAATTACCGGGCATACCATGAACGAAGGGCCAAACATGAATTGATCGTTGATATTGTGAGTGGGAGTATCACTCAGAAAATCGAATGGCAACGCGCGCATGATGGTATAATTATCACTTGTGACTTTCCACGCCAAAGAATAGATATATGGCATTAAACGATATCGCAGATTAGTAAATTTGAGCAGCGTTTTATACGTGCTCGATTCCGGTGTTCCGAACGCCCAAGGTTCACGCGGGAAATCAGCGCCGTGAGCACGAAACAGCGGACAAAATGCAGCGAACTGAAACCATCGTGTGTAAAGCTCTTTGAAGCCTTCGTCTTCCTGACCTTTTTCAAATACTCCGTTGGCAAACCACCAGCCCGGTTGATGTTGGATAAAATAACCAGCTATATCGGTTGTCCAATAGGGAACTCCTGTCATACAGAAGTTGAGTCCGGCAGGAATTTGCATTCGAAATTCTTCCCAATTTGCAGATACATCCCCAGTCCAATAGCTTGCACCATACCTCTGCATCCCGGCAAACGATGAACGGGTAAGAATATAGACCCGTTTACTTGATTGAGTTGAAATCTGACCTTCATATAATCCTTTTGTATGCATCAAAGCATAAGCATTGATATAACGACCGCTGCCTAATATTTTCTTTTGAGTTCCGATGTTAGCTTCAATCAACCTGGCATTCGATAATTTAAAAAAAGGTGAGTCCCAATCGGAATCATACCCCTCCGAACAATCAGCCCACCAGCCGTCTATGCCGGTTGAGAAAAGACTATCGTTTACTTGTTGCCAATACCTTTGTCGCGCTTCAGGCATAAAGACATTCAAATGCTCGTCGTCATGAAGCAGGCCATGGATTTTGGCAAGTTCAATTTGATCCGGCGTCCCTTTTGTCATATTCGGCCAGATAGAAATAATTATTTTTGCATTCATGTCATGAATGTCCTTCACCATCTGGGAAGGATCAGGATAATTTTTATGGTCGAAGGATTTTTGACCCCATTGCCCTTGCGGCCAGTACATCCAGTCTTGAACGATTACATCTAATGGAAACTTCCTATCACGAAAACCTTTTACAATAGAGACAATTTCATCTTGCGTATTATATTTCTGCTTCGATTGGATGTAACCAAAAATATTTTTAGGATACATCGGTGCTTTACCGGTAAGTTGACGGTACGATGATACGATGCTATCAATTTTTTCACCATAAATGAAATAGTAATTTATTTCATCAGCCACCTCAGACCACAAATAATAACTTCCTCGTATGTCGTTAAATTCGCTATAGGAATAGTTATCCCATAGCAAGCCGTAGTGATTGGTAGAAATAATGACAGGAACAATGTCTTCTCGATTTTTTTGATATAAAGCTATCTTCTTGCCGTTCAAAGCAATATCTGCATCCTGAAAACTTCCTAAGCCGTAAAAGGTTTCACCATTTGTGTAGAGAAACGATTGTTTGATATGGAAACAATCGGTTGAAAAATCTTTTGCCGCATAAGCTTCTTTATTATTCTCGATCAAAATCTGCTGTCCATGTTTATCAAAAAAACTTACTCTCAAGTTATTCTTATCAACTTTCACCGTAATGGAGTTTGTCGACAAATTCAGCTGGTCCCCGGTCCCGGATACGTTCCATTCAGTTGATGGTTTTTCTACCCCATTCATAATTAAACTTTCCCGGATGGAAAATTCGTTCGCCGGCGATGATATAACCTGAATGATATTATCATTCCATACTTTTAGTCTCAATTTTTTAATTCCGTTTACTTCTTCTGGGGCAGTGACTATGATTCCATCTGGTTCCTTCTGAACTGACTGACAGAACGCGTGAGAATCGCTTATAAGAATACTTAATAAAGCAACTCCAAATAGAGTCTTCATTCATTATCTCCAGTATATATGATTTCCGTTAAATTCCTCTTCAGTACTCTTCCAAATCATCGCTACGGATTTCCTATTTCACCTTGATTAAAACCTTAGCCGCCTGAAGCCCTTCCGATTCGGCTGAAAGACGGATTGTCCCTTGTTCACCTTTCGATTGAATCACGGCAAGACACAGGCCATGGAATGCTTTTCGCTCGTTAGCTTTGAAATATTCGTGACTGATGGGGTTACCATTCCCTACGCCTACTATAATGCCCGTGCCTTCAATTTTAAATTTCACCAGATTGTCGGCATTGGGACAGATATGTCCATCCTTGTCCACAATCTCAATTTTGATATTCGATAGATCGTCCCCATCTGCATTTATTCTGGTCCGGTCGGGCGTTAGCACTATTCTTGCAGGAGCGCCTGCTGTTTGAACTTCATCCGTGCATATTGTCCTTCCGTTGTATTTTGCAACGGCTTTTAACGTTCCGGCAGCATATGGAACCTTCCATACAACATGCAAATCTTTTGTATCGCTGAATTTCTTTTCGCCAAGTGATTTTCCGTTCAAAAATAATTCCACCGATTCGCAATTGCTGTAACACCAGACAGGAATTTCCTGACCTTCAAAACCCTGCCAGTTCCAGTGCGGAAGAATATGAACCATAGGTTTGTCCATCCACTGACTCTGGTAAAGGTAGTAACGGTCTTTTGGAAAGCCGCACAAATCGACAATACCGAAATAGGAACTTGCTGAAGGCCAGGGGAACGGCGAAGGTTCGCCGATGTAATCAAAACCTGTCCATACAAATTCGCCTGCAAACCAAGGCGAGCTTTTCATTGCCTTGAGGTAGGATTGTGCCGTGCTGTCATCGTACGAAGTGCACTGGTTGTTGAGTTGATTTTTAATTTTCAGAACACCGTTATTCAGCACCAGGTTGTATTCACCGCGCGTACTGACAGCCGATGCAGTTTCAGAGCCGATCAATTTTGCTTTTCCTTTATAAGTCCCATAGAAGGGTAACTGATAATTAATGCCGAATACATCAAGCGGTTTTGAAAAACCGTTTTTATCTGCTGATTCCGCTAAATTGCACGCAGAGGTGACAGGTCGCGTCGGATCTTCCCTGTGACAGATATCCACAAGCCGCTTAGACATTTCGTAGGCGTTAGCATTTTCCTGTTCTGGGATTTCGTTGCCGATGCTCCACAAAATAATGCTGGGATGGTTTCTATCGCGATGAATCATATCTGTAAGATCTTTTTCGCTCCACTCGTCAAAAAACCGCCCGTACCCGTACATAGTTTTTGATTGCTTCCATTCATCAAACGATTCGTCCATGACTAAGAATCCCATGCTATCGCACAAGTCAAGCAGTGCAGGATCAGGCGGATTATGGCTCGTGCGCAGTGCGTTGCATCCCATGCTTTTCAAGATTTCCAATTGACGCTCCATTGCCCGTTTGTGCACTGCGGCTCCCAAACTGCCCTGATCATGGTGCTCGCACACGCCCTTAATAGTAACGTGTTTGCCGTTTAAGAAAAATCCTTTGTCTAACGTAAATTCAAACGTGCGGATACCGAAGGGAGTAACGCTATTATCCACTGTTAGGCCGTTTGCTCGTACTTTGGACTCAACGCGATACTGGAAGGGATTTTCCGGCGACCATAATTTTGGTTTGGGAACATTGAGAAACTGTTCGAAGACGAATATGCTGTCAGGCTTCACTGTTAGCATGGACCTGCTCTTAGTCACTTTAGTTCCGGTATTTTCCACAATGACGGTTTCAAGCATTACCTGTTGAACTGAATTGGATTGATTCTGGATTTTCGTTTCAACACGAACCGTTGCTTCCTTATCAGATACTAGCGGTGTTGTAACATACGTTCCCCATTGTGTTAGATGAATTGGGTCTGTGATTGTGAGACGCACGTGCCGGTATATACCTGCGCCCGAATACCAACGCGAGCACGGCTGCTGTACATCTGCCCGGACTGCCAAAATATTTTTCTTATCACCAAATTTCAAGTGCGGGGTCAATTCATATTGAAAGCTGGAATAGCCGTACGGTCGGTTGCCAAGATGCGCGCCATTAAGCCAGACATCGCTGTTCATATACACACCGTCGAATTCGATGAATACACGCTTTCCTTGTGTGCTTTTAGGCACTTTGAATTCTTTCCTGTACCAACCTGTACCGGCATTAATGTATCCAGCACCGCTTCCACCCGGGGAAGTCGATTCAAATATTCCCTCCATCACTTTCTTTCCATCATCATAGATGCCGCCCTGGCCTACGCCGTCGAACACTCGAACTGCAATAATGTTTTTGCCGCCGTAATGGATGATTTCACGAGGGACTTTGTAATGCCGGGAGATGTCCCAGGCAGACACATACTCGGGCGGGAAATGACCTAAGCCGCCAACTTTCACACCGTTGAAAAAAGTTTCATCGGCGTCGTCGATTTTGCCGACATTAATTAAAATGTCCTTCCCTTGTGAATCCGCAGGGATGGTCAGTTCACGGCGGAACCAGCCGTACACGTTGTCCTCTGTATAGTTCGAATGTTCCTCCCACGGCGCAGGAAGCTTCACGGTCTGCCACGCACTGTCTTTAAAACCAGGACTCTTCCAAAGTGTATCATCACCTTTGTTGAATTTCCACTCTCCTCTGACGACAGGTAACTCCGTAGCATCCTCGACGTTCACTTCGGACTGAGCAAGTCCTTCAATACTCCAGTCATGAGGTACATCCACTTTGAGCCACAAAGAATCGTTATAATCCTGATTTTCTGCACCCTTGATTTCACCGGCATAAAACCGCCAGTCCGAATCAAACGATTGAATTTTTCTAGTTTTTTTGCTATCGATAGATTGGCTGATCAACGGTGTAAAGAGTGATGCGATGATCAAACAAAAGATTGGGAATTGTTTAAAATTCATTTTGGAATGATTCCTTACTTTATAATAAATGTCAAAAAAGGAACCCATAAGACTGGTGTCCAATGGATTACATATACCGAATGCCAGAATTTATTTTCAATTAATTTTGTTTTTCTATATAGTACGAAAGTTAAAAAACCGTTGTTCTTTTCATCATCGTTCAGATTGCTCTTGGCAAATGCCTGATCATATTTACTTTCAATTTTATTTGCATTATTCATAGTTACATATTTTTCATTCGTTATTGAATTGTAAGATTAATTGTTTTCAGATCTTTTTTATCTGAACTTGTACCGTACAATAATTCATATTCTCCAGCAGTAACAGACATTTTACCTTTTGCCCTGTCAAAGAACTCAAATCCTGCACGGGGCAGGTCGATGGTTGCCTGACGTGTTTTGCCGGCAGCAATGTCAACCCGTTGAAAGCCCCTTAATGTTTTAAACGGGCCATCGGTGTCGTTTACCTTGTGCACATACACCTGAACGATTTCTGTTCCATCACGTTTTCCGCTATTTGTCACGGGGATGATAAGTTCGACAGATTCGTTTGCTTTTATTTTTGTGGTGTTCAACTTTGCATCACCAATAGAGAAGGTCGTATAACTCAATCCAAAACCAAACGGGAAAAGAGGATCGGACATGAAACGGTAGGTACGGCCTTTCATTGAGTAATCGTCAAAATCAGGCAATTGTTGAATGTTCTTGTAAAAAGTGATTGGTAGTTTACCAGCCGGGTTATAATCGCCAAAGAGCACATCGGCAACAGCTTGACCGCCTGATTCGCCACCATACCAGGACTGAAGTATCGCATCGCAGCTTTCGGTTTCAGGTACTAAACCTATAGCCGAGCCGGAACAATTCACAAAGATTACCTTCTTACCTGCTTGCTTCAATGCTTTTAAGCAATTACGCTGGACTATCGGTAATTCAATGTCTGTACGGTCGCCTTCCTTGAAGCCGGGCAACTGGATAGGCATCTGTTCACCTTCCAATTGGGCAGAAATACCGCCTGCGAAAACAACTACATCAATACCTTTCAATTTTTCTATTAAGGCGTCGTACTTAACCGGTACTTCTTTGCCAAAATTTAAGCTCAGGCTGGCTGTCCAGTTTTCAATCTGCTTAAAGTGTACTTCGATTTTATATTCTTTTCCTTTTTCAACCTTATATAGAACGCGGTTGGGAAGTGGTCTCCACATAAATATTCTCGAGAGTGTATCGCCATTTACAATAAGTTGGCACGCTCCACATGCATCCATTTTAAATGCAATTTCGCCCGATTGCGAGGGCCTGTAAACTGTTTCATATTTGGCGGAGAAATTCTCCAGGTGAACACCTGTGCTGAATTCGTGCTGTCCGAAAGTAGTGAGTTGGATCGGATTAATGATTTGTTCGGTGGCTACAATTTCACCTTTAAACTCACGGTTGTTCCAATATGTGGCTTTAATACCTGTTTTACCGTCGATGGAACATTCACCGAAAACGGTTTCAGTAACCATATTCTCCGCTAAGTCGCACCCCTTGTCATATACTACGTTATTGGCATGGAGTTTCGCTTTAATACCATCCAGAACGGTAATAGTGTTAAAAGGTGTTCCATTATAATTACCCCACATAAGAGGTTTATCGTCAGCGTTAGGCCCAATTACTGCAATTTTTTTACCGGATTCGGATAAAGGCAAAATATTGTTTTTGTTTTGCAAGAGGGTCATCGATTCCCGCGCCATTTCCAAAGCTAATTTCTTATGTTCATCGGAATTGACCACTGACATGGGAATTTTTGACCAGGGGACTAATGCATCGTCGTCCATTTCTCCCAGATCGAAACGACCGATCAGCACACGCATCAAATGCATGTTTATCTCTTCTTCGGTAACTAAACCCTTCTCTACAGCTTCAGGCAATTTTTTAAAAGCATAATTATACCCGCACTCAACATCAGTTCCGGCTAAAACTCCTTTGGCTGCAGCATGGGTTGCATCAGATGAAACTTTATGGCTTGTATAAAAATCGGCTATAGCACCGCAATCGGAAACAACCAAGTATTTAAAACCCCAATCATCGCGCAGAATATCCTGAAGCAATCGGCCATTACCGCAACATGGCTCATCGTTTAATCTCTGATAGGCACACATTACCTCGCGGACATCAGCTTGTTGAACCAACGATTTGAATGCAGGAAGATATGTCTCCCATAAATCACGTGGGTCGATGTTGTTAAGGTTGATGGTATGGCGGCTCCATTCGGGACCCGAATGAACGGCAAAATGTTTGGCACATGCTAAAAGCTTTTTATAGCTTGAATCGGAAGGTCCTTGCAATCCTTTTACGACTGATATTCCCATGCGTGACGTTAAATAAGGATCTTCACCATAAGTTTCCTGTCCACGTCCCCAACGCGGGTCGCGGAAAATGTTAACGTTAGGTGTCCAAACCGAAAGGCCCAAGAAGCGCCGATTTTCTAAACCTTTTGCTTTCGCTTCATTATACTTGGCTCGAGTTTCGTCCGAAGTAGCACTAAAAATACGGTATACCAATTGGTCGTCGAATGAGGCTGCCATACCGACCGGTTCGGGAAAAACAGTAACATTACCGTTATTGGCGAGGCCATGCAAAGCTTCGCTCCACCAATTGAATTTTTTAATACCCAAGCGCGGTATAGCATCCGATTCATCGCACATCAAGGATGCTTTTTCGCTCAATGTTAAACGCGATATTAAATCCTTCGCTCTCTCTTCTGAACTCAGTTTAGGATTTTGAAAGGGCATAGTCTGCCCTGACAAGTTGTTTGAAAACAAAAGAGATAAAATAACGAATAATTCTTTTTTCATATTACGACCTATTTAATTTGTTCATTGAAGTAATTTATTTTTTGTACCCGATTTATCCTGCGGTAATACAGTTTTAATGACAAACCCGCCATAAGGATACATTGTGATCTTGATTGGAGCCGAAAAATCAACATCACTTTTTATAAAATCTTTTGCGCCAGCCGCATCGGTGATGAGAATGCCTTTGGATTTATCACTAATGAATGGAACATTCAGAGTTATAGTGCTTTCAGAATTTTCTCCGTTAATACCTGCTATATACCATCTCTTCCCTTTTTGTCTTGCCAAGACAACAAATTTTCCGGGGAAACCGTCGATAAATTTCACATCGTCCCAGTTTTCGGGCAAAGAGCTCATATATTCCCTGATAAAATCTTTTTGAGATGCCATTCCGTTCGGTGTTTCTGCAATATGTTGTATACCCGAAGTAAAAATAACAGATAAAGCTATTTCAAAACCGCCGGTAGTTCTGCGTGTAATGTGCGGTATGCCGGAAAAGTTTACGGGAGTGAAATCCATCGGATCAAAAAGGTTTCGTGTAAACGGAATAACGGTACAATGAGAAGGCTGATGATCTGCAAAGAACTGTCCAAAAGTTACATATTCTTCTCCCCTAATTGCTTCCATACTCACTAAGTTAGGATAGGTTCTATACCACCCTCTCGGAAAAGTTGCACCATGAAAATTCACAGCGAGATTGTACTTCGCGGCATCTTTTAAAATGTCTATGAAATATTTCATCATCGACTGTCCATCGCCACCAAAAAAATCTACCTTAATACCTCCAATGTCCATATCTCTCAACTTCTGAAACTCAGCACATCTGGATTCCTTTGAAAGCATTTTATCCCGCGGTGTCAGTGTAGTTGTATTCCAATCGCCTGCCGAATTATACCATAATAGAATTTTTACATTTTTGGTTTTAGCATAATCCGCTAGTTGTTTAATTTTTTCATATCCGATTTGTTTATCCCAAAAAGCATCGATGAGACAATACTTCCAATTCATGGAAGCTGCAAAATCTATGAACCGTTGCTGAGTACCGTAAACAGTTGAATCATCTTTTAAAATTACCCAGCTCCAGGATGCAATACCCGGTTGAAGCCACGAAGAAATATCATATTTTTTTGGAGTGGCTAAATCAGTTTCCAAAGTTGATTCAACGAGACCTGCAAGGTTATCAGCTATTGCAATGACGCGCCAGGGAGTATACCACGGCAAAACAGATTCCGGTAAAACAGGTTCGTTCGATCTGCATTCCTGCGGCTCGGGAAATTGTACTGAATATTCTCCATCAGGAGAAAACTGGCTTAAACGTGTTCCGCAATAATTAGTATCAACGGCAGTTTCTGTAATACTCACCCAGTAATTTCCAATATTAAAAAGTGCCGGCATTACCCATCCAGCCTGATAGGGAGAATTTGTCCCGACAGGTATATTCATATTGTAATATTCTTCATAGGATGGAGAAGAAAAACACCATCCCATTCGCGCATCCGGACAGGGCTGCAGAAACGCTTTTGCAGAAATATCAAAGTGATAAGTTGTTACTTCTTTGAAAATTCTTGAAGTTGTATCCGATTTCCCTGGGAAATAATATCTGAATGCAACACCGTCGTTCGATGCCTGAAAAATCATCTCTATTATTTTTGAATTTGCATTCTTTAGATAAAATACTCGGTTGTTACCAGTGTAATTACATTTCAATCGCTTACCATGCAGAAGTGTATAATTATCGGAAATGACTTTCATATCAGAAACCGAATCAAGAGTAAGATTGGTTGAAAAATCATCATCGCTTCTAATAATTCCTAATTTTGACTGCTTCAGAATTGTTGATCCCAAATGAGAGATGGAATAAAAAGCTTCTCCGCTCGATGTAAGCCGAAAGTCAACAGAGATCTTGGCATCCGGACTTTTCAACGTAAAGCTCTCCATACAAATAGCTTCACTCTGGATGGTCATCGCTAATAGGATGACTAATATTTTGAAATATTTCATGACTCTTATTTCCCTACATTATTGAAGGAGTTGTTAAATTATTTAACATACAAAATAAATCTCTCCTCGAGTTATATCGGAACCATAATTCGTTTGATATTATTTCATTAGACTAGTTCCTGTATCATCTCGAATAGTGTTCATATTCAAGCGCACTCCAGCAATTCATACCGCAATCAATACCGCGTGCAATCGAGAACCCAGAGCATACTGGCGATGATGCATCCTATGTATTAGACCTACGAACCCAATTCCAAAACAATCACTGAGTTGGGCGGCATAGATACCTTTAAAATACCTTTTGAGATTGATGCATCATTAAAGGTTTTGGGTACTACGTTTGTAGGATTATCGAAGGTATTATAATCTTGAACCTTTGATGATGTTAAAATCCTACCTGTTACCTGTTTAGCGTTCATACCTTTTAAAACGATTTCCACTTCCTGACCTTTTGTGTTATCGATATTTGTAAGAGAAATGTGAATCTTACCCGACTGGTCTTTTGATGCCGAAGCAGAGACAGCCTGAATACGATTGTTTCCCATAATAAAGTCATTCGATATTATTTGTACGGGCACCAAAAGTGCATCCTGATGGACTTTGTACATTTCCATTATGTAATAGGTCGGCGTAAGAATTATTTTTTCTTCTTTAGTAAGGATGACTGACTGGAGAACATTTACCATTTGCGCTAGGTTAGCCATTCTCACGCGATCTGCATGGTTGTTAAAGATGTTAAGCGTCAATCCCGCAATCATGGCATCGCGTATTGTATTTTGCTGATACAATTGTCCATTTCCTTCCCGATCTGTTTCGTACCATCCTCCCCATTCATCAACGATGAGTGCAACCCTTTTCATTGGATCGTATTTATCCATTATTTCACTGTTCGCACGGACTACATCCTCCATATCCCATGCTTGTTGCATGGTTTTAAAATACTCTTCGTTTGTAAAATCTGTCGATGAGCCTTTGTTAGCCCAGTTAATAACCGAATAGTGATGGATTGATATACCTTCAAATCGTCTTGCAGGTATATTTTTCATAATCTCTTCAGTCCACTTATAGTCCGGAGTTCCTGGACCTACGGCTACTCTAAATAGTTTTTCAGTATTGCTATAGCTCGTCATTGCAGTAGCAAACTGTTTATATAGATCTATATAATGGTCTACCGACATATTGCCGCCGCAGTCCCATGATTCATTCCCTATTCCCCAAAACTTTACATTCCAGGGTTTTTCACGGCCGCTTTTTCCCCGAATGTCGGTCAGATAGCTCGTACCATTTGGATGATTTGTATATTGTACCCATTCGACAGCTTCTTGCACAGTGCCAGAATTCATATTTGTAGCCAAATATGGCTCAGCACCAAGCAATTCACAAAAATTTAAAAACTCAGTTGTACCAAAACTATTGTCTTCCCGCACATTACCCCATGCCAGGTTTTCAAGAGGCTTCCTTTCATTTTGTGGTCCTACGGCATCTTTCCAATGATAAGTGTCGGCAAAACATCCGCCGGGCCAACGAAGGTTGGGTATTTGTAATTCCTTGAGCGCTTTGATCACGTCGTTGCGTACACCGTCCGTATTCGGAATCTTGGTGTTATCCTTGCCTACATAAAATCCTCCATAAATGCATCTTCCCAGATCCTCGGCAAAGTGTCCATAGATGTTTCTATTGATCTGTGTCTCTGCCCGGTTGGCATTCAATGTAATTTTGTTTTGAGCAGTTAGGACAAACGGCAAAATCCCTAAGAGCAGTACAAGAATTATTTTTTTCATTTCACTCACTCCTTTTTTTCATTGATTATCATTTCTCATATATTATTTACAAAAGACGATTGAATCAAGCATTCAATTAAATTTTCGAAGCAACCGGATATCATACACCGCCCCCGCCGTACTGCCTTGCAGCGCTTGGAATTTCAGTCTGATGTGATCTTTGCCTTCAAGCATCGAGTGCGGAATTATATACTCTACATTCTGAAATTGCGATTGATACCATCTTTCTGTGTTATTCTCCGAGATCAATTTTTCATTATCTATATAAATATCAAACATCCTGCTGCCCCATTCATATCCCCAATAACGCACCAACAAAGTCAAATCGGTTTCGTTTTTCGTTGCGAGGTTATAGCTGAAATACCCTCCGTTACTTGCATCGCGCCAGAATTCATCTAGATTAGTTCCTGAATTCGAATTTGAACTTTGCATTGCGTGATCAGCTTCCGGCTGCCGTTCGCCGGGCGCTACAAAATCAACCGTGTGATTTTCTAATGCAAGTTTCGTTTTTTCATCCGCGGCAATCGAATCAAGGTACGAACAGTATTGAGTACTTGTTAAAGCCATCCAATACATCATGTATCTTGCATCATGGATTTTATAGAAAGGTTCCAGCAGAACTTTTACAGGATTGATCATTTTTAGTTTCGGAACTGTAAAAGTCAGCGGTTTGTCTTTTACCGGCACTAATTCATCCGTGATTTTGGAAAGATCGTTTTCAATAAGTATCGGAGCCTTATCGATGGAGAGTTTCTTTCCGTCGGCAATATGCTCCCATCGGCCATTATGTGCAATTAAACCAGCTAAATCTTCAGTGCCCGTTTTTGCACCAAGCAGGATTGGTCCATGCAAAAACGCTAAATAGGTCGGCACATTGAGTAAATGTTCTATCGTATTGTGCATGGGCAATAAAACTTGAACAATGTCACCTTTCCTCCAGGTGCGATCAACGGCAACATACGATGATGGGTGAGATGCGTAAGATATAGTTTCACCATCAACAAGAATTTTTAATGCCCCATCCTTTACCCATGATGGATATCGAATCATTAATTTAAACTGTGAAGATCCTTCAAGAACCACAACTTTAGTCTGTTCTTCATATGGAAAATTTGTTTCTTGTTTTATCTTAATCCCTTTTGCTTTCCAATTCAATTCAGAAGCGATGAACAGATTTAGAAACAAGGAATCATTTTGATGAGTAAAGATAATCTGGTTATATTTTCCATGATTTTCCATACCCGTACCGACACAACACCACATCGCTTCGTCCGCAGCGGAATAGACCCTATAATGACGCGGACGAGCCGGGGTAAAATAAACATAACCGCCATGGACCGGGTGCTGTGTTGATAAAATATGATTGTATAATGTTCGCTCGTAATAATCGATATATTTCCCCAACGGGTGAGCTCTGAATAAATCCTCCGTTAATTTAAGCATGTTATATGAATTGCATGATTCTGGACCTTCGACATCGTTGACAAAATCGCTGCAGGCTTTTGCGCTTGGGAAATGTTCCTTTCTGCTGTTCCCTCCAAATGCCAGACTGCGATTATTTGTAACTGTTTCCCAGAAGTAACTAGCAGCCTTAACATATTTTTCATCATGAGTAAGCTCTGAAATTCTTTGGAAGCCGACAACTTTAGGAATCTGAGTATTCGCATGTTTATTGTCAAGATTATCCTGCCCTGCAGCCATAGCATCAAGTAACATTCTATGCGAAAATCGTTTGGCCGTAATTAAATATTTTTCGTCGCCTGTTATTTGATATGCGTCGGCAAATATTTCATCCATACCGCCGTGCTCTGCACCAAGCATCGTCTGCATTTGATCGTCTGTTAAACCGGATGTGATGCCAATGCCCCAGTCGCAATATTTTAGAAATATATTCTTTGCTTCTTCGCTGCCGCCATATAACCATGCGTCCCGTAGACCTGCAAACATTTTATGAAGATTATACCACGGTGCCCAGCTTGAAAGGTATACTGAAAAATCTCCTTTTTTAAGTTTCGACCAGATTGCTTTGCTGTTCGGCATTCCGCCTGCATAGCCCACCCCCCAATCCGGATTATTTATTGCATTTGAATCCTGGCAGATTTTTAGTTCCGATATCATATAATCCATCCGATTTTTACAATCCATATTTTTGGTTGCAGCATAATTCATCGCCATTGCTGATAAGCAATGTCCTCCGACATGTCCATCCAATCCTATCCAATTTATATAACTTGAATCACGCGGTGTCAGTCCAGCTTCTTTTCTGTAAGGAGCCAATAAACGATCCACATTATATTTTAGAAGGACTTGAATATTCAGATCCCTCGCATGTTTAAATGGTCCATCTAATAATTTTACATCTCCCAGGGGGAAGGTGTTTGAATATATTTTATCCTGCGCATGGATAGTGCTGAACAGCAATACGCCACAAGAAATGAGAGATAATATTATTGTAATATTTTTCATAGTGAGCTCCCCAAACAACTTATACTATCATATGACTATGAATATTATTTTCCATTTAGTAAAGTTCGCTAGTCCGAAATGGAGACGCCGGCAATCCTTCTTTATTATATAAATTAGCACCACTGGGATTATTAGCCCATGCATATCTCACGGCAATCGGCGAATGTACCTCATTACTCCGAACGATTACGGAATTATTTTTTATTTGAGCTTCAGCCGGAAAATATTCACCATCCTTTCCACATATTTCAAAACACTTCAATTTCCGTCCACTTTGAGAAATCAACCCTTTTCCAATATTTGTAAACGTTACAATGACCTTGTTACCCTCTACTTTCATTGACTTACAAATCGGGCCAGAATACACAATGTGTTTTTCACCATAAGCAACTTTTTCCGCAGCAAGCGCCAGTCGATAACCCACATCTTTTTTATTCACCGGATGAATATCATTTCATTCACCTATATCAATCGTAACAGCCATTCCCGTGTTTGGTATTGATAAAGCTTTCAGTTGGCTCTCACGAAAGTAAGCCCAATCATATTTTGTGTTCTCGACATTCACTTCAACAAAGTTCGGAAGTTGAACATACAAAAAGGGGAAATATCCTTGTTGCCAGTTATATCTCCAATCTTTAATAAGTAATTTATAAAGCTCGTAATGCTCAAAAGCTCTGCTCATATTTGATTCACCCTGATACCAAACAACACCTTTGATTCTATAATTGAGCAGAGGTGCAATTGCGCTGTTAAATAATCCAGTTGGAATTTTTCCAGCAAACAAACGGTCTTCCAAGGGTTCGGCAAGAGCTCCAAGTTTGAATTTCCATTCACCATCAAGATTTATTTTGTTGTCTCCTGCCGATATTTCATATTCTTTTCCAGGCACAAATCCGCCGTGACGTATATAGTTTATTACACGAATAACTATTGTATTTGCACCCTCTTTCAATAAATTCGCTGGTATTTTATACATTCTTGGCGCGTATTGAAAACCGATAGAGCCAACAAACTTTCCGTTAATAAAAACGGAATCGCAATCGACAATTCTCCCTAATTTCAAAATTGCCGGTTTTCCAACCATGTCTGAAGAGATTGTGATTTCTCTTCTAAACCATACTACTCCATTTACAGGACCAAGTTTCGTATCAGCCCAATAACCGGGAACATGTGTCGTTTCCCAGTTTGAAGTGTTAAGTTCCGGATCAAACCATGTTTGCTGCGGATCTTTATAACCTTTATCATTTTGTCTTAACAGTTTATTCCAGTTTCTAACTCTTTCATCATCCTGTTTGATAGTTTTTTCAAGTAATCCCGGATCCTTAAATCTCTGGAGTTCCTCATAGTATATGGGGAATGATTTGATTGATTCTTCGCTAATCCATGCTTCGGTTGAAGAACCCCCTAATGAAACGTTAATCAGTCCTATCGGCACTTTATATACTTCATATAGTTTTTTTGCAAAAAAGTAACCCACAGCCGTTAAGTTGCTTACATTATTGGAATCTGCATGCTGCCATCTGCCGAATTTAAAATCTTTTTCCCGTTCTTTAAAATTTGTTCCCGGGAAAGTAAAAACTGTCTTATAAATGGATTATCCATGTGATCAATTTCATCTTTATAAATATTACTCAACACTCCTAATGTCAATCCCATGTTTGATTGCCCGGAACATACCCATACATCACCGACTACAATATCATTAATTGTAATGGAATTACTCGCATCAATTTGCATAACATACGGTCCGCCAGCTTTCAGTTTCGAAAGTATAACTTCCCATTCACCATTCTTATTCGTAGTTGTATAGCATGTTGAATCAATAAAATGAATAGTTATTTTTTCGCCATCGGAAGCCCAGCCCCAAATCCTTACATTTGCATCCCGCTGTAAAACCATACCATCACTTATAAGTTTTGGCAGTCTCACCTGACCATAGGAAATGGTCGAAATGAGAAGAATCAGATATAATGATTTTTCCATTATACAATTACTCTCCTATGTATCTGCCGGGAGTTGAAACATGGATTAAATGCTATTTAAACAACAACGGTGCAATTTTGTATAGATCATGTCTCCACACGGGCCATGTATGTCCTCCGGGATAGTCATCATATTCGTACTTCATCTTCATCTCATCAAGTTTAGAAAGCAAAGTCTGACAGTTATTATAAGCTATATCTTCCCTGCCTCCAATACCAATCCATAAAAGTCTTAAGTTGTTTTTGATCATATCAATATTTTTTTGCATAAAATCATATTGTGCATCAGCAATTTTGCTCTGCATTGGTAATATCCATCCGGAACTAAATACTCCCAGATATGAAAACAGATCAGTGTTATTTATTCCTACATAAAGAGTTTGTATTCCACCCATTGATAAACCTGCAAGTGCACGGTTCTTTGAGTCGGTTTTCACGCGATAATATTTTTGGGTAAACGGAATAATGCACTGTTTCAATTCCCCTTCAAACATTTTTAAAGTCCTTTCGCCAAAACCAGCAAAATCAGTATTGGTATTTCCATCCGGCATTACAATAAGCATTGGTTTTGCCTTCTTTTCAGCAATAAGATTATCAAGAATTAAATCTGTTTTACCCTGGGTAGCCCAACCTCTTTCATCTTCACCACCGCCGTGCAATATATATAGTACAGGGTACTTTTCATTTATATCGGCATCATAACCGGCAGGAGTATAAATGTAAAATTGGCGCCATTGATTAAAGATAGTCGAATAATAACGTTTTATTCTAATGTCGCCGTGAGGAACATCTTTTTCAGCGTAATACTCATCTCCTTTATGTGGTACTTCAATACCGCTCGCCATCCGTCCCATTCCATAAAATGTTTCACTCGCCGGATCTGCAACAGCTACTCCATCTATCAATAAGGAATAGTAATGGAACCCTTCGCTTAGAGGATCGGTCGTTACCTCCCAAACTCCCGAAGTATCTTTTACCATGTCGTATTTTTTCACTAAATCGATTTGAACTTTTTTTGCATAAGGTGCCTTAATCTGAAACATCACACGATGGTCCGGCAGAATCTGAGGATATTTTGCTCTCCGTACATTGGTTGAAGCAGGAGTACCTAACATACTATACTTCGTAAATTTTGAAACGTCTACCGGCTTAAACAGCAGTTGTGAGAACATGTATAATGAGTTCTTCCAAATCTTAAAATCATGAACCCCCGACTCGATATAATAAATATGGGGGACATTGTTTTCTTCCAAATATTCATGTGTACGTTGACTGAATGTAATCAGGTTATCATTATCGCCGCAGGAAATCCAAAGCAATTTTAATTTCTTTTTCGTTTCGTCAGGATTAGGAAGCAACAACTGCGGCGGTTTAGTATTGGGGGCAGCCGAGAAACTTCCAATCCAGGCAAATGTATCTAGATTACCCAATCCGAAATTCAATGATTGTCCGCCACCCATGGATAACCCGGCAATTGCACGGTTATCGCGATCTTCATAAACAGGGTAATTTTTTTCTATGAAGGGAATTAAATCATCGAGCAAATCTCTCTCGAAAGTTGAGAATGCCTGCACTTTAACGCTGTCAAAAATATTTCCAACTGCACGGTCATCCTTCATCGCTCTGCCATTTGGCATAACAACAATTATAGGTTCAATTTTCTTTTCAGCATACAGATTATCCAGGATCACTTGGGGCTGCCCACCGTTTAACCATTCCTTTTCATCGCCGCCAATACCATGTAAAAGATAAAGCACCGGATACTTTTTATCTTTTGAAAAGCCAGGAGGAGTATAAATAAGAGCTTTACGTTTTGTACCAACTGTTTTTGATTGGTAATAAATTGTATCCAGTATTCCATGTGCTATACTGATTCGAAGGGAGTCAAAACCCTGCGGGGCATGGTTTACAATATTCTGCGCAATCGTAAATCCAGTAAACACAAATAAAACAGAAATAAAACAAAGTAGTTTTTTCATGGCTCTCCTCTAAATTGTTAGATGATCATGTTATCTGAAGTAAAAAACATAAGTAAAAGGATTATATCAGCATAGAAAATAACTGATCCAGGCACATACTATTATTTTGCGCTTTTCGTCTTCTCATAATTTACAAATACGAATGACTTGAGTAAGAAAAGTTTTTCCGCATCGCTACCTTTAAATCGTAAATAGACATTGTGTCTGCCAGTAACAGGTGATAAGATTATGATAATTATTTCATATTTTCTCCGAGATTATATATATTCCGCCTGGTTTGGTTTCGATATCGTATATGTAAGTATTCTTTAACTCAACTGTTTTTAGTTTTGCCTTAGATGAAACTAGAGGCTTCTTTATTTGTAGCACTTGATAAAATGGATTCCTATTCTCTCCTTTAGCTTGAAGGAGTATTGTACTACCTTCAACTTTTAACGGAGAGTAAGATCGAATACGACAATTTCCACCTAGATTTGATTTAATAACCAAATTTGAGATTTTTCCGTTTTTCCATTCCATGGATTCAATTTCGAACCCTCCGCGTGCACGGAGACCTTTTATACTTCCGTGTTTCCAAACATCTGGTAAAGCGGGAAGCACGAATATTGCACCATCATCGCTTTGCAAAAGCATTTCAGCAATGCCGGCAGTAAAACCAAAATTCCCATCAATTTGAAAAGGAGGATGAGCATCGAACATATTCGGATACGTACCGCCTTTTTCAAACTCCGATTTATCAACTAGCCGTATCTGGTTCGTTATTAACTTATATGCATGGTTGCCATCAAGAAAACGAGCCCACAAATTTATTTTCCAATTCATCGACCAGCCTGTCGAAGGATCTCCCCTATAGAGAAGCGAGGTGCGCGCAGCATCGAAGAGTTCCGGTGTATGGAATGGGGAAATTTGACTAGAAGGATAAACTCCATATAAATGAGAAACATGTCTGTGGTGATCTTCAGGATTATCCCAATCTTCTATCCACTCCTGCAGTTGGCTATATTGTCCAATCTGCATAGGAGGTAATCTTTTCAGAGCTGCATTAATTTTAGGAATGAATTCTTTATCGATATTCAAAATTTTTTCCGCTTTTATTGTCTTAGTAAAAAGATCGAACAGAAGTTGATTATCCATTGTTGTCCCGGCAGAAATAGAAGATTCGGAATGACATGAAGGAGCGTTTTCCGGAGATACGGAAGGACAGACAACAAGCCAATCATGTCCTGGATATTTGACAAGGAAGCTAAGATAAAACTCAACAGCACCTTTCATTACCGGATACACTGATTTAAGAAATTCTTTATCGCCATTATATTCATACTTTTCAAACAAATGCTGACAAAGCCATGCACCGCCCATCGGCCACATTCCCCAAAATGATCCGTCGATAGGTCCGTTCATTCGCCAAAGGTCAGTATTGTGATGAAGTACCCATCCTTGTGCGCCATACATATCTTTTGCTGTTTGTTTACCGGTCTGAGAAAGTTCACGTATCATCTGAATCAACGGCTCATTCATTTCGCTTAGGTTTGTGCTTTCTGATGGCCAATAGTTCATCTCTGTGTTTATATTTACTGTATATTTACTATCCCACGGCGGCATAAGCTGATCGTTCCAAATTCCCTGGAGAGTGGCTGGCTGCCCGCCGGGTCGTGATGAAGAAATCAGCAGATACCGACCAAACTGAAAATATAATGATACCAATTGCGGATCATTATCTTTTGCAAATTGTTCAATACGAACGTCGGTGGGATTTTTTACAGAATCAGTTACTCCCAGATCAATGCTTACTCTATTAAAATATCGCTGATAGTCAGCAATATGATCGTTTAAAGCTTGTTCATATTTTTTTTTCAGAGCAGTCTGCAGATATGCATTTGCTCTGGCACCGGCATCTGCACTTATATCATTATAATTCACAAAGCTTGTTGCAATAGAAATATATATAGTTGCAAAATCTGCATTGTTCACAACAATACTATTATTGTTTGCTGATAACGAGCCGCCTTCAGTTGCTATTTTAATCTGTGCTTGGAATTTAAGCGCGCCTTTTATAGAATCACAATCGCCTGTTATTCCAGACATAATTAATTTATCATTATCTTCAGTTGAAATATCTACCTGAGCAGGACGATTCATTGAAGCAGTGAAACTAATTTTACCGGGTTTGCTTGCCGTAACGCGGACGATAATAACCTGATCAGGAAATGAAGCATATACCACACGTTTATATGTTACTCCATCAACATCATAATGAGTTGTGGTCACAGCTGTTTCAATATTCAGTTCACGATAATAATTTGTAAAATTTTCATGCCCTGGGAACAAAAGATTAAGATTGCCAACGGTTTGATATGGCATACCTTGTGAATTCCGGCTGATAAATTTTTGGTTCACCAGATCTTGAGCTTCCTTGTACTTACCATCAAAAATCAATTGTCTAACTTTTGGTAATACTTCTTTGGCATCAGGATTGTCATTCCGGTTTGGCTGTCCTGCCCAGACAGTAATTTCATTGAGTTGAATTTCTTCTTGCGAAGGATTTCCAAATACCATAGCGCCTAAACGGCCATTTCCTATCGGCAGTGCTTCAACCCACTGTTTGGCGGGTTGCTTGTACCAAAGACTTAAAAGGCTGTCGCTTTGTGCATTTCCTTTACTAATGGTCCCAAACAGAATAAAGACAAATAATATTGTTCTCATAATCATTATATTGTTTTTTCAACCCTATTTATATTTGTGTAAATGAAAGTGCAGGGAATTAAAAGGTTACTTTATTCTTTTCTGGGAATAGACCCCATGCACTCAAAATTCATATCAATGAATGCCATCATATACTTTTATCTATGAATATATACTTTTTTATGTAGAGGACAAATCACGGACAAAGGCGATAATTATGTCTTTGCTGATCCAGACAATAACCATTCGCTTGCAGAATGCCATTTGATTGAATCGCAGCCACAATCAAAAGCATCCATTTGATGACCTTGATCGTATCCCGAATGTTTATAGTCTTTATTCAAATTGGTGAATTCAGGAAACAATGGATCAAGCTTGAACCTTTTAGAGCGCTTAATTCTCTGCTCACAATCGAGCATTTTCTTGGTCAGCCAATATTTAACCACCACCGGAAAACGTCTTGACTTACTGAAGGTGGTTGTGTAATACTTATGATGGATAGTGATGGTATCGGTGAATTGACTCTTTTCTTGTGAGATTGCCTTAGGGAATCCATATAAAATTAAAAAAAGAAGCAAAATAAGGTAAATATGGTATCTTGGAGTGATCATTATCTTACTCCAAGACCATTTCAAAGGTTTTTAGAAGAGGTAAAGTTGTGACTGAACGAAATGGTGGGCCCCCGCTACAAAAAACAAAAAATCCCGGCTTATCCGGGTTCTTTTGTTTTTATAGTAATTGGATGATTGAAGTTCAAGCGGAACGTTTTATGTGACGTGCCGCAGTTGTTTTGCGGCATCCTGCCTGCCCGCCGGAGTACAGCGCAGGCGTGGCCCCCGCTATCCCGCTCAAAAACAGCGGGACGCACAAAACGCGCAAGAACGAAGTGCCTCGGCTTGTCCGGGGCATCTTCGTTTTTATGGGACGAGAAGGAATTAATTTTCAAGTTGAGCGAGTGATGTTTGAATATCACAAACGAAATCCCGACGTAGGCGGGATCCTGTTTACCTCGATGTTTCTTATCGGGGCCCCCGCTACAAAGTCTAAAGAAGAATCCTCATCAATGAAAATCAGTGAGGTTTTTTTGTTTTAGGGCGCAACTGCACAATCATTTGAGAAGCAAAAGTTTCTTCGTCTCGCTATAAGTTCCTGCCTGCAAACGATAAAAGTATACACCACTCACAAATGTTGCCGCATTCCATTGCCGCGTGTAACTTCCTGCCTGCAATTCTCCTACGACAACCGTTGACACTTCTCTTCCTAACATATCAAAGACTTTCAATGATACGAGTGACTGTGATGGAAGAGTGAATGAGATGGTTGTCGTTGGATTAAACGGGTTCGGATAGTTTTGTGAAAGATCAAATCGTAAAGGTCTATTTAATGTTTCGGAGTTTATTGAAGTGATCGTTCCGGAATACCGACTTATGGCGCCGAATACCCCAGTCACAAATCCAACAGTGTTATTTTCAAGAGTTATAAAATCCAATGCATAAAGGTATTGGCCGTACGATGTATATTCTAGGTTCCAGGAAAATCCGCCATCGGTGCTTCTGAAAAGTCCGTATCCCTGTCCTGTGTAATCTCCCACTATCCAAAAATCTTTGGTTCCTGCTCCTCCCACTTGATCACCTATTGTCTGGATAGTACCAATTGTCCAGGTCTCCCCATTATCTGTAGTTTGCGCCACTTTACCTGCCACATTTGTTGTTGCAACTCCTGCGCCATTGCTATTAATCCACATATCTAAAAAAGTTAAAGGTGTATTATGAGTCGTCCACGTTATCCCTGCATCTGTAGTTCGATAAACTTTAGTATTGCTTAAGAACATGTAAGTATTCGTATCAAGAACATTCAATGAGTTATAAGAACTTCCATATTCCAAGGAGTCAGGAATTGGTTCTGTACCGATCCTATCCCAAGAAATTCCTCCATTGAGCGTTTGCAATATTGTCCACTTACCACCGACCGGTTCGCCGTACGCGATGCCTTTGATTGAAGTCAGCATATGTAGATTATGAATATATCCTCCGGTTTGAGAGAACACTTTTGTCCAAGTATTGCCCCCATCACTCGTCCGATAAATTGATGTCTCAGACGAAGAATAGAACGGTGTAACAACGAATGCCGTGGTTGAGTCAATTGCGTCAATTGTGTTTAATCTCTCACTTGTTCCTAAAGTTCCTTTGCCAACACGTATCCAGGAATTCCCTCCGTTAGTTGTACGAATTACGATGCCGCTATCTCCTCCAGCCCATGCTATTTCTTGATTAACTGTTTTTACACAAGTCAACCATGACGTTGTAGTTGAGTTTTGTGTGGTCCAATCGTTCTGTGAAAAAGCGATTGCAGATGCTGAAAAGAACATTAAGATTCGCAAAGACAGTAATAATTGTGAATTCATATCAACCTCATTGCTTTCAAATGGAAGTTTACATGATGAACTGTTTTGTTGCGCCCTAACGGACCGGCGCTAAGCTGCGGCGCTGACAACCCGCAAGTTGCTTTGAACGAAACGAGTTCATGCTCATAACCGAATTAATAAATACAAAAGTCATAGGCACTAAACACTGAATAATAAAAACGTTAACCCACCACCAGCCATGAATT
>JBEKEV010000013.1:0-68865 GCA_050013655.1 Bacteroidota bacterium | reverse complement strand
CCGAAGAGGTTGGTTCTGAATAATATTTCCAATAAATTGCTCAAGCTAGTCTGTGCGCTTGTCAGAACCAGAACGGAATACATTCCAAATTATAAATCTGTCAATCCGATTCTTTTAAAATCTGCTTGACTTTGTCATAGTATTCAAGCTGACCGGATGAGCGTGGTTGCATTTTGCATTGCGCGTAGAGCTTTTTGTTTTTAATAATTTACTTTTCAGCATGAACTTGTTTCGTTTTTAACAATTTGAAAGTTATCAGCGCCGCAGCTTAGCGCCCGTCCGTTAGGCGGTGCTCTAACAAAGGAATTTATCATGGATGAAGATTTCAATCGGACAGATAATCGAGACTCACTCTTCTTCAGAGTTATCATCAAAACCATCTATATATTATGTTGGTCTGTGGCCGGTTTTTTCGTCGGCTTAAATGTGTCATTGCTTGAGATATCCGAACTTGCCCACAAGAATGCAGGTATCCAAATTCTGATCTCGTCCATCATTTTCACTGTCATTGGATTGTTTCTTCCATGGAACGTCATTAGGAGAATGAGGAAAAAGCCCATATCTATATATTTTATACTAGGGGTCTTAATTATTACCAGTATCCTTTGGTACGTCTACGCATGGTTCCTAGTTCATTTTTCCGAATTCTTGATAGTTCACCTTGAATCATTTTTCAGTGAGCCCTAATATGTGCACAAGCTGACAGAATGAGCATTGAAGGTATTCAGTGCAGCACCTTAGCCGCCAACCGTTAGGCGGTGCTTTCATTACATATTGTCTTGTTAAAAAGGAAATGGTCTGTGAACATGACGATTATTTGGTTAGCAATCTGGATATTTATTATCCTAAGCATCGTATTACAAATAAAAGCGGGAATTAAAACAAAATACAAGGAGCAAGACTCAACTGTAAAAGAATTTCCTTCAGCTAATCATCTTTACTTTGAAAATTGGCGATCACTTGTACGAGATGCACGACGAAAGAGTTTTCTATTAGCTAAATTTTTAATTCTAATAATGTTTTCCATTGCTGCGGGATTAACTTTCTTTTTATATGTATTTATTCCGACAAGCATAATTGCAGTTTATATTTACTATCGAATATGGCGCGTACCAAATGATTATTGGAAAGAAATGGAATTATTAAATAGAGTTAGTACAAATAAAACTATAAAATAATAGCACCGCCTAACCAGGCGCTCAAGCTGACGGTTGCCAGCTGGGTACGTTAAGCATGGCGTGCATAGGTATCAGTCTTAATAATTTCTTTTTCAGCGTGAACTCACTTCGCTGGGTGCATTATGAAAATTATCAGCGCCGCAGCTTAGCGCCGGTCCGTTAGGCAAAATCTTTAAAGAGTCACGCGCAAGCAAAGATTCATTTTGTAGTCCGTTTTGGGACACATCTATTGAATAAAAGATGTGGAGAGGAATTAAATCGGAAATCATATAATCATTAATTTTATACTTTCATTGTTGCCACAGACGGCATCTATATATTCGGAGTCAAAAACATGAAAAATGTCATGATTTATATATGGACACTCATAGGATTAGTTATTTTGTCTTCCGTAGCTGAAATGACGATTTATCCTTTATTCGGAGCGCCTGCTCCCGCGGGCTTTGGCATGAAAGAGTTAGTCATTCTTTTTCTGTTAAAATTATTATTCGATTTTATATTTATTCTTATGTTCCGTTTATCTAGGGGATCTAAACTTGCAGAAAATGGACCTCTTTACGGATTTCTATGGTTTTTAGGATTCTCGGTCCCGAATGAAGTCGGTTTTTGGCTAGTTTTAAAATATGAAATTGTTATAGCTTATGCCGGCTTGTTGTCAGGCCTGGTGACCTTTCCAATAAAGGGATGGATAGTGAAAAAAATTAAATTGCCTTGAGCATGTGAAATAAAAAGATTTTGCCTAACCAGGCGCTCAAGCTGACCAAATGGGCGTGCTGCGATTTAACATTGCGATTAAAGTTTTTGTGCATAATAATTTAGTTGGTAGCGAGAACTCAGTTCGTTTAGTGCAATACGAAATTATTCAGCGTGGCAGTCCCCAACAAAAACATTTGGGGATAAACTTAGCGCCAGTCCGTTAGGCCACATTTATGAACACATCACGAAAAATAATATAACAATGAAAATATATAGTTTTATAATTTTGATTTTAATATCTAATCTATTATTCGGACAGCAAAATAAGGATATTCCGATTGATTATTTTGGACAAACTCCTCCTGGCGATTCGGCGATTATTTTTGCACCCAATATAGTTTCATTGAATAATAGATTTGAAGGAGAGATATCGTTCTCTCCCGATGGTAAGGAGTGTTGTTTTAGTACATTTGACGGAGTAAATTGGACGTGGGCTACCATATTGTATGCAAATTACAAAAATAATATGTGGAGCAACTTTAAGCCTGCACCATTCATTGATTCGACAAGTTATTTCGACATTTCTCCTGATTATTCACCCGATGGTCAAAAATTTGTATTTTCATCGGCGCGTCCTTCAAAAGAATATGCTTATGTAGATTTATGGATATGTGAGCGAGCCGGGGAATCGTGGGGAAAGCCTGTGAAACTTCCAAGTACAATAAATAATCCAAATGACGATGAATCATTTTGCTCAATTGCAAATAATGGAAATATTTATTTTAACAAGGACTTCACAAGTGCTATTTGGTTTTCTTCATTTATCAATGGTAATTATTCACAAGCCGTAAAAGTCAGTCCGCCTGTAAATTCAATATATGGAGCAGGACATCCATGTATTGCGCCCGATGAAAGCTATATGATTTTTTCATCCGATAGGCCGGGTGGTTCTGGTTTAGTTGATTTGTATATCAGTTACAAAAAGGCTGACAATTCTTGGACTAATCCTAAGAATCTTGGACCAAAAATTAATAGTGCTGACAGAGACAGTCAACCAACAATGTCACCTGATGGAAAATATTTATTTTTTGTACGAAGCATTAAAAATAAATATAGCGATATTTATTGGGTAAGTACTAGCTTTATCGCAAAACTAAAACAGAATTGTGATTTAAAATAAATGTGGCCTAACCAGGCGCTCCCCGCTAGAAAGCAGCGGGGTTTCGCAGAAAGCGCTCAACAAGCTAGCTGACGGAATGAGTGTTGGTACGTTAAGCATGGCGTGCATAGGTTTTAGTCTTAATAATTTCTTTTTCAGCATGAACTTGTTTCGTTTTGTGTATATTGAAAATTATCAGCGCCGCAGCTTAGCGCCGGTCCGTTAGGCACACGACTTAATTTTAAGGAGCTATATGACTAAACAAGAGGTTTTGCAATCTTCTAACTTTGGTCATCGTGTAGCTGAAGAAGAAAGTAAAGAACTCGAAAAGTACTTTGTTGCCACAGATCAGTGGAGGCGTACTTTTGCTGGCGATGTTGACATAATATATGGTGCGAAGGGGACTGGCAAAAGTGCGCTATACTCGCTCTTGATACAACGTGCACCAGAATTACTTGACAGAGGTATCATTGTAGTGTCAGCAGAACAACCTCGAGGTACCCCGGTTTTCAAAGATCTTCAGCAAGATCCACCAACCACAGAACGTGAATTCACGGGACTATGGAGGCTTTACCTACTCTCATTACTCGGCGCCACACTTAAAGAATATTCCGCAAATGACGAAAATGCGCGTAAAGTTTTAGATTATTTAGAACAAGCAAAACTACTCGAAAGCACAACAAATCTTTCCAGAATGCTTAAGAATGTATTCGAGTATGTGAAACGCGTATTTCGTCCGACTGCAGTACAAGGCGAAATTAAAATTGATCCAAGCAGTGGATTGCCCGTTGGTTTTTTAGGAAAAATTAGTTTTGATGAGCCATCAACAGAATCAAACCAATCTATAATATCGGTAGATGAACTCTTAAAAAATGCTGATAAAGCATTCACGAAATTGGGCGTTACGGTATGGATTCTACTTGATCGACTTGATGTTGCTTTCGCTGAAACTGACACTTTAGAAGAAAATGCACTCCGAGCTTTATTCCGTAACTATCTTGATCTTGCAAACCTTTCCAACGTTCGTCTAAAAATATTCTTACGCACAGACATCTGGAATCGTCTTACCAAATCTGGTTTTAGGGAAGCAAGTCATGTAACTCGACATTTAACTATTTCATGGGATCGTTCTTCATTGATGACTCTAATGTTGCGACGTGCGGTAAATAATGAATCTATTTGTAAATTTTATTCAATCAAGCCTGAGGAAGTCTTTTTCTTCTTTTACGAATCTAACAACTTTTTTTTATAGAATATTTCCAGGACAGGTAGACATAGGTCAAAAAAGGCCAAACACACTTGATTGGATGATAGGTCATACTAAAGATGGCACTGGACATACAGCTCCGCGTGAATTAATACATTTGCTTAGCATTTCTCGCGAAATACAACTTCGACACATCGAAGTTGGTGACCAAAAGCTTGATCAAGAATGTCTTTTTTCAGGTCAGTCAATTAGAGAAGCACTTCCGAGTATTTCAGATGTGAGACTTTCGCAAACACTATTTGCAGAGTATCCAGGTCTTCGTCCATACATTGAAAAATTGGCCGGTGAAAAGACACAACAATATTCTCATACTCTTGCAAAAATATGGAAGGTTGATGAAAGTCAAGCTCTCATCATTGCTAATAGCTTAGCAGAAGTAGGTTTCTTTGAGCCTAGAGGAACCAAAACTACTCCATATTTCTGGGTGCCATTCCTATATCGTGACGCAGCGAGAATGCTTCAAGGCGGTGCGGATTAGAAATATATTTATAAAATTATTTTGTCGTGTGCCTAACCAGGCGCTCAAGCTGACGGAATGAGCTAGGTGCGAAATTCATGGCGAAGATAGGTTTAGTACAGAATTGAAAGTCATCAGTATGAACTTGTTTCGTTGGTTGCATTACGAAAATTATCAACGCCGCAGCTTAGCGCCGTTCCGTTAGGCGGCATATAAAAGTTATGAATAAAATAATTATTATTACTCTAGTAATATTTTCAATACCAACGTTCGCACAGAACACAGATCCAATTTCTCGCCTTCCGGCACCGGCATGGTTTCATATCGATTCATTAATCAATAACCAGAATAATTTGAATTTACATGCAGATTTTGTTAGAAACTTCCTCTGCGAACCAGAGGATACAAATATTTATAATTCTAAGGAAAATTTAATTCTACGAAATCCTTTACCTATTTCCCTTCATGAAGCACTCGAGCTTGCAGAAAAATATATTGAATATTATCACGTGGATGTAAAAGAATTGGTTCTAGATTCAGCCACATTATATACGAAGATTAAAATTCCTGAATGGGTTGTCAGTTATAATAGCTATCCAAGGCACACAAGTGTTATTATTTATATTCGAATGGATAGGTGTATGAGACATGATATAATTCGTGGAATGTAAAGAATATGCCGCCTAACCAGGCGCTTCCCGAAGGGATCCCTTTGGGACAAGCTGACGGAATGAGCTCAGGTACGTTAAGCATGGCGAGCATAGGTTTTGGTTCTTAATAATAAACTTTTCAGAATGAACTTGTTTCATTTTCAAAATATTGAAAATTATCAGCGCCGCAGTCCCCAACAAAAACATTTGGGGATAAACTTAGCGCCGGTCCGTTAGGCGGCATTGGCGTTGCCGCAACTCATACCAAACATAATTGGAATGAAAAAATGAAAAAGGTATTCACCTATAATTTGTTAGCTCGAATCTTATTTTTAATTCTTACGCCCATTATTTTTAGAGCGTTAAACTTTGCTTTTATTTGGCACTCGATTTATTGGGGGGCAGTTACTTGGGTTGTCGTTTTCTGGGGATGCCTGATATTGCTCTCACCCCTAATCGGGAGAGTCGGATGTGGCTGGCTCTGTTTCTTTGGTACGCTGCAGGATTTTTCGGGTCAACAGTCTCTGTTTAAAATTCCATGGCGCAAGCCAGGATGGCGGATACGGGTTAATCGGATAGTGTTGGTACTTGCTTTCTTCGCCACAGCTCTCGCATTCTTTTTCCTCAATCTGAAATCAGGAAAAATAACGCATTTGCAGTTCAATCTCGGATTCTTCAGCATGAATTTCGATGACCATTACAAACTAATTTGGCTCTACGATAGCGTTGGAGCTGTTCTCTTTGGGTTTTTGTTTGATAGGCGATGGATGTGTCGGAACCTATGTTTCATGGGGACGCTCTGTGCAGGAGGAGCAACGTTTTCCAGATTGATACCAGTGGTTGATACAGAGAAATGCAACTTTTGCGGCAAGTGCGACAGGGACTGCCTTGTGAAAATCCCAATAACGCAATATGTTACCAAGAACAATGGACTCGTGACAAATTCAGAATGCCTCGTTTGCGGCAAGTGCATTGAGAGTTGTTATCGAAAAGCCGTTTCTATTAGATTTATTTGGAACAGGAAAAAGTATCGACGCAACGTTCTCGCAACGCCAACGAACGGCTAACCAGGCGCTCCCCGCTAGAAAGCAGCGGGGTTTCGCAGAAAGCGCTCAACAAGCTAGCTGACGGAATGAGTTGGGTGCAAAATTCATGGCTAATGGTGGGTTTTTGTTTTTTTAATTCTGTTTATAGTACCTATAACTTTTGTATTTATTAATTTGGTTTTCAGCATGAACTTGTTTCGTTTAGTGCGATTTGAAAATTATCAGTGCCGCAGTCCCGCTGTACGGGATCCTCGATTTGATCGAAGATCAAATCGGGACTTAGCGCCCGTCCGTTAGGGCGCAAGAATCTAAGGAGGATATATGCGATATAGTATGTTCGTTGTACTTATTCTGTTGGTTGGTAATGGATGCAAACAAAATAATACTGTTGCACATGGCACAGCACCAACATTGAGCGTCAGTAATGTTAAGGATAGTATTCTTTATACTTTTGTAATTCCCAAAACGGTCTTTGGTATTAATGACACATTAAGTGCGGCATTGACTTTGTATAATCAATCTATCTCAACGGACACCTTAACCATGATAGTCGGTAGTCTCTATTATTCAGGTCTTTGGACGCTAAAAGATGAACGAGGAAAAACATTCATGGATGGGCCAAAGATTATTCCGTTAACACTAACGAAAGTGCTATTGGCATCCCACCAATCATTAAGTGATCGTGTGATATATCAAGTCTTTGCAGATTCATCTGGTGCATTACTTGTAGCAGGTTCATATATATTGCAAGAACAAATATTTTCAGTGTCGCTTACTCTTAATATTTCTTTGCAATAGCATTTTGCTGCCTAACCAGGCGCAGTCGCCGTTACTATTTCACCAAAGGAGGGACATATGAGAAACATTTTATTACTCTTGGCACTTTTTATTACAATATCAGCGAATGGACAAACATTCGATTTTTACAATAAAAAACTCATTGGTGATACAAGCGGAGTACTTAGAAATGATAATTTCACTTTTACATTGAAGAATTTTAACTCATTTAAGTATACTGTGGTTGTAGATAATAAGCCTATTAATAATAATCTGGATATGCCGGATTTATTCAAAACATATCTACAAAAAACAGCCCCTAAAAATGGATCTGATACTACCAGAGGAATGCCAAATCTAACAGAGGAACTAAAAACGTTTGAAAATTTATATGACTCATATGTCAAACTTAAAACTGCTGAGCAATTCTATTATGCACTTGTTGCACTTGTGGGTTCAGATTTATCACCAGAAGAAATAATAAATTATAAAAAAGAATATTATAAACAATTTATGAAAAATGATACATCAGATGACAAATCAGATGTTGCTAGAATCATAAACTATTATTCAGATAAAATAATTAATATCTCATTTTATGCTCCCATTTATAAAACTACCCAAAAGGAAAGAAAAGAAGCCATTGATTCTATTTTAAAAGATACAAAAGAAATTGAATCGTCAAAAATACCACAAAAACTAGCCTCGTTATACTGTGAAATCAATGATCAGGCCTTTACTGTTCATTCATTCATACCAAAACCCAATGCCGATGATTTAACAATCACAGTAACTGCAAAACCGAACTCCGCTTATAATAAAAGCAGCGATGAAATAAAAATTGATATTCCATTTTTGGTGAATGGAGGATGGAAAATTGATTTCAGTACAGGTATATTTTTATCAAACATCGTCGATAAAGAATATGTAAACAAACCTAACTATGTAAACGACTCCGTTGTTGGTTATAATTTAATACAAGCAGACAATAATTCTATAAGTTATGGTATAGCTGGTTATATGCATGCCTATTGGCGAACTGCCTGCAATTTCAATGGAGGTATTGTATTAGGTTTGGGTGTTGATCAGAATACTCAAGTTAAAATCATGCCAGGAGTAAGCCTTATGCTTGGACGAAAGGAAAGGTTTATCATTAATGGAGGCATGGTTATTGGTAAAAGCAAGGAACTTTCAAATATTCAGGACGAAAATCATTTATATAAAGTTAAAACAGACCCACTTTATTCTGAACCATATAAAATTGGTTGGTTTGTAGGAATAAGTTATAATTTATCTAAATAAATCTTAGGTAATTTTAGAATAAATAAGATAAAACTCTGAACTTGATTGTATCGATCAAATCGTCACGTTGAACGGTTGCGCGACATATACCACGCATAAAATTGAATCGCAAATTAACTATATTTAAAAAGGTTACGATCTCTCGCACGTGCCTGTTCTAAGCCTCCGGCTGCAACAGGACGTCGTTTTTATGCGCCACGTTAGGCGTCATGCAGCCACAAGTGAATTGGAAATAAAAAAATTAAAATGACGAGAAGTATGATGGAAAACCGATGAAAAATTCAAAAACAGATTTTAGTAAAACTCAATGGACAAATAACGGATTTGCCCATGAATACTTAAGAGAGAGTGATATATATATTCCCCAACGAGAACAGGTACTACAATTAATAAAACTCATATATTCATTTTATATTAATAATAAAATAATAAATCCTCATGTCATTGATTTAGGATGCGGGGATGGCGCTATAACGAAAGCACTGTTAGACGTTAATAAGAACCTTCTCTCAACATTAATCGATGGTTCAGAACATATGCTTGAATCTGCAAGAAAAAATATTCCGAACACAAATATCAAGAAGACCGTTCATATTTCATTTCAAGATCTTTATGGTTCATCTGTTATTGAAGATGATGCAGATTTTATAGTTTCATCATTAGCTATACACCATTTAAACGGGATTGAAAAAGGTCGTTTGTTTAAATATATTTACGCCAAATTGAAACCTGGCGGCTTATTTATAAATTATGATCCGGTTTTGTCTCCTTCCCAAGAATTGGAGCAACTAGATTTAATTATATGGAAAGAATGGATACTGAAGTATGAGGCAAAAATAAGTCCAAGAAGAGATAAGTCATTGGAATATATTCCATCCCAATATAAAAGTAATAAAGACAATGTTCCTGGCACTTTAGACTCGCAATTAGAAATGATGAAAAATACAGGATTCTTAGATGTTAATCTGTTTTATAAATATGGTTTGTTTTGCTTGTTTGGTGGGAGGAAATAAGAATGAACAAATATATTTGTGGCGCGCGGCGCCTGACACGCATAAAAATATTGAACAGGATTATCAGTACTAAAACAATACAGACACAAGCTGACGCTAATATTGAGAGAGGGATGTCTTCGTAGCTATTGATATCCCGCCTTGAGGGATATCATTTCGCGGCCTCCGGCTGCGGGATATAAACCCGAAAAAGAATAAATAAGAAGCAAGCCCTTGACATCTTACGTTTTGCAGAGTATATTTGAATTGTAGTTAGTTATTTTTCTGGTATTCCCCGTAAGTGGTATCTTTATACGGAGTGAGTTCTTTTCTATAAGTTGAATGGGGTGCTACGGTCTTCTTTTCTCTTCAAGACCGGGCTGAGATCACACCCTTGTAACCTGATCTGGATAATACCAGCGTAGGGAAGTAAAAAACGATTTTCTAAAACCGTTTTCCATGATCCTATGGGAAACGGTTTTTGTTTTTATAAATGGAGGAAGAAATGTTGAAACACATTCAAGTTACAGCACTTCTGCTATGCACGATCGCCTCGGCGCAGGAAAAAACAGACCGAGATACGGTCTATCAATCTGCACCAGTGACTATTACAGCTACGCATGCGGCGGAACGAAGTTCACCGGTTACTTTTTCGAATTTGAATCATTCTGAAATTCAGAAACAATATTCTGTACAAGATGTCCCTGTCTTGTTATCCGGTTTGCCTTCCATTACGTTCTACTCTGAAAATGGAAATAGCAGCGGTGGGTATAGTTATATTAACCTGCGCGGATTTGAACAACAAAGGCTATCGGTCATGGTAAATGGTGTGCCGCAAAATGATCCTGAAGATTTCAGTGTGTACTGGATCGACTTTCCCGACTTGCTTGGCAGCACAACGAATATTCAAGTTCAACGCGGTGCGGGAAGCGCTTTTTACGGTCCCCCGGCAATCGGCGGTTCCGTCAATATACTGGCTGTCCCATTCCAACCGCAGCCAAGTGTACTCTTCGAAAGCAGCCTCGGTTTTCAGGAATACGGATCAACAAATACCATTGTTCTTTCAACACGTAAATATTCTGCGACATTTAATTCCGGACTCGTGGACAACCGATATATGTTTTACGGACGGCTGGGCAAACTTTCAACAGACGGTTATCGTGATAAATCGTGGGATGAGATCAACTCATACTTTTTTGGTGTCGAACGACTTGACGAGACAATGACAACACGTATTCACTTGTACGGAGGCCCATTCAGCGATGGACTTGTGTATAACGGTATTCCAAAATTCTACAACAACGATCTCAGACTCCGCCGCACGAATTACAATTATTTTGAATTGAACGGCGCACAAGATACGGTGACCTATGCCACAAATCGAAGGCCGCAAGAATCGGAAGAATTTTCGCAGCCGCATTTTGAATTGCTGCACGAGTGGAAACTTACCCCCAACATCACGTTCAACAATACCTTCTTTTATATTCAAGGAGACGGGTATTATGATTATGATGGAGCCGGCCTAGATACTTCTTCGTTGCATTTGGGAAATGCCTACGGTATTCCGACTACAGCCAACCCGGCAAATATTCTTGTTCGGGCATTCGTTGGAAATAAACAATGGGGCTGGTTGCCTCGCTTGGAAATCGATCATGGAACTGGAACGTTGACACTTGGAGCGGAATTGCGTTTTCATCATTCCATTCATTGGGGAAAAATTGCCTATGCAGAAAATCTACCGGCAAATTATGATCCCGACTATTATATCTACGAATATGAAGGACGAAAGGATATTATATCGCTGTATGGACATGAACTTTATAAGTTGAGGGAGAATTTGACACTGATGACCGATTTGCAATTTGCCTACAATCGTTACGATCTGTCGAATGAAAAATTCTATAACAACAATTTTTCTGTTCCATATTATTTTCTTAATCCGAGAATAGGTTTGAATTACAACGTCAACGAGTTAGTCAATACGTACGTCAATATCGCCTATACATCTCGCGAGCCTCGACTGAAAGACCTTTATTCTGCTGAAGAATCCATATGGGGAAGCACGCCCCAATTCGAAGCAACCTTGGTCGGCGGAAATGTGAAATATGATTTCAGTAAACCGCTTGCAAAACCAGAGCATTTGTATGATTTCGAACTTGGGTCGGTGTATCGGAATGGACTGACGCTGGCGTCTGTTAATTTCTTCTGGATGGAGTTTAAAGACGAACTCATTGAAAGCGGTCAAGTCGATATTTTTGGCGAGCCCGTAACCGGCAACGCTGACCATACGCGCCATTTAGGTATAGAATTGGAAGGACAAACATCTCTCGGATATGGATTTTCCATGAATGGCAACACAACGATCTCCTATAATCGTCTGGTGAGTTATGCAGTTGTGGATAGTGAAAGCAATGGTATTGTTTACCGGCATAATTTAGATGGCAACCCCATTGCAGGTTCTCCAGATTTTATGGCAAACATTCGCCTGATACATTCATATCTTGAATGGAATGCTTCACTCGACGCTAAATATGTTGGTGCCTTCTACACCGACAATACGAAGAACGACCTTGAGAAAAATGATTCATACATAGTAGTCAATGCTTCTATGACCTATCGATTCGCGTTTGGGTCCGGTGTATACATGACAGTGCGAGGAGAAGTTCATAACCTGTTCGATGCCCTTTATACAATGAGCGGTCAGGGCCAAGAATTCTTTCCCGCGGCCGAGCGAAACTATGTGTTCGGTATGTCATTGCAATTATAAAATTATAAAAATATCAAAACATAGATAACGGACCCATTTTAGCTTGTCAGGATATTATTTTTGAGACGGCTTCTCGTAATTTTTGATTCAGTAAAGGTAATTCTGTAACTTTGTAATGCAATGATAAAAAAGGAACACATGAAAGGCCTCCCGTTTTTACTTCTTCTGATTTGCTTGATTCAGTTTGGGGTAGCTGCGCAAGATAAAGATTCTATCACAGTGTCAATGCAACCTATAGTCATCACCGCAAGCCGTATACCGACAAATACCTTATACGTAAGCCGAACTATCGATGTCATTGACGAGGAGATGATTAAATCACTGGGGGCAACATCCGTGGAAGAGTTGTTGCAGCGGGAATCAAATGTCGATATCCAACCGCGTGGAATCTTTGGAGTCCAATCAGATGTGAGCATACGAGGCGCTCTGTTTGGTCAACAGCTCATCCTGCTCAATAGTGTCCGTATGAACGATGCGCAAACGGCGCATCATAATTTTGACCTCCCTGTTTCTTTGGATCAAATTGAACGGATTGAAGTACTCAAGGGAGCTGGTTCTGCTCTCTACGGGCCAGATGCTTATGGAGGCGTAATTAATATTATCACAAGAGTGCCTGACCAGCAATCGCTCTCATTGAAATTGAGTGGAGGTGAGTACGGTTTACTCAATGCTTCTGGAAATTACGATTTTTCTTCTCCGAGTATTCATTCATCGAACTCCATTGAGCACCGGCGCTCGGATGGTTATCAATTCGATACCGATTTTAAAATTACGAGCATTTCATCAAACAATATGGTAGAGCTTCCCTTTGGAACGTACTCGGTATTTGGAGGATATACCAATAAAGCGTTCGGTGCATTTGATTTTTACGGACCGTCTCCATCAAAAGAATGGACAGAGACAACGTTTTTAAGTGCAACGACAAAAATCGCGGTTCCTTCGTCCGTCATCCAGCCAACATTTTCTTATAGAAGGCATTATGATAAATTTATGTATGATCTCCGTACACCCGATCAATTCGTCAACATCAATACAACAAATTCGTACAACGGAGAACTTCAATCTATCATTCAGGCATATGAATCCGTTTCTTTGATTGTAGGGGTCGAAGGAAATAGTGAAGACATCACAAGCACTAATCTCAAGAATCATCAACGGTCTTCTCTTGGGTTCCTTGCAACGGTGCATAGCATACTCCAGAATACTTTTCTCATGGATTTCGGAATGCGGGAGGATATTCATTCGGATTATGGCGACCAATTTAATCCGACATTCGATGTGGGATATCTCTATTCAACACTGTCCAAGATATTCTTGACGGCAGGGCGTTCTTTTCGTGCACCAAGTTATACTGAATTGTATTATACCAGCCCTTCAAGAATTGGAAATCCGAATTTAAAACCAGAGACCGGATGGTCCTATGAAGCGGGTGCAGATCTCTATCTTCGTCCACAAATAAAATTCTCGACTTCAGTGTTTGAGCGGGATCAAGAGAATCTCATAGATTATGTTGAATATTCTTCTTCCGACATTGCTTATCATGCAACAAATTTTACTTCCGCTGTAACTCGCGGTGCAGAGGCATCGCTCCAGTGGAGAGATGGGTTCTCTGCAGATCGAGAATCGGAAAATGACTTCATTCTCCAGAGTCTTCTTGTAAGCTATACCTACTTGGATTCTCGCATCGACAGAGGAAACGTCTACAGCTCACTGTACAGCTTTACGCATCCAAGGCATCAATTCAATGCAGTGGTCACTGGAACTCTCCCTCTTTCCATTCATGGAACAATTAGTGCTACACATAAAATTAAATTAGACGGGACAAATTATACGCTCGTAGAGGCAAAGGTAAATAAATCGTTTTCACACATAAATATATTTGTTCAGGGAACGAACCTATTGAATCAATCGTATGTAGAAATCGTCGGCGTTCCGCTGCCGGGACGGTGGTTGTGGGCTGGAGTTGAACTCAAAGTTTTATAGAGACCGACACTATGAAACGCGCACTCATTCTTGCGAACGGTCATCCGCCCAGCAAACGGCTCTTTCATAAAGTGCTTTCTTCTTCGGAGTACTTTATCTGTGCAGATGGTGGAGCTAACACCGCTGTTCGTTTCGGCAGCATTCCGCACCTTATCATCGGCGATTTTGATTCCGTGCGGAAGGAAACACTTCGCGTTTTCAGCAAAGTTGCAAAACAGAAACTGAAAGATCAGAATTCTACTGATTTGGAAAAAGCACTGACAGCAGCAATACGAAAGAAATGTGCTGAAATAGTAGTACTAGGAGCCACGGGTGGGCGGCTTGATCATGCAATCGGAAATCTTAGTGCGCTTGCAAAGTTTTCACGTAAAACGACTATTAAATTTATTGACGACACCGGAGAATTCATACCCGTCGGTCATAAGTTAGAGATTACTCTCCCTGTCGGAACAAGTATATCGCTTCTACCGCTTTCTCGATGCAGCGCGATCGTCACTACAGGATTAAAATGGAACCTCAACAATGAATCGCTTCAGCTTGGTATTCGCGAAAGTACGAGCAATCTCGTTGCCTCATCTCATGTGAGCATCAAAGTCCGGAACGGCGATCTTATCGCTTTTGTGATGAATCCTTTAAAATAATCGCGGCATGTTCACTCGCCTCCATAAGTTGATATCCATCGAAAACACACACGGAATATTAAACCATGAATAACGAGCAATTACACATTTCAGGCATTCAATCGCCTATGGTTCATCTTGCCTTTACCGATATTGCACTCATCATTCTTTATTTTGCCGCTGTCGTCTTTATCGGATTTCGAGCAGCGCGAAAACGAAAATCCGGTGCAGATGATTATCTTCTCGCAAGCCGCACACTGACACTACCGATGTTTGTGGCAACATTGGTTTCCACTTGGTATGGAGGGATTCTCGGTGTTGGAGAATATTCTTATCGGTTTGGTATTTCCAACTGGATTGTTTTTGGTGTTCCATATTATATCTTTGCTTTCATCTTCGCAATATTCCTCGCAAAGAAAGTTCGCGCGACCAATCTCTTCACGATCCCAGATAAACTTGAGCAGGCATATGATAAACGGACTGCGATTGCCGGTGGTATTCTCACATTCTTCCTTGTAACACCAGCCGCATACGTCCTGATGCTCGGCATTCTTGCGCAATTAATATTTGGAGTTGATCTTACTCTTTGCATTGTTATTACTACTTTCCTGACAGTTGTGTACCTCTACAAAGGCGGTTTCCGTTCTGATGTCTGGGCAAACACATTTGAATTCGTTATGATGTTCCTCGGCTTTGGGCTTGTTGTAATTTTCTCTTTCACAAAATTTGGCGGGCTGGATTATATTCGCAGCCATGTTTCACCGACACAACTCACGTGGCACGGTGGGCACAGCTTGGAATATATTGCTGTCTGGTTCTTCATCGCCCTGTGGACGCTCGTCGATCCGGCATTCCATCAGCGATGCTATGCGGCAAAAGACGGCACAACGGCAAAGAGAGGGATACTTATTTCCATCCTCTTCTGGTTCGTCTTTGATTTTATGACAACGACAGCAGGGCTGTACGCGCGCGCTTCTCTTCCGACATTGTCACAACCGATGTATTCCTATCCACTTCTTGCAGAAGTAACGTTACCGACAATTGCAAAAGGCATGTTTTATATCGGTATGTTGGCAACTATTATGTCAACATTGAGTAGTCTCACACTTATCTCAGCCATTACAATTGGAAAAGATATTGTTGGTCGGTGGAAGAATGCGACGCAAGATTCGCTTATTGTTCAACGATGGACAAAAATCGGTCTCGTAATCTCCGCACTTTTCTCAATAGCTCTCGCAGTACTGATTCCCTCCGTTGTAGGAATCTGGTATACAATCGGTTCATGCATTATTCCAGGGTTATTGGTACCGGTCTTGGCAAGTTACTTTGATCGACTCAAGATCCCTGCAGTATATGCATTCGGAGCTATGGTAAATGGTTATTTTATTTCAACTGCAAGTCTTATTTCCGGTCACATCAATGCCTACCATGGTGTACCAACATATTGGTTTGGTATTGAGCCAATGTATCCCGGGTTATTTTTTGCGCTCTTTTGGTGGGGATTAGGGAAACTGGAAAAACCACACACAACTTAAAATTGAACCTCTATCGAGAAGATTGTAAACCGTGGAAGGGTGGTCGTTTTACGGGAGCGTCACAAACTATTTCACGACACTCTTGTATAACTTTTGGATTATAACTTTGTTGCCACAACCGCCACTGCCTTCGCTCGCTCAACTCTGCCGCTTGACCGGTCGGTCGCTTCAAGATAAACAACATAAACGCCGATGCGAGCCCTTTGCCTGCTCTCGTCAAACCCATCCCAAATAATTTCGCCTTTTGCTCCAACGAATTCACAATTCGCAAGCGTTCGAATACATCTCCCTTTTATATCGTAAATTCTCACGTTCAACATCGAAGCAATCATCGGTAAATTATAATGAATGATGCAATAATCTTCGAAGCCATCGCCGTCAGGAGAGAATGGATTGGGTGAAATAGAAATCGCAGAGTTGCTCACTGCGCTTACTGTCATCACGCTGTTGATCTTTCCCGGTGTTCCGCCCACAGCATTCGTGCACGTACTCCAATTACGCGGATCATTCGTGTCTATGTTTGGATTAATACGCTCCAGGGATCGTCCGCGTGTATCAACGACATCCGGATTATGCCAGCTAGGCAAGTAGGCAACGCTGTCGATAGTTTGGCCCGTGAGGTCTTTCAGCACAATCGCATCACCATCGTTGTTAAAACTAAATCCGCCGGAACGATTAAGAATGGATAAAGAGATATCTGGATGAGAGCTTCCCAAATTTGGAAAGATATTGCACACCGTCGATTCTGCGGCAACAACAGCAAATCCTCCAGACAGCACCGTCATTGCAGAGTCCGATATGACAAACGAATTGACCCCGCTCGAAGTTGCCCTGTCGTTGAATGTCCAATGTGCAAGATCGACCGGTTGAGAACTTCGATTATATAGCTCGAACCATTCATTCTGACCGTCGAGAGGATCATACATAATTTCATTAATAATCAGCGAACGTAATTCATAACCGATTTTGATCGTAACCGAAGCCCGATTGTTCTTCAATCGTTCATCGCGCCAATTCTCAGCGACGACCGCAACATTCACTTCGCCTGAAGCAAGCTGTGGCAAAGATTCGGATATCTGCACTGAATCACCGGCAAAAATTCTTTGAGTCGAAACAACGCTCTGCAATAGTTCTGATGTGTCCGGACACATAGAACGATTGTGATCAGCATAGAAATGTACAATGACACTATCGATTGCCTGTCTTCCGATGTTCTGAACAGTCACATTGATAACGGGCATCATTTTCCCGCTGGATACGATTCGTGTTTGCGTCAGATTACTTATTGCGAGATCGTAGTCTAACCGCGCAATACTATTGATCTTCCCAGGAGTGCAGCCGAGTGAATCCTGAGACGTTCCCCAATTTGCAGCCAAAATGCTTGATGTATATATATCGATCCGCTCAAGAGACTTTCCATTTTGTCCTCCCCAACTCGGTTGATACATAACACTATCGATCGAACGGGATAAAGCATCATAAAGAACTACAGCATCGGGAGTAGTATTATTGAGCGCTGAGAAATTAGCTATAACAGAGATTACATCTGGATGTATCGTACTAAAATTCAAATCCTTTGCTACGATGAGATAGGAATTCGGAGCCATACATATGTCGGTCGTCGAGATAATAGATTTTGTCGATACATTGCTATCCGAAATTCTCCAATTCTTCAAATTGATTGAGTCGGGAGCAGCATTATAGAATTCCACCCATTCCGGTTCATCGCCGGTTGGTGCATACATGATTTCATTGATGAGCAAGTCACCTCTCAAGCACTGAATATTGACAACGAGGTGCAAGGTATCATTCGCTTTATTCTCGTCTTGAGAGAATCCGATAACAGCTATGAAACAATGTTCGCCTGCCTTCATCGGTGGATGCGGTGTTTCGCAAATTAAAGAATCACCGGGGCTGAGTGCAAGTCCACCGACCGCAGAGAATTGTTCACCTGATTCCGCGATGCCATTGAGATTATTATCAGAAAAGAATTGAACCGAAAAGCTGGATGCCGCAAGCGATCCATAATTCTTCACACAAACAGAAAGAGTCAATGTGTCTTTGCGAGTCGCATTGGACGGAGAAACAACCATCGATGCCATTCCAATATCCAATCCGGTCGAGACTGTCAATGATACATCATCAATCCGCAGAACTCCGGTAGTGTTGGTATTATCCCCAAGCAACTGCCATTGGAATCGGACATTCGGTTGCTGTTGTAATCCGCTTCCTTCAAGATCGACGATTCGTTGAACGTAGCCGGAAGTTGAACTAATCGTCTCATAGTGAGCTAAGAGAATATTAAAGTTCGTTCCATCAAGAGACGCCCGTACTTCAAAACGATATGTTGCTGCCGTGCTTGACCGCCGTTCCCAAAAGATCAATCTCTCCGGGACATGGTTCGTGAAATCAAAGACAGGAGACAATATCGACTTCACAGTCGAGTTTCCTGTAGTCGAAATACAATTAGGGGAAGATCGGGACGTAGAGGTAATGGCAGCAAAGCCATCGGTGCTCCAATTCAACGGTAATGCAGGTGCCGTGACATCATCAAAGGATTCTGCATAGGGAAAAGATACAATCTGCGCTTCTAATGATGTTGAAGCACACATGAGCACACATATTGCAAAGCAAATGAAATATTTCATCGGTGGCGCGTCCGATTTTTATTATGATTGATAAAATAATAATAACAATTAGCGACTAGTGCAAGAGAAGTATTTCCATTTTTTTCTACTGCTTTTGTGATGCCTTCTTTCTATCTTAACGCACCAACATTCCGTGTAAGATGGGATAGTATCCTGTCCGGCAACCCATTTTTAAGAAAGGACACATTATGACCGAAACCGTACTAGATAAGTTTCTTCGCTATGTCGTCATCGACACACAATCGAAAGAAGACTCCGAGTCTTACCCTAGCACCGCCAAGCAGTTTGATCTGCTCAATGTACTGGTCAAGGAGTTAAAAAACCTCGGCATACCGCAAGTAAGCATTGACGAACATGGATATGTGATGGCGACACTGTCTGCCAATGTCTCAATAAAAGTCCCTGCCATCGGATTTGTCGCACACGTGGACACTTCACCGGAAGTCAGCGGCGCAAATGTAAAGCCGCAGATCATCAAAGAGTACAAAGGCGGTGATATTGTGCTGCCGGGAGATTCAAATATTGTCATTCGGGAATCTGAAAATCCAGCGCTGAAAACAACATTAGGTAAAATGATCGTGACAAGCGACGGTACAACATTGCTTGGCGCCGATGACAAAGCGGGCATTGCGATTATCATGACTGCTCTCCAACAATTAATCGCTAATCCAAAAATTCCTCATGGAGAGATCAAGGTTGGTTTCACTCCGGATGAAGAAGTCGGAGCGGGAACAAAGTTCTTCGGCATCAAAAAGTTCGGGGCGCAATTCGCATATACACTGGACGGCGATACCACCGGCGAATTGAACAAAGAAACCTTCAGCGCCAACTCATGCCTTATCACCGTTCATGGCCGCGACATCCATCCGGGCAGCGCAAAAAACATCATGGTCAATTCTGTCCGTGTCATTTCTGAAATTATCGTTCGTCTGCCAAAACACCAGGCACCGGAGACAACAGAAGGATATGAACCCTACATCCATCCATACGTACTCGAAGGCGGCGTAGGTAAATCAACAGTAAAAATTCTCTTCCGGGATTTCCAAACAGCAGGGTTAGATGATTTAAAGAAGATCGTGGAAAAAATTGTTGCCGAAGTCCAACCACTCTATCCGAAAGCAAAAATAGAAATTCAAATCAACGAACAGTACAGAAATATGCGGGAGGAGTTGGAGAAAGATACTCGCGTGATTGATTATCTCTATGAAGCAACGAAACGTTCCGGATTACAGCCGTTATGGACTCCCATCCGGGGCGGCACAGATGGTTCACGGCTTACCGCAGACGGTTTGCCGACACCCAACATCTTCACCGGTGGATCAAATTATCATAGCTGTACTGAATGGGTTAATGTATGGGGAATGGAAAAAGCAGTGGAGACAGTGCTAAATCTGGTACAGATTTGGGTTGAAAAGAGTAAGTAAGAAAACAGAAGTCAGATTACAGAATTAAGAAAAATACACCATCCTAACTGTTGGCTGCAATTGCATACATAAGAAGAGACACTTCAACAAAATAAAAATGGACCAAAAGGAATATTGGAATAAGAGATTTCATGATGAAGGAATTATATGGACATTGAACCCATGTAAATCCGCTCTCATAGCAAAAGATAAGTTTATTGACTTAGGAATTAATTCAATATTGATACCCGGTGCTGGATATGGCCGGAATGCAAAATTATTTATGGACTCAGGGTTTACAGTGACTGGAATTGAGATCTCTGAACGTGCGATAGAAATTGCCAAAGAAAATAACGTAAATATTAAATATTTCAATGGTTCAATTCTTGATATGCCATTTGATTCTGAAAAATATGACTCGATATTTTGTTTCAATGTCCTCCATCTTTTTCTTAAAGAGGAAAGAAAGGTAGTAATTGATAAATTTCGTAACCAATTAAAGGAACATGGATATGGATTTATTGTTGTGATGTCTGAATTGGAAGAAAGTTTTGGAAAAGGAGAAGAAATTGAGCCGAATACTAATGAATCAAGGATAGGAAAACCTATACATTATTTTACTGATTCTGATTTAAGAGAACATTTTAAGGAATTTCAAATAATTGAATCAGGGATTATTGAAGAACCTGAATCACATGGTGGAGCACATGTCCATAAATGCAGGTACATCATGATTAAAAACAGCACTGGCAACCAACAGAGTGTATAGGCCATAAGGGTTTCAGTGGTTTGCGTAATTCTTTACCTGCTAATTATATAAATTCGGTTCATTGAGATTGTATCCAGTAATCCCTTACAGCTCGTACATTCGAACGACAACTGAATACTGATACTTGAAAGCAACACAAGGAGTATCCATGAAACAAGAAGGACCATCAATGAGCGCTCTTCCGGAAAATGCATACAAGGAATTAAAGAAGGGCGAAGAATATCGACCGATTATGGTACCGGAAAAAACATACCCGGAAGTGACTGTTTGGTCGGTGACATGGGGATTGATCATGGCGGTTTTGTTTTCTGCTGCTGCTGCTTACTCTGGATTAAAAATCGGACAGGTATTTGAAGCTGCAATTCCAATCGCTATTCTTGCAGTGGGTCTTACGGGAGTTGCCAACAAGAAAAATGGACTCGGGCAAAACGTGATCATCCAATCTATCGGGGCAGCATCTGGTGTGATTGTTGCCGGAGCTATCTTTACAATTCCTGCTCTCTACATCCTTGCACTGCCGGCAAGTTACTTCCAGATGTTTATGGCATCAGCGCTCGGCGGATTTCTCGGGATTCTCTTCCTTATACCCTTCCGAAAATATTTCGTGAAAGATATGCACGGCATTCTTCCCTTCCCTGAAGCAACAGCGACAACTGAAATTCTTGTGGCTGGTGAAAAGGGCGGGAAACAAGCGATGGTGCTTGTTGTGAGCGGAATGATCGGCGGGCTCTTTGATTTTATTTTTAGTGCATTTGGCGCTTGGTCGGAAGTTATCACAACACGGATGTTTGGCTGGGGACAGGTACTTTCCGATAAATTGAAGATGGTATTTAAGGTAGACGTTTCGGCAATGGTCTTCGGACTCGGTTATATTATCGGATTGAAATATGCAGCAATCATTGTGGCAGGTTCTTTCCTCTCATGGTTTGTTATGGTGCCGTTAGTCTATGAAATTGGTCAACATCTTTCTGGTCCGCTCGGCGCAACAGCTACAAAACTCATCTCTCAGATGAGTCCGGAAGAGATTTTTCGCACCTATGTTCGCCAAATTGGTATTGGCGGAATTGCGATGGCGGGCATCATCGGCATCATTCGTTCCTCCAAAATTATTGCCGGCGCATTCTCGCTTGCCTATAAAGAAATCGCTCACCGTAAGACCGACAGCGAGGAAAAAGCGTTCCGCACACAAACAGACATCCGCATGCTCTGGGTTGTTGTTCTGATTCTACTGACTGCAATTGCGATTTTTGTTTTCTTTGTCCTCGGTGTAGTTCCCACAATTGGACAGGCCATCGTATCATTGCTGGTTGTAACAATTATTTCTTTCCTTTTCACAACAGTAGCTGCGAATGCAACAGCCATCGTCGGAACCAACCCGGTTTCAGGAATGACCTTGATGACATTGATTCTCTCATCATTAGTATTGACACAAATCGGATTGAGCGGCGATTCCGGAATGGTGAGCGCATTGATTATCGGCGGTGTCGTGTGTACTGCACTTTCGGTTGCCGGCGGATTCGTTACCGATCTGAAAGTCGGTTACTGGCTCGGCTCAACACCAAAGAAACAAGAAATGTGGAAATTCCTCGGCGTGCTTGTATCCGCAGCAACAGTCGGTGGAGTCATTCTTATTCTGAATCAAGCGTATGGATTCACAGGCGATCAAGCGATGGTTGCACCCCAAGCAAACGCTATGGCAGCGGTTATTAAGCCGTTAATGTCGAACGCACAAACGCCATGGGTGTTATACATTGTCGGCGCGGTGATTGCATTGCTTTTAGTGATTCTCAAAGTTCCGCCGTTGGCGTTTGCTCTCGGGATGTACATTCCACAAGAGCTCAATACACCTCTCGTTTTCGGGGGAATCATTGCATGGTTCGTCTCAACACGAACGACAAATGAAAAGTTAAACAACGCCCGTTTCCAACGAGGTACACTGATCGCCTCCGGCTTCATTGCAGGCGGTGCATTGTTTGGTGTGTTCAACGCTTTCCTAAAATTTATCGACCAGCAGTGGTCGTTTGGTTATTCAAACTGGTACTTTGTGCATTGGGCAGAATCTACCAACGGCGAAATTGCGGGTTTAGCGGCATTTGTGTTGCTCTTTGCGTACGCGTTGTGGGATTCGATGCGGGGAAAAGAAGAATGACTTTTCGATAACCTTGTCAAAGTTGTATGATCTCAAACCGAGAGAACTTTGACAAGGTTCACTCAATTTCTCTTCCAACTCACCACGTCCCCTTCTTTAATGCCGTACTTGTCGGTAAATCCTGCATTCACTTCAAGAACAAACATTGTCATTGCAGTAGCGGAGTAGGAATCATCTGAAAATGGTTTCGTATTCTTATGGATGGTAACAATTCTTCCTTGCTTGTTTATGAAAATCATATCCAGCGAAAGTGGGCAATTCCTCATCCAGAACGATGCGAGTTGCTCTTCTTCAAGGATGAAGAGCATTCCCTGTCGTTCTTCCATTGACGGGCGCCCCATCATTCCCACTTCGCGTTTGGCGTCATCGTCAGCGATCTCAATATCTATGGAAAGGATAGACTTTCCATCACTTTTAGTCAAAGTCAACTCACCCTGCTTCTTGAACATCGGAGCAGCAGTGAGAGTTGAAGTATCTTGCGTGTTTTTTTTAGGCATAAAAATAATGACGAGTGCGATCACGATAACCGTGAAAGATATTCCTATCTGCATTCTGCGCCTTGATTTCAGTTTAACGTTCTTTTGTTGATCTGTCGAATTGTTTTTTTTTGACATATTCTCTCATCATTTATACATTTTAAATAATCGATGCATATCATTCAACATTTACCGAATGCTCCCGGCTACCTTTGGTACAAGTGGAAAATTCGGTTCAATATCTATAGGAATGTCACGTAACCGGTCGAGTGCTTTTTGCATTTCCGGACGAACAATAGCGTATTTATCGAGCATCTCCTTCGCATTGTTGTATGAACCCTCTGCTTCAAGAGTAAGAATGGTTCTGGTGAGTTCTTCCACCGCCTTCTTTATTCTTGTTTCATCAATGCTGAATGTTCCTGCTTTTTCATCTATCCAAATCGCCGCTTCATCGGTCAGATAATTGAAGATCAATGAGACAGCCTTGCCATGTGCTTCGTTGATGCCGAAACGCACAGAACGAAAGGCGCTGGCAAGATAGGTTGTATACATTTCTTCTTCCATCTTTTTTCCCAGCAAACCCTTGTCAACCAGATATTGAAGAGCGAAGAGTCCTGTTATATCTGCTTTTGCTTCTTCGATGGCAGAATAGAGATCTTTCAACTCCTTCCGTACGTTTGTCGCTTTTCCATTGACGGTGATATTATGTGGTCCGAGTCCGTGCATCAACTCATGTGCAAGGATATGAGTGAAAAACGCTTCGAACGATACTTTCGATTGCTGCGCAGGATCGAGCACAACGTTTGAAATCGGTATGAGCACTTTGTTGAACTTCGCCTCCTGCATATTTTTCAACATCACTCGTTTCGAGCCTTTGTCACGGATAACTTTTTCATCGTTGGGAAGGTTGAAAGCCGCTGTTTGTACTCCCCGATTGCCTTCTCCTGCGGCATACACAACATCGACAACACGAATTGGAGACATCGCACCTAACTTTGGATTCCGATACTTTGGATCAATCGGAAGATTATTTTCAATATCCTGGAGATAATTGCCGAACTTTGCAAGTTTCGCTGATTCAGCATCGTCGCGAAGTGTTACGAACACTTCAAATGCCGCTTTGTATCCAAACAACTCATCCATATATGTTTCATATGGACCAATAGTGAGATCGATCGGTGCATCTAATTCCATCCATGCAACATCGCTGGCATAATAATTATCCGAGAGAAATGCATCTGCCCGTGTCGAAAGAAACTTTTTGAGTGTCTTGTTCTCAGTAAGATCTGCTGCATCTTTCAATAATCTACTCGCAGGTTCAAGCCATTCTCGATATTCTTTACTATATGAAACAATTTGTAACGTCCGATCTGGGTTGCGGTGAATCGTAGAGAAAAATCCTGTGGCTTGTTCCCGTTCTTTCTCTGAAAGTGCCGCCATCCATTTGTTGAACTCCTCCTTTGTCATATCCTCAGGATAGTAATTTGCTCCTACAGGCTTCTTTTGGGGTGCCTCTTCAATAAATGATTCGTTATTATCCAGCAGTGACCACGGGCCCATATTCATGCAGAAGTAATGAAATCTCTCTTTCCCTTCTTTTGTTGTATCAGCTTCAAGCTTCTTCAACAATTCAGCATTACCGCTCCATACTTGTCGCAAATAAATCGGATCCATCAATCGTGCGGCTTCGATGATCTTATCGAGCGCTTTCTTGTCGCCAGGAGAGAGTTTTGGAATGTCAGTAGAAATTTCTGTTGGAGTGAATCGAGCGATTTTTTGAGAAAGTTTCATTTCTTCATTGCCTTTGGTTGATTTTTGTTTATTGCAAGCAATAAGAAAGATGGCTAGCAGTATTGCCAATACAAAAATCCTTATTGAAGTTTTCATAATGATTCATCTTAAAATATGTGAATAATGAAACATCGAATTGTTTACAATTTCAGGAATGAAGATGGGAAAAGCAAGCAAGACGAGATACAATAGATATGCAACAACAAAAAGGCTCCAAATCACAAAAAGATTCGGAGCCGATAGCCACGAGCACAGTCTATTGATTAATACTTATACCTTATCACGAATAAAAAGCTTTTTCAATTTCTTTTTGAAACCACTGCTTTCTTCAATTTCAGAAACCAGCTTACGCCAGTCGGTTTCTTGTGAAGGAGGAATTGATTGAACAGGCTGCTGTTTCGTAATAAACTGCGGCCTCCCCGTTCCCTGCGACGGCCTGCGCGTGGTATCGTTTCGACGGTCACGCGATGAAAATTCACGGCGGGACTTGTCGGATGAATCTTTATGCCTCTGCTCACCATGTGGCTTTTCTGAAAAGTCCTTGTGTCTCTGTTCGCGGTATGGTTTTCCGGAAGACTCCGTATGCCTCTGTTCTCGTTGTGGTCTTCCAGAATCTGCGCGACGACGATCATGGCGTTCATCTCGTTTTCCGTGCATTCTATCACGTCGATCTTCCGATGATTTCGATTCAGCTTGTCTCTCCGGTAACGGTGCTCTCTTCGTATAATCGAAACCCGGATACCGTTTTAATTCAAACCGTTTGTCGGTGTACCGTTCAATGCTCTTTAAGTATTTCAGTTCTTGGTTCGATACGAATGTAATGGCATCTCCGGTCGCAGATGCACGGCCTGTGCGGCCGATGCGATGGATATAATCTTCTGCAAATGTCGGCGTATCAAAATTCACAACGTGTGATATCCCTTCCACATCAATGCCGCGCGCGGCAATATCGGTTGCGACCATTACTCTAAATTGCCCCTGTTTAAATCCAGCCAACGCCCGCTGCCGCTGTGCTTGCGTCCTGTTCGAGTGAATAGCAACTGCTTTAATGCCGCCTCGTTCGAGCCTGTTTGAAATTTTATCCGCACCATGTTTTGTGCGCGAGAAAACGAGAACACAATCTAATTCCTTCGACTGGAGAATGTGAAAGAGCAAGTCCATTTTCGATTCTTGCGGTGACGAATAAAAATGCTGCTTCACTGTTTCTACAGGTTTCCGTCGTTCACCGATATCAATCATCTCCGGATTGGTCTGGATGGTCGCAACGAGCGACCTCACTTCGAGCGACATGGTTGCGGAAAATAACATTGTCTGCCGCTTTGCCGGAACGCGGCTGATGATTTTTCGGACATCCTGAATAAATCCCATATCGAACATTCGATCCGCTTCATCGATCACCAGAATCTCAACGTGAGACAAGTCGACGGTACGACGGTTCATATGATCGAGCAATCTCCCCGGTGTTGCAGCGACGATATCCACTCCCCGGCGAAGACGTTTAATTTGGCTTTCCATATTGACACCGCCATAGATGGCGATGCTTTGCAAAGACGCGAAGCGCCCATATCCTGTTATAAATTCTTCCACCTGTTGTGCAAGCTCACGTGTCGGCGTCAGAACAAGTCCGCGTGTCAGATGGCTTTTATGAGATACGGCATGTCGGAGAAAATGATTGAGCATCGGCAGAACAAACGCGGCGGTCTTTCCGGTACCGGTTTGCGCACACCCGATAATGTCGCGTCCAGCGACGGCTAAAGGAATAGCGCGTGATTGAATGGCGGTCGGTGCAGTATATCCCGTTGCGAGAATACCCTGCACGAGTCGGTCGTCAAGACCTAGTTTTGAAAATGGCATGAATAAATCCTTACTATAAAATGAAGAAACACGCTACAAAAGATGGGAACCAGCAGAAGTTACAAACGCTCGGAGAGATCAACTCGGGAAATCGCGTATGAGCGAAGACCGGAGTATTTTCCGTGCACTACCTTAGCTTTTATCATCGGAGAGCGAGTCTCAAATGTCCGCTCCCGATGCTATGCTAATGCACGGATGCGGTCGGTCGCAATTTGCGACTCATACAAGATACAAAATTTTGCACTCGTTTCCTATGCATTTGTTGAAGTATGATTCTTTTTACACGATATTCTTTCAGCAATGAATCCGACAGATATTATCATCATTGGTGCAGGTGCAGCGGGACTCATGTGCGCTATCGAAGCAGGCAAGCGTGGACGCCGCGTATTAGTATTGGAACACAACAGCTCTGTTGGAGAAAAGATTCGCATATCCGGGGGCGGACGATGCAACTTCACAAACCTCCATGCGAGCCCGGCTTGTTATATTTCACAGAATCCGCATTTCTCTAAATCAGCACTCGCACGGTATACGCAGACAGATTTTATTTCACTGGTTCAAAAGTATAATATCCCTTATCACGAGAGGAAACTTGGTCAGCTCTTCTGTAATACCAGTGCCAAGCAACTCATCCAAATGCTGCTCGCAGAGTGTCGATTGGCAAATGTTCAGATTGACACTGGAGTTCACATCCTCGAGATCATAAAAAAAAATACTTTTCAGTTGACCACGAACAACCAACAATTGGCCGCTTCTTCCCTCGTCATAGCAACAGGCGGACTTTCAATTCCTAAGCTGGGCGCAACTCCATTTGGGTTCAAGGTTGCAGAACAATTCGATATTAACCTTATCCCGGTCAAACCAGGATTAGTACCATTGAAATTCAGCGCGAAAGACTTTGAAGCTTTTAGGAGTCTGAGTGGTGTCTCTCTCGAAGCGGAAGTTGCCTGCAATGGAATGTCTTTCAGAGAGAACATTCTTCTTACCCATCGCGGACTGAGCGGTCCAGCGATTTTACAGATTTCATCATATTGGAATGAAGGCGACTCCATCTCGGTCAATCTTCTGCCAGGCATTGATGTTCTCAACGTTCTGACAGAAATCCATCAAAGCAAAAAACAGCTTGCCACTATCTTAGAACAATTCCTGCCATCGCGTTTTATCAGAGCCTGGCTGGAACAACGCGGTGGGTCAAAACCCATGAATCAATATTCTCTCTCTAATTTACGAACAATAACCAAAACTTTAACAAGATGGCAACTCACACCAACCGGAACAGAAGGTTATGAAAAAGCTGAAATCACTGTCGGCGGGGTTGATACACGCAAACTTTCCTCAAAGACGATGGAAGCGAAGAAAACACCGGGACTTTATTTCATCGGAGAAGTTGTAGATGTGACCGGATGGCTGGGCGGTTACAATTTCCAATGGGCTTGGTCGTCCGGCTGGGCGGCAGGTCAGGCGGTATAAATATCAACAGGCAGAATGAAGAGAACAGAAATACAAAGCCCGAGATGATACATTCAACGCGAACCTCTTTCACCATCAATTAAATGTAGTGGCGAAACGCAGACGGCTACTGAGAAACCATTAGAAAGACAAGAAATTGAGTACAGTATCAACAAATTCTTCCGGTGCATCCACCTGAACCCAGTGACCGGCATTTTTGATGGTTGCAAGCTTTGCCTTTGGGAAAAGTTTATAGATAACGGGCATGTCTTCCATTTGAATGTACTCTGAGTTCTCACCTCGGATAAAGAGCGTCGGTTTATCGAATTGATGATCGCGCGGAAGCTCTTCATTGATTTGATCATAGTTCTTTTCAATGACTTCAAAATTCATTTTCCAATGGAACCTACCGGAATCATCTCGAATAAGATTCTTCATAAGAAATTGACGAAGCGGAACCTCCCGTATCTTCTTCGATAGTACTTCATCAATATCTTTTCGATACTCAAACATACTGAGGTCGAGAGAAGTGAGCGCATCAAAAACGTAGTCATGGTGCGCCTGATACGAACGGGGAGCGATATCAACCACAATCAGTTTGTCGATAAGTTCCGGATGAAGCAGCGAGACAAGCGCTGCAGTCTTTCCTCCCATCGAATGTCCGAGAAGCGATACCGAGGAAAGATTCTTCTGATGCACAAATTCCACAACATCTTCTGACATCGCGTGATAATGGAACACATCGCTATGAGGCGACCGTCCGTGGTTGCGAGCGTCGAGTACAAGGGTGTGAAAGTGCTCACTGAATATTTTGCCAAACGAATGCCAATTATCTGACGAGCCAAACAGCCCATGGAGAATGATAAGCGGCGGCAACGATTCTGATCCAAATGAATTATAATAAAGCTGCATACTTAGAGAAATAAGCCGTTACTCTTGAGGTAGCATGACCTGTTCTTTAATGAAATAAATACAAATGAAATACTGTATCAATAATCGGAAAGGGTTAGCGGAAATGCAATTCATATATTATTTTGCAGCATGATTGTTTTTCTGGTACATTGGAAATAACAGAAGGAGGACAACGTATTCTAAAAAATACTACACTCTCGCTTCCTGCACCGAAAGATTTTAGCTTCTGGCGTACTGTGTACAGCCACGGATGGTGTTCTCTGTTGCCGTTCAGTGTGGATAAAGAACAGCAATCGTTGAATCGACTTCTCACATTGAACGACAATTCACTTGCGTATTGTCAAATCACCAGCCAAAAGGACTCACCTCTCAATATTCTCGTAAGTTATCCTCATAAACTAACAACAGCCCAGTGCTTCAATATTAGGCACCAAATAGCATCGTGTCTTCGACTCACAGAGGATTATTCTGATTTCTATCGTGAAACTCGGCATCATCCGAAACATCGTTGGATTGCCAAAATGAAAGCCGGACGGATGCTTCGCGCGCCGTCCGTGTTTGAAGATATCGTGAAAATGATCTGCACTACAAATTGCAGCTGGTCATTGACGGAAACTATGATCGAGAATCTTGTGGGGGAACTTGGAAGACCCTTTGATGATTCACAGAAAAGTTTTCCATCACCGGAAGCTATAGCCGGGACTACGGAACGATTTCTTCGAAAGAACATCAGAGCAGGATATCGTTCTCCGTTTCTTCTGGAATTTGCAGAAAAGGTCGCAAACGGCAAACTCAATGTAGAAAGTTGGCGATCTTCAGAATTATCCACCGGCGTACTTTTCAAAGAGCTGCGTTCCATCAAAGGTGTCGGTGAGTATGCTGCAGGAAATATTCTGAAACTTCTTGGTCGGTACGACTATCTTGGATTAGATTCCTGGGTGCGTGGTAAGTACTACGAATTGTATCACAGTGGTCGAACAGTGAGTGACCGTACCATTGAACGAAGGTATAAACCATACGGCCGATGGCGCGGTCTATTTTTCTGGATGGAAATGACGAAGCATTGGTATAATCACAAATTTCCGTTTTAGTATGATCATCACTACCCTTCATCGGCTCGTGAGATATAGTTTCCATCGGCATGGATTTCAAAGCTGCCATCTTCAATTAGATTCCAGCAGGTTGCACTATTTCCAGCGACAGTGCCCACAAGCCTCAAAGCGACTTGTTCTTATCCACGGCCTTGGTACATCTTCCAGTACTTGGATCAAAATACTTCCGTCGCTTTCCAAATCGTACACTATTTCTTGTCTAGATCTTCCGGGGTTTGGTTTCTCAAAAATCACTTCAGGTGATCCTTTCTTCTCGCTTAAACAATTGGATTGCGCCGTGGAACAATTCATTCAGCGTACACAGCGGTTACCAATTATTTTAATCGGACATTCGCTTGGTGGATGGCTCGCGGCTCGTGCAGCACTCAATCATCCTGAATCGGTGGAACATCTGATTCTCATCAATAATGCCGGCATTCAATATCCTGGAGTAGGACAACAAGCAGATATATTCGATCTACTCACTCTTGACGATGCTCGGCAGCTCCTTTATCATCTATGGTCTCATTATCCGTGGTATTTCAAACCCTTTACAAGCTCTATCTTTCAATCCTTAAAGAAAAAACACGTAAGTGATTTTGTAAGGTCTATTCGTGAAGAGGATTTTCTCAATCAAAAGATTTCAGCGCTTCCAATGCCGGTAGATGTAATTTGGGGAAATGAGGATCGATTGATTTCAAAAGAATCAGTCAGCATAATGAAAAATTTATTACCAGACTTAACTGCACATTCTATCTATCAATGCGGTCATGTGCCGCAGCTAGAAAAACCACATCAGGTATCTCTCCTTTTGAATCAAATCTTAGCGTCCTCTCAAAAATAACAAAGCCTCCCGCCCGAACAACGACCGGAGGCTTCGCATTCACCACCACAGGGGACTACTGTGGGAGATGTTTCTTTGTTTATTCCACTATATACGGAATCGCCCATATATTTGAAGAGAACGGTGCCTGATCGTCGTAGATCGATTGTCGTGTAATGGCTCCCACGTATACTAAGTATCTCCCGGCGAACGCGCTTGGCCAAACCCATCTATCCGATTGGTATACTCTTGTAAATGTGCCGTCTCCGTTGGAGACCGAACTGATCAACGACATCGAAGCACGCTGATAAATGCATCCTGAGCTAAACCAGAATGGACGATGATCAACAACGATATCGCTGTCAGGATCCGTGCTCTTCACAGTGACTTGCACCTTGAAGGACACCGCGGAACCCGGTTGCAACTCTCGAATTCCCCAGCGCCTGCTATGTGTCATATTTGCGACTTGGAACAGCGAATCCAATGGATCGGTAACGCTGATGGTATCGGTAGTCATAAAGAATGTTAAATTTTGGATTATCAATCCGCCGTTGTTCGTTCCACCCTGTACTCCAGAGATGGCGACCATCTTCCAGTTTCGCAGGGAATCAAATCCGGAAACTGGAACTTGGCTGAATTCCACTCTGTGGATAATCGTTTCCGAGAGCGGTTTGTAAATAATTGTGTCTTTAGGACTTTGTTTGATACGTATCCACACTTGTCCCGTTAGAGTATTTGTTACAGTCGCTATGACCGTTGTGTCATTCAGCTGGTTGTAGGAAACCGATCGCGTCGCGCTCTCGATTTTGCGTCCCCAACCGCGCGGGAGAATGGCAGTATCAGTTTTTGCCAATGTCGGCACAGCATCACTCAATGCCGTTTGATCCGTGGTAAACAATTGATCCTGTGCAATGATGCTCGCCATCGCGGCCTGATTCTGCTGTGATACAGGCATAGAATTGCCGGGCTGAGTTGCCATATTTGATGACTTTTCACATCCTATTACGAACATGAGCAGGAATAGACCCGCAGCAAATACAAGAAGACGTTGTTTCATGAGTATCTCCATTTTAGATGAAACATAGTGATTTGTCTAACTATCAATCTGAACTTTGGATGCTGGAAATAAAGAATAGTTTAATGATTTTTCATGTCTCCTTTTATGAAAGTTACAGTCTTCATGTGCCTATAACCACACAAAATACATAACAAGTTTAGTACCGTGGAAATCATAGGCACAATGGAATGAAATCGCCAAAGCACACTTTGCACTATGCAAAGTGTGCACTTAGACGCAAAACCTGCGTCCTACTCTCTTTTCAAGAAAAGTGCAAATATGTTGAGATAATATGATACGGAGAAAAAATTCTTTATCTCTGTTCATTGACCGAGACAAGCCTGAGACAAGACAATATATCTGTTATTGAAAGAGACACGTGCGAAAAAAGGAATCAGCAGAGTCAGAGAAGATGGTGGTCACTCAAAGGTCGGCGCATCGTCGGAATACGACTCGTTTCCTTCGATGATAACAACGTATTCACCGCGCGGTGTTTTCTTTTCAAGTTGCGCGAGAACGAATTCTGCGTTTCCGCGCACAATTTCTTCGAACTTTTTCGTCAGTTCACGTGCAACGACAATCCGGCGATTGCCGAAGAATGCAACGACATCCGCCAGCGTCTTGAGAATGCGATGAGGAGCTTCATAAAGAATAATCGTTCGTGATTCTGATTTCAGTGATTCAAATTTTGTCTTACGGCCTTTTTTCAGCGGAAGAAATCCTTCAAACACAAACCGGTCTGTTGGAAGACCGCTCACAATGAGCGCAGAAATAAACGCTGTTGGACCCGGAAGAGGAATGATCGGTATTTCCTTTTCCACTGCTTGCTGAACGATATGAAATGCCGGATCAGAAATTCCCGGCGTTCCCGCATCCGAGACAAGTGCGATGGATTGACCGGCAAGAAGCTTTTCGATTAATTGTGGTGCGCGTCCTTTCTCGTTGTAGCTATAATAACTCATCATCGGTTTGTTGATATCGTAACGAGCGAGCAAGATTTTGGTCTTACGAGTATCTTCTGCGGCAATGAGATCGACGGAACTCAGAACCTTCACGGCGCGGTATGTGATATCCTCTAAATTGCCTATGGGAGTGGCAACAAGAAAGAGGGTACCGCGAACATGTTCTGACATTTTAGATTCCCCAGTCGCGGACGTAACGGAAATCGACATTCACCGTGCGGTAAGAAACCTTTGCTATCACCGGCGGGCGGCGCTTGAATTGGTTCTGCTGAATCATTCCACGTACTTTCTTGATGAGCGTTTCTTCGAATCCCAACGTCACCAATTCTTCATCCGAATGCCGTTCATCGATCATCTCAAAGAGCAAAGCATCCAGCTTTGCATAGGTCACGCCCATTTCGGTCTCATCCGTTTGCCCTTCCCACAAATCCGCAGAAGGTGCTTTCTCGATGACCGACTTTGGAACTCCAAGTATTTCTGCAAGCTGCCAGATCTGCGACTTGTAGAGATCACCTACGGGATTGATTGCGCTCGCAAGATCGCCATGTTGAGTTCCATATCCAACAAGAATTTCCGTTTTATTGCTTGTGCCGATCACCAGTGCTTTCTCACGCGCCGAGAGATCATAGAGTACAATCATTCGCATACGAGCCATCACATTGCCGCGGCGGAGCGAATCGGTAATCTTATTTTCCTCGCAGTATCCATCCACCATTTTGCTGATATCCACGAGTTCCGAGCGAATGCCGGTCGCTTGAATGACGAGCCTTGCATCTTCAACACTCTTAGGATTGCTCGTACGAAAGGGGATCATCACACCGAGAACGTTCTCTTTCCCCAGCGCTTCTGCTGCCAGCGTCGCTGATACAGCCGAATCAACTCCGCCGGAAATACCGATAACGCCCTTTGCAAATCCGGCATTCGTCGTCTGGTCTTTGATAAACCTCACAAGCAGTTCCCGCACAATTTTGGTGTTCAGTTTGAGATCTGCCCTATTTGTTCGTTGCGATGTTTCCATACTCTTTCTTTCTTAGGCCGGCTTCATTTCTTTCAGACAGCGGCGTATAATATCAATCCCTTCATCTACTTCCGCTTTCGACAAATTCAACGGCGGTCTAAAACGAATCGTCCGATCACTGCAGCCGATAAGCATCAGTCCTTTTTCCAATGCCTTCTCTTTGATCAGTTCACGGTTCTGATGTGCATCCAGATCCATTGCGCAAAATAGACCAAGTCCGCGAACATTCTTTACAAGTTCCGGATATTCTTTCTCCAGTACAAAAAGGTTCTTGTGTAAATATTCTCCCACGACACGGGCGTTTTCCACAAGATGTTCTTCATCGATAATTTCTAAAATCCTGGCAGCACGTACCATATCGATCAAATTTCCACCGAACGTAGAGTTCAGGCGACTCGGTACATGAAAAACATTATCAGGAGTTTCATCGATGCGCGTGCTTGAGACAAATCCGCAGACATGCATCTTCTTACCAAACGACATCATGTCCGGTTTTACAAAATATTCATGCGCCCACATCTTGCCTGTGATGCCGACACCCACCTGCACTTCATCAAAGATGAACATGATGTCGCTTTCATCGCAGATGGTGCGCACTTCGATAAAGAATTCTTTTCGAAAATAATTATCGCCGCCCTCTGCTTGAATCGGTTCGATCATGAGCGCCGCGATATCATCCGGATTTTTGCTGATGGCGTTTTTGATCTGATCAATTGCCATCATCTCTTCTTTTTTCACTTGTTCCAATACTGCATCTGTGAGCGGAAAGGAGAGAATTGGATTGTGAATACGAGGCCATTGAAATTTCGGGAAGTACTTGACTTTGAGAGGATCAGTATTGGTCAACGACATGGTATAGCCTGTGCGCCCATGAAACGCATTCTTGAAGTGAATAACCTGCCTACCGAGTTCGCGTGTAGAACCCTTGGCAAGATTCTTACGCACTTTCCAATCGAATGCGGCTTTTAATGCATTCTCATTTCCTAATGCACCTCCATCTATGAAGAAGGCATGCGGCAGGTATGACGGCTGAGCAATGCGCGCAAATGTCTCCACAAACTCCGCCATCTCTACTGTGAAGGCATCGGAGTTTGACGGCTTGTTGACCGCCGTACGTCCGAGCTTTTCAAGAAATTCCGGAGTCGTTAACTTGGGATGATTCATACCCAAGGCACTGGAAGCAAAGAATGAAAAGAAATCGAGCAGGGTTCGATTCGTACGTGAATCGTAAATATATGACCCGTGACTTTTTTGAAGATCTACAACGAGATTAAAACCATCTGCCAGCATGTGCCGGTTCAGCACTGTATGCACTTCAGACGGAAGGACTTTTATGGGGTTTGTTGTCGTCGGTTTTTCATTTTTCTTTTCGAACATGGTGCACCTCGAAATTCACACTGTAAACGAATTCTGTGATTCTTGCGCGTGCGATACATTTACCGCACATGCACCGATCCATCAGAAGAATTCCTGATGCTCATAGAACGAAATGATATATGGACGACCTATCATAATACAAATTACAAATATCCAGACACAAAAGCCAAATCCAGGTAGTGGTACATTTTGAAGTTGACTTTGTCATGGAAAGGTTTTAACTTGGACTGCGCGACCGAACCCTCCGAATGGATCGTGTAGGCCCGTGCTAAGTTTTTAGTCCCCGCATCTGCGGGGACTTTTATTTTGGGGGAAAATATACAATGCCCTCGCCCTCGCTCTCGCTTCGCGAATAAACACTTTTTTCAATTATCGGTTCAAGCAATTTGTAGAGATTAACAAAGTCATAGGGATCGGTTGTTTTTGAGGAAAGATTTTTAGCCGCCACACAAAACGCTATTAGATCACATAATTGGATAAAATAGGAATAGTCTGATTTCCTTATGAACGGGTCTTCAATAAACGAATCCAGCTTTATATTCTTTCCATTAACATAATTAATAACCCTTAATTGCCTTAGAATTTTTCTAATTTTGTCTTCATTTGTTTCATCTGATATAAGAATCGCTTTATCTGTGCGGCCAATCTCATTGTTTAATTTATTCGCTGTATAGTGTTGTCTCGTAAGAAGTAATTTCCAAGCATAGCCGAATATGTCTAAATTGGGACTTTTGATTTCTTTTTTTCTGATGCACACGCTAAATATTTTTATTGTTTTTATCGTTGATAAGAATTCAAATGCTCTCTTATATATTTTAATTCGATCATCTTCTGAAAGGTTTAATCTATGGGCAAATCCTTGTTTTCTAATCAAGTAGTTAGCTTTTAATTCGTCTACTAATCTTATACCATAATCTTTTTTAAGTTCTTTCCTAAATTCTTTTATTCTGGAAAAAGTATCGTTCCATAAATTTTCATATATGAATATTGTCGTTAAAACATAGAATCTTGTTGGACTATTTATTAAACCATCATCGCCCGAATCGTCCACGTATTCTAAAATCATTTATGCAGCCCTTCGTGCACTACTTCCCAAATCCCGATGTACTGGATCCCGTAAAGCGGGACAAGTTTCAATTCTCATAATCTCATGAATACAGATTTTCTTCACTTTATCCTTTGGAATTTGATTGAAACTTGACTTTTGGGATTTGAGATTTTAATCCTCAATAATTATCAATTTGTGCCCGCTGAAGCCTGCCGCTGTAATCGATGTACACAGATTTCCATTCGGTGAAGAAATCATAGACTGCCCAGCCGCCTTCGCGGTGACCATTGCCGGTCTGCTTCACTCCGCCGAATGGTAAATGCGCTTCTGCTCCGATTGTAGGTACATTAATGTACGTGATCCCTGCCTGAATATCTCGAATTGCAGCAAATGCTTTATTCACATCCCGCGTGTAGAGAGAAGAAGATAAACCGTAGATTGTTCCATTTAAAATTCCAACAGCTTCTTCAAGTGATGTTGTGCGAATAACAGAAAGCACGGGACCAAAGATTTCTTCCTGAGCAATACGCATAGATGGCTTCACGTTATCAAAAATTGTCGGTTCATAAAACCAACCCTTTGCCAAATCGCCTTGATGAGCAATAGTACCGCCGCAAACAAGTTGAGCACCTTCGTTCTTTCCGATGTCTACATACGACTGTACAATTTTTCGCTGTGCTTCATTGATACAGGGCCCGACATCGATCGTCGGAAGAAGTCCGTTGCCCAGTTTAAGTCTCTTCGTCCGCTCAACCAACATCTCCATAAACTTCTCGTAGACATTTTCATGAAGAATCAATCGGCTTGTTGCTGTACAACGCTGACCCGTAGTACCGAACGCGCCCCATAACACGCCATCGAGTGCAAGCACGAGATCGGCATCGTCCATCACAATTTGTGCGTTCTTGCCTCCAAGTTCTAACGAGACATGCTTCAGTGTTGCGCTTGCGTCCCGAGAGATTTGTTTCCCGATCTCGGATGATCCTGTAAATAAAATCATATCAACATCGGGATGTGTAACGATGGCATTGCCTACTTCTCCGCCGGTGCCATGCACGAGATTCACAACGCCTTCTGGTACTCCAGCTTCCATCATAATTTGAACAAGTGTCGTCGCAGTCTTTGGCGTGTCGCTTGCGGGTTTAAAGACGACGGTGTTCCCGGAAAGTACTGCAGGAAAAATTCCCCATGTCGGAATCGCCATCGGAAAATTCCATGGTGTGATAATACCCGCCACACCAATCGGAACACGGATTGCCATGGCAAACTTGTTGGGAAGTTCAGATGGAACGGTGTGCCCAAACAACCGGCGTCCTTCTGTCGCTGCATAGTACGCAGTATCAATCCCCTCTTGAACATCACCCCGAGTTTCATCGAGCACTTTTCCCATTTCGCGCGTCATCTCATGAGCGATCTCTTCTTTATTTTTCACAAGAAGGTCGCCTATTTTTCTTAAGATGTCACCACGTGCCGGCGCCGGCATTAATCGCCACTTCTCATATGCCGCACGAGCAGCTTTCACTGCTTCGTTAACATCTTTCTTTCCTGATTTCGGAAACAATCCAACGATATCGTCCCAATTGGCGGGATTGCGGTTAGCAGACGTCTTTCCCGATTTCGCGTCAACCCACTGACCGTTGATGAAATTCTGAAACTTTTGCGGCATAGCGGTGCTCCAATCCTTAATGAATTCCTACATGCTTAAAGATGTAGTCAATATGTTTCAGACTTCTTTTTGGATCAAAAAGTTCATCAAGCTCTTTTTTTGAAAGAATCTTCATAACTTCTTCGCTTCCAAGAAGCAGCGCTTTAAATTCTTTTTCTTCTTTCCACGCTTTCGTTGCTTGTTCCTGCACCATTTTATATGCATCCTCGCGCTTTATGCCTTTCTTCGTCAGTGCAAGCAGAACTTTTTGCGAGAAGATGAGTCCGCGTGTTGCGTTTAAGTTGCGTGTCATATGCTCTGGATAGACAAGCAGCTTATCGATGATCTTCGTCATATCGCTGAGTATAAAATCAAGAATGATGCAGCTATCGGGAATAATGATTCTCTCAACCGACGAATGCGAAATGTCGCGTTCGTGCCATAATGCGACATTTTCCATTGCTGCCAGAGCGTTTGAACGAAGGACTCGCGCTAATCCTGCAATACGTTCGCAGACAATGGGATTTCGTTTATGCGGCATTGCCGAAGAGCCTTTTTGACCTTTCGAGAAGAATTCTTCTGCTTCCAGCACTTCTGTTTTTTGGAGATGGCGAATTTCTGTCGCAAATTTTTCTAATGAACATCCGCAGAGTGCGAGTGTATTCATAAATTCCGCGTGGCGGTCACGCTGAAGTATTTGAGTTGAAATCGGTGCCGGCTGCAGGCCAAGTTTCTTACAAACATAGCGTTCAACAGCGGGATCAAGATGCTGATATGTGCCTACTGCACCGGAAATTTTTCCAACGGAAATAGTTTTGAGCGCCGCCTTGAGCCGCTCAATATTGCGCTCAATTTCTGCATACCATAATGCAAGTTTCAATCCAAATGTCACCGGTTCAGCATGAATGCCATGGGTTCTGCCGATCATGATCGTGTGTTTAAATTCTTTTGCCCGTCGTGCAAGAACGTCCCTTAATCCTTCCATCCCTTTCAATAACAACTCCGCAGACTGTTTCATCTGAATAGCGAGCGCTGTATCGAGGACATCCGACGACGTCATGCCAAGATGAATGAAACGCGATTCGGGTCCGACGTATTCGCCGACATTCGTCAGGAATGCTATGACATCGTGTTTTACTTCCTGTTCGATTTCAAGAATTCGCGCAACTTTGAAATTTCCTTTTTCCCGAATGAGTTTCACAGCTTTTTTCGGAATAACCCCAAGTTTCGCCTGCGCTTCGCATGCCAGCATTTCAATTTCCAGCCAAACACGAAATTTGTTTTCGTCTTCCCAAATTTTCCCCATAGCGGGGCGTGTATATCGTTCTATCATTATTTTCCCTTCTGTGTTGCTGCCAGTCTGAGAGCAACGTCAATGGTTTTGTGTTCACGATAAATTTTGAATTTTAAAATATCACCAGGACTTAATTCGATCATCACAGAAAGAATGTCACCATCCGAATTCACTTTCTCGCCATTCACTTCAAGAACGATGTCGCCAACTTTCAAGCCTGCTGCTTCCGCGGGCCCGCCGGATTGAATATCGCTGACGATAACACCTTGCGGCTGTTTCATACCGAAATTTTGAGCAAGGAGGGCATCCACAGGCTGCACATCAAAGCCTGCAGTAATATCGTGCGCAATCTTTCCCTTTTTCTTTAAATCGATCACGATTTTTTTAATTTTATTGATAGGAATTGCAAACCCGTACCCGATATACGTACTGCTTTGTCCGCCTGTAAAGATCAATGTGTTCATCCCGATTACTTCGCCATTGCTATTGACGAGCGGACCACCGCTGTTGCCTCCGTTGATTGCTGCATCTGTTTCGATCATATCTCGATAATAACGGTTTTGCAATTGTCCCAACTTCATCCCAGTAGAACTAATGACACCGACCGTCACAGTCGGCTTGTCGTTTATCTCGAACAAACCGAACGGATTTCCCAGAGCAATAGCCCATTCACCAATAACCACATCATCAGAATTACCCAATGTAACATACGGAAGATCTTTTCCTTCGACCTTCAGCAGACAAATATCCGTTGCCGGATCGGTACCGACGACCTTTGCTTTCAACTGTTTTCCGCCCGTGATGGTTACTGTGATATCTGTTCCATTTCCTGCAACGTGATCGTTCGTAACGATATATCCATCCGGCGAAATGATAAAACCGGAGCCAAGCTCTTTCACTTCTTGATTGTAGACACGATCTCCAAAAAAGGGCTTGAAGAACGGATCATCAAAGAATTGCGAAAACGGATCGCGATACCGAATCTGCTGCACAGCGATGACATTGATACCGACGACTGCTGGACTTAATTTTGCCACAGCGCGTGTGATGGCGTTCTGCCGGGTAACAGCGGGCTGATCGCTTTCTTGTGCATTCTTTTCTTGTACTAGTCCCGTTGATGAAAATGTTTGATCGAAGGTTGTATTGGCAGCTTGTGCTGATTGCACTCCGGCTGGTTTTACTATATATCCGATGCCAAAACCAACAAGCAGCGGCACGGTTAATATTATAAAGAAACGTACATACGGATTATTCATAGTACAACCTCTTCTTAAAGATAGAATTCAGATATTAATGTTCAATTCTTAAAAGAATCTTCACGGCATTCCAATGACCCATCAGAAGAATCCCGCTTAGGATAAATGAAAAAATTCGATAATCAGTTGCAGGAACTTCACGTACCATCAGTGCTTCAATCCACGCAGAGGGAAGCATCAGTACAATAATGGGTGCGAGGATAATAGCAATAAGGTTCGCGTTTAAAACATTCTTGATGATTTTGAATAAAATAAACCACGTCAAACACCAAACAATTGTATAGCTGATTCCAATGGCGAACATACCGCCAGCCGCAGTTGACAACCCTCTTCCACCATGGAATCGCAACCATATCGGATAATTATGTCCGATGATAGCTCCGCTCAATGCCAATGATTGAATCCAAAACGATCCCCCGAGAATTTGTCCGGCTGCTAATGCGACAGCTAATCCTTTTACTCCATCCAATATTCCAACTACAATCCCCGTTTTTTTTGATTGCGTCACATTGTATGCATTGAGAGCGCCAACATTTCTGCTGCCTTGCGTGCGCACATCCAGCCCTGCCTGACGAACAATGAGATATGCCGTAGGAATCGAGCCGACAAGATACCCGGCAAAAATACCTATGATGACAATCAATCCATTACACCTGTATTATTTTGTAGTCTTGAATTCATCTCTTTGAGAAAATTACGGAAAAGTGAAGGGGAAAGCAAGGCGAAGGAAAGTGGTAGTAGGCTACTTTAAAATAATTTGATTAAAAGCAGTAAGAATATCATTAACTATTGACATTGGGTAATTAGTTTACTATATTTCCCACTATGGGAACAATTATAGAGGTAACAAAAAGGCATAATGAGAATAATAGGCAGAGATAAACTCGATGACTTTAAGAAAAAACATCCTGATGCATGTTCTCAAATCGATTCTTGGGAAGCTGATGTTGAAGAAGCTGATTGGTCTCTAACGCAGGATGTTAGGCAGCGATATGGCAGTGCAAGCTTTCTTGGAAATAACCAAGCGGTTTTCAATATCAAAGGGAATAAATATCGATTACTGACACAAATAAATTATAAAAGCAAAATTGTCCTAGTACTGAAGGCCGGGACTCACCAAGAATATATGAATTGGTAAAAGAAGACATGAATATAAAAATAAAAAAAATTAATACGAAAGAAGATCACGAAGAGGCTCTTAAACTTATTCAAGAGCTTATGAACGCTAACCCTGATCCAGAATCTGAAGATGGCGAAAAACTGGATTTGTTGACCACATTAGTTAGTGATTATGAATCGAGAACTTTTCCAAAATCCTTACCTGATCCAATTGAAGCCATCCTGTTCCGAATGGAGCAAAGCAATTTAAAACCCAACGATCTCGTACCATATATCGGTAGCAGAAGCAGAGTTTCAGAAATTCTATCCGGCAAAAGACAGCTAACACTAGAGATGGTACGATCTCTCGAAGCCGGTCTTGGTATTCCTTCTAAAGTACTCATACAAAAGCCAGGATTAGGCAAGGACTTCGAATATCAGAATTGGAATGATCATTTAGTGGTAGAAATGCACCGAAGAGGTTATTTTGGCAATTATTCTTTAAAGAAACATACTAAAGAGGATCTGCTAAAAACCTTCTTCTCGCAATTCAGTGCTCAACAACAATTTGTAGGGATGCTACGCAAATCCAATTACCGATCATCCCCGCTTACGGACAAAAGAGCATTGTCTGCTTGGGCAACATTTGTTATGAAAAAAGCTCAAAAAATAAAAATCCCTAAAAAATACAGACTCGGCGTTATCACTCCAAATTTCTTGCAAGAACTAGTCAAATTGAGCATAGAAGACAAAAGTCCGATACATGTCCAAGAATATTTAAAAGAACATGGCATTATCCTTATCATTGAACCTCACTTTGCCAAGACCTATCTGGACGGAGCAACAATCCTGAGCGACAAAGATCATCCTATTATCGGACTGACTCTCCGATATGATCGTTTAGATAATTTCTGGTTTACATTGATGCATGAGCTTTCACACATTGCCTTACATTATGATTCGGGTATCAACCTCTTTTACGATGAAATCGAGGGAATCAAGGCTATTAATCTTGACAGCAAAGAACAAGCGGCTGATGCGTTGGCAGAAGAAATACTATTACCTAAAGCCAAATGGGAAGTGAGTCCAGCCCGTCTCATCCCCTCCTCAATGGCTGCAAACAGTCTTGCGAAAGAACTCGGAGTGCACGTTGCAATCATAGCGGGGCAAATCAGACATAAAGGGAACAATTATGTCTATTTAAGCAAGATTGTGAACGAATCGAAAGTCAGATATTACTTCCCTCACGAAAAATGGAATAAATAAAATGTTCGACTCGCATCATTTTGTGCCAATACTTAAATGGAAACGCGCTGAACAAGGTGCGCTTAAGGAATTGTTCACTGAACAAAAAAAATACATTACTCCTTTGATTCAGTTTGTAATGCCAAAACCGAAATTGAATGAAAGCTTTGAAGATCTTGTTGTAAGATTCGAAAATTTAGCACCGGAGATCCCAGACAAAATCATAGAAGTATGGGGGAGTAATCCTATATTCATTGATGTCAGCCTGCTATTTACATCACCTTTAAAAACCAAAAGCCTCGAGATCATTGCACGTAGAGGCTGTGAATGCCATGCTAAATTTATTCCGGTTATTCATCTCAATGACGACGAAGCGATTAAAAAGGTAGCTTATAAATTGGCAAGGGAAAATGGAACAGGATTCTGTTTAAGATTAATATGTACTGACTTCTCAGATATAGAGAAGCTTAACCAAAACCTTGCTGCATTATTATCAAAATCTGGGTTGAAAGAAAAGGATATTGATCTATTAGTGGATATAAAGGAGACTGATGAAAATGGGAATAAATACTCACATTTTCTTAATCTTAGTCAAAATATCACAAACCTATTGAAATGGAGAACGTACATTTTTGCAGCTGGCTCTTTCCCGGAAGACCTGTCTAAATGTAAACCAGATGAAGAGAATCTCATTCCGCGAGTTGAATGGAATTGCTGGAAGAATTCAGTCAGTGATAATAAATTAAAAAGAAAACCTACGTTTGCTGACTATACGATTCAACATCCCATTTACAAAGAGGCAACTCAATTTTATCCACCAACAACAAGCATCAAATACGCCTTAGAGAATGATTGGTTGATTATGAAAGGGAAAAAACAGAAGTACGAATTATATTTAGCTAGTGCTGCACTTCTGGTAGATGATAGCAGATTTTACGGAGAAAAATTTTCTAGCGGTGATAATTATATTTCTGCAAAAGCAAAACATTTTGCGATATATATAAAAAACCGCGCAGTGAAAGGCACAGGAAGCACCGAAACTTGGCTGAAGGCAGGGATCAATCACCACTTGTCACTAGTGACACATTTGATCGCCAACCTTCCCTAGTGGATAAGTACTCTCTGACTTTCGCTCTTAATTCGTTCTGATTTAAAACCTCTGCTAATCTTTCGTACAAGACCTGTCTTGATTTGGATCGGACTCCTCCTGCCACACCCTTTTCTTCCAATATATGCAACGCCTCTTCTCTCCAGAGTAATTTGGCAATCGCGACATTATTCTTCTGAGGATTTTCATCGGCATCACGAATGTTGCAAAAAGAAATTTTGTCCCCAGAACTTGGAACCTTAGCGATAGTCACTCCCCACCATTCTGGGATAATATTGAAAGCATCATGTAAATGATTTTTCCCCACAACCAACGTCACATAATCAAGAATAGAGTTATATATACGCATTTGTTCCGGTAAGCGACGTAGTGTATCTAGATCGCTCTTCAGTTCGTACCCATGAATACTTCCGTTGACAACCGCAATATCGATTCGAGCTTCGCCGTGTGCAAGTCCAAGCTCTTCGATAATCGTTACCGTAGAATCAGACTCATAGATCTTCCGCAGATTCTCTCGCAAGGCTGTTCGTATTGTCTTATCAGATGTCGGTAAAATATTGCGCGCTTTCATTTCTTTTTAGATGTTAACATTTTTATAATTGAAATGCCACTAAACCGGATTCCAGTATGTGGGAATCAAAATGTACCACTACGAGGAAAGTCAGGCAAAATAGCCTAATGCGCTCCCTCACTGCGCGTATCGCGGCCCATCAAATCAAGCGTGGCTTGACGAGGATTTTTATCTTCAAAGAGAACGCGATATACTTCTTCAGCCATTGGCATATCGATATGATGCTTTTGCGCAAGTTGATGGACAGACTTCGCTGTCGGCACACCTTCAGCGACCATGACCATTCCAGCCAGTACATCCGCGACACTGCATCCTTTGCCGACTTCTTCACCGACATAACGATTACGACTATGCCGGCTCATGCAGGTGACAATCAAATCGCCCATTCCGGAGAGGCCGGCAAATGTAATCGGCTGTGCACCCATCTTTGCACCGAGACGTGTAATCTCATAGATACCACGCGTCATAATTGCCGCCTTCGTATTATCGCCGAAACCTGCACCATCGCTCAATCCTGCTGCTATAGCGATAACGTTTTTAATTGCACCGCCAAGCTCGACACCGCGGATATCTTCGTTCACATATACTCGGAAGTAGTCGGTCATGAAGGCTTCCTGCACCATCTTTGCTGTTTTCATTTTAAACGATGCAGACACAACCATCGTCGGGATTTTCAAACTCACCTCTTCCGCATGGCTTGGACCGGATAGGATCGCGAGGTTTTCTTTACGTTCATGCATTAAAACATCCAACAGAACCTCCGACATGGTCATGAGCGAACCATTTTCAATTCCCTTAGCAACATTGCATATAATAGTGTGGTCCAGATCGAGATGTGCGATGCGTTGGAGAACAGAACGGAGGAATTGAGACGGCACCGCCGCCACAATCATATCACGTTCTTGACATGACGTTTCGATGTCTGTCGTAATTTCGATTTCAGACGGCAGAGAGATACCGGGAAGGAATTCCACGTTCTCGTGTTTCTCACGCAGGTACTTTGCTTGTGTGTCATCAAAGGTCCATAGATTGACCTTATGATGATTGTCGTGCAGAACGAGAGCAAGAGTCGTTCCCCAGCTGCCGGCGCCAAGAACGGTAATCTTCATAGTATTAATGACACGTCAGGTTAGGGTTCTTTGCTTGAGAATCGAGTGTTATTTAGGATTTCACAGACTCGGTTTTGCTTTTAAAGCTCGTGGCTTTTCGTTCGGTTCCTTCCACCAATCGCTTAATATTAGCGCGATGAGAATAGATCAGGAAGAGTGCAATCCCTGTACTGAAAAACACGAGTGTCTTGTAACTGTGAATTTCATCTGAGAGGATATTATACCGAATGATCAACGACAACGGAAATGCTGCTGCTGCCATAATAGAACCTAATGATACATAGCGGAATGCAAAGAAAAAGATAAAAAACACCGCGATGGAAACCGCAAATTCTGTCGGTGCAATACCGATCAGCATTCCCGCTCCTGTCGCGATACCTTTTCCACCCTTGAATCCGGCAAACACCGTTAAGACATGCCCAATAACAGCCGCGCCGCCGCAAATCATTTGGATAATGGTAAAGTCGTCAAAGGGAGTATGATTATAGAATGGTAATGTCGGATCCCAAAACAATCGCGCTACCACGGTCGTCGCCAGAACACCCTTTAATGCATCCATCACAATAATAAAGACGCCTGACTTCCAGCCGAGAACACGGAAAACATTGGTGCCGCCTGCATTGCCGCTTCCCTTGCTGCGAATATCAAATCCATGCCGCCATTTAGAAAGCATAACGCTCGTCGGAATCGATCCTACAAGATAACTCAAGAGCATTACAATCACCATGTTGATCATACAGATTTATCCTTTGTTTCTCTAATAACAAGCTCTTTATAAGATATTCATTTCAGCATCAAGAAGCAACCTACTGCATCACACCTACATCAATCCTTTTGCATGCCACCGATCCAATATCAATGCACCCAGCTCCAAATCCTCAGGTGTTGTAATTTTGATATTATCATAATTTCCTTCCACAATACGCACTTTGACGCCGAGCCGTTCGACCAATGCAGCTTCATCCGTCGAATAGAATTTGTCTTTTCGCGCTTTTTCAAATGCCTTCACCAATAATTTTGCGCGAAATGCTTGAGGCGTCTGCACCAGCCAGAGTGCTGTGCGATCCAGCGTCTGATCGAAAAAGCCGCCGCCAGTCGAACGACGAATCGTATCTTTCGGTTGAACGGCAAGCACCGCTGCATCATATTCCTTGCAGATTTTCAGGAGATGCGAAATGCGTTTCGTCTCAATGAATGGCCGAACACCATCATGCACAAGCACAATGTCGGAATCTTTCAGTGTCAGACGATTGAGGACGTTGTTCACGGAATCCTGCCGCTTCTTGCCGCCCATCATCATCTTGCTGACTTTATGCAGTCTGTACCGTGTAACAATGGCTTCCATATCAGACATTGCCGATTCTGGAATAGCCATCGCCACTTCATCTATATCCGAGCAATGTTCAAATTGCTGGAGTGTATGAACGATGATCGGCTTCCCTTTTAGAGGCAGAAACTGCTTTTTGATCTCTCCGCCAATGCGCGTACCAGAACCTGCCGCAGGAATAATTGCAAACACTTTGGGTCTTGATCTTGACATCTCTCCGATATTCCTTTTATACAAAAAGTGCACGCCTAGAAAAAATAGTTAGAGGGAGATCCGCTCTCGATTATTTTATCGAATCGAATGCGTCACTCCCTCTAAAACAATCAATCAACTTACCATATCAACATTACATCACCATAGCTGTAAAAGTGGTATCCTTCTTTAACAGCCTTTTTATAGCCATGCATCAATAAGTCATGTCCTGCAAACGCACTCGTTAACATAAGCAGTGTCGATTCCGGTAAATGGAAATTGGTGATCAGTTTATCGGCAACCTTGAAATCGTATGGCGGGAAAATGAATTTATCGGTCCACCCTTTCGCCGGCTTCACATGACCATCCGCGGTAACGCTTGATTCTACAGCACGGCATGTGCTTGTGCCGACAACGAAGACGTTATGCTTTGAATCAATCGTTTTATTAATAATGTGCGCCGCCTCGCTGGAGATCTCAAAATACTCCGAGTCCATTTTGTGCTTCGTTAAGTCTTCCACTTCGACAGTACGGAATGTTCCGAGTCCAACATGGAGCACAACCGGTGCTATCTTCACACCTTTTGATTGAAGTTTCTTGAGGAGCGCTTTTGTAAAATGCAATCCTGCTGTTGGTGCCGCAACTGCACCCACGACGCGAGCGTACACTGTCTGATAGCTTTCCTTATCCTTGGTGGTCGCATCCCGCTTGATATAATGCGGTAACGGTGTCAGACCAATCCTATCGATGATTTTGAAAAAATCACCTTTATGATTGAAGCGTACCGTGCGGCCGCGTGAAGTGGTATTGTCGATAACTTCGCACCAGAGTTTACCATCGTCGAAATAGATTTTATTGCCGATGCGTACTTTGCGCGCCGGATCGACGATAACATCCCAAATATTCTCTTCAGCGTTCAACTCGCGCAGTAAGAAGACTTCGATTTTCGCATTCGTCTTTTCTTTTTTACCGTAGAGACGCGCCTGAAACACGCGTGTCTCGTTGACAACAAGACAGTCTCCCTTTTGAAAATATTCAGCGATTTCATAAAACTTCCGTCCTTCAATAGTATCTTCGGCACGGTTCATAATCATCAACCTCGAGTGGTCGCGCGGATTAGCCGGTTGTTTTGCTATCAAGTTACGCGGAAGCGGATATTTGAAATCGGAGAGCTTCATTGCTCATATCCCTTCTATTATAATAAGATGAAGAAGGCGGTAAACGGATTCACCGCCCCTATGATTTAGTGAACTTACCATCGGCTTACTTCTTGCGCGATGTCTTTGCTTTTTTATTAACTTTCTTGGCAGCTTTCTTCGCCGGTTCTGCCGGATTCAGCAGCGCCGCACGCGCAGCAGCCAGTCGTGCTATCGGAACGCGGAACGGTGAGCAGCTTACATAATTCAAACCGATCAAATGACAGAACTCAATGCTCGACGGATCACCACCGTGTTCACCGCAGATGCCAAGTTTGATGCCGGGACGCGCTGCGCGGCCCTTCTCGACGGCAATCTTCATCACTTTGCCAACGCCGTCACGGTCGAGAACTTCGAACGGATCTTTCGTGTATATTTCTTTCGCAACATACGGAATCAGGAACCTTGCCGCATCATCGCGGCTAACACCGAGTGTTGTCTGTGTCAGATCGTTCGTGCCAAAACTAAAGAACTCGGCAACTGCTGCGATCTCATCTGCAGTAATAGCGCCGCGCGGAATTTCGATCATCGTACCAACAAGATATTTGAACTTTACGCCTTTTTCCTTCATCACAGCTTCCGCTACTTTGCGAACGAGCTTTTCTTGATTCACAAGTTCCTTCACGTTGCCGACAAGCGGAATCATTACTTCCGGTTCCACTGCAATGCCCTTCTTCTGAGTATCAGCAGCAGCCTCAAAGATAGCGCGTGCCTGCATTTCAGTAATCTCCGGGAAAATGATACCGAGACGGCAGCCGCGGAATCCAAGCATCGGATTAAACTCGTGCAAGCCTTCGACACGTTCTTTGACCTTCTCATAGCTGATCTTCATTGCTTGTGCAAGTGCGCGTTGTTCTTTTTCCTCATGCGGTACGAATTCGTGCAGCGGTGGATCGATCGTACGGATTGTCACCGGTTTCCCGTGCATCGCCTCAAAGATACCGGCGAAGTCTGCACGCTGCAACGGCAGCAACTTTGCTAATGCCGCTTTGCGTTGTTCGAGCGTATCGGCAAGAATCATTTCACGCATAGGACCGATCTTCCCTTCACCGAAAAACATATGCTCAGTGCGGCAGAGACCTATACCTTCTGCACCAAACGCGATTGCGTTTGCAGCCTGATCGGGTTGATCTGCATTCGTGCGAATCTTGAGTGTCCGGTACTTGTCTGCCCATTGCATGACTTTGGCGAACGTTTGATATACCGGCGCGTCTTTCGCATCGAGAGTTTTTTCCACGAGAACTTGAAGAACTTCTGACGGTTTCGTTTGAATCTTGCCTTCTATCACTTGACCGGTTGTGCCGTCGAGCGAAATCCAATCGCCTTCGTTCAGCACTCTGCCCTTCACGGTCATCGTGTGCTTGGCATAATCGATGATCAGCTCATCGCATCCTGCAACACACACCTTACCCATTTGACGAGCAACGAGTGCAGCGTGCGAGGTCATTCCGCCGCGAGCAGTCAGAATTCCCTCCGATGCATCCATACCCTTGATATCTTCCGGGGAAGTTTCAATACGGGTGAGAATAACTTTCTCGCCGCGATTTTTCCACGCTTCTGCATCAACAGCATTGAACACAATGCGTCCGGTGGCAGCGCCGGGACCTGCGTTCAAACCCTTTGCCAGCAATCGTCCGGATTTGACAGCGGCATCTTTTTCCTTCACATCGAAGATCGGACGAAGCAGTTGATTCAACTGATCCGGTTCGATACGCGTCAACGCTTCTTTTTCCGAAATAAATTTATCACCGACCATATCCACTGCAATTTTGATGGCCGCAAATGCGGTTCGTTTACCAACACGGCACTGGAGCATATACAGTTTACCTTGCTGGATGGTGAATTCGATATCCATCATATCACGATAATGCTTTTCGAGAGTCTTTCGGATCTTGTCAAGTTGTCCGTATAATTTTGGATCTTGTTCCTTCAGCTTTGATATGTGCAATGGTGTGCGAGTGCCGGCAACGACATCTTCGCCTTGTGCGTTCATCAGATACTCGCCGTAGAAATAATTTTCCCCGGTAGCCGCATCACGCGTAAAGGCAACGCCGGTTCCGGAATCTTCACCCATATTGCCGAACACCATCGTCTGCACGTTCACTGCTGTGCCCCATGATTCAGGAATATCGTACATCTTGCGGTAAGCAATCGCACGGTCATTCATCCAAGAACTGAACACGGCTCCGATAGCGCCCCACATCTGTACAAGCGGATCTTCTGGGAAATCGTGCCCGGTCTTTGCTTTGATCGCTGCCTTGAACTTTACAACGAGTTCTTTCAGATCTTCGGCAGTGAGTTCGGTGTCAAGTTTCACGCCTTTTGCATGTTTCTTCGCTTCAATGATCTCTTCGAACGGATCGATGTCATCCTTGTTCACCGGCTTCAATCCAAGCACGACATCGCCGTACATCTGTACAAAGCGGCGGTACGAATCGTACACGAAGCGTTCGTTCTTCGTCTTGGCGACAAGTCCGGCAACCGTCTGGTCGTTGAGACCGAGATTGAGAATAGTGTCCATCATACCGGGCATCGATGCACGCGCGCCGGAGCGAATAGAAACGAGCAGCGGATTCTTTGCATCACCGAACTTTGCGCCCATTGCCTTTTCGACTTTCGTGAGTGCAGTACGGACTTCTTTCTCCAGCGACTTTGGATATTTCTGTTTGTTCTGATAATACACGGAGCAGACTTCCGTCGTGATCGTAAAACCCGGCGGAACCGGCAATCCGATATTAACCATTTCGGCAAGGTTCGCTCCTTTGCCGCCGAGAAGATTTTTCATCTCCGCTTTGCCTTCAGCTTTACCGCTGCCGAAGAAATAAACATACTTTGGTACTTTTGCCATTGTGTGTGTTATCCTTTCAGTTACCTATTGATTAATAGTTCTTTTATTTGATTGATATTGAAAAACTTCCCGCAAGAACGATCCTGCAAGTTTTTGTGAAAAAAAGGCTCACTGTAATTCCAATCTGCATTACCCTACAACATGTTTTATCAATGCATCCAGCTTATCTTTTCCAGCAATAAACACTTGCTGAATTTCAGCAACGATCACCGGCTCGGTCTCCAGAAATTCCATAAATCGCTCTCTCAGCCGCATAAAATCTTTTTCTGTTGTGACGATAAAATCAACGCTTAATGCTTTTCTTGCTTTGACGATCGTCTGAATGTCTTCATCAGAAAACCAGTGATGATCGGAGAATGCAAAATGCTTCGCGACTGTCATTCCTGCATCTGTAAGAAGCGACTCGAACGTTTTCGGACTGCCGATTCCGGAAACAGCAATAATATTTTTGCCAATGAACTGTCCAGCTTCTACTATTTTGTTCATCGGTGTTCGTTTGAACGATTTTAATTTCGTCTGGACACCAATGACTCCCTCTCCTCTTAGGAGAGGGTTAGGGTGAGGTTCCGCTCTGAGTTTCGATTCAATAGTTCCTTTCGCTTGCTCAAAATCCTGCATATCTTTGCACCTTGTAATTACCAGCGCATCAGCCCGCTTTAGCGAACCCAACGGCTCACGCCTGTTCCCTGCCGGCAGCAGCCAATCGCCTTTTACTATTTCTTCTGCCGTCATCACCACAAGATTCAGATCACGATGGAGATATCGATGTTGAAATCCATCATCCAGCAATATCATCTCTGCGCCAAGTTCTACAGTTTTTTGAGCACCGCGGGCACGTTTCTCATCGACTACAACGATGAGATTGGAAAATTTTCTCGCAAGTTGACTTGGCTCATCTCCTGCATCTTCCACTGAGGAAAAATTGCCGTATCCATCACTTACGACTATTGTTCCAACTGATTTTCTTCCATACCCACGACTGACGACCGACACCCTACGATTGTTTCTCAGTCTTTCAATCAACATCTCAACTATCGGTGTTTTCCCGACTCCTCCTGTTGAAATATTACCAACCGAAATCACCGGTACACTCACTTTCGTCGTTTTCAAAATTCCTATGTCAAAGAACCAGTTACGAAGAATAACTCCCAACCAAAACAATAGAGAGAGCGGTAACAGGAGTTTTCGCATTTTATTCTTCAGTTCTCAGTTATCAGTAAACAGTAACAACTAATGACTAATGACTGACGACTTTCTTTACTTGATTTCCAATATTCGTTCGGCAACTTTCTGCGATGCGCCGGCACTGCCAAGCATTCCTTTTACCTTGGAAAGCTCCGTTTTCATTTCTTTCAATTTTTTCTCGTCGCTCAACAATTTCAATGCCGACTTTTCTAAATTCTTTGCATTCGCCCGGTGTTGTATAAACTCCGGTGCGATTGTTTTTCCCGCCACTATATTGACAAGTCCGATATTCTTCACTCGCACTAACAGCCGGCCAATGCAATATGTAAGCCATGACGTTTTATACACGACAAACATCGGTGTTCCGAAGCATGCGGTTTCCAATGTTGCAGTGCCGGAAGTAACAAATGCAAAATCTGCATTTGCCATCACTTCATATGTCAATCCTGAGATCAAACGAACACCATTTAGATCGTAAAGCGTCCGGAAGTACTGTTCTTCGAGTGTTGGTGCAACACCAACAACGATTTCTATTTCCTTGTCTGCAGCGATTCTTCGTGCGGCATTCAGCATATCCGGAAATATCTGTTCAATTTCTTGTTTTCGGCTTCCCGGCAGCAAAGCAAGAATATTCTTTTGCGCATCGAGTTCAAACCGTTTACAGAAATTTTTTCGATCAAGCTTCGATTCCAGAGCTTCCAACAACGGATGGCCGACGAACTCCGTATCAATTCCTTCTGCCCGATACAAATCAACTTCAAATGGAAAGATGACGAGCATTTTATCTACCAGCGACCGCATTTTTTTAACTCGCGACTTATGCCATGCCCATACTTGCGGACTGATATAATAGACGATTTTGACATCATAACGTTTCGCGATGCGTGCAAACCGGAGATTAAATCCCGGATAATCGATCAGAACCAAAACATCCGGCCTTTTGAACTTGACGATCTGCTCAAGCGTATGTTCCATCGTCTTAATAAATGGGAGATGTTTCATCACTTCCACAAATCCCATAAAACCAAGTTCGTTGATGTGATAAATATTCTCCATCCCTTCGCGCCTCATTTTATCGCCGCCGACACCATACACATCGATACCGGGAGAGAGACGCTTCAGCTCTCGCACAACACCGGAGCCATGCAAATCGCCCGATGCTTCTCCAGCGATGATCATCACGCGTTTGACCACGGATTACCTCATATACCAAAGAACAAGAAGAACCAACAACACCAAACCTAATGCTTGAAACGTCCGCCGCTCGGACCGTACCGCCTCGTGCCAACGTGCCTGTTGACGCATTTGTGAAAGATGTGCGTACGGGATGATACGCGGAATAAAACGCGGAACATTCTTTTTATATTCAACATATCCCACACCGAACTCATTGACAAGAAATTCTTCTTCTGCAAGAACAATTTGAAAATATTGAAATACAAAATACGCCGCTGCCGCACACACGAACCATGGGAACAGCGCGTTCGACATAACGCCGACACCGATGTACGTAAGCATATTCCCTACATACAACGGATTACGTACATACGCAAAAGGCCCTGACACAATCACTTCCGGTGCACCGACATTGCCCGTTACGCGGGTAAGACTTCCGGCATATGCGACACCCCAGAACCTCAACGACTCGCCGAACGCTACCAAAACAACTCCGACCGTCATCGTCATCACTGTCGGTTGAGCAAAAATAATCATCACCAGCAGAAATGGGATTGGCGTATAACTCCGGAGCGTAAATAATTTTTCTCTGAGCAACTTCATACCTTATCCCTGTGCAAACACTTCGCGTCGCGCCATCGCGGCTTCCTGCCGATGGCGAATGCGTTTGCGCTGAAGAATTTCCTCCAGCTTCACCTGCACATCACCGAAATGATTAAATTCAAAAAATGTAATATTTTGCTGCTGGCAATATTTTATCAATTGCCGCTTTGCAAACACGAAATCTGCGTACCGAATCGGGCATCGATCGGAATATCCATCGCCGACATACACGATGATATCTTCATCTGCCGATGTATTCAGCATACGATTCCGCTTACAATTACCACACAAACTGCATTCCGCATCTGTGTACGGAAAGGAAACCTTCAGTTTCTCTCCGACAAATTCCGCGCGATTCGCAAAGAACGGTACCTGCGCCAATCCTGTATTTGAAAGAATACGCTCAACATACGCATCTAATCCGTCGCTCAGAACCGTGAGCGGGATATCCCGCTCCCTACAGAAACTGACAAAGCCGGCAAAGTGCGGATCGACACTAAATTGATCCACGAAGTTTATAAATTGGTTTTGATTGATAGAAGGAATCGCTTCGCACAATTCCGTCAACCACATTTGCATGGTAATTTCACCGCTGAGGAGATGCCGAACACTCTCTTTTGCTTTCTCACAGGCAAATTCCCGAAAGAACTGCTCGCCCACATCTTGCAAGCACACGGTTCCATCAAAATCACAAAAAATACGGATCATAAATCTTCCGCAGTGGCGAGGTTACCTCGCCCCTACAATATTATCTAATTGTTTTGAACCTCGTTAAAACGTACCGATACTAATTTTGATATACCTTCTTCTTCCATCGTAACACCGTACATTGCATTTGCAGCTTCCATGGTCCGTTTGTTGTGAGTAACGATAACAAACTGTGTGTTGTCGGAAAATTTCCGGAGAATACGCGCAAATCGGTCAATGTTTGAATCATCCAGCGGCGCATCCACTTCGTCAAGAATACAAAACGGACTCGGCTTGACGAGATAGATGGCAAATAACAATGCAATCGCCGTCAACGTCTTTTCTCCTCCGGAGAGCAAGTCGATAGATGTTGGACGTTTGCCGCGCGGCTTTGCAATGATTTCAATTTTTGCTTCTAATGGATCGGGCTGTTCTTCATCCAAACGCAAATCGCATTCATCCCCTTCATCGAATAATCCCTTAAACGTCGTAATAAAATTTTCGCGAATGAGTTCAAAGGTTTCTATGAATTGTTTCTGCGCCGTCGTGTTAATCTCGTCGATCGTTTCCACCACGGTCTTTTCTGACTGTTCCAGATCGTCCCGCTGGGCAGACATAAAATCGAGCCTTTCTTTTTCGCTTTTGTACTCATCGAATGCGGCAAAGTTCACGGCACCGAGTGCATGAACTTTGTCTTTGAGCTTGTGCGCTTCTTCGCGTACAGCACCAAAATTATATTGATCGGCATCCAAAAACTCCTGCGGCTGTATGTCGAAATCGAAATCCTCTTTTGCACGCAACTTGAGGTTCTCTGCTTTCATCGACAGTTCCTGAATCTTGATCTCCAAATCGTGTGCCGCTTTCAAGGAACCTTCCTGCCGTAACCGCTCATCTTTTAACTTCATTTCAATTTCATGAATCTGGTTGCGTTTGGCGCTAAATTCCTGATCGAACAATTTTTTCTGTTCCATCACAGCGTCATATTCCTGGTGCGCTTCCGTGAGACTCATCGCAATAGCTTCCAGGTCAGCATCGAGCGACGTGCTATCTTCTTTTGCTTTGAAGATTTCTTCTGTGCGCTGATCGAATGTGACCGAAATGGATTGCATCGTCGATGCTGCATAGTCTTTCGCCTGCACAATGCTGCGCTCTTCGCTTTGCAGCACAAGAACACTCAGGTTCGCCTCGTTTGCCACTCGGGAATATTCATTCCAGAGCGCATCCATTGTTTCAACTTCGCTCGCTGCAGCGCCGACTTGCTGTTCAGCTTCTGCTTGCCGCCGTTCTAATGCCGTCATGGATGGCGCAAGTGTCTGAAGCTCTGCGTTGAGCAGTTCGATTTCCTGTGCCAGTTTTTCCGTTTCTGTTTCGTTGCGCTCGATGTTGTCCTGTGCACGTTTCTTTTCAAACTCTAATTGTGCAATGCGAATTTCCACCGAAGTCTTCTGTTGTTCGATCGTCCGTGCTTCTTCCGTCAGCTTTTTCAAATTGACAGTTTCCAATTCTTCGGATTTTTTCTGAAGATCGCGTTCGATGCGTTCGTGTCGTTCCCGCAGCTTGTGAACATCAGCGGTAAATTCTTCCAGTTGCGATTTTTTGCTGATGTGCCCGCCTTCATCCTGCCGTACACTGCCGCCGCGGACAACGCCCTTGCCCGTCACAATCTCCCCATCGAGCGTAATACAGCGAATACTCGGATAATCATTCACCACAGCAAGCGCCGAAGAAACATCGTTCACAAGCAGAGTCTCATCGAACAGAAAGTTGAACAACCGCTCGTGATTGTTGTCGAACTGCACCAGAGTACTCGCCCATCCGATAACACCGGCGTTTTGAATCGAAACACGATGATTGGACATACTTGGCAACCGGTCAAGACAAATAAATGTTGCCTTTCCCTTTTTATTCTTTTTTAAAAAATCGATGGCGGCATACGCTTCTTGCACATTTTCGACGACGACATATCCCGCCGATTCGCCGAGCGCTGTCTCGATCGCGATGCGAAATTGTGGTTCGGTCTGTACTGCCTCACCCACTGTCGTCTGAATCTTCGCGCTCCATTCATTGCTCGTGATGAGATACTTCGCACCTTCGGAATACCCGTCGTAACTTTCCACCAGTCCCTTTAAAAAATCAATGCGCGCTTGTTTCCGCTCCACGTCGCCAAGGACTTCGTGATCTTGTCGGCGTAATTGCTCAACCGCATCCTGCAGCTGCTGCTTATAGTCTTCCATCTGGTGCGTGCGAACTTCAGCTTCGGCAAATGCAAGACGCAGCTGTTTGTTCTCTGCCGTTAATCTGGCAATCAATTCAGCATTCTTTTCTATGTCCAGACGATATGTTTCATTCTCTTCTTTCGTGTACCCAACACGACCGCGAATGTTTTCTATGCGTGCCTTCACTTGATTTTCGCGGTTGCGTAATTCCGCCAGTTCACGCATCAATGCAATGACTTGATCCTGATTGGCTTTCAGTTCGGCACGTTTGGCATTCAGTTGTATTTCAAATTCATCAAGATGGGTTTTCTTCTGAAGATATATTTCTTCTGCCGCACTCGTTTTCGTCTGGAGCTGTTCCAGCGATTGTGCCAGTTCGGATTGCTTCTGTTCCAGTTCCACACGCTGCTGACTGAGATCTATTTTCTCTCGTTCAAAGCGCTCAATATTCGAGAGAAGCGAACGCCGGCGCTCCTGTGACGTTGCGCGATGCTGTTCCAACTCATGAATAGCAGACTGGCGCGTAACAAGGTCTTCCTGCGTAACTGCAAGCTGCCGTTCCAATTCTTCCGATTCCTGCCGCAGCACATCGAGCAACGCTTCTTCTTGTTTCACTTCCACTTCAAGACGATTCTTCTCGTCCGCGGCTACGGAAAGCTGCTGTGCGAGCGGTTCGATCTTCAGCACAACGTTGGAATACTCGCGATTGAGCAACTCCACTTCCAGTTCCTGCAATTGTTTTACGAGTTCGTTGTACTTTTCCGCTTTCTGCGCCTGACGTTCCAGAGAATTCACAGCTTTCTCTACACCGCGAATGATATCGTTCACGCGCGTGAGGTCTTGCCGCACAACTTCTAAACGACGAGTTGCTTCTTTCCGTCGATATTTATATTTCGTGACACCAGCGGATTCTTCAAACAAACGGCGCCGCTCGTCGGAATTATCACTGAGAATACTTTCCACCATTTTCAATTCGATCACGGAGTAAGCATCCGAACCCATGCCGGTATCCATGAATAAATCGCGAATGTCCTTCAATCGACAAAGCGTTTTGTTCAAATAATATTCACTTTCACCGGAACGGAACACGCGGCGCGTGATGGTCACTTCAGAATATTCAGTGGGAAGGATGCCTTTGGTGTTTTCGATGGTAATGGAGACTTCGGCAACATTCAGCGGTTTACGTGATTTCGTACCGTTGAAAATAACATCTTCCATTTTATCTGAACGAAGCGTTGTCGGACGCTGTTCGCCTAATGCCCATCGAATAGCATCAACGACATTCGTCTTCCCGCAGCCGTTCGGGCCCACGATTGCAGTCAAACCTTCATCAAACGTGAGGTTCACTTTCTGGGCAAATGACTTGAATCCAAATATTTCTAGTTTGGATAAATACATTATCCGAGATTCTGCGCGAGATGTATTATGAATTTCACATACGAACTCAGAGCATAGACCGAATCGTAATAGAAGAACAGGCCACCCAGAAGAAGAATGCACACAAAGATTCCCCCGACATAGGTTTTCACCAGAACCAGATCATAAATCACAGAAATCCCTTTCAGTACCCTTAAGAATGTCCAGAAGAAAAAGAGGAGCATAAGCACGAGCGACGGAAGTACATAAGAAGGATTCTCCATGATTTTGAACAGACTCATCGCAAGCGGACTCAGGAAAATAACAGGCGCCGCACTCCATACGGAAATCGAGTACACATGAAACCATGAGACACGCGCTCTCACAAGCAAAGCAAATATTTTTATCAGCAAAGCAAGGAGCATCCCGAAGAAAAAGAACAACCCCGTAAGCACCGCGATACCAGCAAACGGACGCCAAGTTGCATGAATAAATTGCACTTTCAGCGGATCCCATACGAACAGATACGTGAGGATGTAATCGGCGAATTTATCTCCGCGATAATGATACATAATACCGGAGAGCAAACATGCAAACGTAAGGGAAATTGCACTCGAAAGAATAAGCGTGTGTGCGATGGAAACCGCATGCAGATCGCGCAAGTCAACAAAAAAATTATAGGAACGGGTCAAGGAGCGCTTGAGACTTTCGCCAAATCGGCGGTTCGTGGATTCGTAACCGATGAGAATAATCACAAACAGTCCCATGAGCACATGAGCCCATGGAAAACTTACACGGTAGTTGCCGGCAGGAATGGCGGCAATCCGCTCTTCATTATAGAGCTCGCGAACGACCTCGTACGCGAGCCGTTTTTCCCTTGTCTGGTTGAGCAGACCTACTGGCTGAAGATAGTGATCACCAAACGGGAAGCTGAGGAGAGGACGATCACCGCGCCAATCCGTGAGAGCCGCTGCAAAACTGCCCGCCCCATTTGCTTCCTTGATTGCTGCATAGTATTGGAGATAGAATCGAGCCTGTGACTCCTGCGATGATGGGTCGCTATACCCGTTCCGATTCTCCTGATCCACTTCCTTCCCGTAACTCAGAATAATCAAGGGTTGTTCCGGGTGTTTCTTTTTCCATTCCGACAACAACCGTCTATACTCCTTGAGATCGGAGGACGGCAAAACAATACCGACAAAATCAACGTACGATGCGCAGACATCATTCTTCAACATGCGAGAGCCGTAATACACAGGACGATCACCAAACTGGCGCGCGATGCCGCTCATTTTCTGAACGAATCCAGCGGCTTCTTCATCTGCAGAATCAAACTGATCACCCATACCCCACGCAAGCACGCACGGAAAATGGCCGTCTTGTTCTATCATTTCTCGCATCTGAGTTTCGGCTAAGGATTGAAATGCTTCTTCATTCAAAATATCAGCCGGAACATTCCAGAGCGGTATCTCCTCCAATACGGCTAATCCGTACCGACTGCACAGGTTGAGCATATAAGGATGCGGCGGATGGAATGCAAATCGGATCGCGTTCGCACCAAGTGATTTGATGAGGACGACATCTTTTTCCATTTGCTCGTATGAAAGAGACGCTCCGTATTTCGGTGAATCTTCATGCCATACAACGCCTTTGAGTATCGTCTTGTTCCCGTTCAGCACCAACGTGTTATTTTCAACGCGCACAGATGCAAAACCAATATTCAAACTGTATTGGTCTATGGTAGTCTTCTGTTTCCCGTCTACGGAAATAATATTTGTCTTCAAGATGTAGAGCTCGGGACTTTCCGGACTCCACAATTTCGGTCCATTCACCGTGAGCTCAAGCTGAACGTTTGTATTCTTGTTCGATTCTACCAGAAACGGTGCCGACATTCCTTGCGCCACAAGAAGATCCGAAAACCGTTCGTACAGCTCTGCATTTAAAAGGTAGGATACTTGTTTCGGTTTTGCCGAAAGTGAATCGCGATTCAAACCCTCAAATCGTCTATTGTTCAGAACACCGTCGAGATGCACTATTGCTTGCTGCATCTGCTGGTTGATGCGGGTCTGCACATGCATACGATCCACCCAGAGCCGCGGTGTCGCCAGCAAATAGACATCGCGCAAAATGCCGCCGTAATTCTTCCATCCCCATACTTGTTTGCGAACCGGCAATGTACTATATGCACTGAGTCGATTGCTCACCATGACTTTGATGGTGTTTTCCTTTCCAATTTGAAGTGCATCTTCCGGAATCTCAAACTCAAAACTCGTATACCCACCAACGTGCTTTCCCACATACACTTCATTGATATAGACTTCACACTCATAATTAATTCCAAGCGCAACAAATTTGAACACAAAATTATTGAGAAGTTCCTCATCAAGTGTAAATGTACGACGGAACGTCATCCGTCCTTCATAATCAATCGAACTGGGGACTTTCACCTCTTTTTGAATATTCGTTCCAAACAACTTTTCTATCCATGTTTCACCTTCAATGGATAAGTTCCACGTCCCCGATAAATCGATTTTTTTTCGAGTGGGCGAATCGAGGTGAATTCCTGCGTCCAGCCCTTCTAATGTTGGTTGGCCGTTTGTAAGGATAAGCGGCATACCACATACTGTCGTGCTGAAAACCATAATAGCTGAGAGTGTGAGGAATGCGAAGAAAATATTGAAAATATGAGGTTTTTTTGCCAATTCGATGAACTTACTGTGCGCGGAAGTTGCCGCTGATTGAGGCGGCATCGCTCATAATAGATTCAAATATAATACATAATACCAGCGAAAGCAATGGAATTCCCAGTCCTTTGGTGGTTTTTCTGCTGAATGTTTGCTATGATAGCACTGAAAAAATATTGCGAGTTGACTTCTTTTTCTTCATCTCAATTGTTGAGCGTTTATTTTATAGTGGTTCAGCATTAGAAAGTGATACGATTATGACTCGACCGATTCTTTCCTATACCGTAGCCCCGTCCATCCCTCAAGAGCTCCAGTGCCTCCAAGCCATTGCATATAATTTACTTTGGGTATGGGACCATGAGCTGATGGAACTCTTCATGAGAATTGATTTGGACTTATGGGAACAAACCAACCATAACCCTGTGCAAATGCTGGGAATGATCAAACAGGAACGGCTGAATACGTTAGTGAGGGACGATGCTTTCCTCGTACAGGTTGAACGTGCATGCCGACGTTTTTCAGATTATCAGGATGCCGGTTCAAGCTGGTTCTACAAAACTCATCCGGAGGCAAAGAGTGAATGTTTTGCTTATTTCTCTGCGGAGTTTGGATTAACCGAGTGTCTGCAAAATTATTCCGGCGGCTTAGGAATTCTTTCCGGCGACCATCTGAAAGCTGCGAGCGACTTGGGATTACCGCTTGTCGGTGTGGGCTTACTCTATCAACAAGGATTTTTCCGTCAGTATCTCAACGCCGATGGATGGCAGCAAGAACGGTATCCGGAAAACGATTTCTACGGGCTTCCGCTAAAACCGACGCTCGACTCTGAAGGAAAACCAAAGACCATTTCTGTGGATTTCCCGGGCCGTCAGATTATCGCTCAAATTTGGCAAGTGCAGGTCGGACGAGTAACGCTCAATCTTCTCGATACGAACATTCCTCAAAATTCTCAGGAAGATCAGGATATCACCGATCAGTTGTATGGCGGTGACCGAGAGATGCGCATCAAACAAGAAATTCTTTTGGGCATCGGCGGATACCGCGCGCTCAAATCACTCGGACTGAAACCCGCTGTCTATCATTTAAACGAAGGTCATTCTTCCTTCCTGACATTAGAACATTGCCGAGATCTTATGCACGAGTATCACATCACCTTTGCAGAAGCGCGTGAACAGACGATTGCAAGCACTGTCTTTACAACGCACACACCTGTGCCGGCCGGTAATGATTACTTTGACCCGCAACTGATGGAGAAGTACTTTGGTCCTTATTACAAAGAATTAGGACTCTCCGCGATGCAATTTCATGGACTTGGACGTGAAAATCCAAACAACGCAGGTGAAAGTTTCTGTATGACAATTCTCGCGTTTAAGATGTCCGCGCACAGCAATGGTGTGAGCAAGCTGCACGGAAAAGTATCGCGAGAGATGTGGAAGAACGTGTGGCCCGGAGTTCCGGTAAAAGATGTTCCCATTATCTCCATCACCAATGGTGTGCACGCACCATCATGGATCAGTCGCGATATGGCAGAACTATTAGATCGGTACCTTGGTCCCGGGTGGCGTGATGACGCGGGCCAACAATATTGGCTCTGGGGCAGGGTGCATCAAATTCCGGATGAAGAACTTTGGCGTACTCATGAACGCCGTCGCGAGCGACTTGTTGCCTTCGCGCGCAATCGTCTCCGAACTCAGCTTGAAGCTCGCGGTGCGACTCCTTCGGAAGTGGTACAAGCGAACGAGATACTCAAACCGGAGGCGCTCACGATCGGCTTCTCACGGCGCTTTGCGACCTATAAGCGCGCTACTCTCCTTTTGCGTAATCCCGAACGCTTAATAAAAATTCTCACGGATAAGGAACGGCCCGTTCAATTCATCTTTGCCGGCAAAGCACATCCGAATGATAATCCGGGTAAAGAGTTGATTCGTCAAATCATACATTTCGAACGCCGTCCGGAAGCACGCAGGCGGATGGTATTCATCGAAGATTACGACATCGTCGTTGCACGTTACCTTGTACAAGGTGTCGATGTCTGGCTGAACACACCGCTCCGCCCGATGGAAGCCAGCGGCACGAGCGGCATGAAGGCAACACTGAACGGCGCTATCAATGTCAGCATCCTGGACGGCTGGTGGGCTGAAGCATTCAACTCGAATACCGGTTGGGCTATCGGCCGCGGCGAAGAGTATCGCGACGAAGAGTATCAGAATGAAGTGGAGTCAAACGCGCTCTTCGATCTGCTCGAAAAGGAAATCATTCCGTTGTTCTACAACCGCACAACAGACGACCTTCCGCGTCCGTGGATCGCTAAAATGAAAAGCGCCATGCGTGCCATTGGACCGGAGTACAATACGAACCGGATGGTGCGCCAATATGCAGAAGAGATGTATTTGCCGGCGCTTCAACGGGCTGAAATTCTTTCCAAAAACAATTTGGAGCATGCAAAGCAGCTTGCCGTGTGGAAACAAAATCTGCGCACCAATTGGAGCACGCTCAAAATTCTCGAAGTGAAAAATGAAAAGCACGATGGTTTCAAAGTCGGCGATCCTTGTGTTATCCACGCGTGGCTTGACCTCGGTAAGTGTACATCGGATGATATTTCGGTGGAAATATTCTACGGACCGTTAGATGCAAATGGCGATATCGAATCTCCTAAAACATCACCCATGCAGTACCTCAAGCAAGCAGAGAACGGATCGCATGAATTTACCGGAACTATTAAACTCGAAGCCAGCGGACGGATAGGACATACTGTACGTGTACTGCCCAAGCATCCGGATATTGACAACCCGTTCCGCGAGGGATTGATTCTCTGGGCACAGAATAAATAGTCTCAAAATCATTGCGAGTCCCGCTTATAGCGGGATAAACTCCGGGAAGCAATCTTTTTTTTTGCTCATTTCAGCAGATTGTTCCGCTTTCAAGAATCCCGCAACAAAGACACTCGTGGTCAGAGGAGCGGAATCCAGAAAGCGGGACTTCTCCCGATAAATCGGGATCGCAATGAAATATTCATTTCATTACCAAAGACGAATTTCTCACCATGTTCACAAACCTGTGGAGGTTAAAGACAAATATCCTTATCATTTTTACAAGTCCTAATGAACATTTTGAACACTTTATTCGCAGGTCATTATGAAACTATCTCTCCTCAATAAAATTCTTATTGCTCTTGGTATTATTACCGCAGCGTCATTGCTTCTTGTGTGGATGGTCGTGCGCCCAAAGTATGAGGCAGCGGTTCTCGCCGAACGGCTGAGCGTCATCCAGCAATTCCAGAAATCCACCTTGGATGATCTTGACCATGCCATCGCAGGTTGGTCTCATATCCCGCGATTTATTATATCCCAGGTGACAGAGAAACCGAACGAAGGAGAAACCATTCTCCGCATGATGATGACGCTTCACCCGGAAATCATTCAAATAAGGATCCACTCATCCGGACCATCTGATGAACTCAGGAGCCAGAATACTTCCTATCCTATGTTCAATTTGCAAATTTCAGATAGCGTTTGGGTGCATTCAAAAGTGGACAGCGCACTTCACATTGCGTGGCTCAGTCAGACAGAATTGCCGGCGCAAATATTTGCTCTACAAACGCAGTTTCAAGTTAGGCAGATTCCCTTTATGTTAACGGTTGTATGGGATGCAAAACGACTCAACGATATTCTTGCCGGATTTCCATTTGATAAAGATTATTCCGTAAGCATTCACAGTTCGTCAGGCGTCATCACGCAGAACGCTTCGTCCTTCAAATTAGATGGAGTGCGTACCTCCATAGACACGTTGAGCACAGTCCAAATCGTTCATGAAGGAACTCGTTCCTGGCGTATTTTTACGAGCGCCCTCCAATCTGCGCAGCTCTGGATGGTTGTGGCAGTCCCTGAAGAGATTTTTACTAAGCCCGTGGCAGATTTCTTACTCTACTCCGCGGCTTTGATCGTCGGACTCATGCTGATTATGGCAATCCTCGGATGGCTGGTATCGCACCAGATGAAACGATTCATAGAAAAGATGAAAACATCTACCGGTACTGCCGGCGAGTAGTGAAATATCCCCAACACATCCTCCCCACCGAAGAACTGGCACTTGTTAAAAAAGCGCAGGCAGGGGATGATCGGGCATTCACACAGCTTGTGAAGCAGTACGAGAATCTTGTCTATAGTTTCGCCTTCAAAGTCTGCCGCGATAAAGAAAAGGCAGAAGAGACGTGGCAGGATACGTTCGTCAACGTCTATCGCAAACTGCATCAATTCGACGGCAAGTCAAAATTTACGACATGGCTGTACAGTATCGTCACCAACAACTGCCGGATGAAGCGCCGCAAGACGAAGCTTGAGACGGCGAGTATACATATCGACAAACCGCACAGCGCGTATGACCATGACGAAGCCGATGATACCGGCACTACAGCTCTCACAGTTCCGGCATGGCGCGATACTCCATTAGATAAAATGATGAATGCCGAATTGAAATCCAAGCTCGATGCCGCAATCCAGAAACTGCCTTATGATTACCGCGTGGTCTTTGTTTTACGGGATGTAGAGGGACAATCGGCAGAAGAGACGGGAAAAATTTTAAAACTCACGGTGCCGGCAGTAAAATCCCGGCTGCGTCGTGCGCGAGTCTTCCTCCGTGAACAATTGAACGAGTATATGACGGCATGAAAAAGAAACATCTCTCTTGTAAAGAAATTGCAAAGCACATCTGCGGCGAATTAGACGAACATATCGACTCGCCAAAATGCCGCGAGATCAAAAGACATATGGAGGCTTGCCCCAATTGCACCGCATATTTGGACAGTTTAAAGAAAACGGTTCGCCTGTACCGCGAGTATCCAAATCCAACGGTGACGGAACAATGCCGGAAAGAACTTTTTGCAGTGCTCGAGTTAGGGAAGCAGAAGAGCAGATGAGTTGGTGAGCAGATAAGGAATCGAGACAGTGAGAAGTTGAGTAAAAGACACCCTCACAGACAGAGAGGCGTTTAGACTTTATGAAAAATCTCACCCTTCAACAAAAAATCGTTTATCCTATTCTCGGAGCTTTCGCGCTCGTCACCGGCATTGGTTCTTGGTACTTTGTATCGGCACAAATCGCTGAAACCGAATCGTGGTATCGTGAAGAACTCCGTACCTTGGTAGCGGCGTCCGGATTTATGATTCATTCCACGGCGGCAGAGTTCGCGCAATCAAAAGGCCTGCAATTTCATAAGGTTCGTGTATCAGAAAATTACAGCACGAACGGAAATGATGAAATCGAAACGAGAGCTGAAGCCGCTTTCAAGCGTGATCCAAAACTCGAACTCTTTGTCGAAGAAGTGCCCATGAGGGACGATGTTTTCCTCGCAGTTTTTGCATCGTATCATTTGAAACCGGAATGTAAAACGTGTCACGCAAGGTTTGGCGTCAACCCCGCACCGGACGGACAGGAAGAAAACCTGGCTGTCTTATTTGGGTTCTCCGGTCCCATGGCGGAAATTCATGCGAGAGAAACAAGGACAAAAATAATTGCATTGCTGATCACTCTCACAGTCATTGCTGGTCTGGGATGGATCGTCCATCGTTCCATGAAAGCGGTTCTTTTGGAACCGATGCACGAGCTGAAACTCCAGGCCGAAGTTGTTGCAGATTGCGACCTCCGAAGTGTATCAACACCGGCTCTGGAACGCAAACTTACCTCCGGCGATGAAATGGGTCATGTGACTCGTTCGTTTGCAACCATGATCCGCATGTTGCGAACAACCATCCGGCACATGCATGATGCATCGAATGAAGTTGCGTATGCATCGACCCAGATCAGTTCGAGTATAGAAGAAATCGCAGCCGGATCGCAGGAACAAATGAGCCAGGCACATGAAGTTACCAAAGCGATAGAAGAAATGACAAGAACGATCATGGAGAACAGCAAGAGTGCGAACGAAACAGCAGATACCGCACGGAAAGCCCGCCTGACGGCAGAAGCAGGAGGATACATTGTTTCGGCAACAGCGGAGGGGATGAAACGAATCGCACAAGCAACGGGCAAGAGTTCAGAAATAGCGCAGGCATTAGAGCGGTCGAGCAAACAGATTGGAGAGATCGTGAAGCTCATCAATGACATCGCAGACCAAACAAGCCTCCTTGCACTGAATGCAGCGATAGAGGCGGCGCGGGCAGGAGAACAAGGAAAAGGGTTCGGCATTGTGGCTGATGAAGTTCGCAAATTGTCGGAGCGGACATTGAAGGCAACAAAAGAGATTGAGGTGATGATCAAGAATATCCAGCGAGAAACCGGGCAGGCAGTCACATCGATGGATGAAGGAACCCTGGAAGTGAAGGAAGGAATGAAATTAGCAGATCAAGCCGGACATTCATTGCAAGAGATCGTAAAGATATCGCAAAAAGTAATGGATATGATAACACAGATCGCAGCATCGAGCGAGCAGCAGTCCACCACAAGCGAGCAAATCTCTCAGAACGTGGAGATTATTCATTCCGTGACGAAACAAATGGCTAACAGCACAAGAGAAGTTGCCTCTGCTTCAGAAGGGCTCAAGCATCTCACTGAACAACTGCAGGAGACGGTCAATAAATTCAAGTTAGATGAGGATGAACAGAATAGAGACAAAGGGAATCTTGGGATTGTTCGGAAGCAGCGCCTGTGATTTTTTTTGTGTTAAGAATGTCGTTCTTTCTTTTGTCTTGACACAAAAGGAAAGAACCAAATGAGCGCCTTTGGCGCCATGCCGCTCACAATAATTAAAAAAAGAGAGCGGCAGAAAAAGTCAAGACTGACGAAAAATATGGATAAAACCGCGGCTCGCGTCGTTGAC
>JBEKEV010000012.1:0-88657 GCA_050013655.1 Bacteroidota bacterium | reverse complement strand
AATGGCTATTGTTTTTCTAAAGAACAGAAGATGTATATCTTTACAATAAATAATTCTATTTTACTTTATTCTATTTTTCTCTTGACATTCAGCAAGCAGATGGCGGCTAAGCTGCCGCACTGATGACTTTCAAAATACACAAAACGAAACAAGTTCATGCTGAATATTTATTATTAAGAACCAAAACCTATGCAAGCCATGCTTAACGTACCAACGCTCATCCGGTCAGCTTGAACCGCTGGTTAGGCGGTTACATATTATTTTTTCATTGGTGGCTTGCCAAGAGTGGCAAGTTTGGCATCTAATTGAGCTTGTTTCTTCTTCAATCTTTCCGGTTGGACAAAAGTAAAATCAAAAAGTGATTGAAGAACATCAAGTAACCAATCTGCTTCACCTGGCTCGACATCAACTATTTGTCCAGTGTTTGTATCTTTTAATGGATGAGCAGCAAAATTCCCTACATTTCTAACAGCATCAACTGCTTGAGTCAAATGTGATGGAATGCCCGGAAGACTAATGAAATCAGTGATCTCTTGATCAAGGTTACGTTTTTTAATTTTGTAATTATCCTGCATAATATTTTGCAAAAGTCGACGGCTAATTGCAGCACTGGCTTTGGGGCTAATTGGTAAAACCTCTGCTGCTTCGGTAAAATCAGATTTATAGTTTTGTGGAACCTCTGGTTCGATTTTAGGAATATTTGGTTTTAAAATAGGGTAAATAATTTTTTCCTCGGTGACTTCCACAATAGCAACTTCATGCCCACCCGTATATTCTAATTTTCCATGACAAAGAAGAACAATAGGCTTGTTGCATTCAGAACAATATCCAGAGCGAATATCAAACCCATAATCTTCAGATTCTGACTCTTGACATACATTAGCAATGTCTTCAGCATCGAATTTAATTCCTATATTGCAATAGGGACATATCATTTTAATCTCTCTTTCTTAGTTCTTGTAACCGCCTAACGGAACGGCGCTAAGCTGCGGCACTGAAAACTTTCAATATTTACAAAACGAAACAAGTTCATGCTGATAACTAAATTGATAAGTATCAAAATTATAGGTACTAAAAACTGAATAATAAAAACGTCAACCCACCATTAGCCATGAATTTCGTACTACGCTCATTCCGTCAGCTTGAGCGCCTGGTTAGGCGGCATATTTATTATAGTAATTCAAAAAGTAGCCAGCCAAAAGGCAAACCAAATGCCACTGCGAAACTATACATAAGTAATGGTTGCAACCAATAAATAAAATAGTATTTAGCCCTTTGGTCAGTTTCCATGATTTTCCATGGGCTACCATTTGATATTTCAACGTGAAATATGTTTTCCAGTTTCCTTCGAACCCATGGATCAATTATAAAAAACCATAACTCGACTAGCACAGTAACAAATAGAATGCAGATAGATCCTTTTATCCTAAAAATCTTATCTGGGATCGAACGTTGTAAGATAAAATAGGATGACAAAGAAAGGAGTATTCCTCCTATCGCATACGACCAAAAAGTTAATTTACGATTTCGATATAGGTCTCTTATGCTCATAATTGCTATATGCAGCCTAACGGACCGGCGCTAAGCTGCGGCGCTGATAATTTTCAAGTTGCTGAAAACGAAACAAGTTCATGCTGATAACTGAATTAATTTATCTCAACCAACGAGGTACAAATTAGTTAATAATAAAAACGTAAACCCACCACACGCAATGTAAATTGTACCCACGCTCATTCCGTCAGCTTGAGCGCCTGGTTAGCTGGCACAACAATTAGATTAAGCCCTGCGTTTGTTAACTAAATGAGGACGAAATATTTCAATTAAAAATACTTCCAATGATGCAACCCAATACCAATCATCAGGCTGGAAATAAATGACCGACACTGTTGAATCCGAATTATTTATGACAACATCCCAATTAGGATCACCAAAGGCTGTTGCCTGTTCGTGAATGCGGTTTTTAAGCCCAGTCGTTCGAGTTGCACGACCAACATATTTTATTTGTCCCTTGCCAAAAAATAAGTATATACCCGGATTATCCGACCAGACTTTATGACTAAGAAACGATTTGTCTTTTGCTTGCTCTATAGTAATAGAATCTTTATTAATAAAAGGGACAACTTTTAGCTTTGACATGAAAGCATCCACAGCTTTTTGTACTTCTTTTTGATCTGGCATATATTTATCCTGCACCTTGAATTAATATTTCTTGATATTGACCACAATGGCTACAACTAAATCCAGAAGACTTTGATTGCCCAGGTCTTAAATCACTATAATCATTTATTGTTAATGAGGTATCGACAAATCCACATTTCTCACACTTGTTATAACAGCTAAATCCATTTTTGTCTGTCTTGATTATTACAGCCCCTTTGATTGCAATGACCATGTTGATATCCTTTCTTTTAACATAGTTGTGCCAGCTAACGGATGGCAACTAAGCTGCGGCGTTGATAAGTACGAGCCATGCAATCAACGAACCAAGTCACACGTCTATTTCGCGCCATAAAAATAACGTGTGTTGAACGCCATGAATTTAACACCTACGCTCCAACCGTCAGCTTGAGTTGCTGGTTATGCCAAAAGACTACAAATGTACCATCATTGGTTAACACACAACGACCAATACTTACAAAATGTACTCAACGCAATAGATTGTTGCGCGTGCGGTGCAAACGATAGCCTAATTTACCGAAACTCTCCAAGAAGCACCCCACGATTAAATAATAACAAAACATTCTTCAAAATCACATTACACACAACGTGCGCACCGCACGTGCGGCATAACATGTGATTAGATAGACTTAGTCTGTATTTTGTCCGTAATAGGATGATATATAGACTTTGTCTATAATTTTGCGAAAATATATACTGCTCCCCGCATATTGTGAGATACAAATGTCGGCAAAATTGGCAGACAATTTACAGTGGGTTGCCAGATAGCCGAGGTCAATATCTTTTGAGAAAAATCTGGCGATAGTGCTGCTTAGTCTTCCGATGGCTCCCAATAATTCCCCTCTTTCTTCAGATACTTTTACGTTATATCTTTCTTATGCGCGCTGGTAATCTATCAATTGCATCAGTAAAACGCAAGGGAATAATTATGATGGAGCAAAACGACGACATTTCCTTCTTGATCTTTTTGGGTTTCTAAATCGATAGATTACCTAGATAATACTTGGTCTCTGACAACAACAATCAGGAATGACAAAACAAAAAAAGCCGAACCAACGAATGATCCGGCTTTTCTGTTTTACATTATAGTTTTATATTACTTTTTTTGTTTTACTTTTTACTGGAGGTCAGCGATAAGGTCGTTACGGAATTAGCGGGAATCTTCAATGGTGCCGGCTTATTATAATTACCTGCAAGAACGCAATTTTCCGTTTGACTGGATCTGTAAATATCACCTTTGGAAATTGAGAAATCCTTAATAGATAAATTGAGTGATATATCAGTACTATCAGTTGTATTGATTATGACCGCTGTCAGTTTTTTGCTATCCGGACTGATATATGCAGAAATCCTCAAGCCTGTATTATCGGTCGATGCCTCCACGCGCTGCCAATCAGCATCGATGAAAGCTGAATACTGCTTGAAAGTATAATATGTCGGTTTGATTGTATATGAGGATGAATCGTTCATGCTGACCAGAGCGGTTCCAGGGCCCCAGAATAAATCCCAGTACAAATAAGCAGATACTTTTTCAATAGTCAAAGCATTGTGCATCACAAGTGCCGTATTGATTGCGTTCGCCCATGTGCCGGCCCCGTCTTCGAACTCTGTCTGGAAAACAGGCTTGTTGATATGCTGAATAGCAAAATTGTTATAACTGCTCATACTGGGAATGAATCTGTCGGGAGCCGAGCCGCATCCGCTGCAATCATACAGATGTGTAGCATACCCATAGATGTGAGATGAGCTGTCTATAGATTCTATATACTTTTTGGAATTACCTAAACTGGATGTTTCGGGGGCAAGCATTTTCGGCATGTTTGGACCCATTTCAGCATTTAACTTATGCCAGACTGCTTCGAACGCTTTGTCATAGGCGGCAATGCTTGTATCTAAAGCTTCTGTCGGAGTGAACTTGCATGAATTATATGGAGCTTCATAGTCAGGTTCATTCTGTATGTTTATATAATCCACCTTAACGCCCGCTTTTGTGCAAACGGCTACGCTGTTATACCACCACTGTGCAAACTCATCATACGCAAATTTTCCATTTGTCTTTTTAAGAGTGCCGCCGACTACGTTTGCGTTGCTTTTGAGGTACGGAGGAGGCGACCACGACGATATCATAATTTTCAGATCTCGCTTGAGAACTGCTTCACCGCTTTTGGCAATTTCTAACGCCTCGCGGAAGGAATTCGGCTCCGTATCGTAATAGTTACTTATGCGGAATATATCAAGGCCAAGATCCTTGAAGAGCAGATTGTATAGCTCGTTCTTTTTCTTGTGGTTCACTAAATCCTTAGTGTACCATGCACCTGAAGCGCCGAAGCCTTCTATTATTTGATATCGCGTGTTGACATCAATCATACCTTTCCCAAGGGGATAAGCGGGTATTACCTTCGGAGCATCGACCTCGGGGCCGTATACCTTCGCATCATCGACGTAAAAGTTTACACCGGGTGCAGGGCCTTCAAAGTACATGTCCAATACCGACAAAGTGCCCGTAACTTTCAATGTGAATTCACCTGAAAGCTGAACCCATGCACTGTCTGTTGCTACAGCCCGTGCGACTCCGATATACTTTGTGCCGCTGTCATCCTGCTGTTCGAATGATAAAGCAACCGTATCGCTCTTCGCGTTGTCAAGTCGTACCCAGCCCGATACTTTATAAGTCTTTCCTTCCACCAATTTACCGAATACCGACTGTTTTACTCCCTGCCAATTTGCTAATCTTTTAATTACCTTTATGGCACCGGTGCCGTTGTGAACAGGTGATGAAACAGCTTCAATCGCACATGTCCGCTCGAACCAGCCGTTCTTTCCTCGTTCAAAACCGGGATTGGTCAGGATATTATTATCGCTATAAGCGCATGCAAATACCATAGCAATCAGGATAAACAAGGCACTGCAAAGACTTTTACAAGACATACTGAGTCTCCTTCCTTTAGATTTAATCAAAAAAAATTCATTCCAGTGTAGATTTTTTTAGGGGTTGAATAATAACAAATAATCAATTGATCCGCAATCTTGAGTCGTGGGTTATTTGAGATTCCCGCCCATCCTGTCAAACAATGCGGAATGCATACAGTGCACAATCCGCGGTGATGTCAAGAGAGGAATGGCATTCCCGAATGCTTTTATCGTGAATCCAGAAAAACAGATTGAATACCTTAGAGGTTGCTCCGAAGTAGTTTATTTAAAAAAATCTTTACGGCGAAACATAAATTGGTTTCTTGCTGAATTTCTGGAAATACTGAAGGCATGTATCCCGCCAAATTGCGGCGTCAGTTTTCTGCTTTTCTAATTTCGCTTTTACGTGCAAGTAAATTCCAGGATCGATGGATGGTTCAAGAGACGACCATTTTGCTGTCATCTCATTGACATAGTCGGTTCCAGAGTAGTATTTTTTACAAAGCTCGTCCCAAAGAGTATTGCCGGATTTCATTTTATAATCCCATGCGACATGATGGAACCAGAGCAAATATTTTTCAGGGCAAGTACTGACATCGTTAAATGTTTCCCGTAAAGGCGAGAAATATTGATTTACTGCATCACTTCCTGTTGAACTGCGATTGTAACCGAGTCCGATAGTGTCTGCGCGATGATAGTAGATTGATGTCCAATCTTCTCTTCCTTGATTGTTGTCAGGCATCGGTCCGTAATGAAAATCTACCTGCATAATGTGATGTAATCCTAACGGTGTCATATAGTTGATGCATGCTTCCCAAGAACCCATCATCATTGAACTAACAGTTTTTACAGTGGAGGAATCGTTGCTCAAAGACATTTTTATCCAATCATCGGCAATTTGTTCTGCATTGAGTGAGTGATCCCAGGCAAGCCGGCCGTACGCATACCAGTTTGCTTGAGCAAAGAAATGTCCGCACCAGTTCCGATCGTCTCCTATGTTGGTGACACCGGCGATACCGCTCATTTTGTACTGCTCCAGAGATCCGTCTGCTATTGAAGCAAGAGTTGAACCTTGACCTTTTGCGTACGTGTCAAACTGGAAATATTCTTTCCACATCGGGGCAAGAAACACCAGATGCTTGGAATGGCCGAGATACTCTTGAGTTAATTGAAGTTCAAGCATCAAAGGAGTTTTGGGCATAGCACCGAACAGCGGCTGGACCGGCTCGCGGGGCTGAAAATCGATGGGGCCGTTCTTTGCCTGCACAAAAACATTCGGGAGGAACTTTCCATCAAGAGGAACGAATTCTTTGTACGCGCGTTTTGCGCGATCAGGATCGACTTCTGCGTTATATACGAATGCACGCCACATCACAATACCATGATACGGTTGAAGCGCCTCAGCCAGCATATTGGCGCCGTCGGCATGCGTTCTTTTGTAATCCTGCGGACCAGGCATTCCTTCAGAATTTGCCTTCACAACGAAGCCGCCAAAATCCGGAATAAATTTGTAGATCTCCTTCACTTTATTTTTCCACCAGAGTCTCACCGCGGGATCGAGAGGATCGGAAGTCACGAGATTCCCGATTCCACCTCTTCGATTTTGCTCAAAAGCAAATTGAGCAGAAATAGGCGATGAAAAATTTGCAGAAAGGAAAACACGAATTCCATAAGGGCGGAAGATATCTGCTAACTTTGCAATTTTCTTGAGATATTCCGGTCTGAGTATGTTGGGATTTGCATTCACATTGTTTAAAACCGTACCGTTGATACCGATGGAAGCATTTGCTCGGGCGTAATCGAAATAGCGGTCATCGATTTTATCCGGCAAATCATTCCATTTCCATAGAGATTTTCCAGCATAGCCGCGCTCAACGGAACTATCGAGATTATCCCAGTGATCTAAAAGCCGATAATGTATCTTTGGCTGCGAGACGATATCGATATTCTCAAGCTGTTGATGAGTTTGGATAAGACGTAATAAATGAAAAGTACCATAGAGAAGTCCGATGTCTTTCTGAGCTGCAATCGCAATGCACATCTTGCCGTTTATTGTTGTCGATTTGATAAGGTAGCCCTCTTGACCTAACTTGTTCAGTTGTCCCGCAATCTTCATTTTTTTTATGAATGCGGAACTGCGCGGTGTGCCGATAAAAAGTGTGCCGTTTTTTATCGCCTTTTCAAAAGGAATAGTTTTATCCAGTAATTGAGGAAGACTCTTCTTCAATTCATTTTGTATGATGCTGCAGGTTTTTGATGTGCCTGTGATGGCAACAGAGAAAATTGTCTGCTGGTATTTTTGTAACAGGTCTCTGTCATCGATTCTTTGATACTTGAGCCAGAGTTGATAGCCGTCATCGGCAGACGCCGTACTGCAGAGAGCACATAGTATGATGAAGAAAAAAGGAAGGACGCTTTTGCATGAGGATTCATACTTCATATATGATCACCATAGTGTAATAGGGTATGGAAAGTGAACTTCATAACTGAAAGAAGACATAGGAACAAGAGCACAACGGAACGAGATTTTGATAATGAAATTGCGGAGAGAGTGGGATTCTCCCAGGGGGATCCCTCAAAAAAAACTATGTTTTTTTGAGGGAGAACCCACGGTCATTTGATGATCCCTTCTTTCCTCAACCATCGATAACCTGCAATCGACTTGAAAAACTTTTCTCGCTGAACAGCTTCAGGTCTAGATGAAAGTTCTTCGCTGTAATGTAATTTGTATGGAAGGTGTCCTTTGGTGTATCGAACCTTAGCGTGGTTATGTTGATCCAGGCGTTGAACGATGTTCTCTGCCGAGCCATAGTAATATGAACCGTCTTTCCGGCTCTGCAAAATATACGCATAGTACATTTGCGGAGAGAGTGGGATTCCTCCAAAGGAGTCCCTTTGGGAGAACCCACGGTACCTTTCTTTGTTTTGCGGAGAGAGTGGGATTCGAACCCACGGTACCCTTGCGGATACACTACCTTTCCAGGGTAGCCAATTCAACCACTCTTGCATCTCTCCGATACTTCAAATATACTGAATCAAGAATCTTTTTCCAATGGCCGGGGAAATATTTCAAATTTCCAAATTTGCACAGAATGCAGTTTGGCGGAAGGGGAGGGATTCGAACCCTCGATAGCCTTGCGGCTATTCCGGTTTTCGAGACCGGTCGATTCAACCACTCTCGCACCCTTCCAAGTTTGGTCTCTGAGGTTCAAATATACTGATAAAGAGTAACGAATTCAAAGATGTGCTGATGAAACCTTCTCGGGTGATTTAATGTTCTTATCTCTGAACTCACAATAAAATATGGAGGAGATCAATACCATGGCAATTCAAGTTGGAAATAAAGCACCGGAATTCACATTATTCGATACGGAGAAGAAATCTCGTTCACTTTCCGAGTTTCTCGGAAAGAAGGTTGTACTCGCATTCTATCCGGGTGCGTTCACCGGAGTGTGTACGAAAGAAATGTGCACATTCCGCGATACAATGGCAAAATTTAGTGAATTCAATGCGCACGTTGTCGGCATTAGCGTAGACGCGCCATTTGCAAATAAAGAATTTGCTACGCAGAATAATCTGCAATTTCCGCTCTTGAGCGATTATTCTCGTGAAGTGATCAGGCAGTACTGCGGTGTGCATGAGGACTTCGCCGGACTGAAGGGCTATACTGCTTCGAAGCGCGCAGTGTTTATTGTCGATGGGAATGGCATTGTGAAGTATGCGTGGATATCGGAAAATCCCGGTGTCGAGCCGGAGTACGATGCAATCTCCAAGGCGCTGAAATAGAGACCAGCCAAAATCTCTTTTGAATTTCAACGAGATTATTCATATTCTATAGTTGAGGAATATCTATGCTTAAAATTGGGAAGAAAGCACCTGACTTCAATTTGTTATCAGGCGATGGAAAAAAGTATAGCTTGAAAGATTTTGCAGGCAGGAAATTAGTGCTCTATTTTTATCCGAGGGACAATACATCGGGTTGCACGGAAGAAGCCCGTTCTTTTGAAAAAAAGCGAGGGGCAATGAAAAAGAATGGCGCACTTGTCGTTGGAGTGAGTACGGACAGTGCAGATTCGCATGCAAAGTTTGCGAGTAAATATGGATTGACATTTCCACTCCTCAGCGATGAGAAAAAGAGTGTCGTCAAGGTATTCGGTGTATGGAAAGAGAAATCGATGTACGGCAAAAAGTACTTCGGTATGGAGCGCACGACCGTTGTGATTGATGAAAAAGGAATTATCCGGAATATCTTTCATCGTGTCCAAGTGGAAGGTCATGCTGATGAGGTTCTGAACGTTCTGAAAAAGGAAAAGTGATTCATGCCGAAAATGTACATTACACGGAGGGAAGTTTTCAGCGCTTCACATCGGCTTTGGAATTCCGACCTCTCGGAAGAGCAAAACATTGAACTGTTTGATAAATGTGCCAATCCAAACGGACATGGTCATAATTTTGTTCTTGAAGTTACAGTCGTCGGTGAAATAAAAAACGAATCGGGATATGTTGTAGATCTCAAAAAACTCAAAGACATTATCCGGGAAGAAATTATTTCAAAAGTCGATCATAAGCATCTGAACTATGATGTCGATTTCCTGAAAGAAAAAATTCCTACTGCAGAAAACATTGTATGTGCATTCTGGCGAATACTGGAAACGAAAATCACTAAGGCAAAGCTTTCTTCAATCCGTCTCCATGAGACAGAGAATAATATAGTAGAATATCGAGGTGAAGAATGACCACCGGAAATGACGATCGAAAAAAAGCGATCATCAAAGATTTTCTTGCCGAGCTCGGCGAGGATCCACAACGTGAAGGGCTTCGCAAGACCCCGGATCGTGTGGCACGGATGTATGAATTCCTGACCAAGGGATATAGACAAAATATTGAAGAAGTTATGAACAGTGCCGTCTTTGAGGAAAAATACAGCGAAATGGTCATCGTCAAAGACATCGACTTCTTCTCGTTGTGCGAGCATCATCTCGTGCCATTTTTTGGTAAGTGTCATATTGCCTATATTCCGAATGGACGAATCATTGGTCTGAGCAAAATGCCTCGGCTCGTGGAAGTGTTCGCACGGCGATTGCAGGTTCAAGAGCGATTAACGCAGCAAATTGCTGATACGCTGTACCAGCATATTCAACCGCTGGGAGTTGCAGTTGTCATGGAAGCACAACATCTCTGCATGATCATGCGCGGAGTTGAGAAATTGAATTCTGTGGCAACAACAAGTGCAATGCTGGGTGCGTTCCGAAATGATGAAAAAACACGAAGCGAATTCCTCACGCTCATCGGCAGAAAGCCGTAGCACATCATGGAAACCAAGAAACCGCGAGTCACTTGGATCACCGGAGCGAGTACGGGAATCGGGAGAGCTCTCGCAGAAGTCTTCACTTCACACGGCGACACCGTTATTGCAAGTGCAAGAACTGAATCGAAGTTGAATGAACTGTGCCGACAAATTTCTACTGCCCGTGGTACGTGCGAAATCATCAAGTGCGATGTGCAAAGTGAGGCTTCAGTATTCGAAGCCGCAAAGAAAATATTGGTACTGCATGGACATATTGATGTGCTTATCAATAACGCAGGGGTTACGTACTTCAAAGATTTCATCGATACATCAATAGAAGAGTTCGATCATGTCATTAATACCAACCTCCGCGGAACATTCCTCGCGACGAAAGCCGTTCTGCCGGCGATGCTTCAGAACCGGACCGGATTAGTGCTTAACATTCTATCGTATATAGTAAAAGAAGTGTACGTAAAATCTGCCGTGTATTCTTCCTCAAAAGCGGGCGTTGAAGCGATGATGAATGTTCTTCGTTCTGAAGTCCGGCGGCAGGGTATCAATATTGTAAATGTCTATCCTGGCGCTGTCTCCACTCCGATCTGGCGTCAAAACCAACGTGAGAAATTCGGAAATCAAATGTTGACACCAGAACAAGTTGCAGAGATGCTCTATCAGGTATCGATCCAGCCGCCATCGCTCATGGTGGAAGAAATTATTCTCCGGCCGCAAGGTGGAGATTTACAGGTATCATGATTCAACCCTTACCTCAGGACTGAATGCCTTTTTGCTACCACTCTGCCGATTGAAACCCATACTTCCACGTTGAAGACGGTTATTGCTTCAGCGAGCTGTGATGTGAGAAAATCAGCGGAGAGTTTTCTTGCAACTTGATACACAATCCACCATTTGATATATTGGAGGTATCAATGAAACGTACACCGTACATCCGAATTACTCTCAGCAGCGTCTGTTTGGTGATCGTATTTCTTTTTAACGGTTGTTCTATTTTCGGACCCGTGGGACATGCGATTTCGCAGGGGTATGAAAATTCTATCTCGTACTTCAACGGATACTATAATGCAAAGTGGTTGTTTGATGAAGCAGAAGATGAAATCCGATCAGATGCTTTGACAAAACGCGGTCAAGTAAGTTCAATGGCAACAGCTTATCAAATTCCCGCAAGTGCAAAAGAGAAACTTCTCAAAGTCATTGATAAATGTTCAAATATTCTTGCGTTTCACGCTACAAGCACATTGGTAGACGATGCACTTATGCTCATTGGAAAATCTTTTTATTATCAAGCAGAATATCTTAAAGCAGAACGAAAATTTTCGGAATTGTTGGCCCAGTATCCTAACAGTCCGTTGGTATTAGAGACCCAGATTTGGTATGCTCGAACGGAAGAAAAATTAAATAAAATTGAAACGGGCATTCGTATGTGTGATTCTACGATTACTGCAGCAAAAGCGAGCGGTAATGGTAAAATCGAGACTCAAGCTCACCATATCCTCGGCAGACTCTATCTTCAGGAAAAGCAAACCGATAAAGCCGTGGCGGAATATGAAAGGGAGATTGCACTTTCAAACGATGACAATGAGAAAGTCGAAGTGCAGATGAATCTTGGAAGCATTTATTTTTCTGGAGGACAGTACGAGAAGGCGGCAGAAGCATATCTCCAAGTTGGAGACTTTACATCCGATATTTACTCGAACTATTACAGCAAGATGCAAGCGGCTATTGCGTATCGCGAGATCAAGGAATATGAAAAAGGATTAACTCTGGTCGACGCAATGATTGAGAATTTTCGGTATAAAGCGTATTTACCTGACCTGCTTTTTGAACGAGCGAATAATTACGCGGCCAGCGGAAAGAAAAATGAGGCGATAGACGAATATATCTATATTGACACAGCATACGCGAAATCGGAATACGCCCTACGTTCTGCGTATCAGCTTGGAGTACTGTATGAAAAGGAAATAGGTGATTATCGGTTAGCATTGAAGTATTATACAGAAGTGGACTCGGCCAGAGAATCAAAATTCGTGGCTGATGGTCGTCTGAAATTTGCGGCTCTCACAAGATATTTTGGTGCTCGAAAGAAATTGCAAATGGCGGATAGTCTCTTGTTCGTTATTACCGATACAACGAAAAAATCAATTTCAGATACGCTTACTACGATACTATCTGATACCACAAAGAATACGGGCGCACAGGTTTTTTCTCAATTAAATCTATCGATTGCCGATTCGCTTCGATCGGCGTCCGATAGCACGAAACCTAAAATTAAATCGGTTGTTTCTCGACAAAAAAACATTCGTGTTGATTCTCTGAAGATGCTTCGTGTTGTATTGGATTCAACACAACGTATAATGGCACAGGATTCATCGCTACGCACGCAGATCGGAGCTGATTCACTGGCTATGCTTAAAGTTGTTGCAGATTCAATACAACGCAAAATAATTCTGCTTTCTTCTCAACTTGTAGATTCACTTAACGTGATTAAATCTATTGCTGCACAAGACATGGGAGATATTTTCTATTCAGAAGTAGTAGTGCCGGACTCTGCTTTCTACTGGTATGAAAAATCTCTTGCTTTGGACTATTCTCCTATCCGAAGCCCGCGTATTCTTTACATTCTTGCAGAACTTTCCAGGATGAATACGGGGAAAAAATATCATACGCCTGAAGAATACTACACACGTCTAGATCATGATTTTCCGGAATCCATCTATGCAGAAGAGGCACGGCGATTTCTTGGAAAAGAAAGTTCTGTAAAGAGAACAGATAGTGCAGCGATTTCTTATGAGCATGCTGAGAAACAGATTGAGACAAAACAGTACAACAATGCGATTAAAGCGTTTCGCAACATTGCACAATCATACCCCAAATCGCCATTAGCTGCTAAAAGTGAATATGCGATTGGATGGATTTTTGAGAACCATCTCGAACTGCCGGAAAGCGCTCTTGTGCAGTATAAATATGTTGTGAAGAACTATGACGGCACGAAGTACGCAATCGCAGCGGCGAACCGATCAACAGGCATTGCGCAATCTGATAACGTAACACGAGATGCAGCAAAGATCAATGATGCAAAGACGGATACATCTAAGATTCATAGAGCAGCGATAGATTCAACAAAGATAAATGCTGCGAAGATAGACACGATAAAAACCAACAAAAGAAAAATAGATACATCAAAAATTGAAAAGATAGATACATCCAAATCTAACACTGTGAAAATAGACACATCCAAGATGAAGGCAACAAAGATAGATACATCCGAGATAAATTCCAGTCCGGTGAACCAGAAAGCTCCAGGTCCGGCGGGTGCCGGGAAAGATTCGGTAGTCTCTAGAAAGAAAATAGAAAATTAAGAATCGATGGCTGCGAAGGAAAAAAATGAAAAGTGAACGAAGAGGAATGTTCATCGTTGCACGAAAGAATCTATTGAGAGCAGAGAAACAATAATGAGCGGCATGGTGCAACAATTGTGTAAGGTACAATCTTGCGATGAAGTTGCTGCAAAGACATTTCTCCTTCGGTTCACTTCTTCCGAAATTGCCGTTTCAGCACAACCGGGTCAATTTGTCAATGTGCTTGCGGCTGAAACCGGTGAGGGCCCGTTACTGCGAAGACCATTCAGTATTGCACGGGTTGACGGTGATATTGTTGAGTTGCTCTTTCATGCTATTGGAACGGGCACAGTCCTTCTTTCTCGAAAAAGGCCTGGCGGAACGATCGATGTTTTGGGTCCACTCGGACAGTCGTTCCGTGTCGATGCCGACTATGACACAGCGCTTATTGTTGCCGGTGGAATCGGCGTGGCACCATTTCCATTTCTTATAGCAGATTTGCTCAAGCGGGGCAAACGTATTGAGACATTTGTCGGATATAGAAATGCCGGACAAATTCTTACTTCACATCTGCAAAATATTCACATAGCGACGGATGATGGCAGTAAAGGATTTCATGGAAACGTTGTGCAGCTGTTCGAATCATTTCTTGATCGGACAGATCTCGGAAAAGCAAAAATATTTGCCTGCGGTCCGACTGTTATGCTCAAAGCTCTCACGGAACTTGCAAAACGTAAGAACACCTGTTGCGAAGTTTCGTTAGAGGGACATATGGCATGTGGAGTCGGACTTTGCCAAGGATGTCCGGTGGAACGCACCGGCGACGGAGCGAAGTACGCTCTTGTGTGTAAAGACGGACCGATATTTCTTACAACGGATATAATTTTGTAATGGCAGCACCGATAAAAAATAAAGTAAAAACATCGTTTACTCTTCGCGGAGTTGAATTCAAAAACCGTGTTTTTGTTGCTTCGGGTACATTTGGATATGGAGATGAGGTTCGCACATTGGTAGATGTGAGTCGGCTCGGAGGCATTTTTACAAAATCGCTTTCGTGGAAACCGCGTGTCGGTAATCCGCCGCAGCGTATTGTCGAAACAGCCAGTGGTATGCTGAATTCCATCGGACTTGCCAATATCGGTGTTCATACGTTTATTGAACAAAAACTACCAAACCTTCGTGCACTTGATACGAGGATCATAGCGAACATTGCCGCAAGTTCTCTCCAGGAATACTGCGACGTTCTCGGATTGCTGGAAGAGCAGGAGGGAATTGCTGCTTATGAGATCAATATCTCCTGTCCGAACGTGAGGGAGGGTGGACTGAATTTCGGCACTGATTGTTCGATGACAGGAAAAATCACGGCGAGTCTTCGCAAGCTGACGAAGAAAGCACTCATCATAAAATTGACGCCGAATGTAACGCACATTTCTGAATTTGCCCGCGCTGTTGAAGCGGAAGGCGCTGATGCGGTTTCTGTGATCAACACGCTTATCGGAATGGCTATAGATATTAAGACACGAAAGCCGAAACTTTCTACGGTCACTGGCGGCCTCTCTGGTCCGGCCATCAAACCCGTTGCATTGGCAAAAGTGTATGAAGTTGCCAAGTCGGTGAAAATCCCGATCTTTGGGATTGGCGGAATTGCCAGCACTGAAGATGCAATTGAGTTCTTGTTGGCAGGAGCAACAGCAGTGCAGGTTGGTACGATGAACTTTGTCGATCCTGCAATTTCAGTGAAGATCGCCGATGGTCTGGCAATCTATGCCCGTGAGCATGGAATTTCAGATATGGGCTCGCTTGTCGGTGCCTTGGATGCAGACCTGAAGTTCTCGGTTCTTCAGTCCTGGTTGTGACATTCTTTGAAAATCGCTTTTCTCTTTCCATCTTTGATACTACGTTGACATACACTGAATCTATCAAGTTTCTCTACAATCTCCAGAAGTTCGGAATGAAATTCGGATTACAAGGAATCAGGACGCTGCTCCGTTCCCTCGATCATCCGGAAAAGAAATTTCCTTCCATCCACATCGCTGGTACGAATGGCAAAGGTTCTACCGCTTCGATAATTGCGGCAGTTTTTACAGCCGCCGGTTATAAAACAGGTTTGTACACTTCACCACATCTCATAAACTTCAATGAACGGATCAGAATCAACGGCAAGCCGATTCCCTCGCGCACCGTAGCGCGACTTGTATCGGTCATTCAACCGGAATTCGAAAAAAATGCCTGCACTTTCTTCGAAGCAGTAACAGCGATAGCATTCAAGCACTTTGCAGAGTCCAAAGTGGACATTGCAATTATTGAAACAGGTTTGGGAGGAAGGTTGGATGCAACCAATGTTCTTCGGTCGCTTGTTTCGGTTATTACAACGATTGGATTGGAACATACTCAGATTCTTGGTACGAGTATAACAGATATTGCTTTCGAGAAAGGAGGCATTATTAAGAAAGGAATTCCCTGTGTAACCGGAACAAAATCGCAAAGGGCAATCCAAGTCTTGCGAAATATCTGCAATCAAAAGAAATCACAATTGATTCGAATTCATCCCGGAGGAATTCGTGTAAAGCATTTCTATCTTCAAGGAATTGTGTCGGATTTCCTCGTTGCAGGACGCAAGATGAAGAATGTGCATGTGTCGCTGGCCGGTGAGCATCAAGCGATGAATACATCTCTTGCGCTGAATACGATCGAAGTGGTGATCCGGCAAAGTGATTTCAAAATCAGCGAACAATCTATTCGGAAAGGATTAGGAAATATCCAAAAATATTCCGGACTTCAAGCTCGATTATCGATTGTTCGACAAAATCCTCTTATCCTTGCCGATGTTGCGCATAATCCGGAGGCTGTTCGTACGCTTTGTAATTCACTCCGGCAATTACGTCTCGGGAGAGTTCACATCGTGTTTGGTCTCATGCAGGATAAAGACTATAAGCAGATTGTGAAAGTGCTTCAAAAAATTACCAAGGCTGTCTTTGTTGTGGAAGCGAGTACAGATCGATCTCGTCGTGCAGCAGAGTTAGCAAAGGAGTTTCGTCGATTTGAAACACGTGTCGAAGAATTTACTGACGTCAAGAGTGGTATCGCGGAGGTCCTTCGAGAACACGATGGCGTCCCGATACTCATTACCGGTTCGCATTTTGTTGTGGGTGAAGCACTTGCTTTTCTCAGAAAAGAAAAATACTTGACAATCAATCAATAATCGTGTATACTAAAAAAGGAAGATCAGAGAAAAGTTTGTTTTCCGGTTCATCCGACCAGGGTTACTTCAAAAAAAATTGTTTCGAGCCATTCTAATTATTTATCAAAGAAAATTGTCTGATATTTGACGATGTTTTTAAAATTTTCAATCCCCATCTCTCACAATTATAGGTATATTTTCCATGCCAATGGATATCACTGAATTAAAGTCCAAAAAAATCGCCGAGTTAAACGCGATTGCCAAAGAACTCAACATCACAGCTTATAGCGATCTTCGTAAACAAGATCTCATTTTTAAAATTCTCGAAGCACAAACCCAGAAAGACGGTCTGGGATTCAGCAAAGGTGTGCTTGAGGTTCTCCCCGACGGGTACGGATTTCTTCGTTCGGTCGATTACAGTTACCTGCCGTCGCCGGACGATATTTATGTATCGCCGTCACAGATCAAGAAATTCGGATTGCGTACGGGCGATACCGTGAACGGTCAGGTCCGCCCGCCGAAAGAAGGCGAACGGTTTTTTGCGCTCTTGCGTGTAGAGGCAGTGAACGATGACCATCCGGATTTGATCCGTGAACGTGTCCTGTTTGAGAATCTTACGCCGATGTATCCATCAGAACGGCTCAAGCTGGAAACCATTCCCGGTGAATATGCAATGCGTATTCTCGACCTTCTTGCACCGGTTGGGAAAGGTCAGCGTGGTATGATCGTTTCACCGCCTAAAGCTGGGAAAACCATCCTTTTACAAAAAATGGCAAATAGTATTACCAGAAATCATCCGGAAGCGAAGTTGATTGTGCTGCTCATTGACGAGCGCCCTGAAGAAGTGACGGATATGGAACGTTCTGTAAGCGCTGAAGTTGTCAGTTCCACATTTGATGAACCACCTGAGCGTCACGTTCAAGTTTCTGATATGGTGCTGGAAAAAGCAAAAAGATTGGTTGAATCAAAGAAAGACGTTATCATTCTTCTTGATAGTATTACACGTCTTGCCCGGGCACATAACACCGTTGTCCCGCATAGCGGAAAGATCCTCTCCGGCGGTGTTGATGCGAACGCATTGCATCGGCCAAAACGATTCTTTGGCGCTGCCCGAAATATTGAAGAGGGCGGAAGTCTTACAATCATTGCAACGGCATTGGTAGAAACCGGCAGTCGAATGGATGAAGTGATCTTTGAAGAGTTTAAAGGTACCGGGAATATGGAAATTGTACTCGATCGCGGCTTGAGCGATAAACGTATTTTCCCGGCAATCAATGTGAACCGCTCCGGAACACGCAAAGAAGAAATGCTGCTTGAACCGGATGATTTGAATCGCGTCTGGATTCTTCGCAAGTTTATGAGTGATTTGGAACCCAGCGAAGCAATGGAACTCCTGCTTGATAAAATGCGGGGTACCAAGACGAACAAAGAATTCCTCAAAGTCATGAATAGTTGATATGCGAGTCACGGTAATCGAGAGAGAATCGTGGTGACATTTCACGAAATATTACAAGGAGTGAAATTCGACTGTTTTAAGAAGGATCGCTATTGCCTTTGAAGGGGATAGAGAGATAGCGAAATATCAATCACTGACCACCGCATCTGATAACTCTCAGCACTCGTCCACTCCCGACTTTTCAATCAGATGTTTTACAAAGTGATTATTTTTGTCGACGAGGATGTTGATGGGTTTCTTGGGTCGATCAGAGATCTGGAACGACATTATTATAACTTCATCGCCTTTGTGTACCAGATGCGCAGCAGCTCCGTTTATCCCAATACTACCGGAATTCTTTTTCCCTTTTATAATATAGGTTTCGAGCCGGTTGCCATTCGTGTTGTCGACAATAAGGACTTTTTCATACTCAGCAAGTCCCGCAAGTTTCATCAGGCATTCGTCGATAGTAATAGAGCCGACATAATGGAGGTTTGCTTCGGTAATGGTAGCTTTATGGATTTTCGACCGAAGATAGATCCGCATAATACTGTTCCTGTTCTATTGTCTATCATAAAGTACTCACAAGTCATTGGATATGCAAAGGAATCATTGGTTGAATGTTTTATGTCGATCATAACATCCTCTTTGTTCTCTATATAACGTGTAGATGTTACGTGGAATCAAATATTTGTTAAATACACAGGAAGAAATACAAAATCATATTGACGCAGGGAACATATATAGGTAGGTATTGGTGCAGTCTCCCAGCGGGATGTACTTTTACCTTTTTATTTTGGATTGTGAAGAGTTGTTTTTGGTATGAAGTTTTGGTACCATACCATCAGATTGAAGCTCAATATTGGTACTTATGAATTTATTTCTGCGAGCATTTGTTCTTTGTCTTCTTCCAGGATTCCTTTGGTCACAGCACCGAGCGGATAGCAGTGCGACAGTTGTCTTTGCAGGTGATCTCAATTTCGCGGCCAATTTCGAATATGCTGCGCAATACCGGCCCATCAATGTCTTTGCCCGTTGGCAACGCATCGGTACATACGATTTGATGATGGTCAATCTGGAAAATGCTGTAACGCAATCTACAGATAGTATGGAGAAAGAGTTTGTCTTCAAAATGAAGCCGGAATATCTTTCTCAGTTATGCGGCGCCGGAATTTCGATTGTCAACTGCGCCAACAATCATACAGCAGATTTTGGTGTAGAAGGAATTCTGGAAACAATCCAGCAGCTGGATTCGGCAGGGATCCGGCATACGGGCATCGGGCGAAATCTTTTAGAAGCACGAAAGCCGGTTGTTCTCCATGTGAATGGTATTCGAATCGGTTTCCTGGGATACGGCGGTGAGGGAACATTCATCGCTTCGAGAACGCAACCTGGTACGACATCGCGCAGTCAATGGCTTATTCTTGAGGATATCAAAAGACTGAGGCCGCGTGTCGATTTTATCGTTATCAATATTCATTGGGGCGAAGAATTGGAAACGAGACCGGATAGCAATCAGATTATCCTTGCGCACCGAATGATCGAAGGCGGTGCCGATTTGATCGTGGGACATCATCCGCATGTACTGCAGGGAATTGAGCGATATCGCGGAAAAATCATTGCATACTCTTTAGGCAATTTTGTATTTGGCGGAAATTCAAGAAGCGCGAATAGTGAAACAGCCGTATTGAAGGTTCGGTTTGCGAAAGATACCATGGAAGTTCAGGCAGTTCCGGTTTCTGTTCGCAACTGGCAGCCGGCACCGGCAGATAGCAGCGCAGTGTATCGAGTGTTACAGTGTTTGAAGGAACGATCAAAAGTATTTTCAGAAACGATTTTTTTTCATCTTTAGGAGTACAGTATGAATAAAGGATTGATTATTACACTTTCGATTATTGGCGGATTGCTTTTGGTTCTTCTTCTAACGATCGGATGGGGAGTCGGTGTCTATAATAAAATTGTGGCTAAAAATGAAGGCGTGAAGAGTGCGTGGAGTCAAGTGGAGAACCAATACCAGCGTCGATACGATTTGATACCAAACCTCGTTGAGACAGTGAAGGGTTTTGCGAAGCAGGAAAAAGAAGTGCTTATTGGTGTTACAGAAGCACGCGCGAGTGTCGGACAGATGAAAGTGACTCCCGAAGTACTGAATAATCCACAGGCATTCCAGAATTTTCAAAAAGCACAGGATGGGTTAAGCTCGGCATTGTCACGATTAATGGTCGTTGTGGAAAAATACCCTGAATTGAAATCCAATCAAAATTTTCTTGAGCTTCAATCGCAATTAGAAGGTACCGAGAATCGCATTGCTGTCGAGCGCCGCCGGTTTAATGAAATAGTACAAGATTTCAATAGTATGATCAAAAGTTTCCCGACAACGATTATTGCGAGCTTCGGCGGATTCCATGAAGCACAATATTTCCAATCTGTCGAGGGCTCTGATAAAGCACCACAAGTTAAATTTTGAGAGCAATTATGAAAAACCTACGCTGGGTTATTCTCGTGTTTGCGGTTTTGGCATGCATCACCTATGCTGTACCTCAGACGAATTTTCCAAAACTTAATCAGCGAGTGAGCGATTTTACAAATACGCTGAGTTTTCAGGAATGGCAAGAAATAGATCGTCTGCTGAAAAGCTATGAGGATACTACTTCAACACAAGTCGTTGTCCTGATGGTCAATACTCTTGATGGGGAAAGTATAGAAGAGTATGCCAACAAAACCTTCGCATTGAACAAGATCGGTCAAGCGAAAAAGGACAATGGTGTACTGCTCTTGATTGCCAAACAGGACCATAAAGTAAGAATCGAAGTTGGCTATGGATTGGAAGGTGTCTTAACAGACGCTGTATGTTCGCAAATTATTCGGCAGGAAATTCTTCCGCACTTCAAAGCAGAAAATTATTTTGGCGGTATTGTGACCGGCGTTGACGCGATCATCCGGACAACAAAAGGTGAGTATCAAGCAGATAGCAGAGGGAAGAAAGCCCCCGCGGTTTCCATGGGGTTGGTATTTCTCGTAATGATGTTCGGAATATTTGTCCTCTTACCCATGATGGCATCGCGACGGCGTTCTGTCATTGGTTCAGGTGGGCATCGCTATTATTCCGGCTGGGGCTATGGAGGAGGATCATTCGGAGGATTTGGGGGCGGGGGCGGTTTTAGTGGCGGTGGATTTAGCGGCGGCGGTGGAATGTCCGGTGGAGGCGGTGCTTCCGGCAGCTGGTAATTCATTAAATGTTAAAAAGCGAATAACGATGAATACTAAACCAATTCGAGTACTGTATGTCAATGAACTTGAGAGCGATGCGGATGTAATAGGTAGTTACCTCGCAAAGTTTGAGAGTACTCGATTCGAAGTTGTGTGGCAGCAAAGTGGTGAAAAAGCGCTGGAGTATCTTGCTCAGCAGCCGTTGGTGGATGTCATTGTCACAGAAGATACTCTGCCGGGAATGAGTAATGTAGAATTCACTCGTAAACTGAAGGAATTGAAGTATGATATTCCCAGTGTATTTCTTACAACAAGCGAGGATGTGAATCTTGCCGTTGAGGTGATGCGAATGGGTGTGAAGGATTACCTGCTCAAGAAAGATATCGCAAGCCGTGTTTTTCCTCAATCACTTCTTCGGATTGTCGAAAAGGGACGACTCAGGCAGGAGCTGACGGAATTGGAAATCAAAAAGAAGCGTTTAGAAGCGATGCAGGAAATTGTTGTGAATATTTCACAAAAGATTAGCGAACCGCTGGAAGATATGAACAAGATTGTCGCATCGATTGAACAAAAAGAGGTACCGGAGAAAGCTGCAAAGTACCTCAATCTGATTAAGGATAATGTTGCGCGGATGCAGGTTAAGTTGGAGAAACTTCGAAATCTCAAAGAAGACAAGACAGTGAAGTACATCAGAGACATCAAGATGATTGACTTATCGTAGCGGAGTATGCCGCATGAAAAACCTCGTAAAGAAACTATTCACGAAAGAAGACCTTGCCGCTATTGCAGCAGCGATCAGTGAAGCGGAAAAGACAACTGCCGGAGAAATTCGCGTCAGCATTCGCCAGAAACGTCGCTGGCGGGAGAAAAAACTGAGCATCGAAGAGATGGCGCGGCGGGAGTTTCATGACCTTGGGATGACTAAGACCAAGGATCACACGGGCATTTTGATCTTTCTCTTGATGGACGAAAGGAAGTTTTTTATCCTTGCTGATGAAGGCATTCACACCAAGGTTGAAGAAGCTACATGGACTAAAATTGCTGAAGAAATGTCTTCTCACTTCTCAAAGAAAAATTTTCATCAGGGACTGATCCATGGCGTTCAGGCAGTCGGCAGAATCCTTTCTCGATTCTTCCCGCGGAAAGCGAACGACACAAACGAACTTCCGAATGATGTGCATGTGCATTAATGTGTTTCGGGTTCGTTCATCATTCCTCCAACAACGATGAAGTTCAAAGCTGCAATAGCGCAGATCGATTGCCGTGTCGGAGCTGTTGACAAGAACCTCGCGCACCATCTCGAATTCATCGACCGCGCGATTGCCGGGGGGGCGCAGCTTATTCTTTTTCCGGAACTCAGTGTCACAGGATATACATTACGCGACTTGGCATGGGATGTCGCGATCAATCCTCATCGAAATAAAACTATCGCTCCTTTGCTGCAAAAGAGCCGGGAAATTTCTATCATCGTTGGATTTGTAGAAAGCGGTTCGAACCATGGAATTTATAACAGTGCGATGTTCTTAGAAGATGGTGAGATCAAGCACATTCATCGAAAAATTTATCCTCCGACATACGGAATGTTTGAAGAAGGACGCTACTTCGGGAATGGAAAGAATGTCGTTGCGTTCGATTCAAAGTTAGGCCGTTTCGGAATGCTTATCTGCGAAGATCTCTGGCATATATCCCTTCCGTACTTGCTGGCGCTCGATGGTGCAGAATTTATTCTCTGCCTTACAGCGAGTCCAACTCGACTCTCCGGTGAAGGAACGCAACTGGATAATCAAGTTGTGAACTACGAACATCATCGTACCTATGCTCGCCTGCTCAATGTGTACATTCTTTTCAGCAATCGAGTGGGATTTGAGGACGGTATAAACTTTTGGGGCGGATCCAACATTACATCCCCCAGCGGGGAAATGATATCTACCGCAAAGCTTCAAGAGGAAGGATTAATTACCGCCGAAATTGATTCTAACGAAGTTCAGCGTGCCAGGCGATTCTCTCGCCACTTCCTTGATGAACGTCCGGAAATAGTTCTCGAGACGATCCGCCGCCAGTTGAAACGAAAGTGATATTCCCACCGGTGATGTATAATCCGGCTAAAAAAGTATTGGGTCGATTCCGATAAACAACTTCGGAATATCACTTCAGCATCAACATCTTCCTCACCTGTACAAACGGATTGCTACCGTCTTGCGGTTGTACGAACATCCTTGTAAAGTATACACCGCTCGCAAGTCTTGAAGCATCGAATTTAGTAGTGTGAAAGCCTGCCTCTACCTTTTCGTCAACCAATGTCCGTACTTCCCTGCCAAGAAGGTCATACACCTTCAGCACGACCATCGCATTCTTCGGGAGTTCAAACTCTATTGTTGTCGTGGGATTAAATGGATTGGGATAATTCTGTTGCAAAGAATATTGAGTAGGAAATGTTTTACCGTTAACTTTCACGCCAGTAATCATATCCGAAATCGGACACCGCCATACACTTTTTCCCTCGGTTCCCGCGAAAATATTATTATTTACTGCAGCTATACAATTTATTTTGGCATTTTGAATATTTTGTGAAATTGCATTTAGAGGTGCCCAGCTCTGACCTCCATCAGTCGAAACAAAGAAACCTTCTTCGGGCGTTTCTGCTATAAGATTACCGTTAGTGAATGTAAGAGAATATATTTCGTGATGTGATAATCCAGAGGGATTCCAACTCGCTCCCGAATTCGTTGAGGAAAACACTCCGCCGGGATTACTGTATGCCGGTGATGTACCTGCAAATGATACCTGTGATGTCCCGGCAAAAAGGCAACTATCGTTTGCTGCAAGACTCAAAACAATCGTGTCTTTTAATCCATCGGCAGTCCAACTTTTGCCACTATCGACCGACATAAACATACCAAATGAAGTACCGGCAAATAGAATAAAGCTGTCCGTCGTGGGACGCGCGCTGAGTGCATATACATATTTGTTCAATCCATTATCCATCTCGGACCAATTCTGACCGTTGTCACTGGACATAAATACACCGTTTCCGAGTGATGCTGCATAAATATTTGAATTACTAATCCCATCGATTGTAGGACTTACCGTAAGTGCTGATATATTAGCTGCCCACTCAAGCGATAAGTAGTCATGCGTCCAGGATTCTCCATTATCAGAAGAGGTGTATATGCCGCCTCCCCATCCGCCCGTAAAGAGTATATTGTTGCTTGAGGCACAACATGTAATTTTCATAGCGCACAACCCTGTATTGGCAAGAGTCCAGCTCTCGCCATTATCAGTCGAGCGAAAGATGCTATTCTGTGTACCGACAAAAAAGCTAGATCCGTTGCTAACCGCACTATAAAGCCCACCACCGACAGGCGTTGTTGTGTTGTTTTCAACCCATGAATATCCGTAATCAGTCGATTTAAAGATGCTCATTCCGGATGTTCCGATTATCACCGAGTCCTTCACTGCGAGAGAATATACATTAATAGATGTTTTATGCGTCCACGTTGCTCCAGTATCGGTGGAGACAAAAATCCCTTCACTGGTCCCAATATAAACATATGGTTCATGGATGACTATGCAAGTGATAATCCCATGACTTTCGAGATTTAATTTTGTCCAACTTTTGCCTGTATCAGCACTGCAGTACCCATCTCCAGATCCTTCCATACCTGCAAATATTTTCCCTCCGCCAAAACCAAGCTTACCAACAGCATTTGTACTTGGCAATAGACTGCCTGTTGGTATCCAATTCGAACCATTGTTATGGGAAAGGAATATTCCATTATCAGTCCCGGCAAGAATGAGACTATCCTTTGCGGCAACGCACAATACATTTCTATTAGCAAGTCCGGAATTGACCGCTGACCAACTTGTTCCGTTATTTGTCGAAAGATATACGCCGTTATTATATGACGCACCAAAAATCATTGATCCGTTAATTGTAATAGAAGCAAGTTCGCCTATAGGTAATCCCGAATTAGCTGCTGACCAACTCTGGCCGTTGTTAGTAGAGAGATATACACCGCCACTATTTGTTCCTGCAAATATATTTGTGCCATCTGAAGCGAAGGACATAACTAAGCCTCCGTATGGCCCGTTCGTTTGAATCCACTGGGCGGATGCAGTATGGTGGAGAAATGCGGTTGTAAAAATAAATGCGATAAAAAAACAATAATATTTTTTCATTCTTCACCTCCACCTTTGAGTAATTTTACCTTAATTATTTTTTGACCGGCAGCTCCCAGACAGAATCCCTACTGATTCTTTGGTTGTTAATATATAATTTTGTCAGATTATATCCTAACCGCTACATTTATCCAAGGGTTGTAATTTACACGATGGCATATCACGTTTTTCGCTTCAGGAAGAAGGGATAGGAACCATAACATGGGCTGGCTCATCCCATTTTACAGCATGCCCAAAAGTGGAATCTCGTCAAGGTGCTCTCGGTTCATGCTCACGCAACCTTGAAAAGGTTAATAGCAGAGTTGAATTCCTATTGTCTTGAAGGTAATCGGCGAACTAATCAAATGAGTCTTATATTGATACTCCGCACACTTTTTCGTAAATTCGAGTGTTCGAGGAATGTAAAGTTGCTTTGAAAGGATAAGAAGAACAATGACAAATTCATTAAAAACGATTCTTTTAATGGCTCTGATGATGGGTATTTTACTCTTTATTGGAGATTGGATGGGCGGAGAACAAGGTCTATGGATGGCATTCATATTCTCATTGCTTATGAATTTCGGGATGTACTGGTTTTCCAGCAAGATTGTGTTGATGACGTATCGTGCAAAAGAAGTAACAGAGGCGGATGCACCGAAATTATTCAGTATTGTACGCAGGCTTGCAGCACAAGCACAATTACCGATGCCGAAAGTGTATATCATCCCCGGCGATTCGCCGAACGCATTCGCAACGGGACGCAATCCGGAGCATGCTGTTGTTGCAGCAACGGAAGGAATTCTTCACTTACTTTCGGATGACGAATTAGAGGGCGTGATCGCGCACGAACTGGCACATGTTAAACACAGGGACATTCTTATCGCTACACTTGTTGCTTCGATGGCTGGGACAATTACGTTTGTTGCGCGGATGGCGATGTACGCTTCGATATTTGGCGGCGGAAGTCGCGACCGCGAGAATTCCAATCCGTTTGGTCAGATTCTTCTGATCATTCTGGCTCCGATCGCGGCGATGTTGATCCAGTTTGCCGTTTCCCGTTCGCGGGAATTTGCGGCAGACGAAGGCGGGGCACAGATTAGCCAGCGGCCTTTAAGTCTAGCAAATGCATTGCGAAAACTTGAACGCGGTGTTGAACAAATTCCAATGACGAATGCTGGAACGGCAACAGCGCACATGTTTATCGTCAATCCATTGTTCGGCGGGGGATTAACAAAATTGTTCTCTACGCACCCGCCGATAGAAGAACGCATTGCACGCCTCGAGCAAATTGCAATGGGCGGGATTCGCTGAAAGTATTCATGTGATCCATCGCCTGAGACCGATATGGTTTGCGTTGCTGATAGTTTTCTTCATCGGAAAGTTTTCTATATCTCGTGCTAGTGATTCCATCGGAGTAACCAGCTCATCGGTGATTCGGCTGCAATTGCAAAGTATTGCCGATGAAGTTTTCGATCAAGCGAAACTCGATCCAAAAGTTCGAGTCGCTCTTTGGGTGGAAGGTGAAGGACCGCGATCGTTAGCGGAGAACGCATTTGTTGAGACGCTTCAGAAACGGAGTTTCACATCGGTGTTAAGTACAGGAAAGACATCGGATCAAACACTTCACGTGTTTCTGCTTAGTACGGATATCAAAGTGCGAGCAGTAGATGAAAAATATTCTGAACGGAATATCAGTATAGCACTAGAAGTACGGACGGTCTTGGGGACGGAACGCGAGGTTCGCTTGCTTGGCACTTTTCTTCGTGTAGCGAAAGATACAGCGCAAGTATTTCCGTCTCTTCAGCTTTTGGTGTTACCAGCGAATGAAGAGGAAAGTGTGATGCAGCGATTGTTAACGCCCTTCATTATCATCAGCGGTGCTGTTCTCATTGTCTTATTATTATTTACGGTGCGAAGTTGAAATCAGTCTCTGTGATGTATGCTCTTGTAATAATTCTACTGTACATCTCTCAGGTGGATGCGCAGAGTTCCGATTCTCTTGCATCCGTCTCACTGCTTGCTTTGGGCGATGTGAATCTTGGACGCACAGTAGGGCAGGAGATTCTCAAAGGCAACGTGGATTATCCCTTTGAAAAATTTGGCGACGTGTTAAAACGAGCCGAAATAGTTTTCGCAAATCTCGAATGTCCGATTACTGACCAAAACGGCGAGACACAAAGTCTGAAATCAAATGTCATTTTTTGTGCACCTCCAGGTGCGGCAACGACCTTACGGCGTGCCGGAGTGACGGTCGTTTCAACTGCAAACAATCACGCATTTGATTACGGTTTAAAGGGACTTCGGGAGACGATCAAGTTTCTGAACCAAGACAGCGTCAATTTCACTGGCACAGTTGCTGATTCTGGAGTAGAGTTTGCGCCTGTCATCGTCGAACGCAACAAGATCAGAATAGGCATTATTGCATATACGCAAACTGTAAACATGGTTCGCGGTACTAAGAGCGGATTGATTTCCGTTTTTGATTCTGCACGGGCACAGCGCGAAATTGGCGCCCTGAAGGATAGTGTGGACTTCGTTCTTGCAAGTTACCATGGTGGTGATGAGTATAAAGATGTTTCAGGAAAATCCGCCGAGAGGGAAATGAAGCTTCTCGCTGATTTTGGCGCTAATGTCGTGTTAGGGCATCACCCGCATGTGCCGCAGGGGATCGAAATGTATCACGGTTGCTTGATGTTTCACTCGCTTGGCAATGCCGTATTCAATCAGCCGCAGCGGTTCTGGACGCAGCGCTCGTTTGCGGCATTGGTCGGATTTGAAAAGAGGAACGAACAAAAAATAATATCGTCTATAGAATTAATTCCATTTCACCCCGGATTTCAACCCACGACCGACTTGAACACAGATGATAGACAGAAATTGATGGATCGAATTCAAACATTATCAACAATCACTATTACTCACACAGAGCGAGGTTACTTTGTCGAACCGTCACTTGCACCAACATCTCACTAGTTTCAATATATTCATTTTACTCTTTCTTTTCTCAGTTTTGTTTTCAGGGTGCGGTTCTTCTGATGATGCAACGAAACAATTGAGCGCTGAAGAGCGGTATGAACTTGGCATGAAAGCATTTAAGGATGAAGACTATCTGGCAGCCATCGAAGAATTCAAAGTGGTGTCGCTCCAATATCTAGGGAGCAAGGTGGCGGATTCGGCACAATTCTTTATGGCGGAGAGCCGGTACTTGCGTGAGGAATATATTCTTGCGGCTTTTGAGTATGATATTCTCATTCGTAATATGCCTTCCAGTATATTTGTTTCTCGCTCACGTTTCAGGCGTGCGACATGCTTCTATGAACTCTCGCCCGAATCGTATTTGGATCAGAATTATTCCCGGAAGGCAATTGATGAATACCAGGCGTTTCTGGAATATCATCCCGCAGATACATTAGCGCCGTTGGCAGAAGAGAGAATCGCCGAGTTAAACACGAAGCTGGCAAAAAAGGATTATGAGAGCGGCATCACGTACATGCACATGGAATATTACAAAGCGGCAACGTACTATTTCGATCTTGTTCTGGAAAAGTATCACGACACGCAATATGCCGAACCGGCCCTGCTCAAGAAAGCCGAAGCGTTAACGAATAGGAAGAAGTATGCTGATGCCAAAGAAGCAGTGGATAAGTTCCGTGCAAAATATCCGACCAGTACCATGAAATCAGATGCCGATCGATTGTGTGCAGATATCGAAACAAAAATAATCGAAGAAAAAGCGCGGAAACAAAAAAAGCCTGAACCGATCAAAGATACAAGCAAGCAATTACCCCAATCGGGAAGTTAAATGCTGCAACTGAGCAGGAAACCGGTCAAGGCATCACAAGTGGAGATGACAGAATTGGTCATCCCGAATGATACAAATCGCATGGGAAACCTTCTCGGCGGACGATTGATGCATTGGATGGATATCGCTGCCGCTATTGCCGCATCGCGGCACACGAACCGAGTGTGTGTAACGGCATCTGTGGATGGACTGCACTTCCATCATCCGGTGAAGCAGGGCGAAGTAGTGATATTGCAGGCATCGGTGAACAGAGTCTTTCGCACGTCACTCGAAGTGGGAGTGCGTGTGACAAAAGAAAATCCATTGACCGGCGAACGGCAACATACAAACACTGCATATCTTACATTTGTAGCAATCGACAACGAAGGTAGACCTGTCCCGGCTCATCCCGTAAAGCCAGTAACGAGTGCTGAAAAACGGCGTTACCGTGATGCGGCGCGGCGCAGGCAGTCGAGGTTGTCGCACCGATAGTGAGGTTCATTATTATTCCGTGGAAACACAACACGTCTGAGTACTGTATGCACTCTCGGCGACAGCGCTACTCGATTATATTCAGTTCCACGTCGCTTATTTTCTGGCTTGCCATTCGCACAGCCTCTGCTCAGACACATGAATCTGCATTCGGTGAAGTGCGGACATTCCCGCTGCCTGCAAAATTCGAGAAGAGCACATTGGTTCCAATATCCCACCAGGGGATAACGACACTTGCCGCATGGTCTGCACATCACAATGAAATTCTTCTGGCTACATTTGATTCTGCCCTGTCATCAGTGAGTTATAGTTTGAAACATACCGCAATGGAGTTTGATGATCTCTTTGTGGCAGATTTCAATAATGATGGTTCGCCAGACCTTTTGCTGGTGAATAAACAAGAGCGAACGATTGGGCTCGTGCTTCACTTGTCGCGGGATACACTTCAGGTTGTGAGCAAGACGAAACTTCCATTCGAACCTGAAAAAATCTTGATCGGGGATTATAATAATGACGGACACCTCGATGTGCTGTTGTATGCGCATAATACTCCCGGCATTCTCCCCCTTATAGGAAACGGCAAAGGACATTTCATGTTGGGGAAAATAATTGCGCCGGATAATGCAATCGGTGCTGCTGATTTTGCTCATGTGAATAACGATAACCTGATTGATCTGATAGTGTGGGATTGGGTAAAAAGCGAACTCCATGTACTCTACGGTGTCGGGAAAGGAAGATTTATTGATCAGAGTGTGTTTCCTGTGCAAGGAGATGTTGATATGGTTGTTGCAACTTCGATGGTTCGTGGGCACTCACTCGATTTGATTCTGAAGATGACGAATCCATCCGGATTTCAAATCTGGGAAGGGAACGATTATGGCGATTTTCAACTGAAGAATCGTATTGCGGTTGAAGGGCGTATCAACGATTTCGGTCTTGCCGATGTCAACAATGATGGCTTGAATGATATAATTGTTTCTGTCAATCCCGCCTCTTTGCAAGTTGCCTTCAATAATGAAGGAGATGCTTTTTCTGAACGTGTTGAGTATGCATCCGGCAGCGATCCACAGAATATCTTTGTCGTATCACCTCAATCGGGAAATCCGAAAGATTGTATTGTCTTTGATCGGAGCGGTGGACAATTTATTGTGTATCGGAATGCGATGAGATCAAGTGTCATGACAGACTCTATACAGATTGCCACAGGTGTCTTTCCGACAGAAATCGTCGCAAATGATTTCAACCGCGACGGCATTTCTGATATTGCTTTGATTAATAAGAAAAGTCAATCTGTGTCACTCTATTTTGGACAGAAGACAGCTGCTCCTTCTGGGCCGTTTTCGTATTCGTTAACGGATAAGCCGAGTCATATTGCATTTCATTCATCAACAGATACGACGCTGCAATTTGTCCTCTCTTTCCCACAGTCGCATCAGATATCATACTTCATCATCGACTCCGCCAATAATTCAGTTTCGAACGCATTCATCGGCTGCGAAGGTGATGCACAAATTGTGGAAGCAGCTCTGAATGACCATGATCAAACAAAATTTGTTGCTTGGAATACGACGATCTCTGAAGGAAACTCTCTCAGTTTTTATGAGCAACTCGGTCCGACAACATTTATCGAACGCACATTTCGTCTCTCGCCGCCGGATGATTTGTTGGGTGCTTCGGTTGCCGATTTAAATAGCGATGGTCTTCCGGATATCGTGTACGCGTACCGGGCTGCCGATACTTCGATGGTGGAATTAGGTATCGCATTTGGCGATTCCACGTATTCGATGAAACGCCGCATCGTTTCAAGAGAATTATCGCTTCCTGATGTCAAACGAATATTCATCTGGCTGGCTGATTTTGACAAAGACGGTGTTTTGGATCTGCTGATATATGCGGGACCACCGTGTGAGTATTTTATGGTTGCCAAAGGAAAAGGAGAAGGATATTTCGATGATCCGAAAATCATTGCCAGCGGCCTCTCTGTGACAGATCGATCCGAAATGCAAATAGTTGACGTGGACGGTGATGGTTTTGCCGATATCGTTATCGGCTCGCAGAGACTCGGACGAGTGTTATGGTTTCGTAATCAAAGGGATTGCAGTTTTGATGACGCCCGAGTGTTGGCAGTAGAACCAGGATTAAGTCATTTTGTCGTTGCCGATGTTGATGGAGATGGCGTCAATGATTTGGCAATGACGCTCTCGAAGAAAGGCATATTGAAGATTATTAATGGAAAGCGCCTGTTTCTTCATGGGGAAACAGGCACGCGATGAACATACATTGGAGTGCTGAATGAACGATTTATGGCAACGTTATAATTGAAAGAATGACCTACCGTCGATTCAAATACCGTTCAGTTATTCTGTTCTTTCTTGCTGCGTCTAGTTGGGCATCAGCGCAAGTGGTCCTCCCCTCTCGACAATTGAGCGTTGATCAATTGCTTCAATACTATCGTTCACTGAAAGATCCATCGCAGCAGAGAGTGCTTTCAAATGAACTTCACGACGGGAAATGCGGTTTGGGGATTAGAGCGCAGGTTCACAGTCAGTGGAATGCTTTTTCCACGCTGCAAAAAATAGAACTCAAGCAGCAGATGGTTCCACCCTCCACGCAAAAGGAAAGAGTAATTGGTCGATTCAAAATATTCTATGACACTTCTGGAACTCCAAATGTACCAGCTTTATTAGATGCGAATAACCAGCCATTGTCTAATACTGCTGAAGCGTACGTGGATTCTGTTGGAGCTATATTTAATTATGTCTATTCTGTTGAAGTTGACGGACTTGGATATATAGCTCCCCCGCATGAGCAGGTCGACTCGTACTATCGAATTTTTATCCAAGACATGAGTGACTACGGGTTTACTGATTGGGATGAAAGTCTTCCTCCGTTGAATTCTGATACGACGTCTGCACCTCGATATCCTTGTTGGGTGCAAGTGCATAATGATTTTAGCGGGTTTTATACGAAAGGAATGAATGCATTAAAAGTGACAGCGGCTCATGAATTTCATCATGTGATCCAGATTGGCTCTTATGGATTTCATGGCGATGAGGTGTACGCCCATGAATTGACATCAACATGGATGGAAGATGTTGTCTATACTGACGTGAACGATTACTATCAATATCTTTCAAATTATTTTAATCTATTTTCTGTTGGGCTTTCGTTTAACTATTATAGTTCATTTGATTATCATTATGGAGGATATGAACGTTGCATCTGGGGACATTATCTTGCAAAGCGATTTGGGATAGATATCATGCGTGATGTCTGGACTGCCATGCGAACTCAGCCATTCTTAGAGAGCAACGATTATGCGTTGGCAAATCGTGGATCCAATTTGCAAACGGCGTTTGCTGAGTTCACCTACTGGAATTATTATACTGCTGATCGCTCTGATACGATAAAGTATTATTCGGAAGGAAATAATTATCCACGGTTCCAGCCATTACAGAGAACGGCATTCAACAACGCAGATATAACAATTGGGGGAGATGTATCTCCGCTTTCATCGTCAATGTATGAGTTTGATGTCCCCCATGATACGATCACTGCTATTATTGCAAATGTTGATGTGAGCAATGCGAGAAACAATGATACGGCAAAACAAAAAATCGATATTACGCTTTCCTCTCAATCACTTGCACAGCCGTATTATAAGTTTAAAAATGGATTGAATGCAAAAATAACTCCCGAAGATACTACTGCCTGGCGCTCTGTGTTTTCCCAGGAAAGCACTCGAATAGATTCTTCGGTTATAAAGCCGAACATGGTTCGTCTAGAAGCATCGCCCAATCCTTTCCGACTTGCTGAAGCGAAAGAACTTCTTCTTCCAATTAATGCAGACAATGCAAACAATGCTTCGGTGTTTTTTTATAGTTCATCTCTTGGTCTTGTCTATTCAGGTGAATCCATCATCACCTATAGATTTGGCAAACTTGTCATAGTGGTAGCAGCATCAGAAGTCAAATCGCAATTATCGTCTGGCATCTATTTTGTAGTTGCGCGGACAAAAAATAATGATTATCGATGGAAAGTAGCTGTTATACGATGAGTAAGGTCTCTATTACAGCCGACGATCTGTCAAAGGATTTTAATCGCCGTCCCATTTTTCGCGGTATATCATTCTCTCTCTCGTCGCCCTCGTCGCTGGCAATTACCGGAAAGAATGGCGCTGGTAAATCTACGCTTTCGAAAATCCTTGCTGGTTTGATTGGTTCCACACGGGGATCTCTTACCTATACCTTGAATGATAAGCAAGTCAGCATTGAAGAATTTAAGCATTATATCGGATTTGTCTCGCCGTATTTGAATTTGTATGACGAGTTCACTGCGCTAGAGAATCTTCAACTTCTTTCCCGCATCCGTACAACACCTCAGCAAAACGAAAGTAGGATGAAAGACCTGCTGAGCATTGTTAACTTGTGGCAGCGCAGGGATGATCTCGTTGGTACATTTTCTTCGGGGATGAAGCAGCGGTTGAAATACGCTTTTGCACTTTTACATAATCCCATTGTGTTGATTCTCGACGAGCCGACAAGTAACCTTGATGAGGAAGGGAGTGAATTCGTTCAACGTATGGTGAAACAACGAAAGGAAGAAGGTATTCTCATTGTTGCAACGAATGACAAAGAAGAAGCCGGTTGGTGTGCTCAAAATATTCACGTGGGAATGCCGGAGAGGTAGTTGTTGTCAAATCCTGTTTTTAGAATATTTGTGAAATCAATATGAACTCTATAGCAAGCACTTGGGCGATTGTTGTGAAAGATGTACGATCGGAATTGCGTACACGCTATGCACTCAACGCCCTCTTGATGTTCGTCGTTGTTTCGGTCGCGACCATCTTGTTCGCTCTTCGTGACGATGAGGTGAATCCGGAAATTCTTTCCGGAATGTTCTGGGTTGTTGTTTTCTTCACAGCGATGTCAGGGCTCTCTCGTATATTCGTCAGTGAAGAAGAACGGGGAACGACCTTGACACTCCAGCTTGTTGCTTCGCCTTCTGTAGTATATTTTGGGAAGTTGATATTCAATAGCGGTCTGACACTTATACTTTCTTCAGCGGTCACGGTTCTCTATGTGGTCGTATTCCCGGCATTTGTTATCAAATCGCCATTAATATTTGGGTTCACTGTTTTTTTGGGAAGCCTTGGATTCGCCTCTGCCGCTACTATTATCGCTGCTGTCATCGCCAAGGCAAACACAAAAGGAACTTTGTACCCTGTGCTGTCGTTCCCTATACTGATTCCATTATTGATGACGGTCATGAAATCGACTGCTCGCGCGTTGGATGGCGAATTGTTCACAGCGGCATTAGGTGAGTTTCAGATTCTTGTGTCATATCTGCTGGTGATGATCGCCGGATCGTATCTTTTATTCGACTATGTCTGGAAGGAGTGATATGAAGGCTGTCAAATATTTAGCGATTATTCTTGTCACATTTGTTATTATTGCCGGTATTGCCATACCGATGGTATCGGAGCCGCAGAGCATTCTTGAGTTTCCCATTATTCCGGGACTTGAAGATAAAGCACGTAACATTTTTTTCCACGTTCCAGTAGCGTGGACATCGGTCCTTGGATTTCTGGTGGCGTTGTACTATGGATTCAAATATTTGCGGACGAAGAATTTAGATTATGATATTCAATCCGTATCTGCCGCAGGGCTTGGAATGATGTTCTGTTTGTTAGCGACGGTGACAGGTTCGATTTGGGCGAAGTTCAATTGGGGATCATTCTGGAACTGGGACCCGCGAGAAACTTCGATTTTTATTCTCCTCCTGATCTATGGAGCATACTTCTCGCTTCGTTCAGCGCTCGGATCGGATGAAGTTCGCGCTCGCCTTTCGGCTGTCTATGCGATCCTCGCCGGACTTACTGCACCATTCTTTATTTTTATTATGCCGCGCATTGTCGGCGGATTGCATCCCGGGGCAAAAGGAGATACATCCGGTTCAACACCGGTTGCGCAGCTTCACATGCCTCCGAATATGCGCTTTGTGTTCTTTGCCAGTCTTATTGGTTTCAGTCTCTTGTTTATATGGCTCCTGAATGTGCGCATTCGCGCGGCACGAGTGGAACATCAACTTTCAATAAAAGACCATTGAGGTAACTATGTACGAATTCCTAAGTCAGAACCAACTGTATATTGTCTTAACTGTAACATTACTCATATGGCTTGGCATCGTATGGTATCTCATTCGTCTTGATAAGAAGATCGGACAACTCGAGAAGCAATTGAAAAAGGATTAATGGGATGAATACAAAAATCATTATTGGCGGATTGGTCATTCTCGTCGGCATTGTGCTTGGAACGATCAACTTTCTTGATTCCAATGTCGAGTATGGTGATTTTGCCGATGCACGCCGGATCCAAAAGAAAATTCAGGTCAAGGGCGAGTGGGTGAGAGACCGCGAGAGTTCTTTTAACACAGAAAAAATGCAATTCACCTTTTATTTAAAAGACGACAGCAGAGAAATTTCCAAAGTGGTGCTTGACGGCGGCCGACCAAACAATTTTGATCTTGCGGCAAGTGTTGTTGTGAAGGGGAAATATTCCGGCGATTACTTCCACGCGACAGAAATCTTAACAAAATGTCCTTCGAAGTATGAAGGGCGAACCGGTGCGATGAAAAAACAGTCTTGATGTTTCTTCGTAGGGACATTCAGTTGAACGTCCCTGCAAAAGATTCATTCCTTGCAAACTTACTTGAGTATTACTCCCCATTCTGTAACGACAAAACCATTCCTTTCAAATTGAGGAATTGACGGAACAGGAAGCATCTTTCCGGAGTCGTTCGTTCCTTGTATGACATAGAAGAGGCGAAGCATATTGTTTGGCTGTTCGGAGATTTTCAAACGAATCACTTTCCCGATCTCATCGGCAAATTGGGGATAAATAATATAATATGGATATCCAACCAGTCTTGGAATCCAGTACTCGATAAAATCACTTTTTTCACGCTGACTAAAACCGGCGAGAAAAAGATTGTTCGAGAAGAATGACGTAAGTGTATCTCTGCTGACAATCCAGCCTGAAGTATATTGAAAGGTATCCGGATTTTTGCTCTCGTAAAAGAGATAGTCGTACTGTCGATCGATCTTGCCGGACGGTTCTACGGAAACATTCCAACCACTGGAATACAATGGAATCGATTGAAGAACGGATCCTCCCAGCGGAAATTCCAATGCGATGGATAGATTGCGTGTAGTTTGCGGATAGAGATAAATATTGGGTTTCATAACGACTACTTGAGAAGTATCGATAATAGTTATTTGAATGCGCTGAGGGTGTTCAATTTCTGCATTGTCAAAACGTGCATTAATGAACACATCCGCGACATAATTACCTGGACTCAGGGCAGCCACAGAACTCAGAAGATTGAATGGACCAAGCCATCGGTTTGTTAAAGAGGAATCGGCTTTCAGTACGTCACGACGAACTATTTGCGGCCAGGCATAGCCATAAAATTGCCGGGAAATGATTGTGTCGTTTCGAGTGATATAGATTTCCGAAATAGGTTCCGTCCATGTGTAGTTCTGGTCTATACCGGTCTTATTGGTCATCTGGAAAATCAAGTAGAACGGCTTACCTGTTCGGAATACGGTGCTTGGATTTCCGAGCGTATCGGTGATTGAGAATGATGTCGAGATGATTTTTTCCGGAGTTGGCTGGGTCGTCTCATCCTTCTCGCATCCCATCAGCACACCTGAAAGGAAGAGAACCGTTATTATATTTTTCATTGATCTCTCCTCTGTTCATTCTAAGACAAACTTACAATCTTTCGGTTAACAAGTCAATCCGTGATTTCCACGAAAGCGAAGCTGGCGTATAACGTGTGCCGCCCCATCTTGATATTCCAAATTGGAATATCAAGTCATCGAATTTTTCTTGGATAGGTAGTCACAATTTGCGACCACCTCGGACTTCTCTTCCTCAGTGAGTTCAAATATAAAGTCCGAATAAATCTTATCCTCTATTCACAATAAAACTGAATGGATTGTCAATTCCGAGAGACCATTTTGATATAAATGGTTCACCATATTTCACTCCGATTTTAGAGCCAAAATACCTGCAGCGAGTTTCGATGACTTCTAAAAAATCGGGTCGGCTTAGCTTTGTCTCGCTCTCTTTGCTTTCCGGATTGAAAAATTGCGAGGCATGTGCGCGCACAGATTTCATTTTCAGGTCAAATGTGTCGCTAATGTCCACAATAAATGTCGGCTCGAATTCCATCCACTGCATAAATTCAAAGTAGTGATGCGGTCGATGGCGTTCTTGTACTTTACCGTTGAGTTTCGTCTTGATCTTTTCTAATCCGCTGTAGTACCATGCTTCTCGGCATAGTTCGCTGGTATGAACATGATCTGGATGACGCTCAACTCCATAAGGAATAATAAGAAGAGCGGGGCGGAGTTCGCGAATGAGTGTAATGATCTTCAACATGTTCTTTTTATTGACTTCAACATTGCCGTCGGGGATGTAAAGATTCCGCCGTGTGACGGCGCCAAGAATATCTCCCGCCTGTTGTGCTTCTTTCGCACGAATTTCTTTCGTGCCGCGCGTGCCAAGCTCACCTTGTGTAAGCTCGCATAATGCTACTTTTTTTTCTTGTCGGACAAGCTTCGCGATTGTCCCACCACAAGCAAGTTCAAGATCATCAGGGTGTGCTCCGATTGCCAGGACATCAACATTCATATTCATATTAATTCCTCATAATTGTGTAAATAATATAGATAACTGCGAAAGAAAAGACAAGGTGGGCTATGGAAAAGTGAAAAGTAAAAAAGGGAAAATGGAAAAGGTAAACGGCTAACAATATTAAGATATTCTCATTTTCCAGGGTTGAATGTGGGAACAACATTCGGTAATTTGAGGTTGGAGTTACTGCATGTCCACCGAAAAAAATGTCGTTACAATTACCGAATTGACGAGGCAAATCAAGCACTCGCTGGAAACTAATTTTCCGCGAATGTGGGTGGAAGGCGAGATATCCAACTTTAAACAGCATACTTCCGGGCATCTATACTTTACATTGAAAGACGAAGGTGCTCAAATATCCGCTGTGATGTGGCGAAGTCGCGTTGCGAATCTTACGATTGCGCCAGGAGATGGGATGAAAGTGATTGCTCGTGGTTCTATCACTGTCTATCCTCCGCGTGGTAACTATCAAATTGATGTTGAGCAGATTCAACCTGTCGGTATTGGAGAACTACAGCTTGCATTTGAGCGTCTTAAGCAAAAACTGGCGGCGGAAGGATTGTTTGATCCTGCACATAAGAAGCCAATTCCGGAGTTCCCGGAATGTATCGGCATCATTACATCGGAAACGGGTGCGGCATTGCAGGATATTCGAAGCGTGTTGTCACGAAGGCATCCATCAGTAGGAGTAATTCTAGCTTCTGTGCGTGTGCAAGGTGCGGGCGCCGCAGAAGAAATCGCTGAAGCCATCGAGCAAATGAATCGATATGGCAGCATAGACGTTTTGATCGTCGGACGCGGCGGCGGCTCTCTGGAAGATTTATGGGCGTTCAATGAAGAGAGGGTCGCTCGCGCCATCTATGATTCAAAAATTCCTATTGTCAGCGCTGTGGGACATGAAATTGATTTTAGTATTGCAGATTTTGTTGCCGATTTACGTGCGCCGACACCATCGGCCGCGGCGGAGTTGGTTGTGCGAGATCGAACGGAATTGCTTGAAGATATTGGCAACTTATGTTATACTATGCGCAATGCCATTGATACTCAGATGTCGAGTTTTCGTGAACGAATGGCAAGTCTATTGACAAGCTATTCGTTTAATCGACCGCGTAATTTGGTTCGGGAATTTTCTCAGCGAGTGGATGAGTTTGATCGAAGTCTTGATGTCTCTTTCAATCACATCGCACGGGCTGCACACCAGCGTTATGATTCGTTGAGATATCAACTGCAAGCATTAAACCCGCATGGTGTTCTCAAGCGCGGTTATAGCATTATTCGGAAAGAAGGACGAATTGTTTCCAGTGCACGTTTGCTTCACCGTGGCGATGAGGCGGAGATACAATTCCATGATGGGACTATTGGCGTACAAGTAGAAAAAGGAAAGTAATTATGGCGACAAAGAAGTTGGACAAAAACTCACTTGAGCATTCTCTGAAACGGCTTGAAGAGATTGTAGAATCACTTGAACACGGCGATGTGCCGTTAGACGATGCTGTGAATTTATATGAAGAGGGCATTCGAATATCAAAAGAGTGTGCGGAAAAATTGAAATCAACTGAACTCAAGATCAAAAAACTTTCGAAAGGTATCGAAGGGCAATTTACATTGAACGAGTCTGATGAAGAATGAGCGATATTGATTATAAGTATCTCAATTCTATTAATCTTCCCGAGGATCTGCGAACATTAAGCGTACAAGAACTCCGTATCGTTTGTGCTGAGGTGCGAGAGTACCTCGTCGATTGTGTATCGAAAACCGGAGGTCACTTTGGAGCAGGGCTGGGTGCCGTTGAGATCGCTGTGGCTCTTCATTATGTTTTTAATACACCGGAAGATAAATTAGTTTGGGATGTCGGACATCAAGCATATCCGCATAAAATTCTTACGGGTCGGAAGGATCGTATGCATACTATTCGACAGCTTGGTGGACTGAGTGGATTCCTCAAACGCACCGAAAGCGAATATGATGCATTTGGGGCGGGACATGCCAGTACGTCGATTTCAGCTGCACTGGGGATTGCAGCAGCGCGAGATTTTGAGAAAAAAAATTATAAAGTCGTTGCTATCGTCGGTGACGGTTCTATGACAGGTGGTATGATATACGAAGCGATGAACAATGCGGGAATGCTGAAAAAAAACCTGATTGTGGTTCTCAACGATAATCAAATGGGATCATTGTCATCGCTCGAGCCGAGAGTTTGGTCTTTCCATAATTACTTTACAGAAATACTCACGCACCCCGCATACAACAAGTTCAAAGCGAATGTGTGGGATTTAGCGGGCAAATTGGATACGTTCGGCGATCGACTGCGCACGGTTGCCCAGCGGATGGAGAAAGGAATTAAAGCGGTCGTCACACCGGGCATGCTCTTTGAAGGATTGGGTTTTCGATATTTTGGACCGATTAATGGTCATAATGTTGTGAAGCTTGTCGAGACATTCAAGCATGTCAAAGACCTCAGTGGGCCTATTCTCATTCACGCTATTACTACGAAGGGCAAAGGATATGCGCCGGCAGAACGCGAAGTTACACGCTTGCATGGAGTGACACCGTTTGATAAAATTACCGGCATTTCACCAAAGAAAAGCAGTGAATCAATCGCCTATACGGATATCTTTGGAAAAGCATTGGTTGAAATTTGCAAACAAAATTCGAAAGTTGTTGGAATTACTGCGGCGATGCCGGATGGGACAGGACTGATTCAACTCCATGAAGAAATGCCTGAGAGATTCTTTGATGTCGGCATTGCCGAACCACACGCTGTTACATTTGCAGCCGGAATGGCGACAGAAGGATATATACCGGTAGTAGCGATCTATTCAACCTTTCTGCAGCGCGCATTTGACCAGGTAGTACACGACTGCGCCATCCAAAAACTACATGTCGTATTCGTCATGGATCGGGGTGGATTGGTTGGTGCAGATGGTGCCACTCATCATGGTGCACTTGATCTTTCTTATCTCCGATGTATTCAAGGTATGGTTGTTATGGCGCCGAAGGATGAGCAGGAGCTTCGCGATATGCTCTTTACCGCCATTGAGTATCAACAAGGACCCATTGCACTTCGATACCCTCGCGGGAATGCACTTGGTGTTCCGATGCGAGATGGATTTCAGAAGATTGAGATCGGCAAAGCAGAAACGCTGCGTACAGGGAAAGATATTGCTTTGTTAGCCATCGGTAATATGGTGCCGAATGCATTATCAGCGGCAGATTTGTTGCACAAAGACGGCATCGATGCAGAAGTCGTGAATATGAGATTTGTCAAACCATTAGATGAAAAACTGCTACAGTCACTTGCGCAACGCATCGACATTTTCGTGACAATTGAAGATAATGTTATTCACGGCGGGTTTGGATCCGGAGTGCTGGAAGCACTCAGTCATCTCGGTATTTCCAATGTTGCTGTTAAAATACATGGACTGCCGGATGAGTTTATTGAGCATGGTTCTTCTGCAGAATTACATCGAATGGTAAAACTTGATGCTGCCGGAATCGCTGAAATCGCAAAAAAACATTTAAACACTGTACGCAGTAATCCCATGTCATAATTTATTCAATCATTATTTTGGTGCGTGTATGGAAAAAGCTCGAATTGGTATTGTTGGCCTCGGGTCGGTTGCCCAGACTATTCATCTTCCTATCCTGAGCAAGTTTTCGGATGTTGAGATTGTCGCAGTATGCGATCTTGACCGTGCGAAAGCTCAGTACGTGGCGGATAAATTCAAAGTACGCCGGTATTACAATAATTATGAGAAGATGCTTGTGATCGAACAAGATCTTGACGGTGTTGTGATTTGTACGCCAACCGTGCTGCACAAAGATATGGCGATTGCAGCATTGGAAGAAAAGAACAACATACTGGTGGAGAAACCATTAGCCCGGACATCCATTGAAGCGGAAGAAATAGCCGCAGCTGCAAAAAAATTTCATCAAACGTTGATGGTGGGCATGAATAATCGTTTTCGTCCGGATGCAATGATTCTCAAAAGTTTTATTGAGGATAAAGCGCTCGGCAAACTCTTCTATGCAAAAGCAGGATGGTTCAAGAAACTGAATACGGAGAGTGCATGGCTGACGAAGAAGACACAGTCCGGTGGCGGTGTTGTGCTTGATCTTGGTATCGTTATGCTCGATCTTGCCTTCTGGATGATGGGATATCCAGAAGTAAAAGAAGTGACGGCGACAAATTATTCTCATCACACAAAGGATGTAGAGGATTCTTCCATTGTTTTCCTTAAAATGAAAAACGGTTCCACTCTCACGATTGAAGCAAGCTGGTCGTTCGAATCAACATCCGACTTCTTTTACTGTGATTGTTTCGGCACTGAAGGAAGCGGATCGCTGAATCCATTTCGCATTATCAAGCAGATGCATGGGAGTTTAGTAAATGTTGCACCGGAATCGACCGAAACTCCGCAAAGTCTTTACCGGAAGTCATACGAGAATGAGCTGAAGCATTGGATCGGGTCTTTACGCGGACTGCACACGGTGATCTCTACAGGTGATGAGGCAGTGCACAGGATGAAGATTATCGAAAGTATTTACAAGTCTGCCAAACGCGGGAAAGCGGTAGTGTTACAATAGCCGTTGATGGCTCATTCAATATTTTTGCCGAGATAAGAAATTACAATGGGCAAGAAAGTCAATCCTTGTATCGCTCTTCTCACCGATTTCGGATACCAGGATCAATATGTAGCGTCGATGAAAGGGGTTATTATATCCATCAATCCGTCGGTTGATATAATAGATATTACACACGAAATTCAACCGTATCGAACTCGTCAAGCTGCGTATATTCTCTGGTCAGTCTACAATTACTTTCCCGCGGATACAATTTTTGTGAATGTTGTTGATCCGGGAGTTGGCGGTAAGCGGCGTATTCTTGTGATGAAGACAAAGAAATATACGTTTATTGCTCCCGATAATGGAATATTAGACTTCGTTTTATTTCAAGAAAAAGTTACAGCGGCTGTTGAGGTGACGCAAGCATCTCTCAAAGAATACGCACTTGGTGATGTATCATCAACCTTTCATGGCCGCGATCTGCTTGCGCCGCTTGCCGCATATGTCTCAGATGATGTACCTATAAAAAAATTTGGTATAGCCTGTAATCTGCCTGAGATATTTTCGCCTTTTGTTAGCTCCAAGAAAGATCTGGCGCCTATGTGCGTTCTGCATATTGATCATTATGGAAACATCATTACGAATCTTCGATCTCTGCAAGTAGAAAAAAGCATGAAAGAGATACAAACCATATCGATAGGTAGTAATATGGTCGCACAATGGGTTCGAATTTACGATGAAGCTCCGGAAAATACTCCATGTTTCATCGTTGGCAGTAATGGATTAGTAGAAATATCTGTAAAGAATAATAGTGCTGCCCATCTCTTGAGCGCAACGCTCGATTCGAAAGTGAAAGTGTATTGGCGATGAATGAACAGGCATTGATGCAGCGATGTATCGACATCGCACGGAATGGACTTGGCAAGGTAAGTCCTAATCCTATGGTGGGATGTGTCATCGTGCGAAACGGGAAAATCGTCGGAGAAGGATTTCACCGGCAATTCGGCGGGCCGCATGCTGAGATTTTCGCGCTCTTACAAGCGGGCAAGAGGGCACATGGCGCAACATTGTTTGTCAACCTGGAACCATGCGCGCACTTCGGAAAAACTCCACCCTGCGCCGATGCAATTGTGCAATCAGGTATTTCGAAGGTGGTGATCGCATCGAAAGATCCGAATCCTTTGGTCGGCGGTAAAGGAATACGACGACTGCGCGAGGCAGGGATTATGGTCAAGGTTGGAGTATTACGAAAAGAAGCGGAACTCTTGAATGAAAAGTTCTTCAAGTTTATGAATACAGGTCTGCCGTTTGTCGGTATCAAACTAGCACAGACACTTGACGGACGAATTGCCGACACTGCAGGAATATCAAAATGGATCACATCTGAGACGTCAAGAAAAGAAGCGCATAGATTGCGAAGCGAGTATGACGCTGTGATGGTAGGAGCGAACACGGTATTAAAAGACGATCCTGCATTAACTGTGCGGTTCATCAAAAGAAGGAATCCTATTCGTGTTGTTGTTGATGGACGTATGTCGCTTCCGACGTCCCGGAAAATATTTAATACAAATAGCACTCCAACGTGGGTGTTGACTTCAACGGCTGCTGTGAAAATAAATGATAGGAAAGTACAAAGACTTGTTGCGCAAGGAGTACGCATCCTTACGGTTTCGGAGTCCCGCTTATTGAGTGCAGAATCTATCTTGAATGCTCTTGCCGTTGAAGGCATTTCTTCTGTGCTTCTGGAAGGCGGCGCATCACTGGTTGCACCTTTTGTAAAGCATTCTTTTGCAGATTCACTTCATCTTTTTATCGCACCAAAAATATTAGGAGGCGGATTAGATGGGATTCGATTCAACAAGCCGCTCCTCCTGAATCAACATGTGAAATTAAGAATGACCAACGTGAAGAACATTGGGGATGATGTACTTCTTGAAGCACGCTTCATTCATAAGCGAAAGGTGACTACTCAGTATGCTTTTCGATAATATCATTCTTTGATTGATTTCCTCCCCTCTTAGGGGAGGACTAAGGTGGGGTTTCTTGTTCTTTGACCTCACCCTAACCCTCTCCTCTGAGGAGAGGGAGTGATTTCTTTATTTCTGACAAAAAAACTGAGCAATTACAAAAAATACTTAAAATTACTTAAAATTACTTTCTTACACTAAATCACGTGTGTAGTTACAAAGAAAGATAAAATAATATGTTTACCGGATTAATTGAGGAAACTGGAATTATTAAATCCATTAAACAAAAGGACGGGAGTGTTATTTTTACTATTCAAGGGAAGAAAACCGTCAAGAGTCTGCGTATAGATCATAGTATTGCGGTAGAAGGTGTTTGTTTGACTGTCATTAAAAGAACAGAGAAGACATTCGATGTGCAAGCGGTGGAAGAGACACTGAAGAAAACAACTCTCGGAAATTTGAAGGTAGGAAGTCCCGTTAATCTGGAGCGTCCGCTGTTGCCTTCAGATCGGCTTGGCGGGCATTTTGTTCTTGGTCATGTGGATGGATTGGGAAGAGTAACATCGCTCAAAACCCTTGAGAGTAGTTGGATTTTCTGGATTCAAGTCCCTAAGAAATTCTCGCATCATCTCATTCCTGTCGGATCGATTGCTGTCAACGGCGTGAGTTTAACAATGGCAGAAGTGAAAGCAAATTCCTTTGCGGTCTCCATCATCCCTCATACGATGGAAGTGACAACATTTCACTGGATTAAGTCCGGTGATACGGTCAATCTCGAGTTTGATGTCCTTGGCAAGTATGTGGAGCGTCTTTTTGAGGTAAGAGGCATACTGACGACGAGGAAATGAAATTGTGTGCATTTTCCTTCTTGCATTTTGAGCTTTTTTTCCCTATAATAAAACCTGCAAACCCCCACAGTTGGTGGGGATTTTTTTCGTTTGAGGAACAGTACTGATGTACACAATTGCGATTATTCTTGAAGTCATTATTGGAATTCTGCTCATGCTCGCCATTCTCATGCAATCGAGCAAGGGTGGCGGATTGGCCGGAGGTTTTGGCGGTGCCAATATTGGAACGGTCTTTGGAGTTCGGCGAACCTCGGATTTCCTTACAACGTTGACACAGTGGCTGGCAGGTATCTTTATGGTTTTCGCCCTGGTTATCAACTTATGGTTGTTACCACGCGGTGAACAGAAGCAGGAGAGCGTTATTCAATCTGGCCCTCCACCGACTGCACTACCGCCAGCTCAACAGGCTCCAATATCTCCAATTCCGGGTAGCAAATAACACATTTGCACCCATGGCTCAATTGGTAGAGCAACTGACTCTTAATCAGTGGGTTCCAGGTTCGAGTCCTGGTGGGTGCACTGAAGTAACAGAGGATTCATAGTATAGAGCAGTCAGAGTGAAAGATGGGTTCTTGGTCTAATAGAATGGATATGAGTTCGACGATCGGGAACAGAGATTCTTTGGAAGTACACATTTTTAAAAAAGATTTAGCGTAGGAGAATAGAGTGAATACGTCGCCGAAAACGCGGTTTTTTAAACCGGAAGAAGTAAATAAAAAATGGTTTCTTGTCGATGCAGAAGGACAGACATTAGGCCGCATCGCATCGCACGTTGCACATTTGCTGCGTGGCAAACATAAACCGGAATTTACACCCAACCACGACTTAGGAGATTTCGTCGTGATTGTGAATATAGAAAAAGTGAAATTGACCGGAAATCGGCCCGAGCTGAAAGAACTGTATCATAATACAGGTTATCCGGGCGGAGCACGCTTTGAATCTTTTTCGGAACTTATCAAAACGAATCCGGAAAAGGTCATGGAGCATGCCGTTAAAGGAATGCTTCCGCATAACCGTTTGGGTCGCCAGATGTTTAAGAAATTGAAAGTGTATAGGGGAGCAGAACATCCCCATTCAGCACAGCAACCAGAAATAATTTCTTTTTGAGTAAGGAAAGAACAAGTTCATGCAACCAAAAATATCAGTAGGCCGCCGGAAGAATGCTATTGCCCGCGTGAAGTTGTTGGATGGATCAGGCAAGCTTTTAGTGAACGCGCGGGAATTTGAAAATTATTTTCCGCTGGCGATTCAGCGGGATGAGATACTAAAACCGTTCAAAGTGACAGACACGATGGGGCGGTATGATGCACAAGTGCGTGTGAACGGCGGCGGACCGGCTGGTCAGGCTGGGGCTGTAAGGCTCGGCATTGCACGTTCATTGGTTACACTGGACGAAGATTTTCGTTTAGCACTTCGCGGGGCCGGACTTTTGACGCGCGATCCTCGTATGGTGGAGCGAAAAAAATATGGGCAGAAGAAAGCCCGCAAACGGTTCCAGTTCTCCAAACGTTAATTTTTTATGTACCATTCGACAGCTGTTGTACGGTCGCTGAGATTCATCAACAATCATATTCTCTGATTTAACCGGCAGTGTTCCGATGAACATAGTTCATAGGGATTCCGGAAGAAGACGACGAGAATAGCAGCTTAACTGAAAGGAAATATTTTTATGCCTCGTGTTGAACTCGATGCATTGCTCCAATCAGGTGCCCATTTCGGACACCTCACACGCCGTTGGAATCCCAAAATGAAGCCCTACATTTTTATGGAGCGGAATGGGATTCATATCATCGATTTAAAAAAAACCCAAGAGATGCTTGAAGCGGCATGTAACGCAGTTTCGAACTCCGTCGCTGAAGGCAAGAAGCCGCTCTTTGTTGGAACGAAGCTGCAGGCAAGCGATGTGATGAAACAGGAAGCACAACGCTGCCACGCACATTATGTGACGGAGCGCTGGCTTGGCGGTATGCTGACGAACTTCAGCACGATCCGCAAGAGCGTCAAGCGGCTCACGAATATTGAGAAGATGGAAACAGACGGCACCTTTGAAAACATCACGAAGAAAGAACGACTGTTCTTGACTCGCGAACGTGATAAACTTCAAGCAGTGCTGTCAGGTGTCGTTGAGATGTCGCGATTACCCGGCATTGTATATGTTGTGGATATTAAAAAAGAAGCCATTGCTGTAAAAGAAGCGAAACGTCTTGGAGTTCCGATAGTTGCCATTGTTGATACGAACACGGATCCTGATCCGATCGACTATCCCATCCCTGCAAACGATGATGCACTCAAGTCGGTTCAATTGATCACGAAAGCCATTGCCGATGCAGTTCTTGACGGTCAGGAGCGTGCCTCTGCAAAACAACAGGCAGCAGCCGAAGAGCAGGCAACGGCAGTAGCAGCAGCCGCAGAGAAAAAGTAATTGAAAGAAGGAAGTATATACCATGGCAGAGATTACAAGTGAAGCAGTAAAAAAACTTCGGGATAAAACCGGTGCAGGCATGATGGATTGTAAGCGGGCATTGGCAGAAACAAAAGGTGATATCGAACAAGCGATCGAAGTTCTTCGGAAGAAAGGCGCAGCAGTTGCCGCAAAGCGTGCCGACAAGGAGGCAAACCAGGGCGTGGTGGAAGCGTACATCCATGCCGGCGGGCGTATCGGTGCGATGGTCGAATTGAATTGTGAGACCGATTTTGTGGCAAAGACGCCGGGTTTCAAACAACTTGCGCATGATATCGCCATGCAGATTACTGCGATGACTCCGCAGTATGTGTCGCGGGAACAAATTCCACAGACTGTTATCGAAAAGGAACTTGAAATCTACAAAATACAGGCACAGAATGAAGGAAAACCGGCACAAATAGCGGAAAAGATTTCTCAGGGACGACTGGATAAATTCTATCAGGAAGTTGTGTTGATGGAACAGAGTTTTATTAAGGATTCCGGAAAGACAATTAAAGATATTATTGATGAAGAAACAACGAAGGTTGGCGAGAAGATTTCTGTGCGCCGATTCCTTCGTTACCATCTTGGCGAAGCAAATTAGAAAAAACTAGAATCCCGAAACCATTTCGGGATTTTTTTTGTGAGTGGAGAACCATGAAAAAAATTAAATATAAACGAATATTATTGAAGCTCAGTGGCGAGTCGCTCATGGGCGATCGTGAATATGGAATTGATCCTAAAGTCGTCACGCGCTACTCTGAAGAGATTGCTTCTGTCAGCAAGCTCGATGTGCAAATCGGCATCGTCATTGGCGGCGGCAACATTTATCGCGGTATGGGAAGTTCCACCGATGGCATCGACAAAGTGACCGGTGATCATATGGGCATGCTGGCGACTGTTATCAACGCATTAGCACTGCAAAACTCACTAGAACATCAAGGGCTGAAGACGCGCTGCTTGAGCGCTATCAATATGGAACGGATTGCCGAACCATTTATCCGCCGCAGAGCAATTCGGCATTTGGAAAAAGGGCGCATCGTCATTTTTGCTGCTGGCACAGGAAATCCGTACTTTACCACCGACACTGCAGCTGTACTACGTGCAATTGAAATCGAAGCGAATGTCATTATCAAGGGTACGCGCGTGGACGGCGTCTATGATTCTGACCCAGAAAAAAATTCTAAGGCGATCCGTTTTCCAGAGATTTCTTATGCAGACGTGTTAAAAAAAGACCTCCGTATAATGGACCTGACGGCGATAACGCTTTCCAAAGAGAACAAGCTTCCTCTTGTCATCTTTAATATAAACGTCCCCGGCAATCTGAGGCGTGTCATCCGCGGAGAAGCAGTTGGTTCAAAAGTAGTTGAACTCTCAGCATAAAAGTCGTAACATCATTCATCCTATCACCAATTGATGGAATGTCTATGACAAACTCAAAAGAAATCCTGAAACAAGCAGAAGACAGAATGAAAAAAGCCGTGGAAGTTCTGCGGGAAGAGCTTATTAAAATCCGCACAGGAAAAGCCACGACTGTATTGCTCGACGGGATCAAAGTCGATTATTACGGCACCATGACTTCGCTGAATAAGATTGCCAGCGTCAGCACGCCTGATGTGCATACGATTGCTGTGCAGCCATGGGAAAAAAGCGTCATTCCTTTGATTGAAAAAGCAATTCTTCAAGCGAACATTGGTTTGAATCCTGCGAATGATGGAACGGTTATACGCGTTCCTATTCCGCCGCTGAATGAAGAACGCCGTCGAGAGCTCGTGAAGCTCATAAAAAAGTTCGGTGAAGACGGTAAGATCGCAATCCGGAATGTACGCCGAGACGCTATTGAACATTTTAAGAAAGCAGAAAAAGGCGAGCACATGCCGGAAGATGAACGGAAACGCGGTGAACAGGAAGTTCAAAAACTAACCGATAAATTTACAAAAGATATCGACAGTCTCCTTGCTTTGAAAGAAAAAGAAATTATGGAAGTCTAATATCCTAAAAATAGCAGACATGAATGATAATTTGAAATCCCGGTTCTGCAGCGGCAGAATCGGGATTTCTTTTTGCCGTTGGGTTTTGTAACCTTCGTATATAAAATCCGTATGAGAGAGGAGAACAGTTCAAAAGGAGACTCTCATGACAGAACAAAAGCGCCGCCTTTATCGAAGTCAGACAAACAAAGTTATTGCCGGAGTCTGCGGAGGACTTGCAGAATATCTCAATGTGGACACAACTATTGTCCGGCTTGTTTGGGTCCTCTTAACACTTCTCGGCGGTTCCGGAATTATCCTCTATGTCCTTGCATTCTTCATCGTTCCAGAGAGACCGATCGTGATGGGTGATGCACCTTCTCCAGTGAAATCAGAATTCGGTTCTGCGCGCATCTTCGGAATTTTGTTTGTAGCTGTAGGTGCAGTGCTCCTTCTCGACAACCTTGGAATTCTCTCGTTCTGCAGGTTATGGGATACAGCGTGGGAGTTTGTATTACCAGGCATTCTCATGCTTGCAGGAATTTATATCTTGACCAAGCGCGGTAAATTGCAAACAACGCCGCCTGAACAAACATCACCAGGAGAATCGGAACAATCAACTGAGAATCAGACTCCGCCTCCAGTGTCTTCGACGGAACAGTCAACGAATCCTCAAGTGTTTCGCCGTTCTCTCACTGATAAGAAAGTGTTCGGTATTTGCGGAGGCGCAGGAGAGTATTTTGGTATTGATTCCACAATACTTCGCGTTGCGTATGCAATCTTTACGGTCTTTTCAGGCGGTATGGGAATTATTCTCTACTTCTTAATGTATCTGATTGTTCCGAAAGGTCAGCCGCAACAGAACAAGCAATAGTGAGGAATCTATGGAACCGACTTTACAAAAGAAATCAAGTGGACTTCCAATCTTTGGCGTTTTTCTCATTCTCCTTGGCGCCGGTCTTGTTCTGAATAAACTGCATGTATTCCACTACGGTTGGGGAATAATTTTCTGGATTTGTCTAAGTGCGGTTGGTGTTGTGACAGTTGTGCAAGCATTCATCACACGACGGCGCGGAGTAGTCTTTTGGGGAAGCCTTTTATTTTTTGTGAGCGTAACTATGGTTGCTCACAAATTGGTGCTCATAGATTTTTCACCTTGGAACGTGCCGGCGACGTTCGCACTTGCCCTTGGACTCTCATTTCTTATGCTGTTCTTCTATGATCCTCGTCGGTTCGGAGTTCTCATTCCCGTTCTCTTCTTCGGCGGTTACGGTGTTCTCTACTACTTGTGGTGGTGGGATGTGATCGACTGGTTTGAGATGAGACATTATGTCTTTACGTACTGGCCTGTGTTCGTCATTCTCTGGGGACTTTCATTGATATTTCGCCGCTGGAAATAGAAATTACTAACTGATGTTATGCAAATAAGGCATTTTCATTTTTACGAGTAGATCTCCATGCTTATACACCGCCCCTGTATCCCCTCCTCGTGGAGGAGGGGACAAAAGGGGAGGTGGAAATTATGTGCTATGGTTCTCATCATATGATAAAAAGTTTGTGACTGCGTAACATGAGTTGCTAATGTGCTTCTAACCAATTCTTGCCTACTCCCAGATCAACTTCGACAGGAACCGAGAGGGGAAGGGCTTGCCGCATCTCTCTTTCAACAATTTCTTTCATGATGTTCTCTTCTTTCTTCTGTACTTCAAATACCAATTCATCATGAACCTGGAGAAGCATTGAACTGGCAAGTTTCTGTTTCTTGAGAACTGCATCGATGCGCACCATTGCCATTTTAATCATATCTGCCGCTGTTCCTTGAATCGGCATGTTGATAGCTTGCCGCTCGGCGTTCTGGCGAACGTTCTGGTTGTTACTGCGAATATCCGGAATGTACCGCCGCCTGCCCAGAAGTGTGCTGACATATCCGTCTTTACGTCCGCTCGCGATTGTATCGTTGATATATTGTTGAACTTTGGGGAAGCGGGCAAAATAACGAGCAATGATTTCTTTTCCTTCATTCTGACTAATCTCTAATCGGTTGGCGAGGCCGTAAGCACCGATGCCATACATGATTCCAAAGTTGACTTCTTTTGCCTTCCGCCTCATATCTCTGGTTACATCCGTTGCATTGACACCAAATACTTTTGCTGCCGTTGTTGTGTGGATATCTTCATGATTCTTGAACGCCTGTGTTAATCCCTCGTCGCCGGAGATGTGCGCCATCACACGGAGTTCGATCTGTGAATAATCGGCGGAAAGAATAAGCGATTGAGCGTTGCCAGGAATGAATGCCTTCCGAATCGATCTGCCAATCTCTGTACGGATAGGAATGTTCTGAATATTCGGATCGCTGCTGGATAAACGTCCAGTGGTAGTTACAGTTTGGTTGAATGATGTATGCACTCGTCCGGTTCTCGGGTTGATGAGTCTCGGAAGTGCATCGATATAGGTCGATTTCAACTTTGTGGATTGACGGAAGTCAAGGAGCATTTCAATGATTGGATGCACGCCTTTCAACGTTTCAAGAACAGCGACATCTGTGGAAAAACCGGTTTTTGTTTTGCGCACCGATTGCAGCTTGAGCTTATTGAAGAGAATCTCTGCAAGTTGCTGTGTGGAGTTAATGTTGAAAGATGTACCGGCAGCTCGATGAATTTCTTTTGTGAGCTTTTCAAGCTGATTCTCAAGTTCTTTTGACATAGCCGAAAGATGGTCGACATCGATAGCAACTCCGGCACGCTCCATCCGCGCAAGAACTGAGACCAAAGGGAATTCTACTTCTTCACAAAGTTCGGTCATCTCGAGTTCAAGAAGTTTTTTTTGAAATGTTTCGTACAGGCGAAATGTAATGTCGGAATCTTCACACGAATAATCGGAAAGGGCTTGAAGAGAAACATCACGGATGTGTTTCTGCTCTTTACCTGTCCCGACCAAATCAGAAAAGGAGACAGTTTTGTACTTGAGATACTCTGCAGCCACATCATCCATATTATGCTTGCCGTCTGCGCGCACCATGTAGCTGGCTATCATCGAATCAAAGAGAGCGCCTTCAACATTGATACCATAATTCGACAACACCAAGATATCATATTTAATATTATGCCCAATTTTCTTGATGTTTGGATCTTCCAGAATTGGCTTGAGCTTATTACAGACGAATTCCGGCGTCAAACCGATTGAAAAGTTAGGTTCATCAACGGTGTTCCCGAAGAGGCCGCCTTGTCCATGTGTTTTCTTTCCTGTGATCGCAATATAGAATGCTTCATGCGGCTTGAGGGCAAATGAAATTCCGACGAGTTCGGCATTCAACGAATCCGTGGAGGTCGTTTCAGTATCAAAGACAAATTCCTGTGCCGATTTCAACCTATCGCAGAGAGATATGAACTCTTTTTCTGCTGTGATGAGCCGGTAGGAATGTTTGTCTTTGGTGATATCGGAGAGGGGTTCCGGAGGCGTGAACTCGATATCAGGATCAATACTCTTTGATGCTTCCTGAGTCTCCGTCCGGAGCTTGCTCAGGAGCGAGCGGAATTCCAGTGCTTCAAACAATTCCATAAGCTTTGAAGTGTTTCTTTGTTCCGCTTTGAGCGAATGGAAATTGATAGAAAGCGGTACGTTGATATCAATCGTAACGAGATGCTTGGACAGGAACGCCAATTCTTTGTTCGATTCCAATTTAGCGCGCAATCCCTTTTGAGGAATCTCGTCAAGATGACGATACAGTTCTTCGATACTGCCATACTTCTGGATGAGCGGGATTGCGGTCTTCTCGCCAACTCCCGGTACACCCGGTATATTATCAGAGGCATCGCCGATTAACCCGAGAACATCTATGACTTTATCGGGAGTAACACCGAATTTCTGTCTCACTCCTTCGATGTCTACAATTTCGATGTCGGATCCTTGCTTGCCCGGTTTGTAGATTTTCGTTGTATTGGAGACAAGCTGCATAAAGTCTTTATCGGGTGTAACGAGGAAGGTGAGAGCGTTTTCTCGTTCTGCCTGCTTTGCAAGTGTGCCGATGATATCGTCGGCCTCAAAACCATCCATCTCAACGACAGGGATATTGTAAGCACGCACGACTTCTTTCAGCGCCGGAATTTGTGTGATCATATCTTCAGGCATTTTCTGACGCGTGGCTTTATATTCCTTATATGCCTTATGCCGGAACGTGGGTTTGCCCGTGTCGAAGACGACAGCAATGTGATCGGGAATCTCCTGTGAGAGGATACGATTTAAAAACGTGACGAATCCGTAGACCGCGCTGGTGTTCTCACCTTTCGAATTCATCAGCGGCTGACGTATAAATGCGAAATAGGCACGGTACGCCAGTGCCATTGCATCGATGAGATACACTCGCTCAATTTTTGCCATGAATCAGCCTGCCTCTTCTACTCTTGTGTTACTCATCATTGTGTGGAAAATATACGGAAAGGTGGTCTGAAAACAAAAAAAGTTAAAGGAACACTCTATTGATAAATTTCGTCTCTTTGGTAAAGAAAGTGTGACCTTGACAATCATTTCAGATTTGAGTATCATTATTTCATAAAAGAAGGTGTGAAAATGAAAATCCTCATAAAAACCGTATTGACCTTGCTAGCCGTTTGTTTTATGGCAGTTGGTCAATTTAAATCTCAACCAGAAGCGAGTTCTTCGATAACCGGATCCATGATTCGGCAGGATGATGGCGGATTGCTTTTCGGCTGGTTTGATCCAAGCCGGTTCACGATGAGAAATAGCTATTCGCTAAGCTATACGACATCTGGCGGAAAGGGGTTTTCACTCGGTACACTGACGAGCAGCCTCGCATATCAGATTTCAAATCCGCTTTCGGTGCAATTCGATGTCAGTTTGATCAATTCACCGTATAACAATCTTGGCGGCAACTTTACGAAAGATATCTCAGGTGTATACCTTTCTGGAGCAGAATTGAATTATCGGCCAAGCAAGAATACATTGCTCCAAATTCAATATCGACAACTGCCTGCAATGTATTGGTTGAACAACGATAGGTTTGGTTTTATGTCGGGATTTGATCGAATCGGTGAGGAGGAGAGTCACTGAACATCGATACGAAACGAGTGTGTGTCTTAGAGCCGGGTCGAGCTGAGTTGTTACTCGTCAGCTTGCTCGGTTCTTTTTTTAACAGGCAGGAATGAAACGCACAAATCCTTCCCACGCTGCCGTCCAAACTGATACTGAGGATCTACCACGAGAACACGTTCCTACACATCAGACGCGTACGGTACGTTATAGCAAGTTGATGAAGTGCATATTGAGTCTGCTTTCCTTGGCGCTTATCGTTAGCGTATATATCCTTGCGCATAGAAGCTTCTCGAACCACAGCGCAACAGTCGATCCGTTGCCGTTGTCGACAGACCGGGTACTTCAAGTAGAGGTGTTGGATGGTGCAGGAAGCATGAAGGCTGCTCAATATGTGACAAATATTCTTCGCTCACAGGGGTACGATGTCGTGGAGATGAAAAGAAACAACGATGGAATGATCGAACGCACCTATGTGGTCGACCGTTCCGGAAATCTTGACGCTGCAGGAAAACTTGCATCGACCCTTGGTATTGCGCAGGACAAAGTATTTCAGAAAATTGACCGTAATTTGTATCTTGATGTGTCAGTCGTTGTAGGAAAAGATTTTTCCCGATTGAAGGTTTTTCAAGTTTTAAATGAAAGGAATAAACGTTGATAGCAGGGACACTCGCAAAACGAATTGCCGACTTGATGATATCCAAGAAAGCACATGATGTTGTGATCTTGGATTTGAAAAAACTCACGAGCGCAGCAGATTATTTCGTGATTTGCTCGACAGATTCCGACACGCAGGTGAAAGCTGTTGCGGACGCAGTACGCGATGGTATGGAAGAATCCAATGAGCGCGTGTGGCATTATGAAGGGTATCAAGCGTTGAAATGGATTGTACTGGATTATGTTGATGTGGTGGTACACGTTTTTCACAAAGAAGAAAGGTCGTTCTACAATCTTGATCGTCTCTGGGGCGATGCGAAGAGAACAGAAGTGCAAGATCCGTTAGCGGCTCCAAAGCCGGCGGTAAAAAAACGCCGAGCGACTGTGCGTAAACCGGTAAAGAAGAAACAAACAGAAACGGAATGAAAAAGTATCTTATAGAAAAAGTTGGCGCTGCGCTCAAATCGCTTTCGTACGGCACCTCTGATCCCACAATCAAGGAGCAAACGGTTTCGATAGCGGCAAAATTGACGTTCGATAAGCCGAAGGATGAGGCGCACGGCGATATCACAACGAACATAGCAATGTTGTTGGCAAAATCTGCAAAGAAAAATCCGCGTGCGGTTGCACAGGAGATTGTCGGCAAGCTGGATGTAGATCCGAAATACGTTTCAAAGGTTGAGATTGCCGGACCGGGTTTTATCAATTTCCGATTCACGGAAGAATTTTTTACTGCGCAGATCGGTTCTATACTGCAACACCCGGCAACATTCGGAAGAACAAATATTGGCGGTGGAAAAAAGACACAGGTGGAATATGTCAGCGCTAATCCGACGGGTCCTCTCAGCGTTGGCCACGGTCGTCAAGCGGCTATTGGAGATACGATTGCCAATCTTCTCGTATGGGCAGGATATGATGTTACCCGCGAGTATTATTATAACAATGCAGGCAGGCAGATGCGCATGCTTGCAGAGTCAACGTATGCGAGGTACCGGCAGTTTTTCGATCCGGCATTCCCATTTCCTGAAGATGGATATCAGGGTGATTATATCCGAGAGATTGCGGGCGATTTGAAAAGAGAACACGGGGATTCTATTGTTTCTTTGCAGCGTGAAGCAGCGCTTTCAGCATGCAAGGAATTTGCCGAGCGCGCATTATTTGAAGCCATTAAGAAAGTACTCGCGCGGATGGGTGTAGTGCACGACGTATTTTTCAACGAAGACTCGCTTTATAGCAGCGGGAAAATTCAAGAAGTCATTCAGGAATTACGGGCGAAAAATCTTGCCTACGATTTAGATGGTGCCGTGTGGCTCAAGACAACAGCATTAGGACTTGACCAGGATCGTGTTATTGTCAAGTCCACGGGCGAACCGACCTATCGCTTGCCGGATATTGCATATCACCGGGAAAAATTTAGGCGCGGGTTCGATTTGATCGTGGATGTGTTCGGTGCAGACCACATAGCAACCATTCCTGATGTTTTAGCTGGAGTGAAAGCCCTTGGGTATGACCCGGAAAAAGTGAAGGTGGTCATTCATCAATTTGTGACATTGATGCGCGGTGGCGAGCAAGTGAAGATGTCTAAACGGCTGGCAAATTTTGTCACACTCGATGAGTTGATTGACGAAGTCGGCTCAGATGCTGTAAGGTTTTTCTTTTTGATGCGTTCCACATCAAGTCATCTGGAATTCGATTTAAATCTTGCAAAAGAGCAATCGGAAAAGAATCCGGTTTATTACCTGCAATATGCTCATGCACGTATTGCCAGCATCCTTCGTTTTGCAGAGGGGCAGGGAACATTCAGTATGGCGGATTCATTTGCCGACATAGAATACAATCTGTTGAAAGGTTCGGCCGAAATTGCACTTGTGAAACTGCTTCTTGACTTCCCGGAAACCGTTGAGTTGTGCGCGATGAGCTTCGAACCACACAGGTTGACCACCTATTTACACGATGTCGCCACAGCGTTCCACAAATTTTATCATGAACACCGCGTTGTTATTCCAGAAATCGAGCTTGCAAAGGCACGTCTTGCGCTATGTCTTGCAACAAAGACTGTGCTAGCAAATGGATGCAAAATTTTGGGTATCTCTGCTCCCGAGCGGATGTAAAGGAAAACGTTGACATTCGTCTAATTTTTTTATAATTTTTGATCAACGAAAACAAAAAAAGAAGGTTACCTACTCCCGCCATTGATACTGCGTTTGTTTTGCTGCTGATAGTTGAATCGAATATTTAAGCTCACATCTGAAAGATGAGCCTCGTTTTCATTTAAGAATAATAAGGTATGTCCAACTACGGTTTTGAAATGCGGTCATTCTTTTGTAAGTTTATTTTTAACAGGCTATGATGACCTTCAAAAATGGTGTTATTCATGATGTCATTATCCGCGATTTGATGAAATATCAAGATCATCGCGGGTGGTTGATGGAATTATTTCGTAGTGATGAAATAGCGGAAGAATTTCTGCCAGCTATGTCCTATATCTCGCAGACAGAACCGGGAGTAGCTCGCGGACCCCACGAACACAAAGATCAAGCAGATTTGTTCTGTTTTGTCGGACCTTCAATGTTTCGGTTGTATTTATGGGATGCACGAAAACGATCTCCAACATTCGGACATAGAATGGTGTTCGATGCGGGCGAACAGAAGCCGCAAACCGTTATTGTTCCGGCAGGAGTCGTTCATGCTTATCGCAACGTGGGAATAATCCAGGGATGGATCATTAATTTACCTAACAGGTTATATGCGGGAAAGGGGCACAATGAAATCATTGATGAAATTAGGCATGAAAGCGATCCAAATTCACCATATCAATTGGATTAAGAATCAATGAATCTTCTGGTGACAGGCGGTGCGGGTTTTGTCGGAAGTAATTTTATCCGGTATATTTTTGACAAATATCCGGAATACCGTGTCATTAATCTTGATAAGCTTACGTACGCAGGTAATTTAGAGAACTTGGCCGGTGCGGATAAGGAGCCTCGCTATGCATTTGAGAAAGGGGATATTTGCGATAAAACGCGAGTCCAACTTTGTGTGATGCGATATGAGATTGACGCGATTATAAATTTTGCGGCGGAATCGCATGTTGATCGCAGCATCCTTGGAGCGGCGGAGTTTGTGCAGACGAATATCGTAGGCACACATGTGTTGCTGGAAGTTGCAAAAGAATTGAAGATCAAGCGGTTCCTGCAAGTTTCTACCGATGAAGTATACGGATCACTTGGATTGACGGGACTTTTCACTGAAGAAACATCATTGCATCCGAACAGTCCATATTCTGCCAGCAAAGCTTCCGCTGACATGCTCGCGCTTGCATATCAACATACGTTTGGTTTGCCTGTTGTATTGACTCGTTGCTCAAATAATTACGGACCATATCAATTTCCGGAAAAACTGATCCCACTCATGATTGCAAACGCTCTGAATGATACTTCGCTGCCGGTGTATGGCGATGGTATGAATATCCGAGATTGGCTTCATGTGAAAGATCATTGTTCGGCACTTGATGAAGTGCTTCATCGAGGACGAATAGGTGAAGTATACAACATTGGTGGGAACAACGAAAAAACGAACATTGAAATTGTTAGACTAATTTTACAAAACCTTGGAAAACCGGAGTCACTGATCACATATGTAAAAGATCGTCCCGGCCATGACCGAAGGTACGCGATTGATTCGAGCAAGATTCAACGCGAACTTGGTTGGATTCCATCCTACACATTCGAACGTGGTATTGGAGAAACAACCAAGTGGTACGTCGATCATCAGCAGTGGTGGAAACGGATCATGAGCGGCGAATATAAAGAATACTATAAGCTTTTATACGGCGGTATGAAAGTGGTAGAAAAGAAGCAGAAGAGCCAATGAGTCGATAAGTAGTTGAGATATTAAAAAATCGTAAGGGCGAAGTAACTTCGCCCGAATAAATAACGCTGAGGAAATTGAGTCTCGCAGGGGTGAAATAATTATAGAAATAGAATTAATAAAACAAAAAAGCTCCTTTAGGAGCGAAATAGAATAAGCAGTGGTGAATATGATGAAACAAAATCGATTATTGAAGTTCTGGAATTTCAGAATAGCCATTCTCTGTTTGTGTTCGTGGTATGGCTTCATGTTAATATCCAATGCACAATGGACAACGGATACAAAACTGGAATTACAGGAGGAATCAAAGTCAGACCTTAAGAGCATGATCCAAGCGCCCATCAATAATGTACCGCCCTTGGAGGGGCCTGTTGATCCTGATCAGTACTTTGTGGGGCCATCCGATATTCTTTCTGTTAATATTTGGACAAGTCCGCCGCTCAATTTTTCTCTCACCGTTACACCGGAGGGGACTCTTATTGTTCCAACTGTCGGTGAAGTCCGTATTACAGATTTAACCCTGAGTGAAGCCAAGAAAAAAGTCATCACGGAAATCAAAAAGAAATATCTTACGGGCGATCCATCCGTAACACTCCTTAGCCCCAGACAAATATCTATCACTGTTACAGGTGCAGTTCACTATCCGGGAAAATATATACTCTATGCAACGGATCGTGTAGACAACGCGATAGCAATGGCAAACAAAAAACAGAAAGATGTCGTTCCAGAAACTAAGGATATTAATTTAGGAAAAGAAATTCGGAAAGATATAGCGACTCAATTCGACGAAAGCTATCAAACAAGGCGGAATATTCGCGTGACGCGGCATACGGGGGAAATTGTTCGCGCAGATATTCTCCAATATTACTCTACCAGAGATGGCAGATGGAATCCATTTCTTCGCGAAGGGGATGAAGTTTTTGTGCCGCGCATTGATCCCAAGAAAAACGTGTTTGGCGTCTACGGCGGAGTAAATGTTCAAGGCAGTTTTGAGCTGGCTGAAGGAGACAATTTCCTCAGTGCTATAGAACTCGCATATGGTTTTACTTCACGGGCAATCACAGATAGTATCATAGTGTACCGTTATGATACTGATACGGGACAACAGGTCTTCACCAGCTACAATTTCAACCAGGTAAAACTTGGTGCACAGAAAAATTTTCTACTTGTTCCGGGGGATCGGATCGTTGTGAAGGAGCTGCCTGATATTCGGGAAGATTATCATGTATTTGTCGAAGGAGAAGTCCGTTATCCTGGTACTTATCCTATCATAAAAGGGAACACAAAATTATCACAGGTGATTGCATGGGCGGGGGGATTCACGGAATATGCCTCATTGAATGCTGCACAAATTATTCACAGCCCCCTTTCGATGACCGAGCAACAATTTGACCATATCCGCAGTCTACGAGGCGGGGGAATACCGGAAGATACAACCTACTATGCAATTGAAAGCCAGCTCAGAGCCAATTATGAAGAAGTGAATGTTGATTTCGTCGATCTGTTTGAGAAAAAAGATACCACCAAGGACGTTGTTCTTCAGAATGGCGATTGGATTCGTATTCCAACAATTCAAAAAACAGTATATGTTTTTGGACAAGTTGTTTTACCGGGGAATGTGCCGTTTATGAAAGATGAAGGATTTAAATATTACATTAGAAGGGCTGGTGGATATACGGATAATGCCCGCAGCGGAGATGTCATGATCATTAAATGCGGTTCACGGCAATGGTTGTCTCCTTCCGAGACGAAGATTGAAGAGGGTGATTATATTTGGGTTCCGAAAGATCCTATTAGGCCGGCTACCTATTATTGGAATATAGTGGGCCAGACAGCTTCCATTATCAGTGTAGCGGTGAGTATAGTGTTGATTACGATCCAGTTGAAGAAATAATTTTCCTCTACACTTAGTATATATCAAATAGAAACGACGTTTATCGAATTGTACATAATTCCATGGGTATATTCGACATGTGCCCAGCAAACATTCAGGAGTTCATGGTGCAGATTGTAAAGAATATAACTTGATATAATGTATTGTGAAAGAATAAAAAAAGTGGTTTGGAATGTATTGGGAGAAAAGAAAGAGTGATTTCGATTACTATCTCCGGGCAATAGACATTATTGAAAGCGTGGAAACGTGAATTGCTACCACTGTGTTAATAGTGATTCAGTTACGTAAATAATCAAAGAGCAAGGAAAAGACATGAATGAAAAAATTCAACAGCAGAATTTCACCATGACTGACTATCTCTACATTCTAATAAAATGGAAGAATTTTTTAATTCTTAATTTACTTATTGTGGTTGCGATTAGCACTGCCATAGCTTTCCTTATTATAAAAGAATATAAAGCAACGACAACAATTATGATTCCGCCTGAAGAGCAATCGGGTCTTGGAGGGCTGACAAGTCTTCTTGGTGGTAAATCATCTATTGCAGCGCTGGGCTCAAAAATGTTCGGTGTGTCAAGTAATACCTCCGAAGATGTTATGTTGGGGATAATGAATAGCAGAACAGCGCTTACAAGGGTTATCGACGAATTTGATCTGATGAAGTATTACAATATTAATGATGGAAACGTTGATAAAGCATTAAAAGCATTAAAAGCTGATTTTTCAACGACTCCCAATGAATATGGGATGATAGAAGTTAGTGTTATAAATGAAGATCCAAAAGTTGCGGCAGATATAGCGAATTATTTCATTCACATTGCCGATAGTTTGAATATTATTTACAATTCAGAGCGTGCAAAGAATAATAGGATTTTTTTAGAAAAGAGATACCTAAAAAATATAGAAGACTTGAAAATTGCCGAAGAGGGACTTTATAGATTCCAGAAAAAATATGGAATTGTTGCTGTTCCTGAGCAATTAGAAGTTGCTGTAAAAGCGGCAGCAGAAATTGAAGGAATGTTAACCAAAAAAGAATTAGAAGCATACTTATTGAAAGGACAGTATGGCGATAATTCTCCCCAATATAAAGGTGTAGCTACAGAAGTTACTTTATTAAAAAAGAAAGTACAAGAACTTAAGAACTCATCAGATTTAGGACTCACATCAAATGTTTTCTTCGCATTCAAGCAATTGCCTGATATAGCTATTCAGTATTTAAGAACCTACCGAGAAGTTCAAATTCAGCAATCCATCTTAGAAATTGTTCTGCCAATGTATGAACAAGCGAAAGTAGAGGAACAGAAAAGTATCCCAGCGGTCATGGTGATCGATAAGGCAGTTCCACCTCAACTGAAATACAGCCCAAAGCGGGCGGTAATAATTATTGGCTTCTTCTTTCTCGCTCTTTTTAGCTTAATACCATTTGTATTTATAAGTGAAAAGGCTGTGCGAAGAGAAAAATTTGACAACCCTTTACAAGAACGATTTGCGCTCTTTGTTCGGTCTATTAAGAAATTATATAAATTAAGGAATTAGTGCCTTATGAGCTTGTTATTTGTTGGCATCATTATATTTTTCGGAATAGTGGGAGGCAAGAAATTCTTTGGATGCTGGTTTAATCATCTCACAGCGTATTCGTTGTCTATGGGGATGCTAACATTTTTTTATGAATTAAAATTGCTTCCTTATCCGGATCTAATTATTTTGGCCTGGTTTTTTATTGTTGGCTCTTCGGTGTCTTTTATTTTTGGGATTTTAACGGTTATCAGTGCGAGATCATTACGGGGAGAGACATATTCTCCGCGCCAAACAACAGTCTCTCTGCCAATTTTTGCCGATAAGGGGAAAGTCTTAAAGTATTCAGCGATATTTTTTAGTTTTATCGGATTATTCGTTGCAATTCAGCGATGGTATGTATTAATCAAGATGTTTGGAAGTATTCCTGCTGTTTTCCTCAATGCCGCTCTCATATATCACCTCAATGTGAGGGGCGAAATAAAAGAATTTATTCCCTTTTTACCTTCATTTATTTATGTGGGAGTTTTTCTCGCTGCAATATATACAGCGTATAAAGGGAAGTTTTCTTTTTTATCATTTTTTCCTTTGATTTGTGTTGTTCTTAAGGAGTTAACATATTTTGGCCGTGGAGAGATGTTGTTGTCAACGATGGAATTCTTTTTTACATTTTTTCTTATGAGGAATCTCCTCAAGCACGATTCTCTACAACGGTTTAAATTTTTAAAGACAAACGCTTTTGCTGCTGGTGCACTTTTCATAGTATTCATTATTATCTCATCGTCGTTTGTAAGGGTTGCGAAAGGGGCTAAGGAAAATATCCCAGGGACAAGCAAGGTTCTAAAAGATCTCCAAGGAAGCATGATACTTACTCCAACTGTGTATCTATATTTAAGCAGTGACGTAGGTGTATTCAGTAAATATCTTGAACTTGAAAAAGAAGATGCAAAATTTGGAGAAAATTCATTTAGAATTGTGTATGAATTCCTATCGAAGTTAAAGGTAGCAGAGGAACCTCCTTTTTTCCAGAAGGGGTACCATATCCCTATGTGGACCAATACGGGCACCTATTTACGTGAATTGCATGCTGACTATGGAGTGGTAGGAGTTTTTTTAGTTCCCTATTTACTTGGTCTGATAATTACGTTCCTATGGTTTATTTTTTACGAGAAAAACAGCTTAATAATATTGACTGTACTTGTTTATCTTTATTTAGTTGTTGGGTTCTCTTTTTTAGTAATTGTCACTAGGCTTAACCAATGGTTTTTTAGTCAAATATTGATTATCGCGTATTTGCCTATTTTAGAAAAAATGGCTACTCGTACGAAGCCCCAATTGTAATCGAAAACTTGTGGAAGAAAAGGTTATTCACAATAAATTCAAAGGTACATCATTAGCTAAAAATAGCATTTATAATCTTATAGGCTTTGGAATACCATTGATTGTTGCTGTGCTTGTACTACCTTACTTAATACATGGATTAGGCAACGAACGCTTTGGTATTCTGAGTATTGCATGGGTTGTTGTTGGTTATTTTAGCCTGTTTGATTTGGGTATAGGAAGGTCTGTTACAAAGCTCATTGCTGGAAAAATTGGTTCAAGCGAAAGCGAACATATCCCACCACTTTTCTGGACAGCTTTTTTTCTAATATTATTTGTAAGTTTATGTGTCGCCGCTGCTTTGTTTTTCTTTATCCCTTTTTTCGTTTATGATATTTTTAAAGTATCAAATAATTTAAAATTAGAGACCCTTCAGTCGTTTTATATTATTGTATTTTCAATTCCAGTTGTTGCAACATCTGCTAGTATTCGAGGTATTTTAGAAGCTTATCAAGAATTTGGTGTTATTAACATCATTAGAGTTTTACTTGGTATTTCCTCTTTTATTGTGCCATTATTTTGCCTATTTCTCACAAAGAATTTAGTTTGGATTATTTCGTCATTAGTGATTTTTAGAATTATTGTGTGGATATTATATTTATATCAAAGTTTTAAGATTAATCCTGCGCTGAAGTCAACAAGAATTTTTAAACGAACGCTTATTAAGCCAATTTTAAGGCTCAGTAGTTGGATGAGCATCTCGAGCATTGTAGTACCCCTTAATTTATATCTTGATAGATTTATGATTGGCACCGTGATATCAGCCGGTGCTATAGCATATTATGTTACTCCTTATGAGATAACATCGAAATTATTGATAATACCAGGTGCATTTGCAGGAGTTTTGTTTCCAGCCATTTCAGCTACGCATATGCGAGACCCTGAGTACACAAATAAATTGATAATACGAGCAACCAAGTACATATTTCTTATTCTTTTTCCAATTGTATTCTTCATTGTTGTGTTTGCACAAGAAGGAATGACGCTTTGGATTGGAAAACAGTTTGCTGAGCACAGTTATGTGATCTTACAAATCCTCGCGGTAGGCGTACTTTTCAATAGTATTGGATATATACCATATGCTTTCCTCGATGGGATAGGGAGAGCAGATGTTACTGCCAAAGTACAGCTCATTGAGCTGCCTTTCTATTTTCTCCTCATGTGGTTCAGCGTTAAAGAGGGAGGAATAAATGGGGCAGCATGTGCATGGGGAATTCGAACAGCGGTTGATTCAGTAATATTATGGTTTTTCGCACATAAATTAAATTCTAATAAAATAACTATCAAAGTTAAACCGATTCATATATTGATAATTCTTTTAATTCTTTTCTCATCTGTAATATTTGTTATAGGCGGGAATACTTATTATAAGTTACTCCTATCAATAGTCGTACTAAGTGTCTTTTTATTAATTTCATGGCATTCTCTTTTGCTAAAAGTAGAAAGGGATTTTATCATTTCCAAGTTGAAGAAATTTAACAGATAGCATAAAAACAGTAACTAGTACGAGTCGTACAATATGTATGCCGAAAATCCAGTGAATCAAAAAATGATTGATGTTTCTATCGTAATTATTAATTATGAGTTAGCGAGAGAAATTGAAAATTGCCTTCATAGCTTGCTGCAGGTCATAAAATCGACCGACACTTTATCCTACGAAATAATTATTGTTGATAATAATTCTCCAAACAAAGATCTGAAACAAGTAGAAAATAAAAACCAACAAGAGAACATTCATTTTTACTACTTGGATAATAATCTAGGGTTTGGAAAGGGATGCAACTATGGTTTCACGAAAGCCAAGGGGAGATATATTTGTTTTTTAAACCCTGATACAATAATCAGAGAAAATATTTTCACTAGAATGATTGAGTTGCTCGAAAGGGATGTGTCTATTGGTGTCAGTGGCCCCCAACAGCAGGTTCGATCACCATTCTTTGACTATTCAGCCGGTTTTTCCCCAAATATTATTTTTGAAATAGCGGGATTATTTGGTATAGGAGTTTTTTTTGAAGGATTTCTCATTTTTCTATACACAAAATTCAGAAAAAAAGAATATTTGTCGGTTCATTGGATTTTGGGAGCCTGTATATTTATCACGTCTGAATTGTTCAGAATCATTGATGGCTTTGATAAGGATTACTTCATGTTTTTTGAAGAAGTTGATTTATGCAAACGAGTTTCTAACCGAGGACTTCGAATAGCGTACGTTCCCTCTTTAGCTATTCATCATGTAGGCAGTGTTTCTGGTAAAAGAGATTATTATTTGTATACGATTAGAACCTACTCAAGCAAATATATTTTCATATCGAAACATTATTTATTTTTACATAAAGCTATAATGAGATTGATGTTGTACATACAATTATTTACTCAAATGGGTATTTGGTTGTTGATATTTCCATTGAATAAGGTAAAATCAAAACAGAAGCTTAAAGCGTTTGTCTATTTATTAGTGAATAGAATGATAAATAAAATTGATTAACCACTAATATATTTTATAAAAATATATTAGTAACAAATAATAGCACAGTATTATATTATGAAATATATTACAATGATTTAAGATAGTGGTTGATTGAGAATACGTATGAAGTAATGAAGAAAATTATGAACATAGGTATAGATGCTCGGCTTCTAGAAAGACGAATTACTGGAATTGGCCGATCTTTGATGATTATGCTCGATGAGATACCAAAGTATGATAGCGGCAATAAGTACTTTCTTTTTTCTTATGGATCTATACCTCATGATTGTAAGTTTTACACGAATGTTACTACAGTTCGGTGTTTATTGCCACAAAAAATATTTTCTCCAATATGGAGTATTTTTGTTTTACCTCTTTACTTAAAAAAATATAACATTGACATTTTGTTATCAATAAATCAAATAGTTCCATTAATTAAAATAAAAGGGTGTAAGTATATATCTGTTGTTAATGATGTTATTTACAAAAAGGATAGAAAATATTTGCCGTTTATTTATAGAACATATCTCCAATTTCTTTCTCATTTTTCAATAAAAATTAGCGATGTAATTATCACAATATCGGAATATTCCAAAAATGATATTATAAAGCATTATAATCTTAATACTGATAAAGTTAAAGTCGTTTATCCGTCTGCAAATACTGAATTTAAACCTCTTGGACTTATTGAAGAGGAAAAAAATAAAATTAAATCATCCTTACATCTTTCACCGTTTGTTGTTCTCTATGTTGGAGTGATCGAAAATCGTAAGAATATCTTAGGTATACTCAAAGTTGCTGATGAAATATATGAAAGAAATAAAGACGTTGACTTTTTACTGGTGGGGAAATTGGGGCATGGAAGCAATAGAATTTTGTCTGCTATACAGAAACGGAAGAATGTCTTCCTTCATTCAAACATTGATGACCTCATGCTTAAAAAGTTGTATAATATTTCCAATGTTTTTCTTTTTCCTTCATTATATGAAGGTTTCGGCTACCCTCCCTTAGAAGCAATGCAATGTGGACTTCCAGTGATAACATCGAATAATACATCTCTTAGAGAAATCGTTGGCGATGGAGGGATACTGCACGATCCCCACGATTATAAGTCGATGGCTGATGACATCTTGAGATTAATTGCAGACAAAGAACTTTATGCAAGAATGCGTGTTCAAGGCATAGCGCGATCTAAAAAATATACAGTCGAAAGATATGTCAGTGGAATACTAGACGTTTTTAATTCATTAAATGAATTAGAAGGATAGCGTGGAACGAATAGAAAATAATTGCTACGACATTAGTATTGTAATAATATCTTGGCGAATGAAATCGATGTTAAGTGAAATGCTTAAATCTATTATGCTGCACACGAATGGAATATCAAAAGAGCTTATTATAGTCGATAATAATTCTCAAGATGGCACGAGTGAATTGATCGAGAAGGAATATCAAGGTGCTGTACTAATAAAAAATTCTGAGAATAGAGGTGTAGCGCCAGCACGAAATCAGGCTTTTAGAATTGCGAAAGGAAAATATATCGTTACCCTCGATGCTGATATGCTGTTTATCGACAATTCTCTATTGAAGCTTGTAGAGTTTATGGATAAAACCCCGGATGCAGGTCTATGTGGTGCGAAGTTAATCTTTCCAGATGGAAGAGTGCAGCCAAGTGGTCGGCGTTTCCCTAATGTATTAGCATTTATTTTAAGAAGGTTTGAATTTCTTTCAATTGCACGTAATAGTAAAATATTACGTTGGCATGAAATGGCCGAATGGGACAGGTTGGATATTCGGCAAGTCGATTATGTTATTGGAGCATGTCAGTGTATAAGGCGGGAAGCCATGGAGAAAATAGGCTTCCTCGATGAAAAAATATTTTATGGACCGGAAGATATCGATTATTGCCTACGAATGTATAAGAATGGATGGCGAGTGTATTATTATCCCTTTACAAGCATTATACACTACGAACAAAGAATAACTAAAAAGAAATTTTTTACAAAATTGACTTTACTGCATTTTAAGGCTGTTTTATATTTTTTTTGGAAGTATAAAGGCAAAATTAGTTATTAATAATCCCTTCTCTATATATAGGTGAATTACTTGAAAGAATTGACTACTTTCTTACTTAAGATGAAAAGTGTGAATCAGTAAAAAAAACTTGAAAACCCTCAATGCATTCTTTGAAAATGGGAAAAAGCCTCGTTGAAAACCATCCTTATTATTGCCGGTACACGCCCGGAGATTATTAAAACTGTTCCTGTCGTAATCGAAGCGCGCAAGCGAAATGATGCAAAGGTCATCTATTGCCTTACAGGCCAGCATAAAACGATGGCGCTGGAGGCGCTTTCGATCTTTGATGTAAAACCCGATAATGATCTTCAAATCATGCGTCCGAATCAAACACTGAACATGATCTCCGAATCGGTTTTTGGAAAATTACCACCTGTCATCGAGCAGGCAAAGCCGGATGTTGTGATGGTGCAGGGTGATACCACCACGGCAGCGATGACAGCATTATGCGCGTTTAATATGAAAGTACCGGTTGCTCACATCGAAGCTGGATTGCGCACTTTCAATATGGATGCTCCGTATCCGGAAGAGTGCAATCGCCGGCTTATTAGTATAGTTTCGAAATATAATTTCTGTCCGACCACAATGGCGCAGGATAATTTGCTGCGTGAGGGAACGCCAAAGGAAACGCTTTTTGTGACCGGTAATACCGTTGTGGATTCACTGCGATTGATTCAGGAAAAACATAATCTTGATAAACTTGAACTCATTGCACTGGATGTACGAAAGCCCTTTGTCCTTATCACAGCCCATCGACGTGAAAGCTTTGGCGGGGGATTTAAAAATATCTGTACGGCAATCCGGGAATGTGCTTTGCGGTATCCTCAGTATCAATTTGTATATCCTGTGCATCTGAATCCTCATGTGAAAGGTCCGGTGCATGCATTTCTGGGAAATATCGGCAATGTCAAGTTGATCCCGCCCATTCCATATCTGGAAATCCTCACGCTTATGAAGCACTGCGAGTTTGCACTTTCTGATTCGGGAGGTATTCAGGAGGAAGCTCCTTCGTTTGGAAAACACTGTATTGTTTTACGCGAAGTGACGGAACGGATGGAAAGTGTGAATCTTGGTATGTCGGAGTTGGTCGGGACGAACGTCGAAAAAATATGTACATCAGTCCAGCGCACCATCGAAGGAAAGATTAAATATGATATCCATCAAAATCCATATGGTGACGGTCACGCATCTGAGAGAATTTTGGATATATTGATGAAACATTAATATTATTTCGCCCTTCTGGGACTTCTCTCTTGATCTTTGGTTATGTGTGAGGATCACGCCCCTACCAGAGCTATTGAAATAATTTTTTGAAATTGATTTATGCAGGGACGAAATATTTATAGCTCAAGAGAAGAAAGATAATAGAACTCTGATAAGAGCTGTGATTTGCTATTCTCATATTAATGATATAATATTGATATAACATAATCGGAGAAAACAATGCCAATCATCAAAGCAATTTCAGATCTGAGGAACAAAGCCAATGAAATCTCGGATCTTGCTCACCAATCGAATGAGCCAATTTTCATCACAAAGAATGGTGAGGGGGATATGGTCGTCATGTCAATAGCTCAATATAGTAAACTCCAATTGAAACTTGATCTCTTCAGTAAGCTTGCTGTTGCACAAGCTCAGAAAGCAAGCGGTGGTAAAGGACGAACTCTATCGCAAGTAATGAAAGAACTTCGAAAGCGCATACGTGAAGCGGCCTGAGTACACGATTCGGCTTTTGCGAGCTGCCGAGGATGATCTTTTTGAGATTGTCAATTACATTGCTGCAGATAAGCCATCGGCAGCTGACGCGCTTGCAGCAAAGATAGAAAAGAACCTCATTCTTCTTTCGAAAAACTCACAACTTGGAAGAATCCCAAATGAAGAAGAGTTGATGCGTTTGGGTTATCGTTACCTCGTTGTTCAAAACTACTTGATCTTCTATACTCTTGAAGAACAAGAGATATATATCCATAGAATCCTTCACGGTGTGCGAGATTATCTGAACTTGTTCTGACTTCTATAAGCGTTTGGTGTGCAACTAAAGCAATGACGCTGCTCTTATGGGGCTGTTGACTTTTGCATTAAAAAATAAGTACGCAATGAATTCTCGTCGTCAACATATTATTACAATACTGATCGATATTCTCACTATCAATCTGGCATATCTGGCGTACTACGTTTTCCGTGTACGAAGCGGGTGGATTCCGTACAGTATCGAGCCTGAACTTCTCCTGCCTATGATGTTCATCTGTGTGTACTGGCTCATCTGGTTTGGTCTGTTCGGTCTCTACCGTTTGTGGTATGAACAATCCCGTATCGATGAAATCCTCACGATTGTTCGATCAACGATTGTCGGCGCTTTGATTTTGTTCTTTCTCATCTTCCTGGATGATACTTCCAGTGAAACCATCGTCCAATCGCGTCTTCTGATCCTTGGGTACTGGATTGCTCTGACTACGTTAGTAATTTCCGGCAGGCTGATACAGCGATTTGTTCAAAGGAAGTTGCTCGTCGCCGGAGTTGGGCTTCGGAATACCATAATCGTTGGTTGGTCGGATAAAGCTTTTAAACTGTGCGATATGGTTCTGAAGTATCCAGCATTGGGATATAAAGTTGTAGGATTTGTAAAAGCAGGAGCGAAGATCGACAGCACACAGCGGGTAAAGAGAAACACTTATCAAAATATTCCTGTCTTGGGTTCAATTCAAGATGTGTCTCATCTTATTAAGAAACATACAATTCATGAAGTTCTGATTGGACTCGACACAACAGAACACAGTCAATTGATAGATATCATGCGCCAATGCGATTCCGTCGATATTGGAATGAAAATTATGCCTGATTTATATGATATCGTCAGCGGACAGGCGCGGATCAGTTCTCTCTATGGTTTACCGCTCATGGATGTGCGCCCGCAATTGATGAAGCCATGGGAAGAGGCGGCAAAGCGAGTACTTGATTGCCTGTTTTCACTGTCAGTGCTTATCATCGGATTCCCGTTGTGGATGCTCATAGCTCTTCTCATCAAAGTTGATTCAAGAGGACCTGTACTCTATCGTCAAACGCGGGTCGGCAGGAATGGAAGACATTTTAAGATACTTAAATTCCGTTCTATGTGGACCGATGCAGAAAGACATTCTGGTCCGGTTTGGGCAGGGAAGAACGATCCTCGTGTGACACGACTTGGCCGCTTTCTTCGAAAGACGCACCTTGATGAACTTCCGCAGTTTGTCAACGTGCTTATAGGTGATATGAGTTTGGTGGGGCCACGGCCTGAACGCCCGTTCTTTGTGGACAAGATTACGAAAGAAGTTCCATTGTATAATCACCGTCATCGCGTAAGGCCCGGTATTACCGGTTGGGCACAGGTGAAACATAAATATGATGAGAATATGGAAGACGTGCGAGCTAAGATCAAGTACGATCTCTTCTATATTGAAAATCTCTCATGGCGAATGGACCTCAAAATTCTTTTTAACACTCTCTATGTCATGATAGCCGGGAAAGGACATGCATAATTAAAACAGAATGAGTCCGGTAAACTGCATGATGTGAAGTTTGAGAAAAGATCAAAAATATCTGTCAATATTTTACTAAATTGAACAGGAAGTATACTGCCGAACCATGAAGGTCTAAAAAAAATGTATCTTAAAAGGTGATTCAGTGAACCCCATACATATGGTTGATGTCGTAGGTCAGTATAAGAAGATTAAGAAAGAAATTGATGAAGCCGCCCTGAGAGTCATTGCATCCGGTCAGTACATTCTCGGTAGAGAAGTGTCCGAGTTTGAGAACGAAATTGCACGATATCTCAGTGTGAAATATGCCGTTGGATGTGCGTCCGGAACCGATGCATTGATGGTTGCGATGATGGCGCTTGGCATTGGACCAGGAGACGAAGTAGTAACAACGCCGTTCACATTCGCTGCAACAACAGAAACGATTGTTTTGCTGGGTGCAAAGCCAATCTATGTTGACATCGATCCTGCCACATATAATCTGGATCCCTCAAAAATAGAAGAGGTAATTACAAAAAATACAAAAGCAATTATTCCGGTGCACCTCTATGGACAATCTGTAGATATGGACCCGTTGGTACGTGTAGCAAACCATCACGGCATACCAATCATAGAAGATATGTGTCAGGCTATCGGTGCAGATTACAAAGGGAAAAAGGTCGGCGGCATTGGGACGATGGGCTGTATCAGTTTCTTCCCAAGTAAAAATCTTGGAGCCTTTGGTGATGCCGGTATGATAGTGACAAATGATGCGGTTTTGGCTGAAAAATTGCGGATGATCGTTGTGCACGGCTCGCGTGTACGGTATAAACATGAAATTGTCGGAGTCAACAGCAGGTTAGATGCCCTGCAGGCTGCTTTACTTCGAATAAAGTTACGGTACCTTGACCAATGGACTCACGCGCGGCGTTCAGCTGCTTCGGTGTATAACCGTTTGTTCGCAGGTTCAGGTATTGAGGTTCCATGTGAAGCATCATATGGCAAACATGTATTTCATCAGTATACCATTCGATTGAAGAATCGAGATAAGGTGTCACATGCTCTAAGCGAAGAGAAAGTCCCTCATGGTATTTACTATCCCATTCCTCTGCATTTGCAGGAAGCATATAGCGCGGCAGGAAAACCCAAAGGAACATTTCCTGTGACCGAAAAAGCAGCGGATGAAGTGCTCTCGCTGCCGATGCATACGGAACTTGATGAAGAACAACAGAAGTACATTGTCCAATCAGTAGTAGAAGCGATGAAGAATTAATTCGGTGATTCTATGAAGCGTTCACTCGTTATTATTCCGACATACAATGAAGCAGACAATGTTTTAAAGATTATTCCTGAGGTACTGGCTCAGGATGAAGGATTTCATGTGCTCATTGTTGACGATAATTCACCGGATGGAACGGCGAATTTGGTTAAAGAGATGCAGAAGAGTAATTCACGAATTCATCTCCTTGAACGACCGAGTAAGCGAGGTCTCGGAACTGCGTATGTGGCAGGATTTAAATATGCTCTTTCCCATGATTTTGATTTTGCCTTTGAGATGGATGCTGATTTCTCGCATGATCCAAAATCGCTGTTAAAACTTCTTGCGATGACAGAGGAATGCGATCTCGTTATCGGTTCGAGGTACATTTCAGGTGTGAACGTTGTGAATTGGCCTATGAGTCGATTGATCTTAAGCTATGCCGCAAATATGTACACACGATTCGTGACCGGTCTACCGGTGCGAGATGCAACAGCCGGTTTTAAATGCTACCGCCGAGCCGTTTTGGAGAGCTTAGATCTCGATGCCATTACATCGAATGGTTACAGCTTTCAAATTGAGACAAACTTCATGGCGTGGAAAAAAGGTTTCCGTGTGTGCGAAGTTCCTATCGTCTTTGTCGATCGGCGAGCAGGTGTTTCAAAAATGTCGAAACATATCGTCTATGAAGCAGCGTGGATGGTATGGAGGTTGAAGTTTAGGCATTTCTTCTCAAAAGGAAGCCGCTGAACGTATGGCTGGATCACGCAGACAATTACGCCTGCACACGAAAGCGTTTCGGCGAGCAAGTGTGCTGGATGTTTCGGTTATCATCGTTAACTATAATGTCTGCGATTTTCTTCATCAAGCGCTTGTATCGATTCAAAAAGCTCTGAAGGGAATCCGTTCGGAAATTGTAGTGGTTGATAATGCTTCGGATGACGGAAGCGTTGAAATGGTGCGTCGACAGTTTCCTTCTGTAAAGCTCATTTTAAATACAACTAACTTCGGATTTGCCAAAGCTAATAATATTGCTCTCAAACAGACGCGCGGAAAATTCCTCCTTCTTATCAATCCCGATACCATTGTGCAGGAAGATACTATCCGAGTGATGGTTGAATTTTTAAAGAACCATCCCGAAGTCGGGCTTGCAGGATGCAAGATTCTTAATCCGGATGGTAGCATTGAACCTGCATGCCGGCGAAGTTTTCCCACTCCATGGGTTGCATTCTCAAAGATATTCGGTCTCAGCAAATTATTTCCAAAGACAAAGCTCTTTGGAAAGTACAATCTTACATACCTGAGTATTGAGGAAACAAATCCGGTTGAAGCTGTGAGCGGCTCGTTTATGATCGTGCGGAAAGAAACGCTCGAGCAGGTTGGTGGGTTAGATGAGAGCTTTTTTATGTACGGAGAGGATCTTGATTGGTGCTACCGTATCCATCAGGCAGGTTGGCAGATTTACTACGTGCACTCTACACAAATCATCCATTACAAAGGGGAGAGCACACGACGTAGTAGTATAGACGAAATTCATACGTTCTATGAAGCGATGCGACTTTTTGTGGAAAAGCACGTCCGATCTTCTTTCTTGTTCTCAATGGTTCTGCGGATGTCGATTGCGCTTGTCTCCTTTGCCGCATTTTTGAATTCAATATTTCGGCCATTGAAAATAGCTATTCTCGATTTCACAGCAGTAACAATAAGTCTTCTTATGGCAGAGGAAATTTGGACAGGAAGAATATTCCACTATCCCGCGTATGCGTATCCTGTCGTATTCAGTATTCCAGCAGTTATTGCCATTGGATGCTTATACGCCGCAGGAGTGTACACTCAGCGCCGTATGTCCATCTCCCGTTCCATTGTGGCGACATTCTTTGCTTACATTTTAATTTCTGCTCTCACAGCGTTCTTTAGGGATTTTGCCTTCAGCAGGATGATCGTTGCAATCTCAGGGATTTTTGCGATGGTTCTCATTCCTGGATGGCGATTGATTTTTCGGCTACTTGGAAAAACAACGGCGCATGGCAGAGGAACGTTGTTTGGCAAACGAACACTCATTGTTGGGACTGACAAAAACGCAATTGGTCTACAAAGGAAATTGCGAACGAGAGTTGGTGAAGGATACGAGATTGTCGGGTTTGTAGGGACCACGCACAAGCATATTGGTGAAATGCTGAATGGTGTGCAAGTCCTTGGGAGCATCGATAATGTCGGGAAGATCATCAAAAAACAAAAAATTAGCGATGTTATCTTTGCACCGCAGGCACTGAGTTACATGCAGATACTCTCTGTTATCGGCAAAAGTCGCGAGCAGGCAGTTGCTTTCCACCTTGTTCCGACGACCATGGAAGTGATTGTAGGAAAAGCGAGTGTGGATAGTCTTGAAAATCTGCCGCTTGTCCAGATCGCCTATAACATTGACAAACCGTTTCATCGCTTCACAAAAAGAGTATTTGATCTCGTATTTTCGGGATTGCTCTTGATAACGGTTTATCCTATTTTTCGATTGTCTGCTGCAAAAGAAGGAGCGGAATCGAACGGTTTCCTTGTCGGATTATCGCATGTTTTCGGCGGAAGGATGAGTCTTGTTGGTCCGCCTCTCAGCGACCAGCGAGCGGAGAAACCCACGAGCGAATCTTTATTTCTTGGGAAACCAGGTCTCTGTGGTTTGGTACAGCTTCAGCAAGATGGAACATTATCGGACGATGAAATGAATCAATACTATCTCTATTATGCACGTAATCAGAGTGTTCTTCTTGATCTGGAGATTTTGATCAAGACTTGGTTGCGATTTCGCGATTGGCGAAAAAAAAGCAAAGAGAAAATGAGAGTATGACAAGGAGATATTGTCCATGGCAAAAGTGACGCTGGATTTTGAGCGGCCCATCATCGAGCTTGAACAGAAGATTGTGGAGATGCGGAAGTATGCTGACAATCTTGACATCGCGGATGAAATTGCGACGCTCGAAAATAAAGTGGATCAACTTCGCGAGAATGTTTATAACAATTTGACTCGCTGGCAGCGCGTTCAACTTGCCCGTCATCCGGATCGACCTTACACGCTGGACTATATTCCACTGATAACGGAAGATTTTATTGAGTTGCATGGTGATCGTCGATTTGGGGACGACAAAGCGATCGTTGCAGGTTTTTGTACTATAAATAAGGAAACAGTACTCATTGTAGGACACCAAAAGGGAAGAGACACACGGTCCAACATCTACAGAAATTTTGGTATGCCCAATCCCGAGGGATATCGGAAGGCACTTCGGTTAATGCAGCTGGCAGTGAAATTCCAGAGGCCGATTATTTGTCTGCTTGACACACCCGGTGCCTATCCTGGCATCGGAGCCGAGGAGCGCGGTCAAGGAGAAGCAATTGCGCGCAACCTATTTGAGATGTCTCATCTTCCCGTGCCTATCATCATTGTTATTATTGGTGAAGGAGCTTCCGGTGGTGCGTTGGGTATTGGAGTTGGGGATCGCATTTTAATGTTTGAAAACGCTTGGTACTCTGTCATTTCGCCAGAGTCATGTTCCAGTATTCTCTGGCGTAATTGGGAATACAAAGAACAAGCGGCTGAAGCACTAAAGCTCACTGCACCTGATTTGCTTGAGCAAGGAGTTATTGATCGGATTATTCCAGAGCCGATGGGAGGCGCACACCGGAATTTGCAAATTATGGCACAAACCCTTAAAGACACATTGCTGGAAGAATTGAAGGCGTTGAAGAAAATCAAACCCGATCGATTGGTAGAACTTCGTGTAGAAAAGTTTTCGAAGATGGGTGCATGGAAAGAGCGGTAGAGGAAGAAATTGAGAATTTGAAATTTTCGATTAAAGATGATAAACTATTCGTTATAAGACAGAAATAAAAAAAAAGGCAAAGGGGAGATGGTTCGTCATAAAGCAGAAATTCGAGTGCGGTACGCAGATACGGATCAAATGAAAGTTGTCTATCACGGTAAGTATCTTGAGTACTTTGAAGTTGGACGCTCTGCTCTTATTCGTTCTCTTGGAATGCCATACTCAGAACTCGAATCTCGCGGTATTCTTCTGCCGGTCGTTGAGGTATATGCGAAATATCGAAAGCCTGCCCGATACGATGAACTTCTTTTGGTCGAGTCTTTTGTCACTGAAATACCTCAAGCAACTCTCAAGATAGAATATCGAATATGCCGTGGAGACGAGAAAAATTCGCTCGTAGAAGGGTATACTGTTCACAGTTTTCTCAACACTTCGACAGGTAAGCCGACGCGCGCGCCGTCATATTTCGTTCAAATCTTGGAGAAGGCGATGACTCCTTCCATCGATTCCACAAGGCACAATTGAAATCGATGCGACAAGATTTGTCTATCACCCATCGATTATGCTAGAAAAAATTCTTCGTCTCGGGAAAGAAACAGCTATCTATGGTCTCAGTACCATTGTTGGCAGAATGTTAAACTTCCTCATTGTTCCGTTCTATGCGAATTTTCTCTTGCCGGCAGAAAATGGTGTTATTTCAAATATCTATGCTTACATCGCGTTTGCATTCATCCTCTTTTCTTACGGGATGGAACCGGCATATATGCGGTTCGTTTCATCCCTCGAACTTGGCAACAAGAAACAGAATTTCAGCGTTCCGTTTCTATCGCTTCTGTTAACGTCGGTTTTCTTTGCGCTGGCAATTCATTTTAACTCTTCTTCGCTTGCTTCCTTGCTTGGTATGGAACCGTCGCACTATCGATTTATCCAATATGCGGGGTGGATTCTTTGCTTTGATGCGTTGACTGTCATACCGTTTGCTTCGCTGCGTATGGAACAAAAGGCAAAACGATTTGCTTTATTAAAGCTCTTCAATATTGCATGCAATCTTCTCCTCAACCTCCTCCTGATTCTCGGTTTGGGGATGCATGCAGAGGGAGTCTTGCTTGCAAATCTGCTGGCATCCGGTCTCACATTCCTTGCGATGGTGGGGATGATTCTTCGGCAGTTGACATTCAAATTTCCTGCTTCGTTGTATAAAGAACTTCTTAAGTTCGGCATTCCCTATATTCCTGCCGGGCTTGCCGGGATTGCAATGCAAGTGATCGATAGGCCAATTGTCAAAGCGCTGACGAATGATGCAACACTCGGCATTTATCAACTCAATTATCGTCTCGGTATCTTCATGATGCTCATCGTTGGCATGTTCGACTATGCATGGCGGCCGTTTTTTCTCAATCACGCGAAAGATCCTGATGCGAAACCTCTCTTTGCAAAAGTATTCACCTACTTTATCTTGGGGGCAATGACCATTTTCCTTACAGTGTCATTCTTTATCGAAGATATCATTCGGATGAAATTCTTCGGGAAACAATTCTTTCCGCCTGTCTACTGGAAGGGTGTGGAAATTGTTCCTTGGGTGTTATTGGCATATGTATTCACCGGCGCATATGTGGTATTTGTTGTCGGTATCTATTTGGAAAAAAAGACGAAATACCTCCCGTTGGTTACCGGTGCGGGAGCCTTGTTGAATGTTGGCGCTAACTTTGTTTTAATTCCTATGATTGGAATTCTTGGCGCGGCACTTTCCACATTGCTGAGTTATATCGTTATGGCTGTAGGAATATACTTCGCTTCTCAACGGTTTTATCGTGTTGAGTATGAATGGGAGAAGGTGATAAAGATTGCCGGATCAGCGATGGTGTTATTCACAGTCTTCTTGCTCTTTCATCCGGAGCCGCTTTCAATCATCGGTAACGTCCTGAAAATTGTTCTTATTGGTGTGTTCGGAGTTACACTGCTCATAACGAAGGTAATTGATGCAAAGGAGATTACAGAAGTAAAAAGGATTATCCATAGGATATTTATACCATCCTCCAGTTCGGAAAACTCAGGAGGATTGTCTTAATTCAATTCTTGAGATGGTAATACCTCACCGGATGTGCTTGAACATTCAACGAAGGGTTGTCTTTCTGTTCATGAGATCAGGAGGAAACAAAAAGTTACGTTTACTATTATCTCAAGAGAGGCAGGGTGATTGCCAATGTAGTTCCTTGTCCTAATCCGCTTGTTATCTCTAGTTTTCCATCGTGAATTTTTAGTAAACGTTTTGCGATCATCAATCCCAATCCTAATCCTTGTTGTTCGTGTCGTTCACGATCAAATTGCATAAAGGCATGAATTTTTTGTATTTGATCTTCGGACATCCCGCGACCGCGGTCTTCCACGGAGATAAGACCTACTATATTCTTGACTTCTGTAGAGATGCTCACGCTTGTTCCATCTGTGGAAAACTTAAATGCGTTTTCAATTATCTGACTCACTGCTTGTTCGAAATATCTTTCAGAAATTGCAACAGACAAAGGAGCGAGATTGAGGGTAAGATCGGCAGAACGCTTATGAGAGAGCGCCAATTCCTTGGCAATACGTCCGATAATGAGATCGGCATTTTTGGTGCCAGTTTGACGCGAAGCAGACAGTTTTGCATTGTCATTTGGGAGAAGCAAGCATTGCGTGTGAATCCAAAACTTCTCCAATGTTTGGTTCATCCTTACAGCCGAAGTGAATAATAACTCCGCAAGATCCTTTACATCACTCGGGGTCATTTCGTCGGCTTGGACTTTCAGAAGTTCAGCCAGTCCCAGTATACCCGTCATCGGTGTTCGTAGTTCATGTGGCAGCGCGCGAGTAATGCTCTCACTGAGATCAGCGACTGCTTTTTGTTTCTCTTCTTTATTTCGGTCGACTTCTTGTAAGCGTATCTGTACCGCTTTGATAAGATCCGCCATGTCAATGGGTTTCATAATGAAATCATTGGCACCGAGATTCATTCCTTTGCGCAGATATTTGCGGGGGCTTTCCCCTGTCATGAAGATAAAAGGAATATATGAGGTCGATTTGTGCTTTCGCAGTTCTTCCAATGTTTCAAAACCATTCATCCCCGGCATATTGATATCACAGAGAATGAGATCAGGCGCAGTCTCCATCGCACGATCTAGCCCTTGTTTTCCATCTGCTGCTTCTTCCATTTCATAGCCGACGGTTTCAAGTGCCATCTGAACGATTAAGCGCATTTGAGGATCGTCTTCAATACACAATATTCGTTTTGCCATTCAGATTTCTTCTTTATTTATAATTTTAATCTGTTTTAAGAATGTCGGTATTAGCACATTCTTAGTATAATCGGTTTTTCACCTTTTCTTCTAGATGGAATATACACAGCAAATGTGCCAATAAAAAAGGAAAAGATTTAGAGATGGGTGTTGGGGATAAATCGTAGGTGTCAGGAGGCAAAGGCTTGATGAAAAAGGCTGTTGGAAAAGGGAAAATTGCAGAGGATTGGAGCTTTTCTAATCGAATTTGAAAAATGCCGTTTGATTCCCTCTCGTATTTAGAATTGGGTGTTTCTTGACTTTGCTGTCAAGTTTGTTTATCTTTTGCACGCAAAATTGAAGAAAACACACTGTTTTTTATCAAGAATGGAAGATTTTGAGGCAATAAATGGCATCAACTGCTGATTTTCGTGTTGGTATGGTTATTCGGTTTAATGGAGAATTACATCGGATTGAAGAATATATACATCGCACGCCGGGAAATCTACGCGCCTTTGTCCAGGCAAAACTTCGCGGTCTCAAGAGCGGGCGTGTAACAGAAACCCGTTTTCGGTCTGGCGAAGAGGTGGAAGAAGTGCGTGTAGAGCAAAAAGAATTCCAATATCTCTTCCATGACGGTTCGAGTTATCAATTTATGGATAAACAGAGCTATGAACAGATGCCGGTAGATGAAATAGCTTTAGGTAAAGGCGCACAATTCCTGAAGGAGGGTGAAATCGTTCAGCTTCAAATGGTGGGGATGGATATTGTTGGAGCAGAAATTCCGCAAAATGTGGAATTGAAAATTATTGAAACTGTTCCCGGTGTGAAAGGTGATACGGCTACTGGAGCGCAAAAACCCGCCACTGTTGAAACCGGCGCTGCGGTGAACGTACCCCTCTTCATAAACGAAGGTGATATTATTCGTGTCGACACGAGAACAGGCAAGTATTTGGAGCGTGTAAACAGGTAATGTTGTTCATCCATCTCAAAAAGGCGATATATTTTTTACATTTTTTCACACTGGAGACTTCATGGACCTTTCTTACATAAAGAAGATCATTAAGTTGGTCGAGCATAGCTCTATCGACGAGTTGGAACTCGAAGAGGAGGGGACGAAAATAAAAGTTGCGCGCAATCGCAACTCTGGGGTTTATGTACAGACTACACAAGCTACTCCATCACCAGCATTGCCTTCTCATAACTCCCAGCATGTGGAATCGACTAAACCCGCAACATCAAATACTCTTCCGAATTCGCAATATCATGAAGTTCGTTCTCCAATTGTCGGGACATTTTATCGTGCTCCAGCTCCTGATGCCGAACCGTACATTGAAATTGGGCAGTCTGTGAAGATCGGCTCAGTTCTGTGCATTGTCGAAGCTATGAAATTGATGAATGAAATCGAATCAGATTGTGATGGAACTGTGGTGAAAATCATAGCAGAGAACGGAAAACCCGTCGAATACAACCAAATCCTGTTTCTGATCGAGAAAGCGTAGTGACTCAGCCTCGTTCTGGAAGCCGAACCTCCTTGTTCAAAAAAATCCTCATAGCAAATCGTGGTGAAATCGCATTGCGTGTGATTCGCGCCGCCCGCGAATTAGGAATCAAAACGGTCGCTGTTTATTCCGAAGCTGATCGGGACTCCCTTCACGTCAAGTTTGCAGATGAAGCTGTTTGCATCGGTCCGCCACCGAGTAAAGAAAGTTATCTGAACATCCCGCGTCTGATAGCTGCTGCTGAAGTCACCGATGCCGATGCTATCCACCCCGGCTATGGATTCCTTGCAGAGAACGCAAACTTTGCGGATATCTGTGCTTCGTCCGGCATTGTGTTCATCGGTCCGCGCCCGGATGCAATAACTTCTATGGGAGATAAGGCACTTGCTAAAGAGACGATGAAGAAAGCAGGAGTGCCGGTCGTGCCGGGAAGCGAAGGTGTTATCTCGGATCTTCCTCATGCAAAAAAGGTAGCGCAAGAAATTGGTTTTCCCGTCATTATCAAAGCAACGGCAGGCGGGGGCGGAAGAGGGATGCGTATCGTACGCGCGATGGATGAATTGGAGAATGCTTACTTTACAGCAAGTCATGAAGCGGAAACTGCATTCAGCAATGCTTCTGTGTATATTGAAAAATATATTGAAGAACCACGCCACGTCGAAATTCAAATCATGGCCGACCAGTACGGAACGGTAATTCATTTTGGCGAGCGTGATTGCAGTATTCAGCGGCGACATCAAAAGTTAGTAGAAGAATCGCCTTCACCGGCCTTGACATCGGAAATACGTGAAGCAATGGGCATTGCTGCTATAAAAGGTGCAAAAAGTGTGAAGTATCTCGGAGCGGGGACGGTTGAATTCCTGCTGGACAAAGACAAAAGTTTTTATTTCATGGAAATGAATACCCGCATTCAGGTCGAGCATCCTGTTTCTGAAGAAGTGATGGGAGTTGATTTGCTGCAGATGCAAATTCGAGTGGCAGCAGGAGAACGACTGAAAAAAGTGCAAGTGAAACCACAGTGGCATGTTATTGAATGCCGGATTAATGCAGAAGACCCTGCAGCAGGCTTCCGCCCAAGTCCTGGTAAGATCACGAGCATGCATTTCCCTGGCGGATTTGGCGTACGCGTTGATACCCACGTCTATGCCGGATACTTTATTCCGCCCTACTACGATTCGCTGATTGCCAAGTTGATCGTCAAAGGTAAAACGAGAGAAGAAGCAGTCACAAAAATGTATTACGCACTTGATGAGTTCATTATTGAAGGAATCAAGACGACGATTCCGTTCCACAAAAAGTTGATGTTAAATGAGAAGTTCAGGAGCGGCAATTTCGATACGAAATTTATTGAATCATTTGTGTTTGAAGATTAAATTATTACACATGTGATCATGAACGTAGTTGTCAAGCTTGATACTTTCGCTTGGCGACAGTTCTATGCAAGAGTTCCATGTTTTATATCGTGAGGGTATTATGAATTTTCCCGACAATTTGAAATATACAACCGAGCATGAATGGATGCGTATCGAAGGTCAATATGGTTGGATTGGTATTACCGATTATGCTCAAAGTGAGTTAGGGGATGTCGTGTTTGTCGAAATCCCGGCTGTAGGCACGAAGGTTGAGAAAGGCAAATCATTCGGTACGATTGAAGCGGTGAAAGCGGTCTCCGATTTGTTTGCGCCTGTTGCCGGTGAAATTGCCGAGGTGAATGCAGAGGTGAAGGATCATCCTGAAATCGTGAATAAAGATCCGTACGGAAATGGATGGATGGTGAAAATAACCCTCACTGATTTTACCCAAGTGAGCACTCTCCTCAATGTTCAAGCATACAAATCACTCATAGGTAAGTAGTCTGCGCACTCCATGGATCGAATAGGTGCAAACGATAAGGAAACGGACACGCATCTGCCTTGAAATTGGCTGAAGGAATGAATAAGGTCGTGTGGAATCGTAGCACATCAAATGATCTGATTTTTACATTGCCGGTGAGACGCACCATCTCATCGTCTGTGTTTTTATTCAGTAGTGTTCTTCTTCTACTACTTCTTTTGATGGCAGGTGGATATTCTATTCTGGAGTTCCGTCGTACCATCCATCAGTCCAGCCAAGCACTTGCAGCAAGTGTTCAGCGAGACAGTGTCATTGTCTTCAGCAAAAGTGTTCTTGCCGAGATGGTCTCGTTATTCGAAAAAGGCCGCGCGAATCCAACACAACGATATTTACTTCAAAGAAGGCTCGATAAGTATAATGCACAGTATTCATTCGCAAAAGCAAAATATCTGTCGCTTGTAAAAAACTCCAAAGATACGATTGTGAGCGAATTGCTTCCGCTTGCCCAAAAATATTTTTTGCAGACAGATGCACTCATTCAACGAATTATAGCCGCCCCTTCTACTCCGCTCAAAAGAGGAAGTGATGCAATGTCTGATGAACTCTCATCAGTCCATACGAGCTACAATGTAATCGCGAATGGTGTTTTCCAAGACCTCTGGCAGAACGAGCATCGGCAAACACTCGAGAGAGAGGCAGGTAAGTCCAATCTCATCCGAGTGTATTACATCCGTCTGTTTGTGTGGTCCTTGGTACTCAACAGTTTTATTGTTATCCTTGCGCTGCTGTTGATCTATCGAGATCGTAAAATATCTTCCAATGTGAGTCGATTCCAGGCATTACTCGAGTGTTCCACGAATCCGGTACTGCTCACTGATAGCAATGGTGTTACGAGGTATGCAAATCCGGCATTTGTACTTTGGAGCGGGATGAAGCAATCGTCGCTTGTCGGGAGGAATTTATTTGATCTGATGAAGATCTCTCGTCGACAAGAACAAGCAGAAAATCTATGGATGTCTGCTAAACCGATTCTTACATCCGGCAAGCCATGGACCGCCGAAGTGGAATTTGCACGTTCAGACGGACAAACGACTGTCTCTGGTATGTTCCTTTCTCCGATTCTTGGTGCACGCGGAAAGTTGATGGAATGCATTGCTCAGTACAACGACCCGATAGAGCGGAAAGAGTTGACGCGAAGAATTGTCGAGACACAACAGGAGTATCGTAGTATCGTTGAAAGCTCGCTTGATGGTATTATGATTATTCAAGATGGGAAATTGGTGTATGTCAATCCCTCGGCTGTTTACTTGTTTGGATATGGACAATCGGAGGACATGCAGAAGCTGAATCTTGCCGATACCATCGCCCCTCCTAATCGAGCGTCTCTTGAAATTATACAAGAAGGACGTTTATTAGGAGATGAAGTGCTGAGGAATTATGAAATGCGTGGCTTAACGAAACAGGGAAAGATAATTGATCTGGAGGCTAATGCACATATCATTGAGTGGAATGACAGTTTGGCTGTTCAGGCGTCATTCCGAGATATTACAAAAAGAAAAATGCTCGAGCGTGAACAATCACTCTGGTTATGGGAACAAGAAACGCTGAGTAATATCGACCGAAAACTTGTTGGTATTATGGATCTCGAAAAAATATTTGCTGCAATCCTCCAACAGACGTTGAATCTCACACGCGCTCATTTCGCGGGTGTGCTTTTGTTCGATGAATCGCAAACTTCTGTGCAATGGAAAGCGATTTGCGGGAATACGCTCCAACACACGTTGGAATCGTTTAAACCTCCTGAAGCATTTAACGCTATTCTGAAAAATGAAAGGCCGAATATCATTTACGATTCCAATGCTCAAGAGCTTTTTCCATTGTCTCAAATTCCGATTATTAGAGAGGAGAAGATTGTTTCGACCGCGTGGATGCCTTTGATCGTAGAGGGGAAACACAAAGGGATGATTGTAGTCGGTTACCGACATAACCATGAATTCGTCGGACGTGAAATGCGATTGCTGCATTCACTTGCTGAGAAGCACTCTATTGCAATGGTCAACGCTCAACTCTATGCGGATCTTCTCCAGCGGGAAAGAGAACTTGAGATTCTCTCCGGCGCGCGTGTTCAGGCGCAGGAAGACGAACGACGGCGCATCGCCCGGGAAATTCACGATGGTCTTGGACAAATGCTTACAGCGATCAAGTTCAATCTCGAGATTCTGGAAGATATGATTACCGTGGGACAGGAGGGACAGGATCGCATTCTTGATATGAAAGGATTGCTCGACGATGTGATGAAAGAGGCGCGAGAAATATCCTATAATCTTATGCCGAGTGTCCTAGATGATTTTGGATTGACTCCTGCGCTTCAGCTTCTCAGTGAACAATTTACGAACCGAACAGCGGTAAAAGCTCAGTTCCACACAAGCGGAATTACTGAACGTCTTGATCCGCAAATGGAAATTGGTCTTTACAGAATTGCACAAGAATCTCTTAATAATGTCGCAAAACATGCCGAAGCCACAGAAGTGAATCTTCAGTTTATTCGTTATCCTGAAGGTATTCGGTTGGTTATTGAGGATAACGGGAAGGGGATTATCGAAAAACCCGATATTGTTCGCGCAACAGGCAAAGGCGGCATGGGTCTCGTCAGCATGCGCGAGCGTGCGGCATCTTTTGGAGGTATATTAACGATTGATTCAACGCCAAAAAATGGTACATTTATTACAGTAGAGATTCCATTAACAAAAGTTGTGATCCATGAATAAAATTCGAATTCTTCTCGCGGATGATCATCCGATGGTTCGAAGCGGCCTTATTAAATTGCTGGAACCCTTTAAAGAATTTATCATCATCGGTGAGGCGAGCGATGGAGAAGAAGCTGTCGCGATGACGAAAAAACTTGAGCCTGATGTCGTCATTATCGATCTATCAATGCCAAAACTCTCCGGAGTCGAAGCAACAAAAATCATCCGAAAAGACTTTCCCTCCGCGAAAGTCCTTGTGTTAACTATGTATGACAACGAGGAATATGTGTACCAAATTTTGAAATCCGGCGCAGGCGGATACATGCTGAAGAATAGTGGAAGAGACGAGCTTGCGGCTGCTATTCGTGCAGTGGCGCGAGGTGACCACTTCTTTAGTCCGCGAGTTTCTGAGATTGTGATGGAGGCATACCTCCGAAAGTCAGAAGCGCGAGACGATCTTCCAATGAACGACGACGATCTTCCATTGACGAAACGGGAAAGAGAAATTCTTCAATATATTGCCGATGGATTTAATAACTTGCAAATAGCCGAAAAGCTTTTCATTAGTGCGAGAACGGTTGAAACACATCGAACAAATATTATGCAAAAACTCGACATTCACGATGCTGCCAATTTAGTACGGTTTGCATTGAGCAAGAAGCAAAAGCCTCCTTCAGATCCATAAATTGTCTGGCTGAAATTCCCTTCATGTGCTGAGTGTCGATCTTCCCTCTTCAAATTCTCGTTTTGTCTAAATAAATCAGACCTTCCCCTCTACGGGAATTCACGTAGACCTCTACGGTTCTTCCTGTATTCTTCAAATTACGGTGATCAGACGATTTGTCTCAATCACGGCCATACTATATTATACCCAGTCAATATGATACTATTTAGGAATGAAATATCTCGGAGCAAGCTCCGAGGTATTCAATCTGTTTTTCTGGATTCCCGATTAAAACATTCGGGAATGACTTGAATATTGTTGCAAGCTAACGCTTGCTTCATTCTCAGGCTTCCAGCTGTCATGTCCGCGGATTTTAGGCGGGCATCCATTAAATGCAGAACCTGCCCGTCGCACATACAACGTGCTTATGGCAGGCGGGTCTGCGGGGCATTAAACTCGAAAAAGAATAATCGAAAGATATCCATTCATCAAAGGGAAAAAGATATGAATAGAATTAAGGTTCTCATTGCCGATGATCATCGAGATTTTCGAAGAGTTGTCCGTGAGTTTCTTGATCGGATGCCGAATGTGTCTGTCGTGGGAGAAGCAATCAATGGGGGTGAGGCAGTGGAGAAAGTAGAGCAGCTTTTTCCTGATGTTGTGCTGATGGATATTGCGATGCCGCTGATGAATGGTCTGGAGGCGACACGGAT
>JBEKEV010000011.1:0-103339 GCA_050013655.1 Bacteroidota bacterium | reverse complement strand
CTTTACAATAAATAATTCTATTTTACTTTATTCTATTTTTCTCTTGACATTCAGCAAGCAGATGGCGGCTAAGCTGCCGCATGACCAACTTCAATTAACCACAAAACGAAACAAGTTCACGCTACCGACTAAATTATTAAACACTAAACCTCTACTCGCAATGTAAATTGCACCCACGCTCATCCGGTCAGCTTGAGCCGCTGGTTAGCCCGCACAAAGGATTAATAATCAAACTTGGTTATTTCTTTTTCATCGATGAATATTCGCACTTGATAGGTATAATCTATCGCAGGTTTTCCATCATATCCAGTTTTTGTATACGCTGTTCGATAGCCGCTCATTTTAATTTTTTTGCCATGATATTGACCGTCTTTTTCAAAGTTGTTGCTGAATAGTCCGAAAGATTCTTCGACTACGATAGAATCATTTATCGTACATACGAAATTATTGGTAATCGGTTTTTTACTGACAGCAACTCTCCACCCAGGATCGTTTTCTGTTGGTTTGTACAAAGTGAACTGAGATGATGAGCATGCTGCGAGTAACAATGCAAAGAGAATAAACAATCGTTTCATAAATTTTCCCTTTATAGAATAAGAATAATTGTAGCGCGTGAATATTGGGTTTGTAATATTCACGCGCCCAGCTAAGAAAAGCACCTTATTGAATCGATTTAAGACTACCGACTTTCTTCCAAAGAGACAATAAAATGATCCTTGTATTTATTTCACTTGTTGTTGTTCAAGAGCACCGTTTACATGCTCTTGGTCGAGACTGTACCAATTTCCTGTTGCAGCATCAACAATCACTGGAACGAGCCCAAAGAGAACATCGAGAACAATCCAACCAGCTCCAACCGAATTTGTTATTTGGACAGTCTTACTTTCGTATCCTTCTTTACGAAATTCGATAGTATAGCCATGTTTAGACTCTAATTTAAGTTGAAGTGGAGCAGTTCCCATATACTATCCATTCACATATACCTTAGCACCGGATGGACTAGAGCTAAAATCAATTTTATCTGTACTACCGTGAAAGATGGTCGCGCATCCGTTAAAAAGGAAAATGGTGATTGCCATTAGACATGCAAATCGTCCCATTGCATAGAAGTGTTTCATTTTGTTTTTCCCTTCATTTATGATTGATGATGACCACACAAGAACTTTTCTTGTGCGGGCTAACGGATCGGCGCTAAGCTGCGGCGCTGATAAGTTTCGTAACGCAACAGACAAAACAAGTTAAGGCTGAAAACCAAATTGATAAGTATCATAGTTATAGGTACTAAAAACTGAATAATAAAAACGTCAACCCACCATTAGCCATGATTTTCGCACCCAGCTCACTCCGTCAGCTTGAGCGCCTGGTTAGGCAGCACATACATTATTTATGTTCAGCAATATCATTTATTTCTTTTACATCTATTTCCGGGGGAACAGTTTCTGCGAAACGTTCTATAAATTGACTAAGATGGTATGGACGAAGTACTAGATATAAACCTACGATTAATTCTATGCCAAAGCGTATTAACTGATATTCATGATTAGGTGCTGACAAAGGATACGATCTAATCCATTCATATAATAAGTAAGCTATTGTTTCAATAGCTCCAACCAATTGCCAAAGTCCTAGAAGTCGAGCGCCAACAGTAAAAATATCTGTTCTCATCGAAATATCTCCAAAAGGTTATTATTCAATTTAAATAGTTTTATGTGCTGCCTAACTATGATTAGACTGCATACCGCAGCCTAATATACTATAGTTGTTTAGATTTCCGATGGCTCCCAATAATTCCCCTCTTTCTTCAGATACTTTTACGTTGTATCTTTCTTATACGCGCTGATAATCTATCAATTGCATCATTAAAACGCAAGCGTAAAATGTCAATTAAGATTCCCGCGTTCTAGGAATGACTTACTTTTTTTATCTTTACTTTTGACCCCGAAATCGATAGCAGTGAACAGAGCTGAGGCAAGTGATGACTCTCATATCCGAACTATATATCCAAACGTATTGTTGGTCAAATCCTGAATCTGAGTTCTTGCTTGGGATTACACATTTCGATTTCGCTAACGTTTCTTTCTGCCGCTTTCTTTTCGTTAAAAGAAAGCGGCGAATCATATCACTACAGAAAGAAGCTTTAGGTTACCTATATCCTGGATTCCGGCCAAAAGCATACCGGAATGACTTTACTTTTTTTTCTCAAATTCCCGCTTGCACATAAATGACTTACTATATTTTATTTTCGCTCATGAAATCGATAGAAATAAAAAAGGCGACCGATTGTGATCGCCTTTCTTTGGATTATCTTTCTTCTCTATGGTTCCGGATCTAACATCCTTTCATAGAATGCGCCGAAGTTATATCGTGCCGGATCTTTTTCCGGAAGCATCATTAGCTTAATGGCTTCATCGGGATGCCGGTTCATAATACCCGTTACCATATAGGGAACAGAGTATCCCCAGGTAATTTCTTTCTGCAGGGGAATAATATGAGACGCAATGACGTCCAAGATCGGACGCATATTGAATTTAGGATTTTTAAGGAAACCGAGTAAAAGTTCCAGACAGCAGTTACCCGCGCCGCGGCCCAATCCATACAGCGTGCCATCGAGATAGTTTGCACCGCGGATGATGCCTTCAATCGTGTTGGCGAACGCAAGCTGCTGATTGTTGTGCATATGGACACCGACTTCGATGCCGGGCAGCATTTTTTGATACTTGGAAACAAAATAATCGATGTCCTCAGAATATAGATTGCCGAAACTGTCCACAATGTAGCATGCCTTGATCTTGGTCTCTTCATGGATCTGCTGTAAAGCTTCATTCAGTTCCCGCTCCGGCGCGGTGGAGATAGACATAATGTTGATGGTCGTTTCGTACCCTTTTGCAACGGCATCGTTGACAATTTTAATGCATTTGTCAATGTCCTTTACGTATGTGGCGCAGCGGATCACGTCCACAAGACTTTTATCTCTGGGGAGCAGGTCGTCGACGGAGCTCTTATGCGCGTCCATCATAACGGCGATCTTGGTGTCCGGATATTTCTTATCCCCGACAACTTTTTTGATCATCTCGTCATCGCAGAAACGCCATGCGCCGTATTTTTCCGGATCGAACATCGTCCGGCTGTTTCGGTACCCCAGCTCTACTATATGGATGCCTGATTCGCAAATGGCTTTGTACACTGCCTGCACACAATCTAATGTAAACTGAGATTTATTCATCAATCCACCGTCGCGGATGGTGCAATCCACAACCGTGATTTGCGGTCTGTACATTATTTATTCCTTTCAATAATAAATACGGTGAACAAAGTATAAGGAAAATTCAGTATTAAATAAAGACAAGAAAAAGGGGGTATGGATTTTTTTAGATTTCAGCCTGCAATACGCGAAAATAAAAAAAATGTCATTCCCGAATACTTCTGTCGGGAATCCAGAGCCAAGGAAACAAAGATCTGAATCCCTGCCAGCCAGGCAGAGAATCTGATATAAAAGGATCTTGACCTGGATTCCCACTAAAAACGTGTGGGAATGACAGATAGGATTAAAAGTACATCATTCCAAAGGCAATGGAAGAATCCCTTCCTCCTTATCATATAAATCCTTCCAATGAGGCTTATGTTTTTCGATTAAACGAATCTTCCAAGCACGGCTCCATTTCTTCATTTGTTTCTCTCGACCAATAGCGTTCAAAGCATCTCCACCATCTTCATAATATACCAATAAATGAACATTGTGATGCTTGGTGAATCCTTCATAGACATCGTGCTTGTGTTCCCAAATGCGTTGTTCCAAATCACTTGTCATGCCGATATAAAGTGTGCCGTTTCTTTTGCTGGCAAGTATGTAGACGAAAAATGTTTTTTCAGTTGTTACTAAAATATCCAATTCCTCAGATATGACTCAAAACAAAAATATGTCATTCCCGAATGCTTCTGTCGGGAATCCAGAATCAAAGGATCTTGACCTGGATTCCTCCCGACTTCGTCGGGATGGGAATGACAAACAAAACCTCATTCCCTCATGCCTATGGCAATGAGCCCTTTGTCACCATCCAGGGATGCAGTTCCACAATCAATCGGCCTGCTTGCACTGCGGGGTCGTGATTGGAAAGAGCTTGTGCTTCTTCAAGCGATTCTGTCTTGAACATATACACGCCTCGGTTATCGCCGCCATCGATAAATTGTCCGACAAGAACTAATTTTCCCGTCTTTGCCATGGCATTGATGTTTGCCACTTGTCCTTCTTGAATTTTCTTTACTTCATCTGTTTCTGCCGGAGTCCATTGAGGCCCTTTCTTCAGCAGCCCAAAATAATATTTTGCAAAGACAACCGGCGTATCGGGATGCTTCATAATTCCTTTGCCTGCAAACCACTTTGTGAACTGCATGGAAAACCGTCCCGCTTGAACTGCCGGATCATCAGATTCCCAAGTGCGTGCAAGTTCAATGGAATCTGTATTGAACACAATGATGCCTCGTATCTCTTGGTTATCCAGAAATGGCCCGGCAATTGACGCTTTGCTTGAGTCGATGAGACTGAAAATATGAGCGATATGGTTTTGTTGAAGTTTTGCTAATTCTGGAGTCTTATCCTGTGTCCAGGCATGTCCTTTCACAAGAAATCCCATGACATACGTTGTCATTTCGTACGGAGGTTCAGATTTTGTAGAGTCCTGAGAGAATGCATTTCCAAAAAATGTTACGATAAGTGCATATAGAAGTATATGTTTCATGTTATCTATCTCCATGTAATCACTAAATTACCAAGTCATAAAATCACCATATCACCAAATCGCATCATTTATTATTGTCTATAATGACAGCCGACGCTCGTTTTATTTTCCCATGCCGCGATGGTAATGATGATTGCAGCACGCACGGCATTGCGCAGTCCGATAATGTCGTCTGTCAGCTTGACGGCTTGATAGAAGCGGTCGATTTCGGATTCAAGATGGCGCAGTTCGCGTAAGGCACGCTGTAAACGTTCGGTGGTGCGAATGAGTCCGGTGTAATTCCACATAATGTGTTTGATGACGCTCATATCCTGACTGATGAGTGCGGAATCCGGAATCTCCGTACCGGTTTCAATCCACGGTGGAATTTCATCCATGCGCGGCTTTGGATGTTCTTCCATGGTACGGAGAATATGTTCTGCGGCGCGATTGCCCCAAACGACACATTCCAATAATGATGTGCTTGCAAGCCGGTTGGCGCCATGAAGTCCTGTGCAGGCAACCTCGCCGACGGCATAGAGATGATTGAGCGTTGTTCGTCCCCAGAGATCGACCCAGACGCCTCCGCAAAAATAATGCGCTGCCGGAACAATCGGGATAGGTTCGTGCGTAATATCGATACCGTACTCAAGGCATTTTTCGTAGATAAAAGGGAAGCGGTCTCGAATTTCGTTTTCCGGAAGATGTGATGCAATATCGAGAAAAACGTGTGCGGTTCCACTCGTCAGCATTTCCTGATGAATGCTTCGGGCAACGACGTCACGCGGAGCAAGATCTTTCCATTCGGGATCGTATTTTTGCATAAACAAATTGCCGTTGGAATCCAACAGCCGGGCACCTGCTCCGCGCATTGCTTCGGTAATGAGGAAACACGGCGCGCCTTGCTGATAGAATGCCGTTGGATGGAACTGCATAAATTCGCAATTGAGAACTCTTGCGCCGGCACGGTACGCCATCGCCAATCCGTCGCCCCGCGCTCCAGCCGGATTCGTTGTTCGGAGAAAAACTTGCCCCAACCCGCCTGATGCCAAGATAGTCGTGCGTGCAAGTACCCGCTGTACGTGCCCCGTTCCCTGATTGAGAAGAAATGCACCATTGCAGGAGAGCGGATCGTACACCGTCAGCCGGTTCAAAGAATGGTGAGCAGGAGTAAGCAAGTCTACCGCTGTTGTATCGGTTAATAATGTGATATTTGCTTTTGCTTTCAGCGCCTGAATCAGGTGCCGTTCGATAAGGCTGCCGGTGGAATCTGCCGCATGAAGAATGCGGGCGACGCTATGTCCGCCTTCGAGTACGAGGGAGAGTTTTCCTTCGGCTGTTCGGTCGAAGGGAATAGAGAGTTTTTCCAGAAGAAGTGAGCGAACGAGTTTGGGTGCTTCCTTTGCAAGAAGCTCTACTGCTTGCGGATTGCAGTACCCGGCACCGGCATGCAGAATGTCTTTAGCGAGAAGTTGCGGTGAATCTCCTTCTCCTTCGTACACGATTCCACCTTGTGCATAGTAGGTATTGGATTCTTCGGGGTTCGATGAGCGTGTCGCTACAACGACGTGAACACCGGCGTCTGCAAGCTGCAATGCGGCAATACTGCCTGCAACCCCGCATCCGATAATGAGTACATCACATTTGATATATTCTTGCATTTTTTTATATATGCATCATAAAGTGTTCATAGGTACGTTTTTCTTAGAACAATATAAAAAAAGAAAGATAAATATTCGCTGAACCCGATCTTTCCTTGAAAGAAGAGGGGAGAAAAGTCGTTGCGAGGAACACAGTAACGAAGCAATCTGCAAGTTTAGGCGAAAAAAGCGAGATTATTTCTCCCGACAAGTCGGGGCGGACATGAATAAAAATGTGAAAAAGTCATTCCCGAATGTTTCTGTCGGCCTGCCCGTCGCACAAAGTGTGCTTTGGCAGGCAATCAAAGGATCTTGACCTGGATTCCTCCCGACTTCGTCGGGATGGGAATGACAAAGAAAAAAAATTAATCTGCCGCCGATGGAATAATTTCCAGCATCCGCTCAACCGCACGCAGTGCACGCACACGGATCTCTTCCGGCACTTCGACGACATACCGCGTTTGCCGGAGCGCTTCTAATGTGTCTTCTAACGTAATCTCATTCATATGCGGACATCGGACACTGCACAAGCGAAGCATATTTTTTTCCGGATTGGCAGCCATGATGTTATCGCCCATCGAGCATTCCGTCAGTAAAAGATAACGCGCAGCATTCGTGCGCTGGACGTGACGAATCATCTGTGTCGTACTTCCGGAGAAATCCGATGCCGCAACAACTTCTGGACTGCATTCAGGATGAGAGAGGATGATAACGTCAGAAAATTGCTTGCGTATATTTTGGATATCTTCGACGGTGAATTTTTCATGCACTTCGCACCGCGCCTTCCAGCCGATGATGGGTTTATCGAGGAGCGTATCGCTTTCCGGAATTCCGCCGTTCAGTGATGGAAAAATAATATGTCTTCTCGTTGCACGCGCGACATTGCGGGCAAGATATTCATCCGGAAGAAAAATAACCGTTTCGCTCTTGAGCGACTGAACCACTGCCACTGCATTGCTCGATGTACAGCAAATATCCGATTCTGCTTTGACTTCCGCGGTCGTATTAATGTATGTTACAACCGGAACGCCCGGATACTTTACTTTCAACTGACGAACATCATCGGCGGTAATTCCATCTGCGAGCGAGCAGCCGGCTTTCTTCGCCGGAATGAGAACGGTCTTTTGCGGTGATAAGATTTTCGCCGTCTCTGCCATAAAACGCACGCCGCAGAACACGATAATATCTTTGTCGGTTTTAGAGGCAATCCGGCTCAACTCAAGAGAGTCCCCTGAATAATCGGGGATGGAATGGAAGAGTGCCGGTTCCATGTAATTATGTCCAAGGATGACGGCGTTGCGTTTGACTTTGAGCTCATTGATTTCGAATGCGAGTTCGGATTTTAATCGCAACTCGACATCCGGCACGACATCATGCAATTTTGTTTTTAGATCTTGATAAATATCTTCTGCAGACATTATGTTCAACCTCTACAAGTTCAATTTGTTATTTGATGTCCAGCGTTCAAAGTCATTCCCGAATGCTTCTGTCGGGAATCCAGAACCAAGGAACCCTAGACCTGGATGCCCGCCAAAAATCCGCGGGCATGACAATGAGTCAATGAACTAAAAAACTAATATCCAGCGCACGTACCGAATGTGTCAGCGCACCGACGGAAATCATATCGACACCGGTTGCAGCTACTTCAGAAACATTCTTGAGTGTAACATTACCAGATGCTTCCAGAGGAACGCGTCCGGCGGTAAAACGCACTGCTTCACGAAGCGTTTTGATATTCATATTGTCGAGTAATATGCGATCGACTTTCAGCGAGAGCGCTTCCCGCAGTTCTTCAAGATTCTTCACTTCCACTTCAATCAACCGTTTCATCGTATCCGCTGCCCAGACTTGCGTCACCGCTTGAGTGATCCCTCCAGCGGCGGCAATATGATTATCCTTTATCAGTACCATATCAAACAATCCAAATCGATGATTAGCTCCCCCGCCAAGGAGGACTGCTTGTTTATCGAGCAATCTATTGCCCGGAGATGTTTTACGTGTATCGAGAATGACTGTATTAGTACCTTTGACGGCAGCGACGTATGCGCGTGTGAGTGTAGCAATTCCGGACATTCGCTGAAGAAAATTTAATGCCGTTCGCTCAGCTGTCAGTAATGCTCTTCCTTTACCGCGCACAGTTGCGAGAACAGTGCCTTTGGCAACATGTTTACCATCGCGGACTTTTTGAGAAAATGTAACGCGTGTGTCTAAATATTTAAATGTTTCGTACACCACTTCCAATCCGGCTATTACTCCGGATTTTTTTGCGATGAACGTTCCTTGTAGAATTGACTTTGCCGGAACCGTGCTGAGGGTTGTGATATCGCCGCTGCCTATATCTTCTTCAAGCGCTCTATGAATGATAGCGTGAAGATTTTCAAGCTCTTTTTTATTCATAGCCTAATATACAAAAGGATTGGAAGAATTGAGAACCGTCCGAAGGTTTCGAGGATGAATCATAAAATCTTCGGAAGATTGCCTCGATCAGCTTTTTCGGAACAGCACAATCCGGTTGGAATTGGTGCCTTTTTCGTTGTTGTCAACTCCCCAGATGTTCGATGTTTTAGTGAAGTACTGTTCGTTGATGATGATTCCGATGCATGAAAATCCTGCCTTCACTCCGAGGGGCACTACATGTTCATCTAAGCGTATTTTATTATTTCGCACTTCACCGACTTCGAATGCCACAAACCCGCGTGGTTTGGTTATGCGATACAGCTCGCGGAAGACTCCGAACATTACCGCCGACCAATCCTCCAGCGTTCGTGCCATGGTAATTGCTTTCGCAGCTTCTGCCGCATCAAGATCGTTGAACCAGCAGCGCAGCCAGTTGTCTTGTACGTAATCGACAACATCGAGGAAGGGAGGCGAAGTTACAGTAAGCTGAATGGAGTTGGCAGCGATCGTTTTCGTTTCTCGCGCATCGGATGTGAGGAAGCGTGCAGCTGTACCAATTTGTTGAAGAAGAGTGCGTTCTGCTGCTGTTAGATCACTCAGAAGTGTCTTGGATTTTTTAAATATGATAACACGAGTGTCCCGATGCTCCGGAGTTTGCTGCATTTTTAAATTGATTTTTCTTTGGCTGTCGGCGCTCACGGCTTGGTTTGGAGGTAATGTATACACGGAAAAAAATCCCTTGGAATGCCCGGTCAACCGATTGGTCGCAACCATCCGGATCCACCGATCGATGTCGTCTTCCGTACCGCTCTCGCGGCGTTCGGTGAGATAATTCTTCATGGAAACAATTTCGGCTTCGGTCTTTGGATGAAAGAACATCGAAAGATCGATTTCAGCATCTTCGTTTTCAATTATCGGAATGCTATCCAATCGTTTCATCAATTCTTCAAGCGACGGCGGGAAGAAACGGGGCCTGCTGAGAATGGCGCTTAATGGATTGATGTCGTTCGCAATGACTTTTCTGCCCATCAATCCTGCTTCTAATGCGGTTGTACCGCGCCCGCTGAAGGGATCGTACACTGTATCAGCTTCCTTGGTCAAATATTCAATGAAGAAGTGTGGAAGCTGCGGCTTGAAGCATGCACGGTACGATACTTCATGCAGTGAGTGCGCCTGCCGTTGTTTCGATGTCCAGAACTCTCCCGTATAGCGCGGTATAGATTGACTCGCTACATCGATGTCTTCTACTCCGGATATCCGGTAACGGATTTCGTCCAAGAGGCGGTCGAGGTAGGGGCGTTCTTCTTTCGGTATTTTTGATTTGATGGGCGACATCTAAAGCAATCCCGAAGGCAATCGCGGTGATGAAATAAGTTTCGTGAATTCTTCCCAGCGCTTTTTTGGGTTGTCTTCTGTGCCGCCGCGTCGTTCAATGTACTGGCGTACCAAATCTAGTCCGAAATTATAATTGATGACGTAACTGCGATACTGGTCGAAGAAACGCGTGCGTTGTTGTGCGCGTTCCGGCGACATCAGCGCGTAGTTGACAAGCCACTGAACCGCGTCTTCGCGCGAGATTTCGGCGTTCAGATAGCGGCGCGCGGCTTCGTTGCCGGCATAACTGAGTTTTTCAGCAAGCGCTTGCACCTTGGAATAATTCTCCGCCTGATCTTTATCGAGTCCGGCGAGCGGGAAGAGCATGGAGCGTTCGAATTCCATTCGCTCCTTCCCGGGGAATGCGACTTCGATTCCGAAGTTCGCTGTGCCTTCCGCAATAAGCGACTGCGAACTGAAGAGTGGATAGACGGTAAATTCCACCCAGCCGAATTTACGCACAAACGCAGTCTCTAATAAACAATTATACACGTGATGTCCGGGATACCCTTCGTGCGCCGCAAGGTCAATAGCGCGTTCCAAAAAGATCGGCAGGTCGGTGTTGATTTGAATCAGGCTTTCGTTGTTTCCTTTATACCAATTGTACCCGCTCCATGATTTGTTGTGAACGTATTCCAACCGGAAGGTTTCATTCTCTGGAAGGTCGATATATTTCTTTGTTCGCCGGCGGCATTCATAAATTGCTGCGCTGAATACCTTGTCGACCTTGTCTGGAGTAATTGTAAATTGCCGTCGATAGGTTTCGACACGTTCAGGAATCGATTCGTTGCCCGGTACTAACGAGTTTAATTCACTCACAAGTTTCTGGAAATGTTCTTCGGGAAAAAAAGGCGGTTCGACATCATAATACGCTTTCGCCTCTTCATCGAAGGAAAGCTTCTTGCCGTCGAGTGCTTCGACCCGGGAGATAAGCGAGGCAATTTGTTTCTGTAAATACTGATGGCGGAGATGAAGGATATCTCCGTTCCGAGGTCTATCAATTTCATCGATCCTTGTTTTGAGCAGGAGTGCCGCTTCCTTGATGGCACTCAGCGATTTCTTCTCGGTTCTTGCTTCCTCAGACCATTCCTTTGGACCATAGTACGCATCAACATAATCTGCATCGTGCTGGCCTACAGCGAGCACAAGCTTGGTGTACGGTTCTGCAATGCTGTTCAGTTCTTTATTGAGATGCTGGGGCATGTTCTTTCTTCTACTTACCGCACAGAGCAAAAAGGAAGCTTATTGCCAGAATGAAGAATTGATGTGATTTATGATTTTTTCCCGATGCAGTGAGAATTTTTGTTGTTGTATATTTTAAACTTGTTACAGTAAACAGCCAGATCGCGTCTGCATGCACCGACAGCATCCGGTTGTGCAAACCCTGCGTACGAGCATGAAAAATCGCAAAAGAGCGGAAGGGCATTCATGAGTGATGCTGTTTGTTTTTCCTTTTTATTCTTTTTCAACCTTCTTTGGTATTTCTTCTTGTTTCTTTATGAACTTCATGGGGAGTCTTGTGGAAATTTCCATCATCGGCTTCAATTCCTTTAACCACACATCTCCTTTATAATAAACACGCTCAAGGAATAATCCCGATGGCGGAGCTGTAAGCTTTGCCGGTTCATCAGATTGAGTGTGGAGAAACTTTTTTACATCGTTGAGCGGCATTTTTCCGCGTCCGACTTCTGCCAGCACGCCAACGATTTGACGAACCATCTTCCAGATAAAATGCGAACCGACAATGCGCACAAGAATTAAATCGCCTGTCTGCTGAACATCGATCGAATTAATATGCACTTTGGTAGATTTATCTTCCGGATCGTCTGCGGTGAAGGATTGAAAATCCTTGAGCCCTTGGAACAACTCAGCCGTTTGCCGCATTTTTGTCACATCGAGTGGGTCTTTGACCCACCAGACGAATTTTTTGCCGAACGCCGTCCGCCTTCGTGAGATTTGATAGAGATAACTTCGCGCCAAGGCATTGTGCCGGGCATGGAAATCAGCAGAGGCTTTTTCGATTTCAAGAATGTTGATGTCGGCGGGAAGTTCATCGTTCAGCTTCATCCGGATGATTTCCGGTGCGAGCATGGTTTTAATGTCAAGGTGCGCCGCTTGCTGTAATGCATGAACACCGGCGTCTGTGCGGCCTGAACCATAAAATTCAAAATTATGTGTGCCAAAAACTTTGCCTATGGCGGCGTTGATTTCTCCTTGAACAGTGCGGGCATTCTTTTGCACCTGCCATCCGCTGAAGCGCGTTCCTTCATACTCAATAATGAACTTAAATCGTGCCATACACTCGAAAGATACGGATTTGTTGGATGGAAGCCAACGTATTGCAACTCCGACGCACTTTGGAAGCGCATTAGAGTGAACTATTATTCTCCGCCCACGTGAATTACATCGTTCCCAAATTTCTTTCGTATGATATCCACGGCACGGAGGATATTTTGTTTTTTCTGATCCGATGGGAAAAGGGGGAGCTTGAGTTGCTCTTCTTCATTGAAGTTGGAAAGCCGCACTCCGATGAGTCGAACCGGCAGTTTGCCTGTGTAGGAGGATTGAAGAAGTTCTCGTGCCACACGTGATACGACGGTATCGTCATTTGTTGGGTCGATGCTCTTCGCGCGACTGATCGTCTTGAAGTTTGAGGAACGAAGCTTGAGTGTTACGGTATGCGTCTTCCAGCCATGGGCGCGGAGCTGCCGGCATACATCCTCGGTCAATTCGAAGATGACCTTTTCAAGTGCTCTCCGGTCGGCGATATCCGTTGCAAAAGTTTCTTCACGTGAAATGCTCTTTGCATTCCATTCTTCTCCGATAACATCCGAACCATGTCCGTTAGCGGCATGAAAAATCCAAGACCCATGTTTATCGAGAAGAGACAGCAGTTCGTCCTCGGACTTCGATTGGATGTCGGCGACTTTCTGAAATCCTTTGCCTCGTAAATATTCTTCCGTCTTTTTCCCGATGCCGGGAATAACACTGATATCGAACGGCGCTATGTATTCAGCTTCTTTTCCATGCGGCACAAAAATGACACCGGCGGGCTTTACGCGATTTGCCGCAATCTTTGCGATAGTGGTATTGGAAGCGAGTCCGATAGTACAGGGAAGTTTGAATTCGTCCAGTACAAGTTTCTGAATGGTTTTCATGAAGCCGGGAAGATCGTTCTTGTAAAGATTTTCGCAGCCGGTGAAATCCATGTTCATCTCATCGATGGAGGCACGTTCAACGATGGGAGCCAGCTCGCACATTCGTTCGTAGAGTTTTTGTGAGATACGGCTATATTCGCCGTGACTTCCCCGCACAACGATGAGGTTTGGACACAGTTTCTGTGCTCGGGCAGTGGGCATGGCTGAATGGATGCCGAACTTCCGCGCTTCATAGGATGCGGAAGCGACTACGCCTCGTCCGGTTGCGCTGCCGCCGACAACGACCGGTTTGCCAATGAGATCAGGATTTTTAATGCGCTCGACGGAAACGAAGAAACAATCGAGATCAAGATGGGCTATGTATTTCTTTTCTTTCCCCATACAAAAAAGACCTTGCAAAAGATTTAGCTTTTGCAAGGTCGTATGATTGAATTATTTACGTGCCTTCTTCTTAGTTGTCCGTTTCACCTTGAGTATCTTTCTATTCTTTTTTTGCTTACGCACTGGTTTCTTTTTCTTTGGTTTTTCCGGCACACTTTGAGGTCCCTTTATTAACCCCATAACATTCCCTTCAACATCTGCAAACATTGCATAGGTAACCATATTGGGAATTTCATTGATCGGGAGAATAATTTTTCCACCGAGGCTAACAGCTTTATCCAAGTATGTTTGAATATCTTCAACCTGGGTATAGACGACGACACCGTGTGGCTCCTGCTCGGTCCCTTGATAAATCCCTCCATTGATCCCCATTTTCAAACCAGTATCTACCATCCCATACTGGATTGGATTATCGGCATTAATATTCCAGCCGAAAAGGTTAGAATAAAAATCCTGCAAGAATTTCGAATTTTTTGCAGAAATTTCCCAATGAACAACGGATGCTGCCATAACATCCTCCGATGATTTATGATGTGATTTATGAATTAGGAGTAACGAGTACCTTAAAAGTCCCTTTTCCTTTTTATGGTGTACCTATGCATTTTGTTTTGGCAACGCTAAATATCGCTTAATTTTTTGTGTTGTGGTTTTCTCAAACTCCTGTTCGCGGATGGTAAATTTTTTAATTTGTTTAAAGCTTGAGAGTTCTGTGTTTGCTTTCTTTACTTCTTCGCCGAGTATTTCATTGATAAGCTCGGGAGTGATCTGCACGCCGCGGGATTCGGATAATTCGATGAATGCTTCTGCGTCTACTACAATCTGTGCAGAAATGATTTCATCTAATTTTGGATCGTCCTCACCATAGACGAGACATTCCTGCACAAACGGGCTGCGCTGAAGGATGTCTTCTATTTCTTCAGGAAATACATTTTTGCCGCTGCGTGAAATGATCACGTTTTTCTTCCGTCCGCAAATATGGAGGAAACCGTCGCTGTCGATGAAACCGAGATCGCCGGTTTTGAACCAGCCATTCTCAAACGCTTCTTTTGTGGCTCGCTCATTTTTATAAAAGCCAATCATCACATTCGCTCCTTTTGCCAGCACTTCGCCGACACCGTCTTCACTCTTCGAGTCGATACGGAGTTCTACACCGGGTAACGGCAAGCCTGCTGATTCATCTTTGAAGTTGTCGAGTTGATTGAGTGTAAGGATCGGAGATGTTTCGGTCAAACCATACCCCTGCACGAAGGTGAATCCCAAATCCCGCAGGCCCTTTGCCACCATCGGATCGGGTGCAGCGCCGCCGGCGATGAAGGCGCGAATATGTCCGCCGAATTTTTCATGGATTTCTGAGAAGACAATTTTCTTTGCGCTTTTCCATCCGAAGCGGACAGCAACATCGGTCAGCTTGATCAACGGCGGAACAATGATAGACGTTACACGCTTTTCTTGAATAGCATGATAAATGCGTTTGAACATTTTGTCAAACAACAGAGGCACACCAAGCAGCATCGTGGCTTTCACCTGTTGCAGGTCATCGACCACTGTCTTGAGCGAACGCGCATAATGTGCTGATGCACCTGCATAGAGCGGGCAAAGGAATCCACAAGTACATTCGTACGTGTGGTGAATCGGCAGCACGGAAAGAAACCGATCCTGCGGATAAATCATCATCATGCTCACCATTGAAACAAGGTTCGCAGCAAGATTATGCTGACTCAGCATGACGCCTTTTGCTCTGCCCAGTGTACCCGATGTAAAAATAATGACAGCCATATCTTTTGGATCGAGTCTCGGCAGTGCATCGACCGTGCAGCCTCGGCTGTTGTTGATAAGCTCCGGCATCGAATGAAAGCCGTCTTTCTTCGCCAGCAAATCCATGTTGATGTACTGTCGCAGATGTTTCAGCGCGCGTTTTTCTTCCCGAAGCATCCCATCGAATGATTCGGAGAAGACGATGGCGCTCGCATCCGATTCATGGATGATGTTCATGATTTCATTGGTGCTCAGTTTGGCATCAATGGGCACGATGACATAATTGAAGCACATGGCTGTCAGATATGTTATACCCCACTGCAGGCGGTTCTCGCTGATGACAGCAATATGACTTCGCTCGGGGAGCCCGAGTTCGCGGAGCGCTGTACCGAACTTCAGCACATACTTCAGCAGCGAGTTATAGCTCGCCTTGGGGATAGGTGTATCTCGCAAATCTTCCAATGCAAGCTTATCGCCATGCTTACCCGCAGACTTGACGAGCATGTCTTGAATGGAATCAATGTGATGAACTTTATTAAGCTTGGGAGTACGTTTCATAGAAGCCTCAATGTGTTGGTTCGATCGACAGATTGATGTATTGGACGTTCAGTGTGATATGCAATTCAATGAGTGAATTATTGAATACTCAACGGTATGTATTCACATTTTTCAGGAACTCGAGCTTAAGAAACTATCAAATGTCAGCCAATTTCATATGAATTGCAAGCGCCTGCTATTGTTGGAAACTTTTTTTAGATTCATGATGGTTCTATCTATAAACAGGAGAATATCCAATGGCACGCTTAGAATCAGTAGATGTTCCGCTTGGCATGAGTATACCGAAATTTATTTTAAAGGATCCCGACGGTGTCATTCATGTAAGTGATTATGAAGTCGGGAAGAAAGGATTGTTGGTCGTTTTCACTTGCAATCATTGTCCCTATGCAAAAGCAGTATGGCCGCGGATGATCCGCTTAGGTCAATATGCGATGGAACGAGAGATCAATGTTCTGGCTATCAACCCGAATATCAATCCGAAGTATCCCGACGATGCACCGGATGAGATGGGCAAGAAAATCAAAGAATGGGGAATTCCATTCCCATATCTTATTGACGATACCCAAAAGGTTGCTCGTGCATTCGATGCACAATGCACACCGGATATTTATCTCTTTGATGCTGAACAAAAACTTGTGTATCACGGACGTATAGATGACAACTGGCAAGAAGAATCGAAGGTAACGAAGGAAGAATTGAAGGATGCGATTACTAACCTTGCCGATGGAAAATCGATTACTGGAAAACAAACTCCCTCGATGGGCTGTTCGATTAAGTGGAGAGAGTAAGAACCAGACACCCTTCGCAAGGTTCTCAAAGGATTATCATAAGAAACCTTGCGAAGGTTCTTCTCACGCTACGGCACAATCTCCAAGTACTTATGCACCCACCCGATTTTTTGCTGGTCGGCGCTGGCGATATAGTACCACACCTCGCCTTTGCCATAGGAAAACGTACCGAGTCGAAACACTTCTTCGTCTTTATATACTGCGCCGATTTTTTTTGATTTTTCAGAGGGACTTTGCCGAATGGGGAGGAAAGGTTCGTACGTGCAGCGTGCCTTCACGAAGAGCGTCGGTTCAAGTTTGATGTACTGTGCAAGTGTCCGGGAGAGAACCTGGTAGTAATTCAAAAGTAAAATTTCTTTCTCACTCAGATTGTCTTCATCGCCTCCTTTTTCCCGTGATGCCTGCAGTTCTCCCTGAGTCTTATGCATGTTGTCGAGTGTTTCGATGAGGAAGCGGCGGCTCTCAATACTCTTTGCTACCGTTGCCTGTGAAGCTGTCATATAGAGAGAGTATACCGACATAGAAACCGCGGCTACGGATACAATGATGGTGATAACATTCGCAAGATTGAATCGTACACTCACAAATTGATGACAGTGATGGCAGACGCGTGCACCATCCGGAATATCGAGCTTGCAGTGAGGACAGATATTGCGATGTGCGACTGGGATCGGTCGATTTACGATAGGATTATTCTTTTTCTCTTCAGATGGATTGAGCGAGAAGCTCGACTTGAATCCACGAGAGAGGAGTTGAAAAAGTTTGATAATATTGCGAAGAATATCCGATGGAAACATAGAACCTCGCAAAAGAAGGTCACGTGAAAAGCATTCTTACTCTTTTCGCACGAAACAAAGTACTGGATGAAAAAGATCAAGTCAATTATATTTTGGCCTGATTAAATACGGTATCGGATCTTCCATCCCTGCGATTTGGAAGGCACGCAGGCGTAATGCGCAGCTGTCGCACATACCGCACGCAATGTCCTCATTTTTATAGCACGACCAAGTTAATTCAAATGGTGCTTTTAATTCTTTCCCTCGTATCACAATGTCTGATTTTTTTAAATCAATCACCGGTGTAACGATGGTAATTTTTGTTTCAGGTTTTGTTCCAAGATCGATCATAGTATTGAAAGCATCGTAGAATTCTTTCCGGCAGTCGGGATACCCGGAGCTGTCTTCCTCTACTGCGCCAATAAATATTTTTTGAGCGCCGATGATTTCTGCCCAACTTACTGCAACGGAGAGAATATTCGCATTGCGAAATGGGACATAGGATGTTGGGATCTCGTTTTTCGCTGCTTGAAAAAGTTTTTCCGGATCAGCTTTTGTAATTCTGATATTCTTATCTGTAAGACTCGATCCGCCGATTTTGTTCAGGTGCGTGAGCTCGGCAATCAAACGTTTCCCAATACCAAAATGATCGGCAAGTGCGCGGAAGGCTTTCAATTCCCGCCGCTCGGTTCGCTGACCATAGTTAATATGGAGAAACGCTGGATTGTATTCAAGATTGGCAATGGCAGCGGTAACACAACTATCCATCCCTCCGCTCACAAGAACAACCGCACGAGGCTTACTCATTGACTCTTGTGTTTTCCTTTTTTTGAATGCACAGTTTTCACGGTGGTAGTAATACCGCCGCGTGCCGTGAACGTGCCCACGACTTCCATCCATTTCGGATGGAGCACGGAGACAAGGTCGTCAAGAATTTTATTCGTGACTGTCTCATAGAAAATTCCCATCGAACGGTATTCTAGAAAATAATATTTGAGCGATTTCAACTCGATGCATTTCTTTGCCGGAATGTAATGAATGGTGATTGTGCCGAAGTCGGGCAGGCTTGTTTTGGGACAGACGGAAGTGAATTCCGGATTCACGATCGTGATAGTATAGTCACGGCCCGGATATTTGTTGTCGAACGTTTCGAGTTTGTCGATTGGATTCACGTTATACTCCTCTTGCTGTCGGATCCCAAATATATTTATGAATTTGCATCTGAAATTGCACACGAAGACGATCATGCAGGATCCACTCTGCTAATGTACGATTTTCTAATCTACCAAACACAGGTGACATAAGAATCGGACAGCGTTTATCCAACTGATATTGCAGGAGGACATGTTTTGCCCATTTATAATCTGTGTGATCAGCAATAACAAATTTTACTTCATCATGGGCAGTGAGCATTTCAATGTTTTCCCATCGATTTCGCTTTTGCATCTTACTGCCGGGACACTTAATATCCATAATTCGTTTTACGCGTGGATCAATCCTGCTGATGTCATGATGACCGCCGGTCTCAATCATGACCTCAAACTCTTCATCGCAGAGGCGCCGCATCAACGGATGAACATTCTCCTGCAGCAACGGTTCGCCGCCGGTGATTTCAACAAGATTACATCCGTATTCTTTCACCTTTTGAAGAACAGCATTTATGCTCAATTCGGCGCCTTCCTCGAAAGCATACGCCGTATCGCACCAGCTGCATCGAAGATCACAAGCCGTCAACCGGATAAAGACACATGGCCGTCCCATGCGTGTCGATTCACCTTGTATGCTGAAAAAGATTTCATTGATGATGAGTGCGTCTTGTGATGATGTTGTCATGATTGTGCTGAATATTTTGCTGTATACTGTCCCGTCTCACCAATAGCTACAAAGGAGAGTCTTATCTGAGGAGGTAATAGTTTTTTCAGCTCATCATAAACGTATCGTGCAATATTTTCCGATGTTGGATTGAGTTCTTTATCAAACGGTGGAATGCTGTTCATATCGCGGTGGTCGAATTTTGCCGTTATCTCTTCGGTCTTTTTCTGCAGTACATAGAAATCGACGCTCATGCCGATAGTATCGAGCACATCGGTCCTGGCTTCGACAGTGACTTTCCAATTATGTCCATGAAGCCGGGAGCATGGACCATTGTATCCGCGGATAATATGCGCGGCGGAGAATTCTGTTTCGATGGTTACTGTATACATAGTTCAAGTAATAAGTTTAAAGTATAAAGTTAAAAGGAGATATTTCTTATTTGTCGTCCATTTTTGCTTCTGCCGGAAATGTAGCTCGAATTGTAGCTTTTAATTCTTCGACTGCTTGGCTCGTGTTTCCTTTATCCCATCGAATTGTAGTGTGATGGTTTGTATCGAAATGAGTTTTCATTTCCTTGAACTCCGATTCCTTACAGAGATAAATTACTTGTTTTCCAAGTCCTTCGGCATATCCTGCCTCCCAATATGTTCCAAGGTTTTTGTTCGTTAAATCAGCGAGAAGAAATTTTGCCCTGCGTATTTGGACTCTCAATTGATTATCGATTAATCCAGCACCTAAAAGATTCTTAAGTAATTTAAGTTCGAAACCTGTCTGTTCTACTGCTGGCACTAAATAATTATTGTAAATCTCATCATGTTCATCATCTCCATATTGCATTGCCATAAAGGCAAAGCGTCCTAAGTTTGCATTGCGACTCTTAAGTTCAGCAACTTTTTTCCAGCCATCTATTGCTAACCGCAAGTCATCGGAGATCCCAACTAAATCAATCCACCCGAGTCCTTTAGCTTGTCCAATTAGGAAGCTGAATTCAGTGCCGCTTTTTGCAAAAATGACTGGATAATCTTTATTCGGAATGTTTGGTACTGTATCGCCCGCAGCATTTGACTTATTACATATGTATAATAATAACCTTTCAATAGCCTCAATGGGATCTGCGGGGACATTGGCAGCTTGAATCATTTCTTTTATTTTGGACGCGTGTGAAAATAAAAGCATAGATTCTTCAGTATTCTCTCGCTGGCGCAATATTCCAGATAGAATGTATCGTTTTTCCTTTGGTGCACGCGTGTCCCAATCAACTGTTGCTGCTGCGAGAGTCTGAGCCATTTCATAACTTGAGCATCGTTCACATTCAACCTTTAGCTTACTAGGGTTTTCTGTATATCCTACAACCTTAGCAGGTTTGCCGCAGATAAAACAATGATTATATTCGCTCATAACAACTCTACCTTGTTCAGCAATTATTTTCTAAACCACTCCAAATTTGCTTTCAATTTTTCATCATCTCAATATCTTACCAACTCATCTGCTCATCGACTCAATGGCTCATGGACTTTTATCTCAACTGTTCCAAATTCGTTTTCAACTTCTCCATATTCATCGAAATATTTTTCTGTTTCTCGCGTTCTTTTTCCACAACATCCTTTGGTGCTTTCTCGACAAAACTTGCATTCGCTAATTTTCTTTCGATACCGTCAACCAATCCCTGCAAACGTGCGATTTCTTTTTCCAGGCGCTTTCGTTCAGCGTCAAGATTGATGATGCCTTCCAGCGGAATAAAGATTTCCGTTCCATCGACCACTGCGCTTGCAGAAGCTTTAGGGCGTTCAAACTTCTTTGATTCACCATCCCATGTTGTTATTGTCTTTGCGCGGCACAGGCGATCTATATAACTGAGAAGTCCTTGTATGTTGCCGGTGCTTTCCGGGAATTTTTCTTCCTTTTCACCATGGAGATGCATATGCACTTCTATCTGCTTCGAAGGTGCAACATCCAGCTCGCCGCGAATGTTCCGAACTGCTTCGACGACTTTGATGACAAAATTTAATTCGTCTTCGATTGTCTGGTTGATGTAACGCTCGTACACGATGGGGAATTCAGCCCGCACAAGTGATTGTCCTTTTCGATCGGTGAGGTGCTGCCAGAGTTCTTCTGAAATAAACGGCATCACCGGATGCAGCACGCGCAATGCTTGATCATAAATCCAAAGCGCGCGCGTGACGACAGCAGTTTTTGCTTCCTTCGGTTCTTCACTATAAAAACGGGTCTTGACCAATTCCACATACCAATCGCAGAAATCATGCCAGATGAAGTCGTAGATGAGCTTGGTGGCTTCGTTGACATGAAATTCGTTGAGCGATGTGTTGAATGCCTTAATCGCTTGATTGAGCCGCGAGAGTATCCACCGGTCGGCAAGATCAAGATGTTCGGTCGGCAGATTGTCCAGCAAAACATCGCCTTCACCGATGATCTCTTGTTTGTTCATCAGCAAGAAACGCCCTGCATTCCAAATCTTGTTGGCAAAATTTCTGCCTATCTCACATTTTTCTGTGGAGAACAGTACATCCTGACCAAGCGGTGCAAGATACGCAGTAGTAAAACGCAATGCATCGGCGCCGTACTGCTCGATGACATCCAGCGGATCGGGGGAGTTGCCGAGTGACTTGCTCATCTTGCGCCCTTCCATATCGCGGATGATGCTCGTGAAGTACACATCGCTGAATGGAATCAGGTCGTCATCTTTTTTACGCGACTTACCGTCGCGGTTCGGCGTGCCTTTCATGAATTCCATGTTTGCCATGATCATGCGTGCAACCCAGAAGAAAATAATATCTGGTCCGGTAACGAGCGTGCTGGTCGGATTGAAGTAATGTAAGTCCGCGTTATCATCGGGCCAGCCCAGAGTTGAGAAGGGCCAAAGCCATGCTGAAAACCATGTATCTAACACATCTTCATCCTGACGAATTGGTACGTCGTTAGCAACACCAAGTTTTTTACGCGCTTCTTCTTCGTTGCGAGCCGGTACATAGTTGCCATCCGGTGCGTAATACACTGGAATGCGATGCCCCCACCAGATTTGTCGCGAGATGCACCAATCCCGTATGTTTGTCATCCAGTGTTCATATACTTTTGTCCAGCGATCCGGATGAAAACGGACTTTGCCTTCATACACGACGCGCAGTGCCGGAGCAGCGAGCGGTTTCATTTTCACAAACCACTGATCGGACAGCCACGGCTCGATGATAGTCTGACAGCGATAACACTTGCCGATATTGTGCACATACGGTTCAACTTTTACCAAGAAACCTTGTGCTTCCAAATCTTTTACAAGCTGCTTGCGGCATTCGAACCGATCCATACCTTCGTATTGCTTTGGTGCAGCCGCATTCAAGTGTCCGGTTTCATCAAGGATGTTTAATTGTTCAAGTTCATGCCGCTGGCCGAGAAGGAAATCGTTTGCATCGTGGGCCGGAGTTACTTTCATGACACCGGTTCCGAAGCTCAGGTCGATATAATCATCGGCGATAATGGAAAGCTTACGCCCGACGATAGGAAGAATCGCAGTCTTCCCGATCAAGTGCTTGTATCGCTCGTCTTTTGGATGCACACAGAGTGCTGTGTCGCCAAGCATGGTTTCCGGCCGCGTGGTGGCGATAGTGGCGAATTCACTTGAACCGACAATCGGATACTTAATATGATAAAGATTTCCGTTCGTCTCTGAGTGATCGACTTCATCATCACTGAGTGCAGTCTGGTGCTGCGGGCACCAGTTGACGATGTATTTGCCGCGGTACACGAGTCCTTTTTCGAATAGTCGGATGAAGACTTCTTTTACTGCATTCGACAACCCTTCGTCCATAGTAAAACGTTCGCGATCCCAATCGCAGGAGACGCCTAATTTTTTTAACTGCTTTATAATAGTGCTGCCGTATTTATCCCGCCACTGCCACACGAGTTCGATAAATTTTTCGCGTCCGAGATCGCGGCGATGTTTGCCTCCTTTTGCAAGAGATTTTTCAACGGCATTCTGTGTGGCGATGCCGGCATGGTCGGTGCCGGGGATCCAGCACGCTTCAAAGCCCTGCATTCGCTTCCACCGGACAAATATATCCTGTAAAGTGTTGTTCAGCACGTGACCCATGGTGAGGATGCCGGTAATGTTCGGCGGGGGAATGACGACCGTGTACGGTGTTTTATCTTTATTGACGGTCGCGTGGAACAGCCGGTTTGATTCCCAGAAAGAGTACCACTTATCTTCGACTTCTTTCGGATTATATGTTTTTGAAAGTTCCTGTGTGCTCATACAGATTCTGTTCTTAATCTAAAAAAGGGCAGCTTATCGCCGCCCGCACATACAACACTCATTTCAATTAACGAAAAAAGGGGGATGAAATCAACGGAAAGAAAGTAAGACTATGGATGCTCATGCGAGTTGAATATTCGAAGGGAGGACGATGGGCGGTTGTGCCGTTTGATGCCGTTCGACCAATTCACGCGCGAGGTCCAAATACGCCAGTGTTCCTTTCGAAGAGGCATTGAAAAGCACTGCCGGTTTACCATAGAAGGATGCTTCCGTGAGATGCGTATTTTTCGGAATAATGGTTTTAAGAAGATATTTACGGAATCGTAATTGCAATTCACGATCCGTGATTTCTGTGACCTTTGTGTGCGGCTCGTACATCGTCTGAAGGATGCCTTCAATTTGCAGACTTTTATTTGCCACTTCTTGAATCCAATCGAAGTACTTAAAGAGCTTTTCAATACCTTCGAGTGAAAAATGTCCCGACTTAATCGGTATGAGTACAGAATCGGAACATGTAAGGGCATTTGTCGTAAGGCCGCGCAGGAAAGGCGGTGTGTCGATGATGACATAATCGTAATGCGGCGCGATTGTGCGAAGGATGTTCTTCAGTAACGTTCGATTTTCCGATAAACGCATGATGCGCTCTTCTGCTTGCTGTGATGTGACGTTGGTCGGAATAAAATCCAGGAATGCAAGTTCTGTCCGGTGAATGACCTGTGCCATGGAATGGATAAAGTTGAAGACTTCATACAATCCGCCTTTTGTCTTTTCCGGCGTGAATCCAAGCGACATACTGCAGGCGCCAAACGGATCTGTATCGATGAGCAGCACGCGTTTTTCTAAGACAGCGAAACTTGCAGCGAGATTTACTGCCGTCGTCGTTTTTCCAACGCCCCCTTTCGGGATCGCTATGGTGATGATTTTAGACAAAATAGTTATCAGCTGTCAGTTTTCAGTTATCAGTTGCCAGTTCTTTTTAGTTCTACAAATTCTAAACAAATTTTCTAATTCATCGTTACTGAACACTAACCGATAACGATGTTAAAACATGTCCGTCTGCATGCTGCAGGACGGCTTCTAATGTATCGCCATGATCGACACGAGAGACTCCTTCTGGCGTGCCGGTATAAATGACATCTCCTCGTTCAAGTGTCATGAACTGAGAGATATATGCTATGACTGTGTCGACAGGGAAAATCAATTTGCTTGTGCTGGAAGATTGTCTCATTTTGCCATTGATTTTCAATTGGATGCTGAAAGACATTGGATCACCAACCAGTGCAGCCGGAATAAATTCTGAAAGCGGTGCAGAAGTATCGAATCCTTTTGCAAGTGACCACGGGAGACCTTTTTTCTTGGCTTCCGACTGGACGTCACGCATAGTCATATCGAGGCCGACACCGTACCCTGCGACGTGATTCAATGCAGAATACCGACGGATGTCTTTTCCTCGTTCTCCAATAAGGACTGTCATTTCTACTTCATGCTGAACATTATTTGAGATAGATGGGAGAATGATTTGTTCTCCCGGGTGAATGATAGCACTTGGAGGTTTCAGGAAAAAAACGGGTGACGCTGGGACGTCAAACTTCATTTCTTTTGCGTGTTCGGCATAGTTTTGCCCGAGGCAAATAATTTTGTTGACAGGAATCGACTCGCCGGAGCCGCGCAGTGTTACTGATTTCATATTACTGCCTTTGTATACTCGTAGATTGCACTTAATATAACGAAGCCAAGGAAGAATGGCAACCGATGCTGAAACACGAAAGCCCTAACGTATTTCTGCGATAGAGCTTTCATGAATAAACTGATTCTCTTTGTTTTATTTCAATAACAGCATCTTATTTGTTTGAACGAAAGTTCCTGCTGTTAAACGGTACCAATAAACACCGCTGGACAAGTTAGCGGCGCTCCATTGCACGGTATAATTTCCGGCTTCCTGAAATCCATTCACCAGCGTGGCTACTTCGCGCCCGATGATATCATAAATCTTTAATGTGACAAATCCTTTCGATGGTATTTGGAACTTGATGGTGGTAGAAGGATTGAACGGATTAGGATAGTTTTGCGCTAATATGAAAGAGGCTGGAGTCAATTCGATGTTTTGTTTTTCTCCCGATGTATCAATACTTACATATGCCCGGATAAGATAAGTAAAGACAGAGTCTCCAGCGTCATTCGAAGTGGGGTAATACCAGTTTGGTGAAGATGAAGCATTAGAGTATGTAAGACTGGTAATCTCACTTGGCAATGAGGATTCCGTAATCATAACACGTGGTTGTGTGGTATAATCGCCTTGATCAATAAAAGCAACGGCAAACGCTTTACTCGCATCGATATTCTTTGTTCGTAAATCGATTGTGCCCCAGTTTGGCCACGGTACGGGATATGGATAACTTGGAGTTTGAGTAACTGTTGCGGTTACCGGTACAGCAAGCGGTGCGCCTAACGGTGAGGGCTGTACTACTCCAGTGTAAGTCCAAACGCCGCCAGTCATCATTCCAGCCCTTCGAAGTGCCACTCGTACCGAATCAAGTTTTCCACCGGTAACACCATTGAACCATACACATACCGTATCGCCTATCGCACCAGACAGATAACCGGTTGGTTCAGTTAAGTCGTATTTTAATTCTACAACACCACTACTAATTCCAGATGCTGCATATGTATAGGTGTATTGTGTATTAGGACTTGTGTTCATTATGACAAAATGAACTTCGCTATAGGTAGTTCCAAATTCAGGTTCGTAAAATTCTACTCCATTGGTTACATCTAAAACTCTTTTAGATGAAGGACCGATCTCAACTGCCTTCACCAGTAAAGCAGAATTGCTGCATGTGATAGTTGTCCTCAGTTGAGAACCACTCTTGAAGTCAAGATACTGAACTGCATAATTCTGTACAGTATCGGTTGTGAGTGTAACAGTAGGATTGAAATATAAACGTCCATGCGATTTTGGAAGGCCTGGATAAATATAACCATATAATGGATTGATCGATCTATCATCTAAGATGTTGGCGACAAACCAATTCTTTAAGATGTCAGCAAACCGAAAACTAGATGCGATTGCCTGGAAACCTGCATCGATTTGTGGTACGCCATAGAGTGGACTTGCGACGATATTCTTAAAGAGACTCATACCAACTTGATCCCGCATATACACAAAGAACCTTGCAGCACGGGAATAGTCATTAAGGACGGCGGTCATATCATCAGGCCGCCAGTCAAGGAGATAATGGTTGGGTTCGTTTGCATAGAGTACTGGATTATAGATAGGGAAACCGCAGTTCACTTCAGCGAGCACCGAACAACCTTCATCGATGAATGTCAAATCTCCGCCAGATTTTCCGTTGATGAGTGACGCATAGTTAAAATGGATCATATGTTGGAATTCATGTGCGAGTGTCGAAATTCCGGATGCTAATCCTCCCGGTGTCGCAAGGTTAAGCGGATTCGTATCAATATAAAACATTTCTGCAAAATTACTTGTGCTATATCCCGGTTGCGAGGGATTAACTTCATTGAATGAATAGAAGTACCCTTCGACAAAACCGCCGCTGCCGCTGTAGCCGTCTTTAATATTGAGGAGCAGAATTATGATCTTCGGATCGTGATCGACATCGGGTGGATTACCGAAGGCAGAAGTATCGGTAGCAAAAATACCCTTGGAAGGATTCGCGGGTGTTTTGGAATCAAAATATATACGTATGGAATCAACGGCTGCTTGATTTACATGAGTGTTCCAGCTTGAATCTTCCACAAAAATATAGCAGTTGATGCCTACAGCACGGCATGTCGAAGGTACTTGGTACCTGTCGCTGTTGTTATGGGTAATCAAGTTATCTGCGTACCATGATTTTGTAGAGCCCACTGTGAATGTCCATGCGGTTTTGCGTAATGTGTTCGATTTGAGAGCTTCTGGATGTTCTGCCACAAATTTTCGTACTTCAAGCTCCTGTTTCCAGAGCAGATCTGATCCATGAATCGGATAGCTCTTAGGAGGCATGCTCTTCTCTATCGCTATCTGTTCCAAGGGCTGTGCATGAAGCGTTGTGCAAACTAGAAAACCCAAAATAAAAACTATGAATTGCCGAACGAAATAATGCTGCATACGATATCTTCCACTCTGTGTGAGATAATCATTATTTGACTGTACGTTGGTGCAGATATTCAATCTTTACAACCTTCAGAGCTTGTCCCTCTGGAATTTGTTCCATGCTATCATAGTGAACGTTTACAATCTTTCCTTGCATGGTACGTAAATCTGATTCGATCTCTTTTGTGCATTTTAAAATATACATTGTCCCGTTCGGAGTCTGCAATCCAAGTTTTGTGAACGGCTCGTTGCCCGTAACGTACAGTACACCGGTTACAGTATCATTCACGGTCGAGGCAAAGTCCAGAGATGCCACTGAAGGTACGGTGTCTTTGATCGCCGTTTTCTCTTGTGTCGTTGGCGATAATGGCGCGCTCGCAGTATTGTTTTGTTCGCTGCGGGTTTCTTTCTTGCTTGAAGAACAAGAAATATTGAGAATACAAAAAAACGCCATTATGAAGAAAACACAAAATATTTTCAGAGAACAGGTATCCCGCCAAAATTTCAATATGAGCATTTTTCAGCCTGTTGTGATTTCTCTGTCGAAACAGCGTTCCTTTGTTTGGAGTTATGTTCTCATACAATAAGCATCACATGATGCTTCATGAAAATATACTAAATTATTACTTCTGTGAGTTACCATAACACTCAAATTTCCGTCATTCGAATAAATTGTTCCGTATAAGCCGATGATTGTCGATATCTTCGCTCTTTCTATGAACGAAGACTCTAGTATAGTGGTTCCTGTCTCCATCATTCTTAATAGATGTGCGCATGTTGATGCATGATGAAACACGAAAGCCCTAACGCATTTCTGTGAGAGGGCTTTCGTTTGAATGAACAACACCGCCTGTTATTTCATCAGAGTCATTTTCTTTGTGGAGTTAAAGTTCCCGGCATTGATTTGATAGAAATAGGTTCCGGAAGCCAAGCGGGAAGCATCAAATTCCTTTACGTAGGTATTTGCTTCCTGTTGTTCATCAACCAATGTCGCAACGAGTTGTCCGAGCAGGTTAAATATCTTCAACGTAACTTTGCTCGCGATGGGAATTGTATATGCGATCTTTGTTGTCGGATTAAATGGATTGGGATAGTTCTGCCTAAGCATAAACGATGTCGGCAATTCAGTAGTAATATGTTCGACTTCTGTTACTGGCACTGCAATATCTGCTGCGATAAGAAGATTTAAGTCGTCCGGCTGTTTACCAGATCCATAATTAGGATCGGCCCTGTTGTACCAGCCAAGTCCATTGTTACCATTACGGTACGACGAAGTACGAACAATTTTCAATGATCCATTATCCAGAAGAGGTTGGAGAGTATCGCCACTAGTTGTTGTTTCCAAGACAATCTGAAAATCTGTTCCCGAAGTTACAAAAACTCCAGCAGATGAAAGATCAATCACATTGATCACTCCGGGGCTCAATGAACTGAATGGAACGAGAACGCTGTTACCAATCTGTGTGCCGGGGATGCCAGCGACACTTCCTGCAATACTCTGGGTTGCGGTAACTTTCAGATTTCCAGTTCCTTTGATTCCAGTTGCTCCGCTGCTTAACGTTATTGCGACGCTGGAAAGATTTCCGCTAATCGTAGGTGTAAAACGCATAGCAAGTTTCTGGTTGCCACTGCTTGTTAACGGAGTGTAGCCAATTGTTGTGTCACTATTATAAGAAAGTGTTACACGGTTTGCTCCCGATGCACCGACTGCACCCGCCATAGCTTTATAGATATCCATCTTTCCATTACCCCATGTTGCATTCCAGACGGAAGAAGTAGTAAAATTATCAGTTCGAGCTGTCGAGAGCAAGTAATTTTTTGTTTGCGCAATAGTCAATGATGGTTTTGCACTGAGCAGCAATGCTACACCTCCCGTCACATGGGGAGTTGCCATGCTGGTACCCTGCATAAGAAGATATTTATTGCTAACAATAATGTCTGATGTCGATTCATCAATATCAGTGCTGGAGAATGCAGCAACAATTCCCTGGCCGGGTGCTGCAATATCCGGTTTATTCCTCCCATCCGCTGTCGGTCCGATACTGCTGAATGTCGAAATATTTCCTGTTCTATCAGGATCGCCATAGTACCAACTCCCTCCAGTGTAATCAGTCCAATTCCATTTGGTGACATATGAACCAACTGTAATTGCACCATCTGCTGTGCCAGGCATCGCAACAGTTTTATTGTTATTGCCGCCATTGATGGTTGCAGATAAATCGCCCAGCTCGCTATCGAGCCAGGCGTCGTATGTAGTCAATGCGCCTGTTGTGCTCAGTGTAATGATCCATGGTCCAGATTGAGGCACTGGGGAAGCTGCATCGTGGATCCATACCTGTATGTGACGATGATTGTTTTGAGCTTCAATATAGTTCCATGTGTCTATTGTGCCTTCTGGACGGTTCACACTATCTAACTCCGAATTTGCAGGAGTAGAGTATGGATTGCCGCCCGTTGGTGATGTAAGAGTCATGTTTACTGCATTTGAGTTGGGCAGCCAAATATCGAGAATGAAAAAAGCATTATCTGTTCCAGTATTTGGTGTATACCCCTGTGGCACATTTACTGTGATTACACTTGATGATCCATTGCTGACAGTTCCATTGGCATGTATCATGTCCGATCCGTCGTTACCTGCTGCAATACACACCACACGTCCGGCTTTCTTAACAAAATTGTCCACTGCAACTTCATCAGGATCTGTTCCATCGTGCGAGCCTTCTTGTCCTCCGAGACTCATATTGACAACGATCGGTTCACCGAGCGCTGTTGCTTTATTTTGTGCATATGTCAAGCCATCCATCTCTCCGGCTGATGAGAAAGTACCATCTCCGCCTTTCACGATGATGATATCTGCTTCTGGTGCCATTCCGACATATTTATTATTAAACGCTTGACCATTTCCAGCGGCGGTGCTTGCCACATGCGTTCCGTGCCCAATAATATCTTTTTCATGCACAACACCTGGCGGATTGCCCTTGAGTTCGTTTTCGATTTGAGCTTGTGTGTACTCAACACCGTAGGAGAAACCAGAAGGTGCGGATCCGTCAACACCCGCAGTGAGAGTTTGATCCCAAATAAAAAGTATGCGCGACTTGGTTGTATCTGTTGGATTGCGAAAATCAAAATGCTTCCAATCGATTCCCGTATCAAAAATAAGAACAATAGCACCTTTTCCTTTATACGGTGTATTGTTGATGAATCCTGAATGTACCAGTGCTGCGCCGGTTTCGGGAACACTGACATCAAGAAGTGGATGATGCACTTTGCCGGGATCAAGGAACTTCACGCTTTCAAGATCGGCGAGCCTTACCATATCCGATGGAGTGAGCTGTGCCGTGACAAATTCCGGAAGAACAGAATTGACATGTATTCCCATTGAGCGAATCTCTTCAACATTGCGAGTGTACACAATGGCACCATAACGAACAGTGCCATCGCTGGAAACTGTTGATGCGATGCGATGTGACCTGCTTGACGTCTTTAACAATGGCTGCGACGATTTTGTTATCAAAGATCGAAACAATGGATGCAGTTTTGACCTTTGCTTTTCCGTGAGATCTGCACCGAATGCTGCATAAACAACAATCAACAGGAGGATGAATGTTCTGGTATGTCGTGTTAAAGTTGTCATAAGAGCCTTTTTAATGATGTTGCTGGATAGTTCTTCTTGATCCGGTTCGTACAGCCCGAACTGTAGGTAATGATACGATATTTTTTAACTCTTCAAGAGTGACGTGAACCACAATGACATCTCCAAAAACACTGCTTACGGTGATCCCTAGTGCGCGAATAGCTTCTGGGTGTTCTGATTGAACAATGACTGCATACTCTTTTGTTCCATCCGACCGTGTTAAAATATCAAGTCGGTTTTCTTGTATAGGTTTACCGGTGAGCAAATGCAGCAACGGTTGGTCCAATTTGGCTTTTTCTGCTTCTGAAAGAGGTTTTGTTGATGAACAGTGTAGAGTGAGAACTGAGGACAATATTATCGCCACAGGAAATCGATTTATGATCATTGCCCCTCTCTATGAGTATCATAATAGTCTTTCTACAATATAGGGAAGCTGTAAAAAAAGAACAAGTAAATCTATGCGCTTTTTTCGTACTGAAGAATCGTTCTTTCCTTGTTCAACGTTAAAAAATCAGCTGTCCTATCCCAATCTTAATCTCAGATGATAAAACTCACATGGCTACATGCAAAAACTCTGGTGTTGATATCGAGGCAGGCGAAGACCTTGTCCGCCGTAATTATACATTTTGTTCAAATCTTCAGGAATTAATTCGTTGTGCCTGTCTCTTTGTTGGAGGGATTATCTTAAAGTGTATGTAAATGTAAGCATGACATATCGTGTCAAAGCAGTATTCCTTACATCTTCTGTATAGGTATCGGTAATGTTGCGGGTGATGCTTTTATTTTGACCGAGCATATCGGACACGCCTAATTTCAATTCTCCGCGCTGGTTCGAAAAGAATTTCTTTCCAAAACTCATATTCCACAAGAGAATATTCTGGTCGTATCCGTTGGAAAGACCATTCGTGACCGTGCTGTTCAGTTCGTTTCTGAACACGATCCCATTCCAAAAAATCCAATTGAACTTGAAGCTCGCCGTATGTGAATAATAATTGCTGTTTTGATCCGGCTGCAGCTTCGTGCGGCTGATATTGTAGCTGCCTGAGTATGCAAGAGTGAAATCGACTTCAGGACTAACGTTGCTTCCAAGCGTGAATCCCTGAGTGATGGCATATGTGTTTGTCATATCTAAAAGAGAATTTATTTCAGCCGGTGTGTGAGTATACGTTAAACCCGTACTCAAGTTCAACATACTGCTGAGAAAATTTACTGGAAAACCGTAGGTAAAGAATGAACGAACGTTTGCATATCCGTTGAGATTGATGGGAATAGTTAACTGAGAGCCCTGTGCTAATTTTGTTCCATCAGAAAGCACGGTGTCACGCGTCGCAAGAGTTGTCGCGTTGCCGATGTACTCATTTGTAAATGTTGCAGAGAGCAGGAGGAACATGCTTCTGGCTTTTTGGGGGGTCGTAATCGAATACCGAACATTAAGAGAATTAGTATACGATTCCTGTAAATCAAGATTACCGGATGTAAGCAGCAACGGATTTGAATTGTTGATAACATTTTGTAATTGTGTAATGTTCGGCGGCCGTGTGGACGCGCGGTACATCACACGCAAATTTTCATGCGCACCCAGCGCAAGGCTGAGGAGTGCATTGGGAAGGTAATCGATAAATGATTTTGAAATGTTTCCTGTAAATGGAAATGTTTGATCGTTTTTCAATTCTGCAGATTGGACGGAGAATCCAGCCATCGCATTCAGTCCATCTTCCCGAATTCGATAACCCATGCCCGCACTCTGCGTGATATATTCATTTTCATACACATTGGAGAGCAGCGTATCGAAATCCGAATATTGTTGCCGCAGTGCATTGAAATTATATGTTCTTATATCTGCGGTATTTCTTGAATACGAGGCGTTGTATGTCAGTTGCAATTGACTATTGAAAGTTACCGGCTCTGTGTAGGTGAGTGTTGGAGAAATGCTGTAACCGAGTGTTATCGAATGTGCTTGGTCGTTCGAAGTATCGGCGGCAGTTGAATCCCCCGTTTGCTGCGTCATGGCATCAAAATGTGTTGTTGTCAGTTTTTGATTATGCGATAGAGAAAAATCTAGGGACAGTGTTCTTCCGGGAAGTTCAAATTTGTGGCGTAAAGTAATATGTCCCGTAAGATTGTGTCCGGACGCATCTGTCTGATTATTGGTTTGCGATTCGCTGAGAGGGACGTTCGTTGCAAGAGAACTTGTCGCATCCAAGACGTTGGATATTTGATTTTGTTGAAAAAGAAGCTGCGGTGTGACAATGATGGAATTCGAAGAGTCAATGGTATATACAATGCGTGCGTTCGCCCGGTGGTTATAATTCTTGCTGTCGGCATCTGTCTGCTGATCATAAAGACTACCGGAACTTCCCGCATTATAATATTGCCTGTTCGTTGTCTGATCATTCACATTGTTCACCTGATTGAAGAAATAACTCCCCTGCGCAAATACTTGAGAAGAGAGACTGTCGATATAATTTCCGCCGATCATATTTGTTGTATTGATTCCTTGTGCTTGTGCGGCGGAAAAGCTATTGGCGCTCCCGCCCCCTCCACCGAAAGAGAACTGACTGCCCGGGGAACGTCCACCCTGTCCCCCGCCGCCCGTCGATGAAGATCGCCGTCCCCCAGGAAGCCTCTGCGATGTATTCGAACCTGGCCCGGTGCCGAGAACATCCTGCGCAGTAAAGTTTTGTTGGTTCACATTGTTCGTTAATCCAACAAGAGAAAGCCTGGAATCACCGTCAAATTTATTGAGCGCCGCGCCGACTATATAACGGCCATCATCATCTCCGTATCCGGCGGAGAATCTTCCGAATTCTGAATGTGCATTTGCAGAGCGGGTAATAACATTCATTGCTTTCACGGATTGACCATCATCGAATCCTGTAAACTGTGCCTGATCACTCATTTGATCGAACACCTGAATTTTCTCAACTACTTCAGCGGGTAAATTGCGCAATGCCAGTGTGGGATCATCACCAAAGAAAGGTTTACCGTCTACGAGAACACGCTGTACCGTCTCGCCTCCGACACTCACGGTACCTGAACTACTCACTGTAATGCCCGGCATTTTAGTTACAAGGTCTTCTACAACCGCATCAGGATTAGTTTTGAAAGCACGTGCGATGTATTCGGTTGTGTCACCGTTCTGAACGGCAGCCGGAATATTGCCTTCGATAACGACTTCTCTTTCTGATATGGGAGTTTCCGTCATCGTAAACGTACCTAAGTCCATAATGTGTTTATCAACAGAAATTGTTTTCACGATTTTTTGGTAGCCGATGTATGTTGCTTCCAGACGATATTGACGTAATTCGGCCGGCGTGAAAAGGAAATATCCCCTCTGGTCGGTTGTAGTAAAAAGGATTTTTGTAGTATCCTGAAGGTTGATAAGGCGAATATCGACGGCAAAGAGCGGTGACCTTTTTGAGTCATGAATGATTCCATGCACCAAGATGTTTTGTGCTTGTGCTGCTGGAATAAGGAAGAAAAGAAATATCGCAACACTCTTCTTCATTGCGACAATGCACCGGCTATTCGCTGATCGAGGATGAGGTTCAATGTGTTATGTGCTATTGCGCAAGATGGACACGAAGACTGAGAGAAATTGGCTCGGGTGAAGTTCTTCCTTCGCCACTGCGTCCTCCAGAATTCCCTCCTCCACCGCCGGAGTAACCGCCGCCGTGTGTCCCTTCGTTACCCGGCATACTGCCGCCTGCCGGTGGCGTTTCACCGTTCGGCGTGCTGCCGCCGTGCCTTCGCCTACCACCGCCGCCCATGCTTTCACCTTGACGTTTTCCACCGGAGGGTCCTTCGATTTTCCCCGATTCGATACTCATACTTAAAGTGTTGTCGGTGCCGGCTCCATAAGGTTCTTGTTTTGCTTTGCGCGGAATTTTCAATTCAAGAACAGCAAGCCCGGACGAATCACGGAATGCAGCAGCAATACCGTAATCGCTTTCGGATGTCAGTATTGAGCTCTGGGTTACCGCATCTTTTTCAGGCCCCAATATCTCCATTTCGGTACGATAACCGGAAGAGCTGGCCCCTTCGGCAACTGAGGACCTGTCCATTTGGAGAGGGTAATGAATTCCAAATTTCTTTCCATTTTCAGGTTCGATCCAAACAATCATTCCAGCTCCAGTCATCCGCCGTTCTGTCGTTCTATCGGTGGACATGATGCAGACATAAACATTGCTCGCGTTGTTTTGAACGCCGACCAATAATCCCGTGTCTTTTAGATCCAGCATTTTCTTTCCGTTCCATTTATCGGCACGGCCGTCGACAATATATGTCCCGCTTAACGATTCGCTGTTCAATTCTTTTGTCGAGGAACACCCAGAAATGATCACTGTCTGGAGCAATGAAAATGAAAAAGCCGCCGCTTTTACACACATTCTGAATTTCCATCTTGACATATGAAACCCTCTTTATTAGTACAATGGACCAATTTCGTGTTAGATGCAATATGTACGTGTAAAGTTTAAGATAAAGTTTGCCTATTGAAAAACATTTCTTCTCAACTCCATAAATCTTCGCAACATCATTTCATAATAAGAATCAGGTTGTATTGTAATTTCGTGGCGGAAGCTTCACTCCCGAAGACAAGAGTGCAAAGAGAATCATTCGATAACTTTCGGATACAAGTAGGCACTAGCGAATGATATGCCGAGAGTGGCGGTGAAGAGAACGACGATGTCTAGAGGAAGTTGAGAGAAATCGCCAGTCACCAGTAACGCGCGCAGGCCATCCACCATATAGCTGAGTGGATTGACGTTTGCGACTATTTGCAGCCATTCCGGCATGATGTTGATGGGGTAGATCGCGTTCGAAGCGAAAAAGAGAGGAAGTGTGATTACCTGGCCTATGCCCATGAACCGTTCGCGCGTTTTGACGAGAGCCGCAATAATCATAGACAGCCCGGTGAAAAATCCTGCTCCAAGCATAGTGATAATGATGACACCCGTCATGGAGAAGAATGTAAGCTGAAGGTGGATTTGCAGAATCAGGGCAAAGAGAAAGACGATGACCGCCTGGCTCAACCCACGCACGCCTGCCGAGATCATTTTTCCCCACACCAGCGCAAGACGAGGGGTCGGTGTTACGAGGATTTTCTGAAGCAGCCCCATATCCCTTTCCCAGATGATCGAGATGCCGTAAAAAATCGCAACGAACGTTACCGATTGAGTCAGGATGCCGGGTGTAATAAACTGCAGGTACGTGAATCCTTGCGTGGGGATCGCCCGCGCCTTGCTCATTGCTTCTCCGAAGATACCGAGCCAGAGAATCGGTTGTACCGCGCGCGTCGCGAGTTCCGTGGGGTCGTGGAGAAGTTTGCGCACTTCCATTTCGGCCATCACATACGACTTTGTGAGAACTTGTGAAATATATTTTGGCACGGGGTTCATCCTAGTCTTCGTTCTGCCCGTCTTGCACTTCGCACTTCGCGGAAATTAGTCGTCTCGCGAAGAGAATTTCCCGTGAAGAAAACGAAAGAATCTTCAAGAGTCGCTTCGGAGTTGCCGGTCTTTTCTTTTAGCTCGGAAGTAGTGCCGATAATTGCAATCTTGCCGGTGTTCATAATTGCGACTCTGGTACAGACGTCTTCCGCTTCGTCCATGTTGTGCGTCGAGAAAAAAATCGTCGTCCCGAACTTATCGTGAAGCTCCAGCAGGTGATCCCAGACATTTTGTTTCGCGACTGGGTCAAGACCGGTGGTGGGTTCGTCAAGAAATAAAATCCGAGGATGATGAAGCATCGTTTGCCCGATCTCCAGTTTCCTGATCATCCCTCCCGAATATGTTCGTACCAGAGCATGTGCATGGCTCTCCAAGTCCAGGAATTTCAAAATTTCCTGTATGCGCTCCTCGCGCTCGCGGAAAGGAATATCATAAAGCCGGGCCATGAGCATCAGGTTTTCATATGCCGTCAACATTCCGTCGACGGAAATCATCTGCGGCACGTATCCGATAAGCCTCCGGACTTCGGCGGGATGACGCACTACATCGTATCCTTCAATCCTTGCTTCTCCGCTCGTCGGCGCAAGCAGAGTGATCAGCATCCTGATGGTTGTTGTCTTTCCGGCGCCGTTTGGCCCGAGGAACGCGAAGATTTCACCACGCTCGACGCTGAACGAGATGGCGTCGACGGCAGTGAAGTCGTCGAATCGTTTGGTAAGGTTTGTAACGGTCAGGATCGTCGGCACTATTTTACAATCCCCAGTTCCCGCAGATCCTTGATTCGGTCGTAGACTCCCGCGCTCTTAAGAATCTTTTCCACCGCCGCTTGATTAAGATGCGATGCAATCACTGAAGGTTGTTCGGCAATCCAGTAGGCGGTGATAGCTACAATAGCTGTTCCGGCGGCAAGATTATGAGAATCGACTTTGTCAAACGTATCCCCTGGTTTGTTGTGAATATCCCAGTAATACGTCGCATTCGTCCAGAGGTCCAAGGTTGGAATGCCTGAAAGAAAGAATGTTTCCCAGCTTGACAATTCCTCGAATTTTACTTCTGTTTTTAACCCATCACCGCCCAGACCGATCAGGGACTGATCTAGAGGCCGCACCGCTTTCCTCAGTTCGTCGTTCCCTCTGACGATCCACCCTTGCGGAAAACCGGCACCCAGACCTGTAGCGATAGCCGCTATGCACTTGCCCATTTCTGAAGCGTGCAAACGAACATAGTCCATCGATCCAAGCAAGCCCTGTTCTTCTCCACCCCACAGCACAAATCGGATGGAACGGCGCGGAGCAGTATTCAACTGAGCGATGGCGCGGGCAGCATCCAGAACCATTGCGCAACCGCTGCCGTCATCCTGCGCCCCGGTTCCTTGATCCCAGGAGTCGAGATGTGCACTTACGAGAATCCATTCGTCCGGCTTTTCGCGCCCGCGGATTTCGGCGACGACATTATTCACCTTGACGGGTCCGGTCACTTTATTTGCACATTGAAGCTCAATGGTCACGGGACCTTTCCTTAAGGAACGCTCGATGAGTTTTCCGTCTTCCATCCCGATCTCCAGTATTGGAAGCGGCTCGATCATGCCTCCCCACACATCGTCCCAACTTGAGGTTACATTATTATCCGCCGAGCCGCGCACGAGCATCGCGAGCGCACCCAGTTCTTTGAGAAGACGCTTTGAAGCGATATACTTGCTGTCCAGAAATTGTTCATCCTGATAAAAACTTTCGCCGTTGATAAGAGCAATGCGGCCTTTGATCTTGCTTGCCTGCAGCTTGATTTCGTCCTGCGATAAGATGTGGCGCACATAGACGACCTCCGCTTTTATGCCTTCTAGAGAAGTCGATGGAGCCCAACCGTACGAATGCACCTGAAGCGGACGGTCCAGCGGAGCGATCATACGGGCGCGGGCAGAAATGCGCTCCCAGCCGTTCGGCAGCGTAAAGGTCTCGAGTTTTACATCCTTCACTCCGACTGCGCGAAACTGATCGGCAGCCCATTCCGATGCCCGTTGATAAGCAGCTGAGCCGGAGACACGTCCGCCAAATCCGTCGGTCAACTCTTGCAGATAGTCGAGTGAATGCCCGTTGACAAGAATCGATCCCGCAATGCGTGCCGGTAGTTGTTGTGAAGTGTCGTGCTGAGCGAAAGCTACTTCGAGTGAAATAGTGAAAAGGAGAATGGCTCCTTTCCACGCTCTGTTGAGAATTGTCGTCATGTTGTTTGCTCCAATGCAATTGTGTTCATATCGGAAGATTCTTCAAAAAAAAATCTTGTACAGGGAATTCAGACAAGAGAAACATGCGGTATAGTCCCTTCATCTGCGCGTTGAACCGCTTGTGCGAGTATTTGAAGTCGAGCTCGCGGGTGGATTTTGCGGCGCCGGAGCAGGACTCCAGGAAGTTCTTGACGGCGGCGATTCAGTACGTCCACCAGTGCTTTGACCGGGATTGGATGGCCGCTGGTCTCCTGATTGACGATGAGGATCGGCGGTGGGTTCTGTTCCGGATTTCGGTGGAAGAGCTCCTATATGGCTTGGTGGAATGTATGGAGGCTCAACCGGATGAGGATAATATGGTCCCCCGGGATGCGGATATACCGGATAGGGCATAGGGTCGGCAATAATAGGGCCCAATGGAGGCGGTTGGTTCGAATCATCTGGTTCCTCGGATACGTCCGAGTTGGTCGCAAATTGAACGTAACAACCATTCCAACCAACGGAACTCAGGATGAACACGACCGAAAGAACTATGGAGGATTTAATAAACTTCATGTGCTTCAATTTAATGGACACAAGATAAGACGCTTCAGCTATGAAAATGTTTCTTTCCGATTGCAGGGCGAGCAAAAGAACCGAGGCTATGCTTTTTGGCGAATGGGAGGGAACTGTTTAATGCTCATACGCAAAGATCGAACTTCTGTCGGCGATTTTTAATCTGGTACATCGTAACAGCGGAAATTGTCGTCGACTCTTAGAAGGTAGCAGAATGAAAAAAAGAAAAATAGTGCTTGATAAAAAAAACAATTATTGATACACTTCAAACGTTTGCGGAAACGACGAGAGAGATGAAGCATATAACGAAACATGCCACAATTATTGATATCGCGAAAAGATTAAGAATATCTCCATCAACGGTATCGCGTGCATTAAGTGACCACCCGGATATAAAGAGTAAAACAAAAGAGCTTGTAAGAAAAGTTGCGAAAGAATTACGGTACTCTCCCAACCCCATTGCACAAAGTTTAAAAAGTAATCGCACAACGACTATAGGTGTTATCGTCCCGGAAATTAAACACGATTTCTTTTCTTCAGCGATCAGTGGAATAGAGGAAGTAGCATACCAGTCTGGGTATACGATCATTCTTTGCCAATCGAATGAAAGTTATGAAAGGGAAGTCCTCCATACGAATATGCTGATGCATCATCGGGTCGCTGGAGTTATCGTTTCAATCTCGCAGAACACAAAGAATGGAGAGCACTTTCAGGATCTCCTGAGATGGAAAATTCCTTTAGTGTTTTTTGATCGTGTATGCGATGATGTGAACGCAAGCAAAGTTGTCATTGACGATTATCAAAGCGCTTCCGAAGCAGTTACGTATCTGGTGAATAAAGGATATAAAAGGATAGCACACTTTGCTGGACCCAAGGAATTGGGTATCTGTAAAGACAGATTAAACGGTTATGAAGATGCGCTGAAAAAAGTTCATATTGTTTCACATAATGGATTTATTCGGTTCGGGGGACTGCATGAACAAAATGGATATAATTCCATGGATGCTCTGCTGAAAGAAAATATGCTTCCGGACGCGATTTTTGCTGTGAACGATCCTGTTGCCATCGGAGCTTTCCAAAGAATCAAAGAAGCAAAATTAAAAATTCCCGATGATATTGCTATTATGGGATTTTCGAATAACAAGATTACAAGTTTGGTTGATCCGCCTATTACGACAGTCGAACAACCTTCTTTTGAGATGGGGAGAAGGGCTGCGGAAATACTCGTCCATACAATCGAAGACAAACTGATGAAGCCGGAAACAATGATTCTTGAAACAAAATTAATTGTTCGCAGGTCGACCTAATTTTTTTTATGTTCCTGCAAACGTTTGCAGAATAGTATTGAACCATTGCATTGAACTTTGAACCACGGAACGTGACACTATGGGCTGAAGAAATGAATAGACATTCGTTATCAGGTGCAAAACTGTATTCGTCTCCACACACACAAAACGAAAAAAGGAATACTCTATGGAAGCAATCGGACTATCATTAATTGATTGGGTTATCATCGTTGTCTATTTCATCTTTATTCTCGGCATAGGGATGTATCTTCGAAAATATACAAAGAGCCAAGAGGATTTTTTTCTTGCCGGAAGGAAAAATTCTTCATGGGTCGCCGGACTCGCGTTCTTGTCTGCAAATCTTGGTGCCCTTGAGCTTATGGGGATGACGGGCAATACGTTCAAGTATGGAATGTATGTCGCACATTTCTATTGGATAGGTGCAGTTCCCGCGATGCTTTTCCTTGGCATCTATATGATGCCGTTCTACTACAGCAGTAAAATTAATTCCATCCCGGGATATCTTAAACTCCGGTTCGATGAAAAGACTCGAGTCCTCAATGGAATTTCTTTTGCGATCATGACACTCCTTGTGTCGGGAATAAATTTATATGCAATGGCCCTTGTTCTTCATACATTCCTTGGTTGGAACTGGGATTACAGTATGTGGGCGTCCGCTATTACCGTTGCCGTCTATGTATCTTTGAGCGGATTGATGTCGGCTATCTTTACGGAAATCATACAGTTCTTCTTGATCTGGTTTGGATTGTTTCTGGTTTCGATTCTCGGAATTTTTGAAATCGGGAGTGTGCATGACATTATGGCCCGTATTAATGAATTCAATTCACATATTTCATTTACAACATTATGGTCATCATCCTCAGATCCTATGCGCAATGGCATGTTCGTCCATTGGGGCGGGATTGTCTTAGGACTTGGATTTGTTTTATCTTTTGGGTACTGGACGACGGACTTTCTTGTCGTGCAACGCGCATTTTCGGCAAAAGATTTGCGTTCCGCTCGCATGACTCCCATCCTTGCATCATTTTTCAAAATGGCTTTGCCGTTCATTGTCATCCTTGCGGGATTGATAGCCATTGCTCTTTCCATTGATCCGAAGAGCGGATTCAAATTGCTTCATGACGGAGCACAAACAAATTATGATTCTGCACTTCCACTGCTCATTGCACGATACTATCCTCCCGGATTGGTCGGTTTGGGGGTAACAGCGCTGCTCGCAGGATTTATGGCGGGACAAGCGGGAAATGTGAGTGCATTCAATACCGTGTGGACATATGATATCTATAAATCTGTTTTGAATAGAAACGCATCGGATGCTCATCTGCTTTGGATGGGACGGGTCTCGACGATCGTTGGAGTTGTCCTTTCTCTTGTTACTGCATACTGGGCAAAAAGTTTCCCCAGCATTATGGATTATATGCAGGCAATCTTTTCCTGGGTCAATGCACCGTTGTTTGCGACCATGCTGGTCGGTATGTTTGTCTGGTGGATAACACCGAACGGGGCGTTTTGGGGACTCGTAACGGGGATGCTTTCATCGTTTCTTATGTATTTAGCCGTCAAGTTTCACTGGTTTGCAGAAAGTATCATCACGATGTCAAGCGTTCAAAGTGATATGGCTGCAAATTTTTGGCGTGCGTGGTGGGCTTGGCTGATTTGTGCGCTTGTGACTGTCGCTGTCAGCCTCTTTACGAAGAAGAGGGCAAAAGAAGAATTAGTTGGTTTGGTAAAGGGATTGACACAAGAGAATCATGATCAACATATTCCTTTCGTGAAGCGTCCGGAATTCTATGCAATTATTTCTTTAATCGTATTCATCATATTGAATCTTTGGTTTTGGTAAACAAGGAGAAGAAGATTATGTCAGAACATAAAATGAAACCCATCTGGTATTTTGTTGGCTTGATATTGTTGGTCATGGGAGGGCTTATATTTTTAAGCGGATTATATCAAATCATCAATCCCCCATTAATAAAAACAGTACTTGCAGAAACCCATCCCAATCTCTGGTGGGGAGCACTCATGGTCGCTTTTGGCGGAGTGATGTATTTAAAGACACGAAAGCAGACGAATTGAGTTGCTTATGAATACTGTTCATAGAGTGGAAGAAAAATTTAAGGGACGCTTCGCAGAACGGCCCCTCCTTGTGCGGTCGCCCGGGAGAGTGAACCTCATCGGTGAACATACGGATTATAATTTAGGATATGTTCTCCCTGCGGCAATAGAAAAGGCGATATATTTTGCTATCACTCCGCGCAATGATAGAGTATGCGATATCTTTGCGCTTGATATGGACGATGAATATAAATTTACACTGGATAATCTCCAATTCACGCCAAAAGGTTGGCCGAATTATCTCATGGGTGTTGTTGATCAGTTCATAAAGACGCGTTATCGACTACGAGGATTTAACTGTGTTTTCGGAGGGGATATTCCCATCGGTGCAGGATTGTCATCTTCAGCCGCAATCGAAGCAGGTTTGGCTTTTGCCCTGAAGACACTCTTCGAATTACGAATAGATGATCTTGCAATGGTGCAACTTGCCCAGAAAGCAGAGAATGAATTTGTCGGTGTTCGATGCGGCATTATGGATCAATACATAAATATTTTTGGTGAGCGAGATAAGGTGCTTCGCATAGATTGTCGTTCACTGGAATATCAATATTATCCGTTTGCTTATCCCAATATTTCCATCGTTCTCTTTGATACACGCGTTTCTCATTCATTGGCATCATCAGAATATAATAGAAGAAGAGAAGAGTGCAGTGAGGGAGTAGCGATACTAAAAAGATGTTGTCCAGAAGTGAACTCTTTGCGGGACGTTTCTATTGATTTGATAGAGAAAAGCAATGCCTTTATGAATCCAACGATATATCGGCGATGCAAATATGTTGTCGAGGAGAATGATCGGGTTTTGAAAGCTTGCAAGGAACTTAAAAAAAGTGATTTAAAAGCCTTTGGCGCATTTATGAATCAGACACACGAAGGATTGAAACGTGACTATGAAGTAAGCTGTAAAGAACTCGATTTCTTGATAACATTGGTCAAGAGCAAGCCGCAGGTATACGGATCACGGATGATGGGCGGCGGATTTGGCGGGTGCACAATCAACCTCATGGAGAATGATGGGATAGAAGAGATCAGTATCTATGCTGCCCAAAAGTATAAACAAGAATTCAATGTTGATCTGAAAACCTATGTAACTTCAATCGGCTCTGGAACGAACATTATTGCTGTGAATGAACATGCAACAGTCTGAACTCATTCATTCTCCTCATCGAAGGAAAAACATCTTGACCGGAGAATGGGTATTGGTTTCTCCACAGAGAACTCAACGCCCCTGGCAGGGAGAAATCTCTGCTTTAGCAACTGCTCCAAGCCGTGCATATGAACCGGAGTGCTATTTATGTCCCGGGAATAAACGTGCCAATGGCGATTTAAATCCTCAGTATACTGGCACATATGCTTTTACCAATGATTTCTCAGCGCTGGTTCCGGATGTCCCCAAAAGAAATTTAGAAAAAAATAGTTTGTTGATTGCGAAATCCGAAAAAGGAATTTGCAGAGTTGTCAATTTTTCACCCAGGCATGATCTCACTCTCGCAGAAATGAACGAGAGCGAAATAGAAGATGTTATCACAATCTGGCAAGAAGAATTCAAGTCATTAGGTCAACAACCGCATATCAACTATGTGCAAATATTCGAAAACAAAGGGTCGATCATGGGGAATAGTAATCCCCATCCCCATGGACAAATCTGGGCACAGGAAAGTATTCCGATGGAACCTCTGAAAGAGTTGAAGCAATTCAGATCATACTATTCCAAGAAGAAGCGCAGCCTCTTAGCGGATTACCTGAAGCTGGAACTGCGGCTGAAAGAAAGGATTGTCTTCGAAAACGCCTCCTTCGCCATTGTGATTCCGTTCTGGGCTGTCTGGCCGTTTGAAACGATGATCCTATCCAAAAGAAAGATTGCCAATATTCTCGAATTGAGGATACAAGAGAAAAAAGATCTCTCTCAAGCGCTACGTGTTGTAACTATCAAGTACGATAATCTTTTCAAAACATCTTTTCCCTATTCTGCCGGACTGCATCAGGCACCAACGGATGGCAAAGAGCACAACGAATGGCATCTTCACATGCATTTTTATCCGCCGCTGTTAAGATCCGCAAGTATTAAGAAGTTTATGGTGGGATATGAAATGTTGGCTGAACCGCAAAGAGATATTACACCCGAATACAGTGCCCAAGTATTAAGGGAACTGTCTTTGGTACATTATAAAACCATACAGTAGCTCGTATATTTATTCTTAAAAACGATTGTATATTGTTTCATTCCGTAAAACACTGTGCGACAATTGATATTTTGACAATCAATATCTATAATGTAACAACCAGTGACATTATTCTTTAGAAATACAATAGTGGAAAGGTTGATACTATTATCATCAAGTGCAGAACACAGAAAAAGTTTAAGTGTCTTCTTAGCAAACAGAAAAATAAATTTATAATCAAAACTATCGAACCTTATAGAGAGGGATAAAAATGAATTACAGATCTATTTTGTGTACATGTTTTGTTCTTCTCGGTGTGTCAGTGATTTTAGCCGTTGCAGGCAATACACAAAAAAAGGAAAAGAATATCACAATAGGACTTGTTGGCAAAAGTCAATCGAATCCTGTATTTATAGCTGCATACTGCCGGTAGACCGATCGTTTTCAGTCTATGCGAGTGGGGAAATAACGATCCCTGGAAATGGGGAAAGGATGTCGGGCACCTCTGGCGAACTACGGGTGATATAAAAGATTGCTTTGACTGTGAAGTGAACCATGGCACGTGGTCGTCGTGGGGTATTATGAAAATTGTTGAGATGCGAAAAGATATTCGCTCCTATGCAGGACCTGATCACTGGAATGATCCCGATATGATGGAGGTTGGGCGAGGGATGTCATTGAGTGAAGACCGGGCACATTTTTCGTTGTGGTGTATGATGGCAGCTCCGCTCATGGCAGGGAATGATTTGAGGAGTATGAAGAAAGAAATAAGAGAGATTCTTGTCAATAAAGAAGTGATTGCCATCGATCAGGATTCTCTTGGTGTGCAAGGATTCAGATTTAACAGTTGCGCGCAAGGAGTTGAAGTGTGGGCGAAACCGTTAGTCCAGGGCGATTGGGCAATCTGTTTTCTCAATCGAACTGAACAAGTTCACAAACTGGAATTTGATTGGGCAGCCAATGTTGTAGGCGATGATATTTCGAAGAAAACGTTAAATGCGAAAGAGGCCACGTATAGTATTCGAGACCTTTGGGCAAAAAAATCTCTCGGTACAACATCAAAAATCTTGAGTGCTGAGATCCCAGTGCACGATGTCTTGCTGATCAGGTTAGTGAGACAATAACCCTTTATAATAGATTTTGTGGATTGGTGATGAAAGAACAAATACATCTTCTTGTTTTTGTGTGCATCGCAGCTTGCTCGTCCAATATTCTTTTAGCTCAACACGATAAAGAAGGAACGAAATATTTCGATTGGCTGAACAATAAAGATATAAGCCAGCCTGTCAAAAATCCCAATGCAAAGAAGCTTCCGCTTGTGAAGGTACACGGGAATAAGTTTGTCGATGAACGAGGGGATACAATCTTGTTTCGTGGCGTATCCATTGCTGATCCGGATAAAATCGAACAACAGGGCCGGTGGAATAGAAATCTCTTTGTGAAAATTAAAGAGTATGGTGCCACGCTTGTCCGTCTCCCCGTTCATCCTGTCCCATGGCGGATGCGCACGCCGGAAAAATTCCTTCAATTGCTTGATCAAGCAGTCGAGTGGTGTACAGAACTTGGGATGTATGTCATCATCGATTGGCATTCGATAGGTAATCTCGAAATGGAGCTATTTCAAAGTCCGGAGTATGTTACCACGCGCAAAGAGACCTACGAATTCTGGCGAACGATTGCCCTGCATTTTCAAGGAAATAACACCGTCGCGTTTTACGAGCTCTTCAATGAACCGACAGTATTTCATGGCAAATTGGGAAGGATGTCCTGGAGTGAGTGGAAAAAAATAAATGAGGATATCATTGCTCTCATCCGCGCGTATGATGATGAACGGATTCCGCTCGTGGCAGGTTTGGATTGGGCATATGACTTGACTCCGCTCCGTAACGAGCCGATAGAAGCTGAAGGAATCGGATATGTCGCGCATCCATATCCGCATAAGCGTGATAAACCATATGTCCCAAAGTGGGAGGAAGATTTTGGATTCGCGGCTGGCCGTTATCCCATGGTTGTAACAGAATTTGGATTCAGTAAGGGAAAACAAGGGTTGGCAGAAAATGGCGAGTACGGGAAGGAAATAGTCCAATATCTTGAAGGTAAAGGAATCAGTTGGGTGTGCTGGATTTATGATCCACTCTGGAAACCAACATTAATAGAATCTTGGGATACGTTTAAACTTACTGAAAGCGGTGAATTCTTTAGAAAAGCTCTTCGGCGTGAAATTGAAAAGTAGTAATTTGAGCAAGGTAAAAATATGAAACAGAAACCTTGGATAAAATATGCAGCACTTTTCTATGCGGTAATTCTAATTGGATCAGATTCACTGTCAGCAGCAGAGAACAAATTTTCATCACCTGTGAAGACAAGTGTACGTGAACGGTTGCTCATGGATTTTGGTTGGAAATTTGCTCTTGGACATGCCACTGATGTAAAAAAAGATTTCAATCATGCTACAGGATATTTCTCTTATTTTGCGAAAGCCGGGTACGGTGATGGCCCGGCATCGAAAAACTTTGATGATCGTCCTTGGCGTACGTTGAATCTTCCTCACGATTGGGCAGTTGAGCTGCCGTTTGATTCACTGGCAAGTTATAGTCATGGATACAAAGCTATCGGGCGTAACTATCCGGCAACGAGTATTGGCTGGTATCGAAAAACGTTCACCATTCCTGATTCGGATCTAGGTAAGCGCATCAGCATACAGTTCGATGGCGTCCATCGCAACTCGGTTGTTTGGGTCAATGGATTTTATCTTGGTGAAGAACATTGTGGTTATTACAGTTTTCAATACGACATCACCGATTATTTGAATTACGGAGGTGAAAATGTTGTTGCTGTCCGTGTCGATGCGACTATGGAAGAAGGATGGTATTACGAGGGTGCGGGCATCTATCGACATGTGTGGTTGAATAAAACAGCTCCACTTCATATTGCACCATTCGGTACATTCGTTTCATCTGACGTGAAAGAAAATTCTGCTGACATTACCGCTCGTGTTACGCTGATCAATGAAGGAGCGAAGAATGCGTCGTTTGAAATAAAACATACCGTCATTGATGCAGACGGTAAAACTGTTGTGCAGGGAGAATTGAACCAGTGTGTACTTCATTCGGGCGAGTCAAATGAATATGTAAATCTGATAAACGTCGTCAATCCCAGAGTATGGTCAATTGAAACACCGTATTTGTACAAGCTTATAACAACTGTCACTTCAGCAGATTCTCTTATCGATCAGTATGAAACTCCATTTGGAATTCGCACTCTCCGATTTGATTCCAAGGAAGGATTTTTTCTCAATGGTAAACATGTGTATCTCAAAGGAAGTAATAATCATCAAGATCATGCAGGGGTTGGTACAGCCATTCCAGATGCGCTTCAGGAGTTTCGCGTTAAGCGATTGAAAGAGATGGGAATGAATGCTTACCGCTGTTCGCATAATCCGGCTACGCCCGAACTTCTCGATGCTTGTGATCGATTAGGTATGCTTGTGATCGATGAGAATCGGTTGCTTGGAACAAACACTGAACATCTTGATCTCCTCAAACGAATGATTGTACGCGATAGGAATCATCCGAGTGTTTTTGTTTGGTCGATTGCCAACGAGGAATGGGCAGCAGAAGGCAATAGTACCGGCGCGCGATTGGCTACGACAATGCAAACGTTTGCGCAGAAGCTTGACCCGACTCGCCGTATTACGTATGCCAATAGCGGTGGATGGGGAAATGGAATATCGACCGTTCAGGATGTGATGGGTTTTAATTACATTTTTAACGGAAATATCGACAAACAGCATGCCGATTTTCCTCAACAACCGAGTATGGGAACGGAAGAGACGACTTCAAGAAGCACACGTGGAATTTATTTTGATGATTCATTGCATGCACACCTGGCTCCAATAGATAGAAAGCTTCCGGGACATGGCGTGGAAGAAGGATTGAAGTTCTATGCAGCACGGCCATTCCTTTCCGGGATTTTTTTCTGGACAGGGTTTGACTATCGCGGTGAAGCCAGTCCATTCGGCTGGCCGCAGGTGACATCTCAATCCGGCATTGTCGACCTCTGTGGTTTTCCCAAAGATATGTTCTATTATCTCAAATCATGGTGGAGCGATGAGCCGGTGCTGCATATTTTTCCACATTGGAATTGGAAAGGGAAGGAATGCCAGCCGATCAACGTTTGGGGCTACAGCAATTGTGACGAAGTGGAATTATTTCTCGACAAAAAAAGCTTAGGAAAAAAACCTGTTCACAAGAATTCTCATCTCGAATGGATGATTGATTATGAACCTGGAGCTTTAACTGCACAAGGATATAAAAATGGTCGGCAGATTCTCGCCGAGAAAATCGAGACAACAGGAGAACCATCCTCTGTGAAAGTGATTCCCGATCGATCGACCATACAAGCAAATGGTGAAGATGTTGCGGTTGTGACAGTACAGGTTCTTGATTCGAAAGGAAGAATTGTCCCTACGTCCGGAAATGAAATCACTTTTTCCATACAAGGTCCTGGAATGATTATTGGTGTAGGAAATGGAGATCCATCATCGCACGAGCCGGACAGGTATTTTGAACGTATTCGTCATGCCAATATTGATCATCTAAAAGCACATACAACGACTCAGAAAGAAAATTATCCGGAAGTGAAATCGGAATATAATGACTCGGCCTGGCATTGGGCAGTCATTGGGAAGGGTGAATATGTTGTTACATTAAGAGACAGTCTCGATGTTGCGATCATTCGAGGTGAGTTTAATTTGCCCCCTCTTACAGAAAATACAAGCGTCTCACTCTGGCCAAGAAGTTTGGGCGAAGAGCAGGCAATCTATATCAATGGAAATCTTGTTGCTTCACGAATCAAGCGCGATGATCCGGTTCGTGAATATAAACTTGATCATTCTTTTCTCCATGATGGAAAAAATATTTATGCAGTCGTTGGGAAACCATTGATAAAAAGATTCCAATATGACAATCTTAACACTGATCCTGGTATCGTTCAGGTCTATAATCCTGCAGATCCTTGGAAGCGCAAAGTGTTTAATGGATTAGCACAAGTCATCATACAATCTTCAAAAGAACAGGGTGTTATCGTCCTGAAAGCTGTTTCAAAAGACTTGGATCCTGACATCATACAGATTCAGTCTCAGAAGTCAGTATTGCGGCCATCTGTTCCTGAATAATTTTTAGATGAATAGTATTTTTCCAGTACGCACTCTTTTCTATGAAACAGGTGACACACGGGGTTCTATTCTCCAGCGATAGATAGATACGATGAAATGAAATATAACCGATGCGGACGAAGCGGACTGAAATTACCTGCCATTTCGTTGGGATTGTGGCATAATTTTGGAAGCATCGATAGATTTAGCAATGCACGCGCAATGATTCGATGCGCATTCGATCTGGGAATAACGCATTTCGATCTGGCAAATAATTATGGCCCTTCTCCAGGATCAGCCGAAGAAAATTTCGAGAAAATATTGAGAAAGGATTTTTCATCGCATCGAGACGAATTGATTATCTCAACAAAAGCCGGATACCAGATGTGGCCAGGTCCGTATGGGGATTGGGGATCGAGGAAGTATTTAATTGCGAGTCTGGATCAAAGTCTGAGTCGCTTGGGATTGAATTACGTCGATATTTTTTACCATCACCGCCCGGACCCTGAGACACCATTGGAAGAAACGATGTATGCGCTTGATCAGATTGTCCGCAGCGGCAAAGCCCTCTATGTTGGAGTCTCTAATTATTCGCCGGGGTTGACTGCGAAAGCTTCAAAGATTCTTCGTTCGCTTGGCACCCCTTGTCTCATCCATCAGCCGAAATACAGCATGTTCAACCGATGGATTGAAAAAGATTTGTTGAGAGTTTTAAAAAAAGAAGGAATCGGATGTATTGCATTCTCTCCTTTAGCACAAGGATTGCTGACCGAAAAATATCTAGATGGTATTCCGGCGGATTCACGTGCCGCAAAGCCGCATGGATTTTTAAAGGTCGAAGAGGTGTCCGAGGAAAAAATCTCAAAAGTACGTCGACTGAATGAAATTGCGCGGCAGCGTTCACAGTCAATGGCGCAAATGGCACTTGCCTGGGTGCTGCGCCATCCCGAAATGACATCTGTACTCATCGGCGCCAGCCGTGTTCCTCAAATTGAGAATGCTGTGGGAGCGTTGAAGAATATGAAATTTTCATCTGAAGAATTAAAAATGATAGATAAAATATTAGATGGTAAACCATCACAATCGTAGTAACTCAGGTGGATGTATGAATAAAGAATTAATCGTTTTAGTGTCATTGTTGATTGTTGTCTTTCTTCTTTATAATCACACGAAAGCCCAATCTATAAAAAAGGAGAAGGAACAATTTCAACCGCTCTCGTATGAGCAGGCTGATGAAATAGCTGACTCGGTTTTGGCATTGATGACGTTGGATGAAAAAATTGCATACATCGGTGGTGATCGATCGTTTTTTCTCAGGCCGATTCCCAGGCTGAATCTTTCTGAGGTCTATATGACCGATGCGACGCAAGGTGTACATATCAGAGGAAAATTTAAAGACTATGACTTAACGAAATATCAATTGAAAAAATCTACAGCTTTCCCATGTCCGCTGTTACTGGCTACAACCTGGAATCCAGAACTTACCTACAAATTTGCAGAAGCTGTCGGTGAAGAATGTCGCCATGGTGGAATTGGCATTTTACTTGGGCCGGGTTTGAATAGTTACCGGCACTCACAATGCGGCCGCAATTTCGAATATTTCGGTGAAGATCCGTTTCTTCGAGCACGATTGATTGAAAAGTATGTGCAGGGAGTACAGAGCACAGGAACGGTAGCAACATTAAAACATTTTTTGGCGAACAATACGGAATATTTCAGAAGAAAGAGCAATTCAATTATTGACGAAAGAACATTGCACGAGATCTATTTGCCGCCGTTTAAAGCGGGAATAGATGCCGGTGCGAGAGCGGTCATGACCTCGTATAATTTGTTAAATGGCGAATGGTGCGGACAAAGCGAATACGCGATTAATACTATTTTACGAAAGCAGCTGGGTTTCAAATGGTTGGTGATGACAGACTGGTGGTCTGTGTATGACGGTGAAAAGCTGGCAAGATCCGGTCAGGATTTGGAGATGCCGTTTACCGTTGCTCTCAAAGATGCTCACCAGCTTCTTCAAGATGGAAAAGTGAAGATCGAAGATATCGATCGAATGGTAAAAAGCATCTTACGGACATATTTTTCCATGAAATTTCATGATCAGAAAAAACTTCCACCGGATGATGCGATGTATGAAAATCATGAGCTGATTGCTCTCCGATCAGCCCGCGAAGGAATAGTACTTCTGAAGAATGAAAATGATATTCTTCCCTTGAAAAACAATTCAAAAACCATATTAGTGACAGGTGCTTATGTAAAAAAAATTGCAAGGGGCGGAGGGTCTGCAGAAGTGATAGGATATCATCAGCGATTGATGATTGACGAATTAAGAAAAGAATTTAGTAAAAGAATCGTCTATGTGAACAATCCGAGTCTCGAGCAAATTAAATCAGCCAATGTCGTCCTGTGTAACGTCGGCACGCAAGATAGTGAAGGATGGGATCGTCTATTTGAACTTCCGGAAGATCAAGAGAGTAAAGTGCAAGAATGTGTGAATAATAATCCAAATACCATCGTCATTGTCACTTCCGGCAGCGGAATCAGAATGACAGATTTGAATGATAAAGCGAAAGCGATTATCTATGCATGGTATGTTGGTCAAAATGGGAATACTGCATTAGCAGAAATCCTTTCGGGAAAAATAAACCCGTCCGGAAAACTTCCCATAACCATCGAAAAAGATTTCAAAGATTCGCCGGGTTATGGTTACGTTCCGGAAGGAGAAACATTGTATAAGAAGTGGAATGATAAAAGCGAAAAAGACCATCCAGTGTATGATGTCCGCTATACAGAAGGAATATTTTCGGGTTATCGCTGGTATGAAAAGAACAATATTGAACCGCTGTATCCATTTGGTCATGGACTTTCTTACACTACTTTTGAATACAGTGATTTAAAAGTTTCTAAGGATACCTTTCATGACCAAGATACCATTCAAGTAAGCTTTACGGTAAGAAATATTGGAAAGCACAATGGTCTGGAAATTGCACAATTGTATGTGCAAGATGTTGAGTGTTCTGTTCCCAGGCCGGTAAAAGAACTGAAAGGATTTAAAAAAGTAGAAATCGAAGCCGGACAAAGTATGAATGTACAGATACAATTAACTATGAAGGATTTTTCCTTCTGGAATCCGGCTACGAAGGATTGGTTTGCAGAAAAAGGAAGGTTTAATATTTTTGTTGGGTCTTCTTCTCAAGACATAAAATTGCAGAGATCTATAGAATTGCAATAACATCTTTAATAAGAATTTATAATAATTACAAACTCATCGGTGTATCAAGGTTAGGAGATTTTTATGGATAATATCACTCAGAAGCTTTCGATAAAAGAAAAGATCGGGTACGGATTTGGCGATTTAGCATCATGTCTTTTCTGGGCAACGATCATGTCGCAGCTCCTTTTCTTTTATACAGATATTTTTGGTCTGACCGGGAAAGCAGCGGGCTTAATGTTTTTTATTTCAAGAATATTGGACGCTTTTTTTGATGTCGTGATAGGAATGACTGCGGATCGGACAAAGAGCCGGTGGGGAAAATTCAGGCCATATATTTTATGGGGAGCTGTCCCGTTGGCTGTGTCTGCATTCTTGGCATTTTCAACACCTGAGTTTAGCGAAGCAGGCAAACTTGTCTACGCCTATGGTACCTTTATTCTTTTTATGTTCCTCTATTCAGCCGTCAATATTCCGTATACAGCGTTGCTGGGTGTTATTAGCGGAGATCCGGTCGAAAGAACGAGCGCCTCATCGTTTAAATTCGTTGGAGCATATCTCGGTGGGTTTATCGTCTCTGCGACGGTTCTTCCATTGGCGGCGCATTTCGGAGGTGGCAATGCAGCAAAAGGGTGGCAAATGACCATGGGCTTCTATGGGATTGCGGCAATTATTTTCTTCTTGATTACGTTCCTTTCAACGCGTGAACGCATTCAGCCCATTGCAAAAGAAAAAACTTCCGTCAAAAATGATTTGAAGGATTTGTCCAAGAACGTTCCATGGATGTTATTGTTCATTGTGACGATTCTCTTTATCCTCTTTGTCTGTATCCGACTCAGTGTGACGACGCACTATTTTAAATATTATATCGGAGAACAGGCCAGCCCGTTGCTCGCACACATCTCTAATTTCTTCATCCAATGTATTCTTAATCCTCTCTATGGCATTTTTGGAAAAGAACAGATTGCAATATTGGATGTGACTCATAAATTTGGTTTTGAAGTGTTGACATCCGTTTTTAACACTCTTGGTCAGGGATTATCGCTCGTAGGTGTTCTTTTGGTTCCTTGGTTCGCAAAAATATTCGGAAGGAAGGGCGGTGTCCTCATTCTTTTCGTTGTGGCATTGGTTTGCACGGGGGCATTCTATTTCTTCAAGCCGGAAAACTTATTGTTGATTTTTATTTTCCAATTCTTCGGATCATTAACAGGTGGACCGATTTCCGCGCTGCTGTGGGTTCTGTATGCAGATACAGCCGACTATTCAGAATGGAAAACCGGGAGAAGAGCAACAGGCCTTGTCTTCTCGGCTTCTATTATGTCTAACAAAATTGGTTGGGCTGTAGGGAGTATGATTGCTGCGTTTATTTTGGATCAGACTGGTTTTGTCGCCAACGTTATTCAAAACATTGATGTCCAGAACGGTTTGAGGAATATGATGAGCATTATTCCCGTTGCGATTGGTTCGGTTGCGTTCATCATTTTGGCGTTCTTCTATAAATTAGATGAACCGACGATGAAAAAAGTGAAAGAGGAACTGGATGCAAGACGGAAAGCGAATGATGCGGAACCAAAAACTGTGTAATGCTTTCGTTCAAAAATAATTAACGGAGAACTTGAATATGCAGTATGGATTTTTTGACGATAAGAATAAAGAATACGTGATGAAACGACCGGATACTCCGAAGTCATGGAGTAATTATTTGGGTTCGACAGAATACGGTGCAATTATTACCAACAATGCTGGCGGATACAGCTTTGTGAAATCTGCTGCACAGGGCCGCTTCACGCGCCTCCGATTCAATGTTATTCCGATGGATCAGCCGGGCCGTTATCTTTACTTGCGTGATAAGGACAGCAAGGATTATTGGTCGGCTTCGTGGCAGCCCGTTGGAAAATCTTTGAAGGAATATAAATCCGAATGCCGTCATGGTTCTGCGTATACGAAAATCTCTTCCGAATATTCTTCCATCAAAACGGAAACATTATACTTTGTCCCGCTTGGCAAAATGTACGAATGCTGGCTGATGAAAATAACAAATACTGGAAAGAAAAAAAGAAGATTGAGTGTTTTTACATTTGTCGAGTATGCAAACAACTGGAATCTCTCGCAAGATATGATCAATCTACAGTATTCACAATACATCATGAAGATGGATGTCGTTGGAAATATCATCGATCATGGGACCAATGTCTTTATGCCCGCACTACCGGATAAATTCGAAGACAATGGACAAGGGCGTCATACATTTCTTGCTCTTTCCGGTGCAAAGGTGAAAGGATATGATACTGATAGAGAAATATTTATCGGTCCGTACCGCACATATGCGAATCCTCTTGTTGTCGAAAAAGGAAAATGCAAAAACTCAAAAGCAGTCGGTGATAATGCATGCGGAACATTGCAAGTCGACATCGATTTGAAGCCGGGAGAATCGAAAGAGTTAGTTGTGCTAATGGGCATCGGTGCTGCCAGTGTTGAAGGAAAACAAGCAGTTCGAGAATTGGGAAATCCGGACAAAGTACGTGAGGAATTTGCAAAGCTGAAAGAATACTGGCACTCAAGAATTGCCGGTATGACAGCGATAACTCCAGATGCCGATTTTAACAGTATGTTCAATACATGGAATCCGTACAACAATTTAATGACATTTGCATGGTCGCGTGCAGCAAGTCTGGTATATTCAGGTGAGCGGGATGGACTTGGGTACCGTGATACGGTTCAGGATTTGCTCGGCATTCTTCATTCGATTCCCGACGATGTGAAAGAGCGGCTTGAATTGATGATCACAGGGCAGGTTTCCAGCGGCGGCGCGATGCCTGTGGTCAAGCCGTTTGCGCATACACCCGGAAAGGAAAAAGCACCTGACGAAAAAGAATATCGCTCAGATGATTGTATGTGGCTCTTTAATACCATTCCGGCCTATGTAAAAGAGAGCGGAGACATTTCTTTCTACAAAAAAGTCCTTCCATACGCCGATAAGGGAGAAGATACTGTGTTCGGGCATCTTCGCCGGGCAATACAATTTAATCTTGATCATTCAGGCAAGCATGGTTTTCCCTGCGGTCTATCGGCTGATTGGAATGATTGTTTGGTTCTCGGACAAGATGGCGAGACGACATTTGTAGCTTTTCAACTTCGCTATGCGCTCAAAACGTACATCGAAATTGCAATGATGTTCAATAAACCTGAAGAGGTAAAATGGGCAGAGGGTCATCTGAATGCTCTTGATGAAAATCTTGAAAAGCATGCGTGGGACGGTGAATGGTATTTGCGCGCTTACAGGGCTGATGGTCTGAAATTCGGTTCGAAAGAAAATGAAGAGGCATCAATGTTCTTAGAACCGCAGCCTTGGGCAGTGATCAGCGGACATACAGACAAGGAACAATCAGGAAATTTATTGGATGTTGTTCGGAAGCGATTATCAACAGAGTATGGACTTATGATCTGCGATCCGCCTGTCGAGAAAACCGATCACAAGGTGATTAAAGCAAGATTGTTCAATAAAGGGATGAAAGAAAACGCCTCGATTTTTCAGCATACTCAAAGCTGGGTGGTTATGGCAGAGGCATTAACAGGCAGAGGTAATCGCGCTTACGAATATTTTCGCAAGTTTATGCCTTCCGCGTATAATAAAAAAGCCGAAGTGCGCGAAACTGAACCATATGTGTATTGTCAGTTTACCCATAGCAAGTACAGTCCGCGCTATGGCGCTTCACGGTTGCCATGGCTGAGTGGAACGGCATCGTGGGCATATTATACTGCCGCACAATATATTCTTGGTATTCAGCCCGATTATTTCGGATTAAGGATCGATCCTTGTATTCCATCGAAATGGAAAGAAGTGAAAATTACGCGAAGATTCAGAAATAAAAATTTTGACATTATGATAAAAAATAAGAATGGGGCTCAGAAAGGTGTAAAAAAAATCATTTTAAATGGTAATGTCATCGACGACAATCTTATTCCTCTTGATCGAATGATGGAGAACAATGAAGTTCTTGTTGAAATGTAAGAATTTAAAAAAGAGTTATCAAAGGGAACAATATGAGCTACGGATATTTTGATGATAAAAATCGGGAATATATAATTACGAAGCCGGATACATCGCTTCCATGGATCAACTATTTAGGGATGGACAAGCAATAACCGGTGCTTTATATTGAAAATACTCTCAAATTTTCTAATCCCTGAGAAAAAACTCAAGCCGATGCGCGTGAGAAATTCTTGAGGGAGATCATGCAACAGGAGAGAATAGGTGTCTTACTATAAATGAGGAAAGAACAATGGGCAAGAAAAAAGTTTTTGTGACTGGATGCTTTGATATGCTCCACAGCGGACATATTGCGTTTCTGCAAGAGGCAGCTCAATATGGAGATGTCTATGTCGGACTTGGCAGTGATAGTACTGTTTCTGCCCTCAAAGGCCGTTATCCGGTGAACAACCAGGATGAACGGAAATATATGCTTCAGGCATTATCATGCGTGAATCATTGTCAGATCAATTTCGGCAGCGGACTCCTCGATTTTATTGAAGAGATCAAACAACTACAACCGGATATATTTATAGTCAATGAAGATGGAAATACTCTTGCGAAAGAAGAATTAAGCAAGAAACTTGGAATTGAGTATTTAGTACTCAAAAGGATTCCACATAACCATTTACCAGTCCGTTCCTCCACATCGTTGAGAGAAGAATGTACGATGCCCTATCGAATAGACCTTGCAGGAGGATGGCTTGATCAGCCCTATGTCGGAAAATATTCTCCCAGGGTCGGTTGTGACTATTTCCATTGAACCGACCATTGAATTCAATGAACGCAGTGGGATGGCTTCGAGCACGCGAAGACAAGCAATTAAACTCTGGCACACAGATGTACCTTCGGGAGACAAAGAACATCTTGCGCGACTCCTTTTTTGTTTTGAAAATCCTCCCGGAAGTAAAGTGATTGCCGGCTCCCAGGACGCTCTGGGAATAATCATGCCCGCTCTCAATAAGCTTGAGTACGACGGCGAGTACTGGCCAAAACACATCACGACAGTAGATGATGAAAATATATTATCCTGGATTGAACAGCACCTCTACCTTGTCACTCTTGAACCAAGAGACTCCGGATATGATGTGTTGGATCATACAAGAATCAATGAACGTTTGGCGAAGGATCTGGCTGACGCAACGGAACGGTGTTGGAATTCAATTCTGAATCATGATCTGGAAAGTTTTGGAAAATATTTTCGAGCGTCGTTTGAAGCACAGATAACAATGTTCCCGAGTATGATCGATGATTTTATCTTAAAGACAATTGACAAGTATAAAGAAAGAGCGTACGGCTGGAAACTTTCAGGAGCCGGCGGTGGCGGATATCTCATACTTGTTTCTGAAAAACCAATTGCCGGCGCAATGCAAATAAAGATTCGAAGAAAACTTGATTAAGAATGAGCAATTCATTCAAAAGGGTGTCCACCATGAACGTCTCGTCCATCGATTATACGATCATCATTTTGTATTTGGTTGGAATTGTCGGATTAGGAATATGGTCGGGGTTTCAAGAGACGGAAAGGGGGAGAAGGAAGCCATTACTTTTTAGCAGGGAATACACTGACGTGGCCGGTTATCGGGTTGGCTATGTTTGCGGCAAATATTTCCACAGTCCATTTAGTAAGTTTGGCAGAGTCGGCATATAAATATGGATTGATTTACGGCAACTTCGAATGGATGGCGGGATTCACACTCATTCTTCTCTCGCTATTCTTTGCACCGCTCTATTTACGCTCACGTGTACCTACATTACCGGATTATCTAGAACGAAGATACAATCGTCATTGCCGTGATTGGTTGGCGATAATCTCTATTATATCAGCGGTTGTTATTCATATCGGAGTCGCTTTATATACTGCGGCTTGGGTATTGCGCGGCATCATGAATATTCCGCCCGGTGCAGAAATTTTTGGTATCGATGCTTTGATGTTCTTCATCATCGTGCTCGGTGTTCTTACCTGTATTTATACGATGATTGGCGGATTGCTCGCGGTTGTATTAACAGAAAGCGTACAGACAATATTGCTTTTGGCCGGTGCAATCTGTATCACTGTGGTTGGGTATATTAAAATTGGAGGATGGAACGTGTTAGTCCAGACGCTGAGCACACAACCGCATCCTCTGGCGGGAAAAGCAGGTTCCGGGATTATGTGGAATACAAGCAATTTCTTAAGTATGATACGTTCTGACGGCGATCCTTCCGGATTATCATGGTACTCCATTCTCTTGGGATACCCTGTGCTCGGGATTTGGTATTGGGCATGTGATCAAACGATTGTACAGCGAGTTCTTGCAGCGAAGGATGAAAAACAAGCGCGCTTAGGACCATTGTTTTGTGCATTCCTTAAAATTCTTCCGGTATTCTTCTTTGTACTGCCCGGAGTTATTTGTGTAGCCCTTATTCAGAATAATTACTTTCATGGTGAAGCCCCGAAATCGGCGGCTGACACCTATACATTCATGATCATGCATATATTGCCAATCGGCCTGAAAGGCCTTATCACCGCTGCGATGCTTGCGGCGGCGATGCAGACCTGCTCAGCAGCACTCAATTCTACAGCGACGTTGTTTTCCTATGACATATTCAAAAGGTGGCGTCCGAAGACCAACGATCACCAGCTCGTTGTGATAGGAAAAATAACCACGGTTGTTGCCACAATTCTAGCCGTTGTTTTATCACCGATCTTTGGTCATTACAATACTATTATCGAGGGATTGAACAAGTTGATTTCGTACATCGCCCCGCCTATCACCACCGTTTTTCTTTTCGGTGTATTCTGGAAAAAGGCGTCAGGCAGGGCTGCATATATGACATTGGTCTCCGGTGCCGTTCTCGGATTTGTCATGTTTCTCCTTGATTGGAATGGAGTGTATAGTGGAAACTTTATGATGACTGCGTTTTATCTGTTAGTTATCTGCAGTGCCATCATGGTGTTTGCTTCTCACAGCCTTCCTGAACCGCTCAAAGAAGAAGCAAAATTACTGGTGTGGAAAAATTGGCGGGAGCCGTTAAAAGGTGAAGCACACGGACATGCTCTCGGGAATTATCGCATTCTCTCCGTCATTGTACTCATAACATTTGTTTGTTTGTATTATATATTTCGATAACAATGGGGGCGATAAAGTTGTGATTGCCAAAAATCGCGGGGTCCCGCTAATCTCGTAAAAAACATGGGACACTGAAAAACGCGGAAGCAGCGGGATTTCTCCCGCCACGTTGCAATCGTGTCGGGATCAAGAAGGAAGGAGACCGTTCCAAACTCATACGCAAATTTCGTGCACATTTCGATGATTTTTGGTAATAATCAAGAAAGCGTGGACGTAAAGTAATGCATAAGGAGGAGTTTGGAAAAATCAATTAAATTGAACACTACTACTTAGATGCTTGGTTCTAGAAACGGTTACATTTTGATTTTTTTGTATCCCACTTATTCCTTTTTATTGCCCCCCTTGAGAAATGGGAGAGAAACCCTCGACTTTAGGCGAAAACTTTAGTATGCTTGCGTCATAAAATATTATTGCAAGTCGAGTCAATGAGTCTATGATAGTAAGTATCACCTGGTATGGATCACGAAATATCGCAAGCCAGTCTTGCAAGGTGAGATTGCAACACGAGCACGCGAATTGATCAGAGAGATATGTCGAAGTTACGATGTCGAGATCATCCAAGGGCATCTTTCCAAAGATCATGTTCATCTGATGGTATCGGTTCCGCCGCACGTATTGGTCAATCAGTTGGTACAATATCTCAAAGGGAAGAGTTCTCGCAAGATTTAGAAGAACATATTTTCTTTTCCGGCAGAAACGAAAAAAATGTTACACATTTGTGGAAGAAAATATACAAAGCATTTCAAAAGTCAGATAAATGTACAACAGATAACGATTAGAGGGAGTATAAGTAATTGAAGTTAAATAGCCGGTAAATGGTTGTTGGCGAGGAATAAACAAGCATTCGTGGAAGTAATCATATGTATACTTTTTAATATCGTTATGGCGCAGCTTGGAAACAACAATAATTTAGATATGGACCTTTATTATTGCATGCATTGACATTCAGAAATTCTAAATTTCAGGAAATATCCAAACGAGTCAAACTTACTCGAATAATTTTGTTCGCAGTGAGCTATTTGTAAAATTCCTGCACACTTGTAAATCTCCTAATTGCATCTTAGATTGCTACTAATAGTAGCATAATGGGAAGAAATCATCTTATGCATAAGAGGTACTTACTTATTTTAGCAATCCTTATTGTCCCAATATTTATTGGTATAGGATGGCTTACGACAATTCTTGGTGTGTTCCATAAGGAAGAAAAAAACCAGCCTGTTAAGTTATACTACGCGGATAATATTTCTCCCTCACATCAGCTGGCGATTGACGAGTTCAATCGCTTGTATGCAGGAAAGATTGAAGTCATTCCCGTTAATCTGCCTTTTTCGAAATTCAGTACGAACGAACGGAAAGAGTTGCTTACACGTTCGCTTCGCAGCAAGAGCGAAAAACTCGATATCTTTGCTGTCGATTTGATTTGGGTCCCGCGTTTTGCAAAATGGAGTGAACCGCTGGATTCCTACTTTTCCATGGATGAGAAACAACGTTTATTGAAAGATGCTCTGAAGTCATGTGTATTTGAAGGAGCACTTGTGGCTATGCCGATGTACTTAGATGTTGGCCTTTTGTATTATCGACGTGATATTATTCGAAAATTGCTGGATGCAGATGCTGTTGAGAAGCGACTCCAGGAGTCGATGACCTGGGAAGAAATGGCACAATTGCGCAAGCGATTAACTTTTATGAAGAGACCATTCTATCTTTTCCCGGCAAAAGATTATGAGGGATTGGTATGCAATTACCTCGAATTAGCAGTTGGTTATGATCCGGATTTTTTAAAATCGAACAAGTTCCATTTTCTTTCTCCATCAGCAGCGAAACCTCTTCAAATGATGGTTGACTTTGTGAAAGATGGAACTACGCCTCAAGAGGTGACGGACTTCGATGAATTCTTGTGCAATAAATACATGCTCGACCACGATGGTGTTTTTGTACGCAGCTGGCCTGATTTTGTCCAAAATCTACGTTCTTCGTACTCAGATCCGTCTAAGCTCGAATACATTGCCAAAGCACCTCTTCCTCATTTCAAAGGAAGACCATCGACCTCTGTCTTCGGTGGTTGGAATTTGATGATATCAAAATCTTCCACAAAGAAAAAAGAAGCCATTGAATTCATTCGGTTCTTTCAAAGCGAAGCAATTCAACGAATGATATTTGAACGAATGGGATATTTGCCGGCTATCAATTCTGTCTATGAAGATAGTGTATTCCTGAGTACTCATAATGAATTGTCGTTTTTCCATCGATTACTCCGTCGTGGATTTCATCGACCTGCCCTTGTCGAATATACAAAGGTTTCAGATATAATTTCTCATTTTGCACATCTCGCAATCAAGCGAGAAATTTCTGTCGATCAGGCTCTCGCCCGTATTGACGAACTTATTCGTTCAAACGAAGTGCTGATCAAATGAAAAGAGAGAAACAAAATACTCCTCAACGGTTTCGGGACAGATATCATAAATATCGGATTGAAATCCGCCACATCACAGTCATTGCGCTGGTACTGATTGTTTTCCAGTTCATTGTTCTCTTCATGAATCAAAATTCACTCCGGAAAGTATTTGTCAAATCTCAGCAATGGTATCAGCAGGATGCCGCTGAACGTATTGCTAATCTGACTACTACTTCCATTGAAATGCTTTTAGAATCGAAGGGTTCGAATGCAAAACTTTCTGACAGCGAAGAACGGAAAATCATTCAGGATTTTAACATCATTTTTAGCCAGCAATTGTTAGACAAAAACGTTCAAAGTGTATCTATACTTATTCCACACGGGAACGCAATCATTGCAATCGACGATGGTAAACAATTGTATGACTATTTGTTTGGAGAGACGAAAAGGATTCAAAGTTCGGATAGCATACATGCCGAGGCAATTCGATTGTTCCAATCGGTACAGGATACGCTTCGCAAAATAGAGCAAACCTACACTATCGTGGAGCGGGAACAGATATTTCATGTCTTTATTCCGTTCGTTCCGCGGGGCGAATTTGTCGGTGCGGTATACATGAAGACTATTCCTGATCTGACATTTCTTACTGAGGAAATGTCGAAGAACTATAGTCAGACAGCATTGGTTTATTCTGCTCTCATCATTGTAGGATTACTTGCGATGTTCTATATCTCGACACGGACCCTTACCGAGCGGAACGAGGTGCAGCGGTTGCTATTTGAAGAACAGAAATTGCATTTGGCAGAGCAAATCAATCATCAAAAAGAAATGCTTTTTACAAAGCGAATCTATCATACTCATCATAAAGCTGAAAAAATTGTCGGATTTATTAAAGAGGATCTGCGAAGTTTAACGGCTGAAAACATCGGCTTTATAAAGAACCGCATCGGCAAATACGCCAGCTTCATTGCTCGGGTGATCTATGATATGAAATGGTATGATCCGCCTATCCAAACAATTCGAAGCCCGCTGTTTAGAACGAACGTGAATGAGGGTATTCAATTTATTGTGGAAAACATTTTTCAGCGGGTGTCGGATAACCGACCGATAACGAAGTTTGAACTTCAGCTTGATCCTATGATGCCTGAAGTTGCCATCAATGAATATGTTATTTGGGAAGTGCTCGAACCAATTATCCAGAACAGTGTAGACCATTCTGGAGTAGAGAATAAAGTCGTCACCATTAAAACAGAATACAATCCTACGCTGAAGCAATCGATAATCACGATTGCGGATAATGGAACAGGAATTCGCCCAGATCTTTTGGAAAGTGATGGGAACGGTATCAAGAAAATATTCCAAGAACAAGTAACCTCTGGCACCTTAGCGGGCAAGGAACACTCTGGATATGGTTGTTATATTGCGTATGAACTTGCGACGCAACGCTTCGGTTGGAAGATCGATGCAGAGAACCTTCCAGCTGGAGGATGTAAATTTATCTTTATTGCACCGCATTGAGAAGATAGGAAAAGAGACATTATGCCAACTGATGAACGTATACAAGTCTTACTTATTGAGGATGAAGAGTTTGATGTTCGCCGAGTACGAAATACACTCAAACCATTCGAGCATCAAATTGAAATTCGCGAGGTTGTGTCAAATGGTGATTCGGCTTTAGAACTGCTTGCGCAACACAATGAGCAATATGATGTCGTGATTATGGACCTCCAGATTGCCGGCGGTACGATGGGGGAAGCGCTGATAAGGGCAATTAAACGAATGGCACCTTCACATCAAATCATCGTTATTACAAAGATGACTGTCAATATCACAGACTTTGATTTTGCGAATCGCATTCTTCAGGCAGGGGCATTTTGGTACTGTACAAAGTATCCTATTGATATTGAAGATTATATTTACCAACCAACCGACTTCATCCTGAGCATCTTCAACGCGTATCAAAGGAAAAGGCTTGAGAGTGAAAAGTCGCGGTCAGAAAAGAAGCTGCTGCGTAATGTCGAAGGTATGCTATCTCGCACAAAAATCCTCGGAGTTTCAGAACAAATCCAAAAGATTCGAGCACAAATCAAACAGTTAGCGGTGACCGATGCGACTGTGCTGATTTCTGGCCCATCTGGTACAGGGAAAGAGCTGGTTGCGATCAATATTCATTATGAAAGTAAAAGAAGATTAGAAAATTTTGTTACCATTAATTGCGGCAGTATTCCAGATGAATTGATAGAAAGCGAATTGTTCGGTTACGAGAAAGGTGCATTCACGGGGGCAAATGCAAACAAAAGAGGGCTTTTTGAACAAGCCAATCATGGCACAATCTTTCTTGATGAAGTCGCAGAACTTCCTCTTATTGCACAGGTTAAATTATTGAGGGTCATCCAGGATGGTGAGATTGAAAAGATTGGGAGAACAGGAGAGAAAGTTAAAGTGGATGTACGGATTCTTGCTGCAACGAACAAAGTGTTACAACAAGAAATTGCTGCCGGGAGGTTTCGTGAAGACCTTTTCTATCGTTTACATGTTGTCCCTCTCTATGCACCTCCTCTCAAAGAGAGACCGGAGGATATCCTGGTTCTCTGGGAACACTTCATGCGTCAAATGAGTATCGAAATGATCAGACCGACTCCTACCACGGAAGAAACTGCTTTTGATGTCTTGAAAAGATATGATTGGCCCGGCAATGTCAGAGAAGTCCAGAATGTTGTTCAAAGACTTCTTCTTCGAGAAGAAAGCATCATTACTCCGGAAATTATTAAGGAAGTATTGTCTCTTCATCCATCATCTCATCAATATACCGATAGTAATGCAGTATTCTTTCAGGATTCTGAAAATGCTCCTTCGTTGCGAGAGATGGAAAACATTTTCAGAAAAAAATACTTCACATTTATCCGTAAGAATTCTTCGTCTGATGCAGAAGCAGCCCGAAAACTCGGTCTCGCTCCCCCGAATTTTCACAGGATGTGCAAAGAACTTGGATTGAAAAATTAATGTGCATATTTTTCTAAAGAACTGCTTTATACGCTAATTCGCAGTTCTCTCTAGATATTTATTCCCTTAGGTCAATTATCATGGCTGATAATGCAGTCATTATTAGCATAATAATCCCTCCTAACTTACTTACTAACTCTCGCAGAAAAAACCGGATTTTTACTTGGTACAGATGTTGCGGAAAAGGATTTGAAGAAAGGTGTTATATTTTGAAAAGGCATTGTGGTTGTAATGCTTGCCTCAATTCGGGTTCCGTAATCAGAAATATTCTTCATTTAAGTATAGTGTTCTTTGCATTGATGTATCGAAACGCGTTAAGAAGCAGTTCATTCGATTTCATTAGAGTACAAAATCAATATATTGTAAATTCATTTCAAAGAATCCAAAATATAAATTCTCGCATAACAAAGATAGAACATCTGAATATTAAAGAATCATTGTGTCGATTTTTAAGTTATTGTAGATAGGCAATTATTTATTTTGTTAGATAATATAGAGTTGGACTAGAAAGAATTTATTAAAGGAGAAAGTCTATGGTATCGGGTCAATACCGAATTCTTATCTATTTTGCCTTACTTTTTGCACTGACGGTAAATATTATTTTAGCAGGGACGACAGGAAAAATAGCTGGCAGAGTTGTGGACAAAGAAACTCGTGAACCGCTTGTCGGCCTTAATGTCATTGTTAAGGGAACATCTCTGGGCGCGGCCACAGATATTGATGGGTACTATGCAATTCTATCTGTTCCGCCTGGTATCCATAATATTATAACAAGTATGGTTGGTTATTCGACGGTCACTGTGAATGGAATACGTGTTCTTATAGATCAAACTGCAACTGTTAACGTTGAAATGGAGACTCAAGCAATTGAATCGGGAATTGTTGAAGTTGTTGCTGAAAGACACGTCGTCAAAAAGGATGTATCCTCCAGTGTCAGTACAGTACAGCCTGAGGAATTGACAATTCTTCCCGTAACTTCGATTAATGATATGGTGGGCTTGCAAGCAGGAGTGGAAGATGGTTTTGTCATTAGAGGCGGCAACGCAAGCGACATGCTTCTTAATGTAGATGGTACAACTCAACGTGATCCCAGAAACAATAAACCTATTTCTAATATTGCCTTAACTTCCATTCAGGAAGTTTCGATAGAAAAGGGAGGTTTTGCCGCAGAGTATGGACAGGCGCGCTCCGGTGTTGTAAATATCGTCCAAAAGGAAGGGGATGTTTCTCATTATTCTGGTTCCATAAATGTAAAGTACAGTCCTCCACAACAGAAATATTTCGGAATGTCTGAGTATGATCCTAATTCGATGTGGAACCGCCCCTATATGGACCCTGCCGTTTGTTGGACGGGTACTAATAACGGGGCATGGAGCATATATACTCAGAATCAATATCCTAAGTTTGTCGGCTGGAACGCTATTTCTCAACAATATTTGCAACAGGGTATTGATCTTTCGCCCGCAGCGTGTCAACGTCTCTATGAGTACCAACATAGACTAACTCCTTCTACGAACTCACCCGATTATAATATTGACGGTAGTATTGGCGGGCCTATACCAATCATTGGTGAGGATTTGGGCAATCTTCGGTTCTTTACAAGTTTTATTATGAACAAAGAAATGCTTCTTATTCCTCTCAGCCGTCCAGATTATGAGGATTATAACTGGTCAATTAAGTTGAATTCAGATATAAACAACAAAACGAAACTGTTGCTAAATGCCTCGATAGGTAAATCCTATAATGTCGCTATTAACGCGACTGATAACGGATATTACAATCAGGCTTGGCTCACACAGGCTCCAGGGACTTACCCATTTTGGAATCCGACAGACTATCTGCGAACACCAGATCAAATAGCTGGTATTACGTATGAACAAAGGTCAAGCAGGGTATATGATGATTCTTGGTATTGTCCGGCAGTTGTCAGTGATTTCAATGTAGGTGCAAAAATCACTTCTATGTTAAGCTTATCGACGTATTATGAAATAAGTATACAAGATGAACATCGTAGCTATCTCACGGGACCTATTGCTGCAAGGGATACTGCCCAAAATTATGAAATAGCTCCGGGGTATTTTGTTGATGAAGCACCTTACGGATATAGTTCTCAGCTGACATCAGGTATTGGAGATGCGTCTTTATTCTTTGGTGGTCACAGTGCTACTGCACGTGATTCCAGCAAGCTGAATACGCTGAAAATTAAGGGAGATATAACAAGTCAAGCTACTAAAGAGCATATGTTTAAAGCAGGATTTGAATTTTCATATTACGATCTTAATATGAATTATGGTACAGTGAATCCGGCTTTCAGTGATGTGGATTGGGTGAAACAGCATTTCAATCCCTACCTTATCTCTGCGTATGTACAGGATAAGATAGAAGCATATGGATTTATCGCCAATCTCGGCGTAAGAATGGACATAAGCAATCCAAATACTGATTGGGTTGATGCTGCTGCGGATCCTTTTAATCAATCCTTTTTCTCCGCTGCCTATAATGATACTATTCAATATGCGAAAGAACGTGTTAAGACTGACATTTCTTTCAGTCCCCGATTAGGTATTTCGCATCCGATTACAGAAAGTTCAAAACTGTATTTTAATTACGGACACTTTAAAGAGATGCCTTCCTATGATGAGATTTACAGAATAGGTCGTGGACAAGCAGGCGATTTGCGCAATTATGGTGATCCGAATTTGCCACAAGCTCAAACCGTCTCTTATGAATTAGGTTTTGATCAGTCTCTCTTTGATACATACTTGATTCAAATTGCAGCTTTTTATAATGATATTTCATCTCAGCAGGCATTTACATTTTATACGAGTGATCAGAAAAGTATTGCTTACTATGCAGCCAACAACAATAGCTATTCGGATGTTCGAGGACTTGAGTTAACTCTCAGAAAAACTTCCGGTGACTGGGTACGGGGTTTTATTAATTACATATACCAAGTGGCAACGTCGGGTCAATTTGGCCAAGTAGCCATTGCTGATAATCCAGCCGAACAAGCAATACTCGACAATAGTCAGACGAATCCGTTATATCTGCTTGTTCGACAAACACCGGTTGCCCAACCTCGTGCTAATGCAAGTATTACGTTTTTAACACCGATAAATTTTGGGCCTCATTTCCTCGGAGGTGATCTTCTGGGTGATTGGTCTCTTAATATCGTAGCAAACTGGAAAGCCGGTCAATGGCTTACATATAATCCGCAGCTAGCCACCGCTATCCAAAATAACGTTCAGGTTACAGATTATTTCAATGTAAACATTCGCCTCAATAAAACTTTCTCTTTCAAAAATTTTGCAGTAACGGTGTTCATGGAGACGAACAACTTATTGAATGCGAAGAGGTTGTCGGGAGAAAGCTTCTATGATCCGAGCGACTTCAATTTTTATATGGAATCGCTGCATTTACCTCAAAGCCCTGCATATAGTAATACAAATATTCCTGGCAATGATCGGGTAGGGGCATATTGTACAGATGGCGTATATACTCCGATTCTTTTTAGCGGAAACGTAAACGGAATCAATACACAATCATCTGCTTTCGATCCTACTGTTATCTATTATGATAGTCCAACTGGTAGATATATGAACTATATCAATGGTAGCTGGTCTGTAGTAGATCAAAACAAGATGAAAAAGATTTTAGATAATAAGGAATATATCGATATGCCGAACAACAGTTCCTTTGATTTTCTGAATCCAAGACAATTTTACTATGGCATTAATCTATCGTTTAATTTATAAATAAAGAACGCTGATAATAAAAGGTATTATTCATATGATTAAAAAATATCTGGCAAAAGCTCTCATAGTAATTTCGCTGTATAGTGCATATGGAATAATTACTACCCAGCAATTACAAGCCCAGGTTTTTGGACCGCAGGTCGTTAAATGGTTATGGGTGAGTTCTTTACGGCAATATTTTTCCAGCACTGGTGCTGAAGTTGAATACGGCAGAAGGGGGAGGGGTTATTTAAATACAGATCAGGATGATGGCTTACGCTGGCCTGCGCAATATCCGTCTACGGATCATAATGTGGGAAAAGCATTATGGATTGGTACAACGAATTTTACAGATCCAACAAATGGTGTAACATATCCTTACAAAGTCATTCCTCTTGGACGAGCGGCACTGTATGTCAATTCTGCTTCCTATCCAGTAAATTTTAAATTGATTGGCCGTTCTGCTGCGCCTACGGTTATCGTAGATGGCAATAAAGCCAGTGATCTTGATCAGAATGATCTTACTCAACCTACTATGGCGAATGATCTTAATCAAGCTATTACTGAGGGAGGGGCAGATCAAGATCGAATTGTTTCAAATTTGCCTGTGGATCGAATGGTCTACAACAGTGTGAATACACCGATAGGTATAACAATCTATAGAAAAGTCCTCGCCTCTACGCAACAGTACCACGATAATTATTACATCTACGAATATGTTTTTAAGAATACGGGTTTGAGCGATAATACCGGAGGGCAAATCACGCCGGCAAAAACACTGACCGGTGTGGTATTTGATTTCAGATATCGGTTTGCCGATAATAATGAGGGCTATGAGCAGGCATGGGGATATCCCCAAATCAGTTATGGACATAACACTATCAATGATGCAGTGGGACAAGATGCGACACATACACTTCCTGCTCCGAATAATTTTTGTGCGAGCTTTGCATATTATGGACCTCAATCTTCTTCGACAGGAGTGTTGGATGATATTGGTGCGCCAGATTTTCTGGATGGACATATTCTGGGTGGCATCGGATTTACAGGTGAAATGGTATTACATGCAGATACATCCCCGCAGGACACTGCAAATGATCCTACCCAGCCGCGAACGACGACATTTATGGGTTCGGATGGTGTCATAGAAAATATCACTCAGTCAAGTCCGTTTAATCCAATTACCATGACGCAGCAATATCAATCAATGACATCCGGTCATGATGCAAAAACTCATGCCGAACAACTTGGAAAAGATGCAAACGGATGGCCCACAGGTTTTGGCAATACGTGGGGTGGAAATACGGGCGGGTATGGCAACCAGCAGGGATTTGGGCCATATACACTTGCACCAGGCGATAGTATCCGGATTGTTATTGCCGAGGCAGTTGCAGGAATAAGTCGTGAAAAAAATATCGAAATAGTAAAGAGCTGGTGGCCCTGGTATCAAAATGGTAAAAGTGGTAATACGATACCTCTTACTCTTCCTTCTACTGACCCTACACTTCCTGTAGGGTCCTGGAATCCCTGGAATGGAGGCACGACTACAGATGGTAATATCTATAAGAATGCCTGGGTGTTTAGTGGAAGGGATTCATTGTTCCAAACATTTCGGCGTGCACGAGCAAACTACAACAGTCATTACAATATTCCTCAGCCTCCGCCACCGCCGGATGATTTTACAGTGACATCGGGCGGTGATAGAATTTCGTTGCAATGGTCTAAGAGTGCAGAATCGTGGCCTACTTTTGACGGGTATCGGCTGTATCGTGCAGAAACTACAACCGCTACAAAATTCGAGTTGATATTTTCTTGTGATAAGAGCACTGTAACGAATTCCTATGATGATAAATCAGCAAAACGAGGATTTAACTACTTTTATTATATCCAAACCAAGGATAATGGGACAACAAACGATATTGAACCCGGCGTGCCTTTGGTAAGTAACATGTTCTATACGATGACCAATATATCTGCTTCATTGCAGCGACCAGCTGCCAATAAGCTTTCAGATATTCGAGTAGTTCCTAATCCATACAATATCAAAGCAGCATCACTTCAATTCGGCACGGATAGAACGGTAGCAAACCGGCTTGCATTTTTTGGGTTGCCAAAATATTGTGTGATTAAAATATTTACTGAAGCAGGGGATTTGATTCAGACCATCAATCATACAAATGGAAGCGGTGATGAAACATGGAATTCACTGACTTCTTCTAAGCAAATTGTAGTGAGTGGGTTATATATTGCATATTTCGAAGTTACACAAGATATTTATGACGATACGAGTAATCAATTGATTTTGAGAAAGGGTGAGAATATCATCCGGAAATTTATCATTATCAGATAATACAAATTATTTGGAGAACGAAATGTACCCTCATTATCAAGATAGTTATGTTCGCTCTATTTTCCTATTTCTGGTGAGTGCATTATTTTTCGCATGCCTTGGGTGTAATAGTTTGTTACCAACTGACTTCAAAGCCAAAAATTTTACTCCATCGGATATTGATTTAAAGGCAGGTAATTTATTAACGAGTGATACTCTCAATGATGTTCAAGGTTTTACAGCCTCTTATCAGTATGTTCCGCTTGACGGCTCAGGCCAGCCGATCAGTTTAAGCAATTCGACGCCGCCTACTCCTGTTTCATTTCGATCTTTACCTGTTACTTGGTCCATTGTTCACTCTCAGAGTCTCGGAGATACAATTGATAATCAGATTATTCTATCAGGATTTGACTCATTGGCAGCTGTCCTTCCGGAACTTCATCAAGATTCGTTAATAGCCGTAAACTATTCAGGCAAGGTAAGCTATGCAGTATTGAAATCTGCCCAAGCGAAGGATATATATTTCTATACGAGTTTGCTTTATTATTATAATGCCACAAACGCAACCTCTAATATTAATGATTATGTTTCGATTGACCTTGTGAAAAGAGATACGTCGGTTGTAAGCCCTTCGTCAACGATATCGACAGAATCAGCATATAATTCCAGCGAAAGAATCTTGTCGGGTAACAACAAAATAGAAATTGTACCAGTTATTAGTGCACGTTATACTATTCATCTCGATCAAGGGAGTGTTTACTTGGTCCGGTTCACATTAACTAATCCGTCGCAAATAAGTAATCCAACACCAGCAAGTCCAAGTAATAGCATAGCCAATCAATTTAAAGTCGTCATTTTGTCGTACTAGCAGGTGGCATTCTAAACAGGAGAAATAAGAAGGTGAAACGATTAATAATAACATACCTGACAGTGATTATGATAATCGGATTGTCTGCATCTCTATCCTATGGTCAACAAGAAAAGTTAGCGCAGACCGGTTTCGATTTTCTTAGCATATCATCTGATGCAAGAGCTGGCGCTATGGGTGATGCTGTGAATTCGCTCTTCGGTTGTTCGGCGGCATTAACTCATAATCCGGCAACGATGGCTGAAATGCCAAATTTTTTTACTGCTAATGTGAGCGTTAATAAATGGATAGCAGATATTAAATATTTATCTTGTAGCGCTATCATATCCCCTTGGTCTGGAGATTACGGTGTTCTTGGCCTGAGTTTTCAATCTGTCGATTATGGCGACGTATTGGGAACAATGGTGTGGAATAATAGCCAGGGGTATATTGACACCGGTACTATGGACCCAACTGCAATGGCGATAGGGATCGGGTATGCAAAAATGATCTCTGATCGTTTTGGTGTCGGCGCTCAAGTTCGATTTGCCTATCAATCGTTGGGAAAAAGTGCAGTGCCCACTGCTGCGAACACGGTAGTTACCAAACAGAACGTAGCAAGTGCGGTTGCGTATGACTTCGGTACAAATTTTAAAACAGGTATCAAAAGTATTGATTTTGGAATGTCGATAAGGAATTTTTCAAATGATGTTACTTACGAAGAAGAAAGTTTCCAGCTTCCATTAATATTTACTGTCGGTATATCGGCAAATCTTTTTGATTTCTACGATTTGAAGGGGCCGAAACAATCTTTGATTCTCTCATGCGATGTTACCCATCCCATGTCTCATCCGGAACAAATAAAAATAGGTGTAGAGTATCAATTTATGAATTTAATTGCATTACGGGGCGGGTATATTACCGGGGATGATGAAGATGGAGTTACGTATGGTTTAGGAATTTCATCTTCCGGTTTAGGTATATCTTCCGCCAATTTTCAGATTGATTATTCCTATACGCCTTTTGGAGTATTTAATAATGTCCAAAGATTTACAGTATCTTTCTCAATGTAAAATATAGAATGGTATCATTATGAAAAGAAAAATTATATTTTATTTTGTTTTCGGTCTTTTTATTCTCATGCTTGTTGTCCTGAGTGCATGCAACAATTTCTCGACTCCTCCAACAATGTGGGATCCCAATAGATCTTATGCAACCGGATCTGTTATTACAGGTGTATTGCCGGCAAATTCTGCTCTTGCTGGAGTGAGAGAAATTTCAATCATAGGAAAATTCTCCAGTAAGCTTGATTCGAATTGGATTTATTTCGGATCAGAACAAGCGATTATAAAACGGATGTCAGCTGCTGCCGATACTTTGGTTGTCTACAGGCCGGTCATTTCTGGAGCTTTAACGATTAATGCAGTCATTCTTCAAGCAGATTCTGTAGGTAAGTTTTCATATAACTTGGAATCTCCAATAAGCTCATCTGACCTGACCGGCATACCGACGGGAATCGTTGGTGTAATGGAAGCAAACAAAAATGGTACGGCTGGGGGTGACACTCTATGGATAGCGAGTACGGGTTATATCACTATGTTAAAGCCTAATGGAATTGATTTAATTCCATATAAAGATACTTCTTACTTTAAGACAAAAATTAATAATAAAGCAACAGATTTTGTCAAAGCCTTTTCTGACATGAAATTCGGGCCTCATGGATTCTTGTATGCTACATTCGCCGGATCCAAATCAATTTATCAACTTGATACTGCTAGTGCTACGCCTATAGCCTATGTAACATTTTCTGCAGCTTACAGTTCTTCAGTATTTGATTTCAATAGTAACGGAGATATCTATTTTAATGGATCAAAAAGTGGATTGATTTTAATAAAACAAGGATCGACAACACCGGTTGTTGTTGGCAGTGCCGACTATGCTGGTACTACATTCGTAGGAATTCGTATATATAATGGTTACGTCTATGCAGCTGATGCGACAAGCTTATTCAGAAGTCCAATCAATCCTGACGGTACTGTTGGAAGTAAACAACCGGTCGTCAATATAGCAGCTGATACAAGTTTAAGAGGTTGTACCGTAAGTTCTTTTAATTTTGCCTCTGACGGTACGGTTTTAGTTTCTCTTCTTGGTAATGCAAACTATTCTTTATATATACTGGAGAACGGTTCCCTTTTACCTTATTACTATAACAATATTTTGCCTACAGGGATTAGTCAACTTATTTGGGGTGGGGGAAGATATTTATATCTAAGATCATCTACGGCAACTAGCCTATATAAAATAGGAATGGCAAAAGAAGATAATACACCGTTGCTTGGTGCTCCATATCTTGGCCGGAATCTCCCATAATTTGGCAGTGTTGTGTAACAAATTTTTAAAAGTTGTCTTGTATCATCATTAAAATTATTCACTATTTTTCATGAGGACTATTTTTGCAAGAAATGGAGGTGAGTGGAAAAAAGGCGAAAGATGTAAATTTAATAGTTAACTATTTAGTATATAACCAAAGTGAAGGAGAAACACGTCATGAGGTTACACAGAATTTTACTTTTTGTTATTGTATTAGTTCTGGTAGTCGGTATTGCTCAAGCGAAAATTATAAAAGGCGGCGCAAATGACGGCGCTTTGATCATTCCGAAGATAAGCACGAGCCTTGCACCGACGATCGGCAACTATACGAAGGATCAAATTTGGAATCTCGTAGATGCTACATGGATGCAATATGTTTTACCACAAAATGGTAGCTATCCAACCGACTGGTCAGATTGTTCCGGCTGGGCTAAATTTTTGTATGATGGTACTAAAATCTATGGATTGTTTTATGTTCAGGATGATGTGATTGATACCGTAACCACTATCGATTGGCAAATGGATGGTATCGAGTTTTACATCGATGCAAATAATACACATACATCTCAAACAACCGTAGTAGGCAGAGGTGCCGATGCCACTAATCCACCTACCTCTCGCGCGTATCAATTCAATCTCAGACCGGCACAACCGATTGATTCTGTGATGAATGTGTTAACCTATGCAGATCATATCGGAAAGGGACTCCAATATAAATGGATGTTGGATACATCGTCTATAAGTAATGGCGGTCCAAGTGGTTATTTTGTGGAGTTTTCTTTTAACCTGGATAGTTTAGGCCTTGGGTCTGTAGCCGTTGGAAAAAAGGTTAGTCTCCAGTTGCAAATAGATGATAACGATGTCACACCTACTGCTGCAGGTAGTCGTATCCATATTCTGAATTGGAACTCCTCAACGCAAAATACTGATTATCAGGCAACTGTGGGTTGGGGCGATGCCGTTTTTGGTGATTTGATCGATACAAATTACGTGTTCCTAAAAACTCCGACGCCGCCTGCCTTGGATGGTACTATTGATAATGTTTGGCAACAAGCAAATCAGCTTACTATGGATTATATCACAAATAGTAGCGGTGTTACAAGCGGTGCTAATCCGCAAGATCAAGGATGGAGATTCTATGGACTCTACGATAATCAATATATCTATGGTCTTTTCACAGTCTACGACGACGTTATTGATACCGTAACCGCTATCGATTGGCAAATGGATGGTATCGAGTTTTTCACCGATGCAAACCATACTCATACATCTACAACAACCGTAGTAGGCAGAGGTGCCGATGCTACAAATCCACCTACATCTCGCGCGTATCAATTTAATCTCAGACCGGCACAACCGCGTGATTCTGTGATGAATGTGTTAACCTATGCAGATCATATCGGAAAGGGACTCCAATATAATTGGAAACTTTTCAATCAAGGGTTAGAAAACGATACTATGTTCAATTCCAGGTCTGGCTACCGGGTAGCATTTAAATTTAATCTGGATAGCTTAGGATTCACAACTGCTGATAGAACATCTGGTACCAAGGTATTCAGTTTCCAATTGCAAACGGATGATAACGATATTACACCTACTGCTGCAGGTAGTCGTATACATACTTCAAATTGGTGGTATTCTCCAAGCAATAATGATTATCAGGTAACTGCGAATTGGGGCAATGCTATTCTTAGTTCTACTGCAATTACTGTCGGCGTGAAACAACAGCCATCGTCTGTCGTCAGTAGTTACAAACTGGATCAGAACTATCCCAATCCATTCAACCCGTCTACCGAAATTTCTTTCACGCTTGTGAAAAGTGAGAAAGTAAGGCTCGCAGTGTATAATTTATTAGGAGAGGAAGTTGCAGTATTGGTAAATGGAATGAGGAATGCTGGACCTCAGGCCGTTACTTTTAATGCAAAGAACCTTTCGAGTGGTGTTTATTTCTATAAATTAGAAGCCGGAAGCACAGTATTAGCAAAGAAGATGATGTTGCTTAAATAACCAGCAAAGTAAGATTCAAGGAAAGCGTCTGTGGCAGACCTTGCACAGGCGCTTTTTTTTACCAATTCCAAAAATAGGTAGCCATCGGAGTTACGCAAAATGAATCTTCATATCATTGATATCGGAATTATCCTTTTATATTTGACTTCTACAATATTTATTGGATTTTATATTTCTAAAAAAGCTACCAAGGATATGAATAGTTACTTCCTTGGAGGTAACCGCATCCCTTGGTGGGTTCTTGGCATTTCTGATGCTTCAGGTATGTTTGATATTTCCGGCACGATGCTTTTAGTCTATTGGCTTTCTGTGTATGGAATGAAAAGTATTTGGATACCTTGGATATGGCCGGTGTTTAATCAAATATTTTTAATGGTCTATTTATCTCCTTGGCTGCGAAGATCAAATGTGATGACGGGTGCAGAATGGATGAAGACCCGTTTTGGGACGGGGAGGGGCGCTACACTTTCCCATATCGTAGTAGTGATATTTGCTCTCATTAGTGTTATTGGATTTCTCTCTTATGGGTTTAAAGGAATTGGAAAATTTGCTGTTGCATTTCTGCCTGCCTTGGTAACTAATCCGGAAACTTTGGCTCACTACCCTCAAATCAATGCAAATCTTTATGCTCTTATACTCATGGGTATAACAACATTGTATGTTGTGAAAGGGGGGATGATGAGCGTTGTTGCAACGGAAATTATTCAATATTGCATTCTTTCAATTTCGGCGGTTGCAATCGGTATTATAGCAATGGTTCATGTTTCCCCCACCATGATTAATAATGTCATACCGGAAGGTTGGAAAAGTATGGCGTTTGGTATGAACTTGAATCTGGACTGGTCGACAGTGCATTCAAGTCTTGCCACAAAGGTAGTCGCATTTAATCAGTGGATTAAAACAGATGGCTATTCTGTTTTTGGATTATTTTTTGGAATGATGCTTTTCAAAGGGTTCTTTGTTGCCGCAGCGGGTCCTGCACCTAATTATGATATGCAGCGAATTCTTTCAACCCGAAGTCCGAAAGAAGCAGCAAAAATGAATTCCATGGTCAGTGTTGTCCTTAATCCAACTCGTTATTTCATGGTTGCAGGTATAACCGTACTTGCTCTGACAAATTTTGATACACTGTATAAAAGCTCAATAACCACTCCCGATTTTGAAAGAATTCTATCTGAAGTTCTCGTCAATTATGTCCCCGTTGGCTTACTGGGTCTGCTCATGGCTGGTTTTATAGCAGCATTTATGAGTAATTTTGCAGCGACAGTAAATGCTGCACCTGCTTATATTGTGAATGATATATATAAGCGTTATATCAATCCTCATGCAGATCCCAAAAAATATGTCAGGATGAGCTACATTGCATCTGTTGCTGTTGTTGTTGTCGGAATTACAACCGGATTCTTTGTCGAATCAATTAACCAGGCAGCACTTTGGATTGTTGCATCATTATGGGGCGGTTATACAGCAGCCAATGTCTTAAAATGGTACTGGTGGCGTTTCAATGGATATGGATATTTTTGGGGAATGGTTTCAGGTATTGCAACTTCGTTAGTTCTGCTTTTACTGAATAATTTGGGTTTCATTCCATTCTTGAATCATTGGCCTTTGTCCGATAATCCAAGTATGAATTCTTTCCCCTTTATCTTCCTCAATTCTATCATTGGATGTTTTGTTGCTACCTTCTTAACGAAGCCCGAAAGTGATGAAGTGCTCATGAAGTTCTACCACAATGTTCGTCCTTGGGGTTTCTGGAAACCGATCTATGAAAAAGTTGTGAAAATTGATCCAGGGTTTGTAGCGAATAAAAATTTCAAACGTGATATGTCAAATATCCTCGTCGGAATAATATGGCAGATAACACTCATGGCTACTCCGGTATTTTTAGTGCTTCGAGATTTCAATTCGTTCATGATCTGTCTTGGTGTGTTGGCACTGACTTCACTCATATTAAAGTTCAATTGGTGGGATAAACTTGAAGCCTCGTATGGTGAACAAAAAACTAAATTCATATTTCCAATGTCTGAGAATGGGGCTCCAATAGCGCAGAAAAAAATAATAACAGAAAAGGATGCAATGTTAGAAGTATGATCGCGAAGAAAGATACCCCTGTTTTTAAACGCCGGGGTAATCTTATCTCATACTCCTGTCAGCAAGCATCCACTTCCTACAGAGGCATCTCCTGATCCTTTATAAAGAAAGACTATTTTCCTCTTGTCCATTTTTCCGTTCCTTAACGAATCATAACATCGTCAGGAATTGTCCTAATCAATTCAGTATGGAATAGATTTAAACTTTAATATAACTTGCAGGAAGGAAGACTGATAGAATTACTTTCAACTAAAAAATTTTATGTTTAAGCTCAAAAATCGAAAAAAAGTTTCTTTCTATGCATTGATGGTAATTTTACCTTACCTCGCCTTAGCATTGTTAGAACTTACACTAAGGCTGTTCTCATTTGGCGATGATTTGAGCCTCTTTATTCCTAGTCCTGATTCAGAGTACTACGAAATCAATCGACATGTCGGGGAAAGATTTTTTAGTAAATATGAGCATACCACACCACTTTCGGAAAAATTCTTAAAAGAGAAGCCAGCCAACGGGTATCGAATTTTCGTTTTGGGAGAATCATCAGTACAAGGTTTTCCGTACGATGCTAATGTTGCATTTACGAGAATTTTGCAGCGGCGCCTTCAAAATATTTTTCCCAACCGCATTATTGAGGTTGTTAATCTCGGTCTGACTGCAGTCAATAGTTATACTCTCCTAGATTTTACAGATGAACTTTTACAACAAAAGCCGGATGTAGTCTTCATATATACCGGCCACAACGAATACTATGGTGCTTTGGGTGTTGCCTCTATGGAAAACGGGTCAATTCCTCGGTGCCTCAAGAAGCTGCATTTGAAGATCGTTCATGTAAGGACATATCAATTGCTTCAAAAAGGAATTGGAAGCATTTATAAACTCATGCATCCAACCACGAAAGATGAAGCTCAAGCAACCATGATGGAAAAAATGGTTGGTAAGAATTTGATCCCGTATAATTCAAAAATGTATTTGGAAGGATTGGCGCAATTCTCTGATAATATGAGTGATTTGTTGGGAAAATTAAAAGAAGCACATGTACCTGTCATTATCAGTGACCTTGTAAGCAACGTAAGAGATTTGCCTCCTTTTCGTTCATTACGTTATGAAGTTTATCCGAGGGCAGATTCTTTATTTTTCGATGCAAAACGACTTGAAGCTGATCATTTGTTCGACAAAGCTAAGGAAGAATATTTCAGGGCAAAGGATTATGACGTCATCCGGTTCAGGGCATCGGAAGATTTCAATAAAATAATTGCAAATCTTGCCGACTCTCTTGGATTGTATCATATCTCGTTAAAATACCTTTTTGAAAAATATTCTCCCCAAGGTATTATTGGAAACAGCTTGATGACCGACCATCTCCATCCGAACGTTGATGGATATTTTCTAATGGCTGAAGGTTTTCTGAATGCGCTGAGAGACCATGGGATGATCGAAAATTATTGGGATTCGACGAGAGTGAAACCATGGACATATTACAGGAACAACTGGGGATTTACCGAACTTGACAGTATGATCGCAGTTATTCGCATAAAGCATTTGAAGGCCGGGTGGCCGTTTCAACCCGAGACTACGGTAAATAATTTTCGCACTACGTACACACCGAAGGGGATGATAGATTCGTTAGCATTTACCTGTATAAAGTATGTAGATGTAAGCTCGAGTATGGTTCATAAAGAACTGGCTGCCTATTATGAATCAATTGGAGATCTCAAGCGCGCCTCGAAGGAGTATTTATCGTTGGCGTATATTTCTCCATCAGACGTTTCATCTTATTATTACGCAGCCGATCTCGCGTATAAAGCAAAAGAGTACACCAATGCAATCGGATATTTACAAGAATCGCCCAATGCTGATACAAGTTTTTATGCTCAATTTACTCTTGCTTCCATTTATTATTCTCAAAAAAATAATAAGGAAGCTCTTCTATGTATAGACCGATTGCAAAAATTGCATTCGGAAGAAAACAGGTATTTGCAGGTTCAGAAACTTAAATACAACGTACTAAAAGATTCAGGTCTTAGTTCCGAGGCTGAAAAAACGCTCGCTGATATTAAAAAAATGGATCCATCCTTTAACGAATCCGGAGAAGGGAAAAGTCTCGTCATCCTCATTCCAAACAAAATAAAACCATATTTAGAAGAAGCCGAAACGTTGAGGAAGAATGGACAAACGGAAGAAGCGTTAGCCGTGTTGAAAGAAGCCAATACTATTCATGAACTATCCTACACCAATCTTCTTATTGGGAAACTGCTTTTTTCACAAAAAAATGTTGAAGCCTTACACTACATGGAGAAAGCTCATCGAGAAATCAAGGACGATCCATCGCTCATATATTGCCTCTGTGTTTTATATATAATAAAACGGGACATTCCTAAAGCTAAAGCAGCGATGGATGATTTTACACGGCTCGTAGGGAAAAATCATCCCCAATCTAAACTATTAAGATCTCTATTTGAGAAAACAGTTGCAGGAGGAAAATAGGAATCGTATTAAATCGGATTTGTTTAAAATAAACTTAAAACAGTATTGTAATGTTAGACACAGAGATGTTATTCAAAAGGTGGAATAAAAAAACGGATATGAAAAATAAATATCATAACACCAAGAGACATCACTTTTTGATAATGATAGTGGTAGTGATTATGTCTTTACCCGGTAGGAGCAATGCCCAGATTTATTTGGACTCCATGGCGACAGTTGAGTCGAGGGTAAATGATCTTCTTAGCCAAATGACATTGGATGAGAAAATTGGTCAAATGATACAAATGAATTATCTCAATCTTCCCTCAATGTCCGATATTAAAACCTACTATCTCGGGTCGCTTCTTGCCTATGCCGATAATGGACCGGCGGGAAGAACACCGCAGGCATGGGCAGATCTCTACGACACACTTCAAACTTATGCTTTGCAAACTCGCTTAAAAATTCCTCTGATTTTTGCCATTGATGCAGTTCACGGCATAGGTGCCGTGTATGGTGCTACCATTTTTCCTCACAATATCGGTTTGGGATGTACACGAAATCCTCAACTCGTCGATACAGCAGAACAGATCACGGCAAAGGAGATGTCTGCAACGGGAATTAACTGGGCATTGGGACCTGTAGTCGCAGTGGCACGAGATGAAAGATGGGGCCGCACCTACGAATCGTTTGGAGAAGATCCTCCCCTGGTCAAAGAGATGGCTGGAGCGGCAGTGCGTGGTTTTCAGGGCGATACATTAGCCAAAAACGTAAACATCCTTGCCTGTGCAAAACATTTTATCGGAGATGGTGGAACAACAGGCGGAGTGACTAATGGGAACACTGTATGTGATGAACAGACGTTACGAGCAATTCATTTGCCGGGATATATCTCAGCTATCGAACAAAAGGTCGGTTCTATTATGGTAGCTCAAAACCAATGGAACGGTATCCATTGTCACGGGAATCCCTATCTCTTGGACACGCTCTTGAAAATGGAGCTTGGATTTAAGGGTATTGTTATTTCAGATGCGAATAGCTTTTTATATGCGGGCGATCCAACTGTTCCATTCCCGTCTGTCATATTATACGGAGCTGCAATTAAACATTCCATTAATGCAGGCGTTGATATGGCAATGATGTCTAACTATTCCATTTATAATCATCGCACGTACATCGACACTCTTAAAACTCTGATTAGCCAAGGAGCAATTACGCTTAACCGTATCGATGACGCCGTGAAAAGAATTCTCACACAAAAGTTTCGGTTGGGTCTTTTTGAACACCCTTATGCGGATAGATATCTTTTAAGTCAAGTAGGTTCGCAGGCACACAGGCAAGTAGCCCGGGAATGTGTTCGGCAGTCATTGGTTGTCTTGAAAAAGAAAGACGGCTTTCTGCCTATTTCAAAAAACATTAAGCGGATTCATCTTGCAGGGCGGCATGCCGATAACATGGGATATCAATGCGGCGGTTGGACGATGAGCTGGCAGGGATCAAGCGGGAATATTACTCCCGGCACAACTATGAAAGGAGCTATTCAACAAGCAGCGCCGAACGCAGAAGTTACCTATTCAGAAGATGGATATGGTGCTGAAGGCGCCGATATTGGTATTGCTGTTATAGGAGAAACGCCGTATGCTGAATTTGTTGGAGATGGAAACGTAACTCTCAATCCAACAGATATTGAAGCCGTTCGGAATTTAAAGAGTTCCGGCATTCCTGTGATAGTAGTTCTCATCTCCGGGCGTCCCCTCATTCTTGATCCTATTCTTCATCACTGTGATGCGCTCATTGCTGCCTGGCTGCCCGGCACAGAAGGTGAAGGAATTACCGATGTGCTCTTTGGCGATTATCCGCCTGTTGGACGTCTCTCTCAAACATGGCCGAGGGCTGTATCTCAAATTCCGATCAACATTGGAGATGCGGTATACAATCCTCTTTTCAAATATGGAGATGGCATTACTTCCTTGAACGATTCACCAGCTGGTTCTTCTCCCGAAGTGTATTCGGCGAGCATCATCACAGATCAGTATATGGAGATTTCTTTTAATAAGAAGATGGCTGCTCCGCCGAATGCTCCAGCGGGATTTTCAGTACATGTTAATGGGAGTACTCCGCTCAGTATAGTTTCTGTGAGCCTTAAGAATTCTGACTCGACCACATTTATCTTAACCTTGTCAGACACCTTACGACAAACAAATAGTTATACCATTTCTTATACACCTGGAAATATTCAGTCCCATGATCAAGGACAGTTAGCTGCATTTGATAGTGTGTCTGTGCATAATCTTTTAGCCGACTACCAGTACATTCATGTCATTCCGGAGAAAATCGAAGCGGAACAGTATTATCAAATGCAGGGAATGTCAACAATTTCTTGTTCAGACGCAGGAGGGGGAAATGCGCTTTCCAGCATTGATAAGGGGGATTGGGTGGAATACTATATAGATGTTCCTCAATCGGGTACATACCCATTGGAATACCGTATAGCAAGCGCTACGGATACAGGGCGAATTGAATTGATGAGCAGCAAAGATACAATCGTGTCGGTCTCAAACCTTCCGGTGACGGGGTCATGGAATACATGGCAGAGTGTTTCGGCTGTGGTTCAGCTTTCTGAAGGACCGCAGGTTATCAGAATGTTTGCTTCACAGGGGGGATTCCTGTTGAATTGGATGCGGTTTTCTTCAATCACAGGAGTTCGAGATAACGATTCTAGAGTCGTCAAAGAATTCCAGTTATTACAAAATTATCCCAACCCGTTTAATCCTTCTACTGCAATCAAATATCAAGTTCCCAAAACCGGCCTAGTCACGCTAAGAATTTTTGATATTTTAGGGCGCGAAGTAGCTTCCTTGGTGAATGAAGAAAAACCATCAGGAACTTATAGCATACAATGGGACGCATCAACCATGTCAAGTGGTGTGTATTTCTATCGCTTGCATGCTGGAAGTTTTATAGAGACGAAGAAGATGATCTTGTTGAAATAATGTGTTCTAATTTTAGATGACCGCCTGTTCATATCAGGTACAGTCAGGTGGGTCATTATTTCGTTATGAGAGAAAATGTTATTGCAAAAACATTAGCAATAAAATAAGAAAGTAATCGTATGATACTGCAAAAAATATTTGTATCATTTCGAATGGTGCTTCTCATCATCACACTCACCAACTTGAGCAGCGCAGTAGTCTTCTCCGATGACACGTTAAGTGTTGATAAGCATGGTCAACTGAGTGTTAAAGGGAATAAGATCATAGATCAAAATGGCAATCCCGTCGCTTTACATGGAATGAGTCTGTTTTGGAGTCAATATGGCGAAGGATCGCCATACTATAACTACAATTGTATTAAATGGCTGCGCGATAATTGGAATTGTACCGTTGTGCGGGCGGCATGTGGTATCAATGGTTTCACAGATGGGTATCTTGTCAATCCACAAACCGAACTTGCGAAAGTCAAAGTTGTCATAGATGCATGTATCGATTTAGGAATTTATGTGATTGTTGACTGGCATGACGATAACGCGGAAAACCACATCTCTCAATCAATTTCTTTCTTTGAAGAAATTGCTGGTGAATACGGATACGCGCCCAATCTCATCTATGAAATATATAATGAACCGCAACAAGTATCGTGGACCACTGTCGTCAAACCCTATGCAGATTCTGTTATAAAACAAATTCGAGCTATCGATTCTGTTAATCTTATAATTGTAGGCACACCAACGTGGTCGCAGGATGTTGACATAGCTTCCTATGATCCTCTTCCATACAATAATGTGGCGTACACTCTTCATTTTTATGCTGCAACGCATAAACAACCATTAAGAGACAAAGCGACGACCGCGCTCAAAAATGGAATCGCATTATTTGTCACAGAATGGGGCACGTGTGAATCGAGCGGAACTGGAATTCTTGATTCCGTTGAAGTTGGAAATTGGTCGAAGTTTATGAACAACAATATGCTGAGCTGGTGCAATTGGGCAATTGATGACAAGGTGGAGACATCGGCAGCGTTGGTACCTGGCGCCAGTGCGACAGGCGGCTGGTCGGGATCCGATCTTACGAAGTCCGGTGTTATTGTAAGAAAAATGATACTCGCTTGGCAAGATCCAACATTCACGAGTGTGGCACCAGCGAAAGAATTACCGATGAATTATGAATTGCGCCAAAATTATCCTAATCCGTTTAATCCATCAACAATAATCAGCTACTCATTGCCTGAAGAAGCCAAAGTAAAAATTGATATATACAATCTATTGGGACAAAAAGTGGCCGCCTTGGTTGATGAAGTTGAAGTTGCAGGCAATCACACAGTTAGATGGGGTGCGCACAACTTTTCCAGTGGAATATATTTCTACAGGATAAAAGCCGAGGGTAAAAAGACATTCGAGAAAACACAGAAGTTGGTGCTCATACGATAGAGCTTGAGTATCCTTCAATACAAACAAAAGAGGAACATTAATGAGTTACGGATATTTTGATGACAAACAAAAAGAGTATGTGATAACCCGTCCCGATACACCGCTTCCATGGATTAATTATCTAGGAACGAATAATTTTTTCGGGATAATTTCCAATACAGCAGGTGGTTATTGTTTTTATCAGGATGCAAAACTTCGCCGTTTGACACGCTACCGGTATAATAATATTCCCATGGATGGCAACGGTCGATACCTCTATATCAAAGACGGAGATTCAGTTTGGAATCCAATGTGGAAACCTATGCGCGTTCCGCTTGATCGCTATGAATGTCGTCATGGCTTGGGATATACGAAGATAACCGGACAAAAAAATGAGCTGGAGGTCTCTACATTATTTTTTATTCCTTTGGATTCCAGAAATGAAATCTGGCATGTGCAGGTAACAAATCGTTCTAAAGTTTCAAAGAAAATCCGGTTGTGGAGTTTTGCTGAATGGTGTCTCTGGGATGCTCTTGATGATATGACCAACTTCCAAAGAAATTATTCTACCGGACAGGTTGAGGTTGAACATGGAACTATTTTCCATATTACGGAATACAGGGAACGAAGAAATCATTATGCATATTTTTCTTCTAGCGAGGCTGTCTCCGGTTTTGACAGCAGCCGTGATGCATTTGTCGGCGTGCATCAAGGATTGGATGCTCCACAAGCTGTATTGCAGGGGAATTGTAAAAATAGTATTGCATATGGATGGCTGCCTATCGGTGTTCATCAAATCGACTTGGAGCTGAAACCAGGTGAATCAAAATCTATAAATTTCATATTAGGGTACGCAGAAAACCCGCCTGAAAAGAAATTTCTTGAAACCGGGAAAATCAGAAAAGATGAATTTGAAGAAGTAAAATCGAAATACTCAAAGACATCGGATGTGCTGGCCGCTTTTGAAACGCACAAAGAATATTGGGAAAACTTGTTTTCATCGTATCGGGTCGATGCACCTGACACGGTTGTAAACCGTATGGCGAATATCTGGAACCAATATCAATGTATGGTTACCTTTAACATGTCTCGCTCAACATCTCTCTATGAATCCGGAATTGGCAGAGGGATGGGATATCGCGACAGTAATCAAGATATTCTAGGATTCGTTCACATCTTACCTGCCAGAGCACGTCAGCGGATATTGGATTTAGCAGGAACCCAGCTTTCCGATGGCACTTGTTTTCATCAATATCAGCCGCTCACCAAAAAAGGAAATGCTGATATAGGTGGTGGATTTAATGATGATCCTCTCTGGTTGATTCTATCCGTTGCGGCTTATCTGAAGGAGACGGGTGATTACAGTATCCTAAACGAAAAGACCGGTTTTGCTGATGTTCAGAATTCGGAAGCAGCGTTGCTTGATCATCTCTTTATCTCTCTCCAGTATACATTAAATCACCGAGGACCGCATGGTTTGCCGCTCATTGGTCATGCTGACTGGAATGATTGCCTGAATCTGAATTGTTTCTCTACGACACCAGGCGAAAGTTTTCAATTAGCAGGACATATCGAAAATGATAAAGTCGCAGAATCAGTCATGATCGCCGGCTTGTTTTGTAAAGCTTGTGATGAGATGGCGGGAATTCTGAAGAATACAGGAAAACCCGAGCAAGCCGAAGATTACCTGAAGCAAGCTGAAAATATGAGGAAGACAATTTATGAACATGGGTGGGACGGCGAGTGGTTCCTCAGGGCTTATGATTCTTATAGCAGAAAACTTGGTTCATCAAAAAATGAAGAGGGCAAAATATTTATTGAAAGCCAGGGCTGGTGCATTTTGGGTGGTGCCGGATTAGAAAATGGTTACGCGAAAAAAGCATTAGACAGTGTCCGGAAGCATTTAGCGACACCGAACGGAATTGTTTTGCAACAACCGGCTTTCCAAAAATATTATGTGCACCTAGGTGAAGTTAGTTCCTATCCACCTGGATATAAAGAAAATGCCGGTATTTTCACTCATAATAATACTTGGATACAAATTGCTGAAACCATGATTGGCAGGGGTGATCAGGCCATGGAATATTACAAGAGCATTTGCCCTCCGACCAAAGAAGATCAAATAGATATTTACCGTTCCGAGCCTTATGTGTATAGTCAAATGACTGCCGGCAAAGACGCTCCTACGCCGGGTGAAGGCAAAAATTCTTGGCTCACGGGCACGGTAGCGTGGTCTTTCGTAGCTCTTTCCCAGTATATTCTCGGTATACGTCCGGATTACAACGGGTTAATTATTGATCCTTGCATCCCAAGTTCATGGAAAAAGTATACTGTGGTTCGAAAGTTTAGAAACAGTATTTATAATATTACTGTCAATAATCCAAAGAACGTTTGTAAAGGTGTGCAGAGCCTGAATCTAGATGGACTATTATTAAGCGGTAATTGTATCCCAGATTTAAATGACGGAAAAATTCATACGGTAGAAGTTGAGCTTAGCTAAATGAATGGCAAGAGTACGATGGCGAGTAGTACTAGTATGCATTGTGATCAAAGGCACGAATTTTAGTCAGGAATTGAATCACATTAAATTTGATAACTTCCATCGGGAAGCAAAGACGGTTCTTTGAGGAGAAAAAGGGTATATTGAATTGATGAATATGAGGTGATTCTTTTCAAAAATCGTATTAACTGCAAGATTGAGATGATAATCAGATAAATAATTTAATCGAATATTACAGTAATTCATCATACATCAAGAAGGCGGATTCGACAATCCGAAGTGATACTTATGAAAAACTTTATTACTAAATATTCAAAATTCTGTCCCAAGACAGGAAGATTCATCGGTTTTGGAAAACTCAATGGTTTATCGCGATTATTGTTTCCGCTTATTGGTATAGCTGCGATGGTGTGGATTCTTATTCGAGTAATTCCAAAACCCAGCCGCTTAACGTACCCGTGTGTAAGAACAGCAATGCCTATTGCCTCTGGATTCATTGGTTACCTGGCAATGCTTGCTTTATCTGGTGTGGCTTTCTTTAGATCGAAAAAATCAATACGGTATTATCCAATATTTTTCATTGCTGCTTTTGTTGTGTTCGGAATCAGCGGTTCATATTTAACGAATCAAACTACCGGACAGCCGACAGTAGATATAACCGTTATTCCTATTCAGCCTATAGGCGTGGCAAAAGGAATTTTCCCGGGGAGAGTTGTCTGGGTACACGATTCAAGTGCTGTCAATCAGAGTTGTGTAGCTAATGCACAGGGTCATGCCTGGTTTATGAGTGAGAATATGAATCAACCAGTCGTCGACAATATGCTCTCGTCCGCCATTCACAGTGTTACGGGAGCAACAAGTGACAGTGCCGCATGGAGGATGATATTTCAATTTCACAACAATACGAGAGGTAAAGGACTTGTTAATTATAAAACGGGTGAGAAAATATTCATCAAAATGAACGCTACCAGTGGTTGGAGTGGTAATTTTAGTACCGTTGATTTGAGTGTCACCTATAACGGTTCTTATGGAATTTCAGAAACATCGGAGGCTACGGTCCTCGCCGTTTTAAAACAGCTTGTTAATGTTGTGGGTGTTGCGCAAAGTGATATTTACATCGGCGACCCAATGAAACACATCTATAAACATTTATATGATGTATGGCACACAGCATTTCCAAACATTCATTATCTCGATAATAGTTACTCAACTTTAGGTAGAGAAAAGGTTTCATCAAGTAGTACCGCAATCATTCATTATTCCGATAAGGGTACAGTTTTAAGGACACAGTCTATGTACTCCAATCAAACTAAAAATAACAGACCTGTCTTAATAGATAGTCTTTATTCTATTTTTCAGACTGCAGATTATGTAATAAATATTCCTCAATTGAAAGGTCATCAGAGGGCAGGATTGACGCTGTTTGCTAAAAACCATTTTGGATCTCAAATCCCTGATTCAACTGGTAATGCTGATTATCTTCATATGGGTTTAGTGCGGCCTTTTGGAGTAGAAACCCCGGATACTTCTACATTGAGAAGATCGGCTTATGGTTTGTATCGCGTTCAGGTCGATTTGATGACAGACAGTTTATTAAGCGGCAAGAATCTCATCTATGTTCTGGATGCTTTATGGGGAACAGATTATGAACTTGATAAACCTTTAAAATGGAAGATGCAACCGTTTAATAACCAATTTACGTCATCCATATTTGTATCGCTCGATCCAGTGGCGATCGAGTCGGTCGGTTACGATTTTCTGAGGAGTGAATTCACTGTCGAAAGCGGGCGAGATCCTTCCGTTCAAATGCCTGGAGTTGATGATTATCTTCATCAGGCAGCAGATTCGAACAACTGGCCTGTAGGTATAAAGTATGATCCCAATAATACTGGAGTTCATGTCTATAGTCTTGGTACGCATGAACATTGGAATAATGCAACGGACAAACAATATTCGAGGAATCTCAGCATAACGGGGACAGGTATCGAATTAATAGAGACAGAACAAACAGCCACTAGCGTTGCAAATCATGAGAATGGTCCGGAGTATTTCCAAATTTATCAAAATTATCCCAATCCATTCAATCCCAGTACAACGATTGCATATTCATTGCCTGCAAGATCTTCGGTTGTAGTGACGATCTTTGATATTCAGGGACGTCAAATAAAATCATACACGTTTAGCGCACAATCGGCAGGGTATCAGAGAGTTGTATGGAATGGAACAAATGATCGTGGCAATTCATTATCTAGCGGGATCTATGTTTATAGAGTGATAGCATCATCGCTTGGGGATGGAAAGACATTTGATAAATCGGCAAAAATGCTGCTGCTGAAATAGTTTCATTGAAGCAGTTTTTGAGCTTCGACATCTGAAAAATTCTATTATCACCTTGATTCTTCTCCCGACGTACTCGGGAGAAGAATCTTAATTAATTCTACAGTTCCGATATTGAAGTATTCTGTCGAACTTAAATAGTACAAAAGTTCAATTATATTAACGGTCAAGTGCGAAAGATAAGTATTTTTGCAGCTTGTTTTGGCTTTGCAATGTTGTATGGCCAGACGCCTAACGTTACAATCCAAATTGTTCCCAATTACAAGCAATGGGGATGGGATACAACAATCGTGATGCAGAATGATCTCATCACAATGGCCACGATGCCGGCTATCGGGGGCCGTGTGATGCAGTACGATTTAGGAAGTCTTCCATCTATTATGGTCGACTCGAGTCTACTCGGGCAAACCTATGTGCCTGCTAAGAATAGCAATTGGTACAACTTTGGCGGATATAAGACATGGCCTTCACCTCAGAATAATTGGCCTAACAGTTGGCCGCCCCCGCCAAAACTCGATTATGGCAAATATGCTTATCAAATCGTTTCCCAGACAGCCGATTCTGTCGTCGCTCTCGTCACGAGTCCGGTTGAAACATGGGCTGCGCCGAACATTCAGTTTAAGCGTCGAGCAACAATCTTTCCGGGCACAAGCAGGGTCAGGATGGAACAAACCATTATCAATACAGGCTCACCGCCTGTAAGCTGGGGCGTTTGGAGTATAACAGAATCGATTGTCAACCATCCTGGCAAAACGGATACCCTGAATTACTGGGCATATTTCCCAATCAATCCTAATAGTGTGTATGGATCAACCGGCGTAAATCCTCAAGGAACTTCTCTGGCTTGGAAAGGAGAAGTAGCAGCTGGGGTTTACGGTGTTCAATTCTATCCGACTGATCCGAACGGTCAAAAGATCTTTGCTGATCCGGACAAAGGCTGGATTGCTTATACCGATCGGTCGGATACGGTTGTGTTTATTAGAACCTTTCCCATTTTCGACGGCGAGCAATATCCGGATAATGGCGCCCGAGTTAGTGTGTACGTAAGCAGTAATAGTCCCCCATTGTATATGGAAGTCGAAGTGAAAGGTCCTGTCGTTGCGCTTGCTGCTGCTGGAGGGAATTATACGTTTACAGAGAATTGGTGGGCTGCAAAAGTGCGAGCACCGGTACTGGATGTGGATTCCGTTGGTGCGATTGCCGAAAGGTTATCTTACAATTCAAAGACGCAAAGTTTATCTGCAATCTATGGCATGTTCTACAAAGGCACAGCTAAGATAACGTTTATTGACGCTCAGGGTAAGATTCTCACTGAGGGACAATCACATACAATTACTCCGCTTGAGGAATTTCAGCTTCAGGATACTATTCCCATTCCGGACAGTGCGAAGACGGTTGAGGTTCTTGTTTACAACGCCAAAACCGATTTAGTCGGCATTCTGGAAAGTGCAGATGTTTCCCAGTTAATAACTGCAGTTGAGTCGAAAACTCCGGCTATTGCTTCAGAGTTTCGTCTGGAAGCCAATTATCCTAATCCTTTCAATCCATCCACAACCATCAGGTACCATCTGCCGCAGGCAACGCATGTGGATTTATCAATCTACAATGTTCTAGGTAAACGTATTCAGACTCTCGTTCGGGCATATCAGGCGGGAGGCGATTATAATGTCCAGTGGAATGGTAAAGTGAATGGCATAACAGCAGCATCCGGTGTTTATTTTGCCAGACTTTCTGCTGTGGGGATCCAGGGGACGAACGTACAGATTCAGAGAATGCTTCTGTTGAAGTGATTCTTTTTAAAAATCCTTATCAGCGAAAGGTTTGTTCAAATGAAACTGAAACAGATACTCTACAAACTTTTGTTCCCCCTCATCGGATTCGGAGCACTCATCTGGTTTCTTATCCGCGTAATTCCTAAACCAAGCCGTGCTAGCTATCCTTGTATGCGCGTTGCATATCCGGTAGCATCAGGTTTTGTCATTTATTTGCTCGGCCTTGCCGCGTCAACTTTCGCAATGGGTAAAGTAAAAGAACATTGGAAGAACTCGCGTTATTGGGCAATGGCGGGTTTTTTAACGATTGCTCTTGTTGCAGGTTTTTTTGTTTTTCAAGCTGATAAACCTGCTGTCTATGCTAATACTTTTTATTTGGATACAGCCAATGTGCCCGTCGGAGTTGCAAGAGGAATTTTCCCCGGCCGTGTTGTTTGGTCAAGAAATCCTGATGCGACAAATGAGAACTGCACCAACGATGCTTTCGGTAAAGCATATTATCTGCCGGAAAATACTAATATGGATGTTGTAAATGATATGGTTACCAATTCCATTTTAAACCTTACTGGAAAATCAACAGTCCGTGAAGCGTGGGATACACTTTTTACATATTTCAATATGAAAAAGGGAAAGGGTGCCGTAGGTTATCAATCAGGTGAAAAGATTTTTATTAAGACGAACGCTGTTGGATCAACAGTGACGAGCAGCACTGACCATAGCATCCCGGACTTATCCAATTATACGATGGCAAGAACTTCGCCCCAACCTGTACTGGCTCTTTTGAGGCAACTCATCGATACGTGCGGTATCCCACAGCAAAATATTTCTGTCGGCGATCCGTCGTGCGATGTACAAAACGAATACTGGGATATTTGGCATACAGAATTTTCGAATGTCAATTATATCGATAACATAGGTGGTCAAGGACGAGTTAAAGCGGTCTCAGGAACTGACACTTCAATTTTTTTCTCAGATCGTGGTGCGATATTGCGTGAAGGAGCCAGCGATTGGACTGATATGTCGGCAGGAAATCCAGTTACCGGTGATAAAATCTGGACTGTCATTGAACAAGCAGATTATATGATTTATGTGGCAGCATTGAAAGTTCATGAGAGAGCGGGAATGACCTTGCTAGAGAAATGCAATTTCGGATCTCATGCACGCGCTAATGCTATGCACTTACATATGGGTTTAGTCAATCCGGATGCATCTTTACCTGGAATCTGGAGCAAGAATGTCAGATTTGGATATAATCAGTATCGAGTTTTGGTCGATCTCTTAGGTCATAAAAAACTTGGCGGTAACTCTATGCTTTTTGTCGTGGATGGCCTCTGGGGAGGCCCTGGTGCAAATGTTCCACCGGTAAAGTTTCAGATGGCGCCTTTTAACAATGATTGGCCTTCTTCTATTTTTATGTCACAGGATCCGATAGCATTGGAATCTGTTTGCTATGATATCTTAAAAGCTGAATTCACGAGCGATAAACATGCTGAGACCTATCCGCAAATGGTAGGAGTTGACGACCACCTGTATCAGGCCGCCGATTCATCCTTCTGGCCGGTCGGCATTCGGTACGATCCGGAAAGAGATGGAACTGTTCTGGGAAGCTTAGGCGTACACGAACATTGGAATGATGCAACAGACCAGGAGTATTCCCGTAATCTCGGTACCGGGACAGGTATTGAATTAGTAAAGATTAATACCACAACATCCGTCAATGATCGTGTCTCAAAGACACAGCCGAATGTTTTCGTCTTGGAAGCCAATTATCCCAATCCATTCAATCCGTCTACGACCATCAGGTATCATCTTCCACAGGCGGCATATGTGGATTTATCAATTTACAATATCCAAGGCCAATGCATCCAAAAACTTGTAGATGCCTATCAGATAGGCGGTACATACTCTGTTCAGTGGAATAGTCAGGTTAAGGGCGCGACTACAGCATCAGGCGTGTATTTTGCGAGATTAAATGCCGAGGGAAGTCAAGGTGTTCAATCACAAGTTCAGAAGATGCTTTTAATAAAGTAATTTTCTTAATACAGCGAGAAGAAATTACAGTAGGATTTATTTCTCGAATTAAATAAAATGTAATTCATTGACAGTACAAGATATATCCATATGAAATTGAAACTACAGCACCATCGGCTCCATATAATTTGTATATCACTCGTATTTCTTATGTATGGCAAAACTTACTCGCAGCATGGTCTCGTTCAGGATGACCCTGTGCTCGCACTGAACGCCGCCGCCGTACCAGTTATCGATGGGATAGGAGATGACGCATGCTGGCAGAATGTTCCGTGGCAGCCCATAGCTCAAGTGTGGATTCCATATGGTGACGTTGTGGACTCTTCTGTTTATTATGGACGATATAAAGTGATCTGGTCATCAACAACTAACCTGTTGTATTTCCTCATGGAAGTGCACGATACTATATTCGTAGATGGATATATACCTGACGTTACCGCAGACATTTATAATTATGATATCAGTGAAGTCTTCATCGATGAAAATGCATCCGGCGGATTGCATATGTATGACGGCCCTGGATTAAATGCTCAGAACGCTTTTGCGTACCATATGTATGCTGCCTGTCCTGCTGATGGCCAGGTAACAACTGTCTATCATGTCGATGATATGGCTGGCACTCAAGCTAACAGTCATCGGGCAGATTATACTTCACATTTCCCTGAATTTGCACTACGAAGGACCGGGCAAACAGCTGTCCGGGAATTTTCTCTCATTGTCTACAACGATACATATACCGATAGCAATAAGGCAGCTGCAAGATCACAATTGATAGAAAATAAGTTGATGGGGTTATCTGTTGCGTATTGCGATAATAATCACCCTGAGAAGAACCCGAAAGTACGGGACTATATGTTCGGTTCGGATTGGGAACCGTATCCTGGTAATTTGCATTGGCAGAACGCAGACTATTTTGGTCATGTCAAGCTTGTCGATGCTATCCCTTCCAGTGTTGAAAGCGGACATGCCATCCAAATCAACCCTATGAGACTTTATCCAAATCCGGCGTCGTCCGCTTCGCAATTGCAGTTAGATAATTCATATCGGGGCGAGGTTTCGATTCGATTGTTCAACATTCTGGGACAGGAAGTATTACGGACTGTGGGTTCCAAAGCGGACCAGCTGTTCACTCAATCGCTTATCTTGAATCGGTTGCCTCCAGGTTTTTACTTCGTACAAACGCAAATGGGAAAATCTGTCTTCGGTGAAAAACTTATTATCGCTCATACGAAGTAGACGTGTCTCCATTGGGTTATGTATCCTTGGCAGAATGAATGATATTGATATTCCACTATCCTATTCAAACATTTTTATAATTTCGTCATTGGGAAAATAAAAAATATATGAAAAGAATACACTGGTATTGTTGTACTGTTCTCTTATTCTGTCTGATAAGCTTTCAATTGGAATCGCAGACTACACATGCTGTACAGAATCGGTTCGTTCTTAATGTCGATTACAGTCGGTTTTGGCAAAACGATTCTACAATGTATGTGGAAATAGCAACCGCAGTCTATCCGAGTCTTACTGTTCTCAAGCAAGACTCCTTGGGGTATCATGGAAAAATCGAATTGATTTTTTTAATTCAGGATACATCAAGCGGAGTATTTGTTCACACCGATCGGTTTACTATTCCAATTAATCTTGTCGATTCTACTTCTCTTGCTAGAACAAAATCGATGGTCAATAATACGACATATGCTTTAGGATGTGGCTCATATAAAGTTTCCGTACTCGGTATGGATGTCGTCAATCGATTACGACGAGATAGTTCATTGTTTTTGGTCAATATCATGAAGAGACCTGACAAGGCTGCCCTTAGTGATATCGAATTATGCTCAAGTATCACCGAATCCTCAGATCAAAAAGATATCTTCTATAAAAATACATATCGTGTCATCCCTAATCCGAATTGTGTTTATGGCTCAACGACTTTTCCTCTTGTGTTCACATATATGGAATTTTATAATCTGAAAACGGGAATGACTTATGCAATCAAAGCGCAAATTGTGAATTCGAAAGGTGTTGTTGAAAAGCAACGTACGCATCTGCGTCGATTCTCAATGCCCAATGTTGTGGATGTAACAACGCTGAATGTTAGTTCGATTGGTTCCGGAAAATTCAACTATGAAGTTATCCTTTCCGATACGCTTGGCAACGAGATTGCCAAATCACAACGGCCGATTTTCCTCTACAATCCTAATGTCCAATTAGCGCAAGCAACAATTCTTTCAGAAGGAAGCGCTGTGTATGCTGGATTTTCATTTGATGAGCTTGCTGAAGAGTTTCGAATTGCAAAATATGTAACACGATCTGAGGATAACAAGGCATTCGATAAGTTAACGACAGTAGAAGCACGTCAGGAGTTTTTACAAAATTTTTGGACAAGAGTTGAGAACGAAGAGCTTGGACGTTTAAATCTTACAAGATCTATTTATCTGCAAAGAGTGCAGACGGCCAATCAACGTTATAAGACATATGCTAAGGAAGGGTGGCGCACAGATCAAGGTCGCGTGCTTATCCTCTATGGAGAACCTGATGAAATACAGAGATTTGCCAACTCGAATGATAGCAAACCGTACGAAACCTGGAATTATCATCAAATAGAGGGCGGCGTTGAGTTTGACTTTGTTGATCTTACAGGGTTTAATGAATATATCCTTGTTCATTCTACGAAACATGGTGAAATACAGGATGAATCATGGCAACAATTATTAAATCGTACGCCTTTTAATGATCACTAAAATGTTGAATTCGTTTTTATTGATCTTATGGAATTTAATGAATATATCCTGGTCTATTCTACGAAACGCGGTGAAATAAAAGATACATCATGGACACAATTATTAAAACGTGACAGCAGCAGAAGGCAATCCACGGCAGCAAATTATTTTGAAGTTAGATTGTTTAATTCAGGAATTGTCGCATAATATCTCGACCTGATATGAGGATATGGTAAACACAATATCTATGAATGACAGCGATGTATTGTATACACACGTACTGGAGTATTTAAGAAAATGGAGATGAGATGAAGAGCTTCTTTCGTACCATCAAACGAATGTGGTTATTATTTGCAAAAATGCTTGGTAAGTTCAATACGATCTTGTTGCTCTCTCTTGTGTATCTTATCGTCATTGGGTTTATGTCGCTTCTAGTGAGACTTTTTCGAAAAGATCTTTTACAGAAGAAAATGGATTTTGATCAAGCGTCGTACTGGCAAACCAGAAAAACAGGTGAGCAGACTCTCGACCGCTACAAGTTTCAATTCTAGTCTTGCATACGATGAATATTCTCGGCATATCCTGTTTCTACCATGATTCTGCGGCTGCTCTTGTTAAAGATGGCCTTCTGGTTGCCGCTGCCCAAGAAGAACGGTTCACAAGAAAAAAGCACGATCAAGATTTCCCGACAAACGCAATTCACTATTGCATGCAGGAAGGAGGCATACAAGCAGAGGATCTGGATTATATTGGTTTCTACGATAAGCCGTTTACTAAGTTTGAACGGCTCTTGACGACTTATGTTGCTACATTTCCGAAAAGCCTGCCCTCTTTTCTGAAGGCGATGCCGATCTGGTTGAAGGAAAAACTCTGGATTCCACAGAAGATCAGAGAAGAACTTGGTGATGCTGGAAAACTCTTGTTCGTAGAACATCATCTCTCTCATGCCGCGAGTGCTTTTTTCGTTTCCCCTTTTTCTGAAGCGGCAATTCTCACCGCTGATGGAGTCGGTGAGTGGGAAACGACTACCATGGGCATGGGAAATGATAGAACTCTCACCCTGACTGAAAGTATTCATTTTCCTCATTCGCTCGGGCTCTTGTATTCAGCGTTTACATACTATCTTGGATTTCGAGTCAATAGTGCTGAATACAAAGTCATGGGACTGGCACCGTATGGAAAACCGGTGTTTGCTGATCTTATCTTGCGGGAACTTGTATCCCTGAAGGATGATGGAAGTTTTCGTTTGAACATGAAATACTTTGCGTATGATTATGGTCTGACAATGACCAACAAATATTTCCATGCTCTTTTCGGTATTCCGCCACGAACTCCGGAATCTACATTGACTCAATTCCACAAGGATGTTGCCGCCTCTATTCAATATGTTACAGATGAAATAATGCTACGAATGACAACGGATCTACACAAGAAAACCGGGAGTGATAATTTATGTCTTGCCGGAGGTGTCGCTCTCAATTGTGTTTCCAACAGTAAAGTGCTTGCTTCATCGGGGTTTAAACAAATGTTTATACAACCTGCAGCAGGGGACGCTGGGGGATCTGTCGGAGCTGCGTTTTATATCTATAATATGTTGTTAAAGAATGAGCGCACCTATACGTGGAGTCATAATTTTCTCGGGCCGGAATATTCCAATGAAGCTATTGAGCAAGTATTAAACCAGTTGAACCTTGAAGGCGAAAGATTTAGTAACGATTCCATTTTGAAAAGAACAGCTCAGTTGATAGCTGATCAACAAGTTGTCGGATGGTTCCAGGGTCGTATGGAATTTGGACCGCGTTCGTTAGGTGCGCGCAGCATTTTAGCTGATGCGCGAAACCCGGAAAATTATTCACGCGTTAATTTGAAAATAAAGTTTCGAGAGAGTTTTCGTCCGTTTGCGCCAACCGTGGTATTGGAACGAATGAAAGAATATTTCGAGTTTGATCGACCCAGCCCTTATATGTTGTTTGTTGCACAAGTGAGACCTGATCGGAGAACAATTCCGGCAGTGACGCATGTCGACGGCTCTGCACGCCTCCAGACTATTGTTCGTGAAGATCATGCGTTATTCTATGATTTGATTATCGAATTCGAAAAGCTTACTGGTTGCCCTGTGATCATTAATACTTCCTTTAATGTTCGAGGTGAACCTATCGTCTGCACTCCGTTCGATGCAATCAAGTGTTTTTTTAGAACGGACATGGATTATCTTATCCTCGGCAACTTTGTATTAGATAAACGGAAAATTAAAGAATCAGGGTATCAGATGCAGATAAGCGAAACGTTCGTGCTCGATTAGTATCTATTCGTGAAAGGGAACAGGAATGTCAAAAATTCTAAAACGGTTTAAGTCTGTGGTCTCACTCTTGGGAGAGTTTTGGGCATTTATGCGTATGCAGAAAAAATGGTGGCTTGCTCCCCTCGTTGTTATCTTGATTCTCATGGGAATACTAATAATTTTGACTGAAGGTTCGGCACTTGCACCATTTATTTATGCACTATTCTAAGCTCTGATATTATTGTCGCAAAGGATGAATCATCATATACCGAAAATTCCAGTCTCTAGAAGAGCATTGAAAAGGGAATACACTTTCAAATAAAGATACCTTTAGGGATCTCATACAGTCTAGCCGGAGTTCCTTAATAGCATATAAAATCGTTTTTCTCCTTCGGTGAAAATTATAAGGAACACCAAGAGATTAGACTAGAGATATTGATACGCTTCCGTTCTCTCCAAAACATCTACTCTATTTCACGAGCATAATCTTCTCGATTTAATGAGCAATGTGGAATTATCATGGCTGATAATGAAGCTATTATCAGCATAATAATCATTTCAAAGTTTTATAATGACTTGAATGGAAAAAGCCAATTTCATTGTATGGTACAGATGTTGTGCAAATTTTACCGATGGGCAATTGTTTCAAAGCTTCATTCGTAGGCAGTTATTAGATTTAAAATCTGTGATCTTGTCGAAAGGTATTAGGTGCTGTTTATTGGTCCGAATCACGAGAAGTACGGGAAGACCGAAAGATTTATTATTACTCATAGATTAGTGCGCTAAAAAGGAAATTTAGTACAAACTTATAGTAGTATGACATGCATCAGAACATTGTCTAATTGAAGAGTATAATACCGATCTGACTTATTCATTTTGTGGAGTTTTACTCAGGTGATTGACTAACCCAAGTTCAGCTTGAATCGTTTTTAGTATTTGATCGAGTTACAAATGTATGATGTCATTTTGGAAAAAGAACAATATGATACGTGTCGAAGTAACTCTTGGCGTTGATATCGGTGGTACTAACACGGTCTTTGGTTATGTTGATCGAAAAGGGAGATGCCTTGCAAGTGCAACCATCCCAACGAATGCACATCAATCAGCTGAGTTGTTTTTTGAACGGCTCCATGAAAGTGCTGAAGAACTTCTTGACACTATTGAGCAGAAGTGCAAATTAGTCGGAATTGGTATCGGTGCACCGAATGCAAATTATTATACTGGAATAATCGAACATCCACCCAATTTAAGTTGGGAGTATGTTAATGTTTTAGCTGAAATGGATAAGTATTATGATGTACCCGTGGCAACAACAAATGATGCAAATGCTGTAGCACTTGGTGAAATGTTATTTGGCAGTGCCCAAGGGATGAAGAATTTCATTGTTATTACATTAGGCACTGGACTTGGCAGTGGTATAGTAGCGAATGGCGAATTGATTTATGGAGAGGATGGCAACGCCGGGGAGATAGGTCATACAGTAGTCGATCCGAAAGGTCGAGAATGTGGATGTGGTCGTCGCGGTTGTCTTGAAACATATGCTTCTGCTTCTGGTATATGCCGGACAGTACAGGAGCTAATATGTAATACCAAAGAGCCAAGCGATCTTCGCTTTATTAGTCCTGAGCGTCTGACGTCCAAGATGATCTATGATGCAGCACAACGTGGTGATCGCCTAGCATTGGAAGCATTCGATTATACAGGAAAAATTCTCGGTATGAAACTCGCTGAATCTGTGGCGCATTTGAGTCCCGAGGCTATCATTTTCTTTGGAGGCCTTGCTGCCGCAGGTGATCTTATTTTAAAATCTGCAAAACAATCAATGGAAGAACATTTGCTTGGCATTTTCAAAAATAAAGTGAGACTGCTTCCTTCAGGATTAGCCGAAGGGAACACGGCAGTCCTTGGGGCAAGTGCGTTGATTTGGAATGACCTAAAAAAAGTAAGACAGCACCCACTATCGAAAAAGGTCATCAACGGATGATTTCTCAAGATTTTTAGCTCAGTTTGATTCTTTGTCCGATACGAATAATCACCTACATTTAAAAAAACTCTCTGATGCTTTTTGAATTACAAGGAAGCAGGATGCAGCAAAATAAATGTGGTGCGTTTAAGAAACACTCCACTTGGAATCTCATTCCTTCTCGTCCTATAAAAATGAATTCACCCGCCACATCGCGGTGCGCTTCATTCTTTATGGGGATTATCTTCATTTATGCGGAAGAATAAAGTCTCTCGACCAATTCGACTGCTCGAACCGTCAACATCAGATTTTCATTCATTTGAAAATAAAACTCTTTCTTCATGCATTTCATTAATTACAGAAATTACTCTAGATTGAATTATCAAAAGGTCCATACTACGCTTTCCTTGATTCTTCACCTTCCTTTTGTAACATCTTAATCTTAGCAGATTTCGCCCAGTCTATTATCAAATATTGGGCTCCGAAAAGAATTAACCCCCTTTTCATCCTTTCGGGCTATTCCCGATTACATAAATCATGAGTATTCTTTCTTTAAAGTCGTAGATGAAGAGAGAATATTCTTTCGTTCTCGAAAGTGGATGAAATATTTACATACATGTTTGGAAGAAGAATCATTTAGAGTCTAAGGATAATACATTGTGAACTGGGATCGTCTGGAAGTATAATCTTGAAAAAAGCTGGCATCATCACCTTCATCGTCGGTCTGTTAATGACCCTTTATACAGGTTTCACCTATGTCACTAGAGAGAAAGTTGTGGACTTGAGGAAACTCGAGATAACAAAGAATAACCAGCGCACTGTAAATTGGCAACCGTATGTCGGAATCGGAATAATGATAATTGGCGGTGTTGTTTTCGTTCTTGGAGTGAATCGAAAAGACGAAAAAGAAATCTTTGAAAAGTAACGTGAATGTATGGATTGATCATAGGAAAAGTGTCATTGTACGTATAACAGATGATGCGAAGAAGACATATTCAATCGTGATGCGCGAATTTGGATTCGGCGTGGAGAATGTACGCAACGAACACTGACATTGCTCGAAAGAAAAACATGACTGATCTCCCGATAATCTTGCCGAAGATACAGAAACTCATCGGTGTTTCCGCTGACCACGGAGGTTACGAGTTAAAGGAATATCTGGTTAGGACGTTGCGCGAGGCCGGTTATGAAGTAATCGATTTCGGCGATGGACAGCCGAAGTTAGACGATGATTATCCGGATTTTGTCGTGCCGCTTGCCCGTGCAGTTGCTCGCGGGGAAGTGTATCGCGGCATAGCTATCTGCGGTAGCGGCGTAGGGGCGTGCGTTGTAGCCAACAAAGTGTCAGGTGTGCGTGCGAGCTTAATTCATGAAACTTTTTCGGCTCATCAGGGAGTTGAGGATGACGACATGAACATGAT
>JBEKEV010000010.1:0-132914 GCA_050013655.1 Bacteroidota bacterium | reverse complement strand
ACTGGGTCTTCTTCAAGCTGTAAGCTCTTCTCGCCTTGAGCCGCGTTAGACTTCTTCAGTTCTTCTGGGTTTATATGCTTATGATACTTTCCGTTAATTATATCTATAGTCTAATGGAGTTGCTGGTTAGGCCAACTAATTTTCAAGACACACAAATGGTAACAGTAATTCACAATACTTTAAAAATAATCCACCGCACATTACTTGTTGCGCGGGCGGCGAGAACGATTTTGCTTTTTATGTTTTTGTGCCCACTATTTTTTTAGGTGTTTTATAATGACCATCGAGCATCGCTTCGCCAACCATAAATGCCTTTTTTACTATTGGGGACAGATAGTAATCCTGTTCGGAAATTGAGATATCACAAAATGGACACTTTTGACTTTTATCTAATTCACCGTAAACCGATAATTCTACTCCATGTTTCGGACATAAAGGAAGTGGTGAACGTATTACACGCTGAGGCAATAACCACATTTTCCAATTATAGCCACCATAGGGGAAAATAAAGAATGTACGTTTACGTACTATAAACTTATGAATATAAATAGTCATTAGAATCAATAACATAGAATATGAAAGGATAAATGATGCCAGAAGAAACCATACGTACCATTGCCATTCTATTATGGGTTTGTTTGATAATTCTTGTAGGATCGCTTGCAGTTTTCCCACAAGAAGCACGAGTATCGTTGGCAGATTTAGTGTGGCCAAAAGTCCCGCGATGGCAGTTTTTGAAAGTTCTCCTAAAAATATTTTGGAGAGAAATTGCTTCCATGATTCTTTTTCCATTGACGGCTCTCTTTCTTTATTTTGCTTTAAAATGAGGGCACAAAAACATTTTTTTTATCGCCGCCCGTGCGGCATAACGGACTGGCGCTAAGCTGCGGCGCTGATAATTTTCAACATGCACCCAAGGAAGTGAGTTCACGCTGAAAAAGAAATTATTAAGACTAATACCTATACTCGCCATGTTGATTGCACCCAGCTGGCAACCGTCAGCTTGAGCGCCTGGTTATACCGCTTGCATTTTTTAAAATAGGACTATTAATCTTTCCAAACCAACACTTCTGCCGGTTGAAGCGTTGAATTTTTACCAATAATAATAGTCGCATTTGCAGGAATATCAATCTTTACTGATTGGCTGCTATAATTAATTGCAATCCAGAAACCACTGCGCCAAACCTTAACTACTCCTTCGGGTAAAGACTCTGTAGTAATACCAATTGAATTATAAAGCCTGGCAAGCACATCTTTTTCAATGCGACCATCGTCTGAATCTACCCCAATATAAGTTACAGAGCCTTTCCCTAATTTTCGGTTTGTTACTGCAGCTGCTCCTTTATAAAACTGGTCGTTATAACTAGCCCATACTTCAGTATTTGTGTCGCTTTCAAGAATATCTGCCCAATTATTCCACTGATATTTTACATCGTTCATTAATACTTCTGCATAAATATCGTCGGGCAATACATCGTACATTTTAATTTTGGCCCCAATAAGTGGCCAAATCTTTGCCGCCCATTTATCCTCAAACAGATGACCGTTTTTATCCTTTTGACCTGTCCGTACAGTTAAAATCAAATTGCCTCCCTCATTTACATATTTCGTTAATTTAAAAATCAGCGCATCGTCAACGAGTTGATATGCTGGCAAAAGCAGAACTTTATATTTCGAAAAATCCCTTTCTTCAGAAATAAAATCGACTGGAATGGTTTGGGAAATTAAAGCATTGTAGTATTTTGAAAGGTGACTGTCATAACTCCATTGATATGTTTGCTTCTGTCCATCTGTATTCCATTGATTATCCTTATTATACAGAATGGCAGTTTTTCGAATAGCATACTCAGATGGTATGGTTGTAGATGATTTGTAAAGTTTTCGTAGAACCTTTATTTCAGACATAAACTGACTATACTCCAGACCACCCGGAGATGGTGTAACGCCATCGGTACCAACCATTCCATAATGGTATTGCTCACCGCAAAACAGGGGTTGTCTGTAACGATAAGAACAAATAAAGCTCAAGTCGCCGGCAAAAGAATTCCAAAGCCATGCCCTTATGGCTCCAGGATAGGGTTGAGGATTAAATTTACCCCAATTAACCTGACCTGGCTGTAATTCCATTACCCCTGTTTTCCCTTTGATGGAGCGGAACATATCGTTAGCAAAAGAAATTTGTCCTGGGTTGCCCAAACGGAAACCCTGATTGCCTACTCCCTTTGCATAACCGGCAACCGGATACATAGTATAACTTACAAAATCAAGATCGGCATTACGCCATGGATCAACAGCTTCATGACCACTCATAAAGTTGGTGGTAACAAATTGACTTTTCTGTATAATGCTTTTTAGTGTTTTGTATTGAAAGCTAATATATGAAGCACATTCATCGGCCGAAAACCTTTTGAAATCCATAATTGAGTGCGGACTTGCTGTTCCACATATCTGCAATGACGGATTGGGTATTTCAATTTGGCCAAAATCTGAATAAATTCCACTCCAGAAAACAGTACCCCATGCAATATTGAGTGTTTGTATATTTCCATATTTTTTTTGCAACCATTCTCTAAATTTTAATAATACTTCAGGACCATAATCTACAGTTCCATAGTGGGAGGGTTCGTTATCAATTTGCCAGCCCCATACACGTTTATCATTGCCATATCGTTTGGCCATTTCGGTTACAATTTTTTCTGTCAGTTCCCTGTATTTTTTACTCGACCATGAATAATGTTCGCGGGTACCGTGCATTGCCCTTTGTCCATTTTCTTTCACAACCAATACCTCGGGATATTTCTTTGTAAGCCATACAGGAGGCGTAGCGGTTGGCGTGCACATAATTACTTTAAGGCCGTGTTTGGCAGCCAACTCAACGGACTTATCCAGCCACTTAAAATTATATTGACCTTCGGCAGGCTCAAGCATTGCCCAGGCAAATTCAGCAAAATGGGTAAATTCAAAACCCATTTTAGCCATATTTTGAAAATCCCTGTCCCACTGGCTACTATCCCATGCTTCAGGATAATAATACACTCCGGTTTCAATTAGCATCTCCTTTTTAAAATATTCTTGCGAAAAACAACTTAATGTCATTAAAGACGAGACTATTAATAAATTGAAATATCTTTTCATATTAATTGCCTTTTGTTATTCTATTATTTGATATTTTTCTTATTTTACAAACTCAAACATTTTTCGTTTCACTTTATACATTGCCTGTTTTTTTTGCATGAGGCATAATCTTTATATATGCGCAAGCGGTATAACGGACCGGCGCTAAGCTGCGGCACTGATAATTTTCGTAATGCAACCAACGAAACAAGTTCATGCTGATAACCAAATTAATAAGTGTCAAAGTTATAGGTACTAAAAACTGAATAATAAAAATGAAAACCCACCACCAGCAATGCTTAACGCACCCAGCTGGCAACCGTCAGCTTGAGCGCCTGGTTAGGCCGCTATTCATCTATTGGTTGCCAACCATATGTTTTTAAAAATAAATTATAAACCGACGATATTATTTTTCCTGTAATTTTCAAATCCCGTTGAACACAACGATCATAATAGTAAGGATCAAGGCGACTTCTATGAACTAGACGATGACGGTGCTCAACAATATTCTCAAATGCGTTAAACAAAGAATATCCCTGTCTCTTTGATTTATTTTCAAGGATTCTACGGAAATTGATTTTACGATCAAGTTGGTTAAAATTATCACATATTTTCCCGATATCTTGGAAAGAAAGATGATAAGCCACTGCATTTTCAACGGTTTGATTACCCATGCTAATATTAATAAGATCTTCGTCAGTAAGGTGAGCCTTTTTAAGAAATATTTTCCTTTTATCTGAGTATTGAAACAATGCGACAAATGAGGAACGAAAATAATCTTCTGTTGCGGCAACTAAGAATGGAACAATAAGATTATTAGAAACTATAACTGGATGTTTAACCAGAGGGCGATTATCTTTTTCTGGTTCTGGAAAGTTTTTATATTCCCTAGTTGAGAGGAATGATTTGATAGTCCCAAGATTGGCTTGAAACCGAGTATATGCAATATAACATCCAGATTCAGCATCTATTCGAGTAGAAAAATATTTGCGAGGAAATCTATTTTTGCCTACGTCAGTCGAAAAACTACCACCAAAGCGAGTCTTTAATTCCTTAACAGTAAATTTTTGATAGTCATAATCATAAGAATTTGATTCAATTTCTATCCAAGTAGAGACCTGTATTACATTATCATAATCTCGTAATATCTCTGCTGAAACACCAGAATGGTATTTATATCGATCTCGCTTGTAGAAAATGAAGTAAGGTGGATTACCACCGTACTTATCATAACCAAGAAAAGAAAGAAATTTAGTTATATCTGATAGCTTTGTTTTCTTTGGAAACGTATTTATGCAGTTACATTCCATTTATTTTCTCAAATGAATAGCGGCCTAACGGACCGGCGCTAAGCTGCGGCACTGATAATTATCGTAATGCAACCAACGAAACAAGTTCATGCTGATTATTTTCAATTTTGCACTCGACCTATGTTCGCCATGAATTTCGTACCCAGCTCATTCCGTCAGCTAGCTTGTTGAGCGCTTTCTGCGAAATCCCGCTGTATTTTAGCGGGAAGCGCCTGGTTAGGCAGCGGCCAAGATTCTTAACACATTCACATCGACTATCTGAACTATTGCTTCTTATCAGATGCTTGTGTGTTCGCTTCAGATGGTTTAGCCTCAACCTTGACAGGAGGAACACCTGATCCGCCTTGTGGAGGTGTCGAAGTACTAAGGTTAACAACCTCCGGCGAATATCCGCGGAAGATTGTGTCGCCAACTGGTTGTTGACCAAATTCTACTGCTTGGTGCCCCTTTATCATGGGTTGATGACCTTCATTCAGTGGTACCTGAATAGGTTTAGACACAGGTGTTGACTCGTCAGACTTTGCATCTTCATTTGCCCATGGTATTCTCCTTTAATATTGAAAAAGTTCAATAGCTTGATAATCATTTGCGGAAATAATAATTCCATTTGAGCGTTCTATTTTCTTAATGAACCTACCATCTTGATCAAGTTGCCAGAGTTCCTCTAGATAAATTTGTTCTGGAGCAGGATAAGATGATGAAAAAGAGTTGAACGAATATGCACCACCAATTCTACGACCATCTTTAAGGTGGACGATTACCCAATAGGGCTTCTTCTTGCCAAATACGTAATCCCAAGGTTTTTGAATGGGATGAAGGATACTACGCCTAAGAAATGGCATTGAAATAATTTTCTTGTAGAAAATAGGCCAGACTATCGGGGCGATGAAAAGAATAATAAGAGCAGAGATGTAGTACCAAATGGGATGATCAGATTGAAAATCATCCGAATGAATTGCTACAATAGGAGCGTAAAGTATTGCAAAATTAATGCAACTAAAACTAACTGCCTCGAGCAAGGACTTGGAGAAATCAATGGAATCAGAGGGGATTAAGAGAGAATAGACCTTCATCGAAATGAAGCCCGGGACAAAAAATATAAAGATAAGTCGGATTGTTTCGGATGTGAATGGGTTCATAGTCAACTCAGAGAATTGTTAAAAATGATTTTGTTTATCACTTCAGTCTTTCTTCGCCGCGGCCTAACGGATCGGCGCTAAGCTGCGGCGCTGAATACTTTCAAATTGCTGATAACGAAACGAGTTCATGCTGATAGCCAAATTAATTTGCACTCAACCAACGAAGTACTGAAAAGTTAATAATAAAAACGTCAACCCACCATTAGCCATGAATTTCGTACCCAGCTGGCAACCGTCAGCTTGAGCGCCTGGTTAGCTGGCAAATTTCTTTTTTAGAACTTCTTTCAATTCTTTGATTTCGGTTGTCAACTCAGAAAGTTCTTCCTGAACTGTTTTTGTCGGCATCCAAATATCTTTGTACATTTTAAGATCAATCGTCGTTCTTTCAGTAAACGGTTCTCCATTAAACGAATAAGTTGCTGTAATAGTAAATTCAGATGTAACCGATGATTTATCATCTTGCACTTCCAAACTGGAAAGAAGCGGAAATTCAAGTTGAGCTCGTGGAGGAAAGGATGGAATAGGATTTTTGAAAACATATACATCAGCAAGATTATCCTCTTTGCGCCCAAATTGAAAAAAATCCTTGTCTATCTGCAACCTCAAGTTTTCAGCATTTGACATTCCAGTATTCGCTATTCTCATTCTAAGTGTAGTTTGAGAGGATTGAGATAGTGTTATAGTTATATAAGGACGGGTCGTGCTCTTAATTTGAGAATTCATCGCAGCAACAGTAGATTCATTTGATTTTGCAATACGACGAGTTAATACTGCGTACACTCCTGTAATAATTACCAAAATCGCATTTAATATTATTTGCATACAATTGTCTTCCATTTTAAAATTTGCCAGCTAACGGACCGGCGCTAAGCTGCGGCGCTGATAACTTTCACGATACACTAAACGAAACAAGTTCATGCTGATAACTTTCAATCTTGTACCCGACCTATGCTCGCCATGTAATTTGCACCCAGCTGGCAACCGTCAGCTTGAGCGCCTGGTTAGCCAGCAGAAAATATTTTACAAACACCAAGGCCATTTATCCATCTTGATTTTATCTTCGAGCAATTTATTTTTGCCTAAACACATTGCAACAATAATTTTAACATCTACAAGATGCCAATCTTTAATATATTCTCTAATATTAAAAAGCTTGCGTATAGATTTGCCTAAAGGGACAGCAATTTCAAGCTGAATATTCTTAGTCTCTCTTCTATCTAAATGAGCACAACCTCCATCGCAATTTATGCACACTGGAATACCTTTATCAATTCGTATTTCTACAGAATAAGTTGATAGACTATCAGGGGCCGGAATATCAATTAATAAGAAGACATCCTTGAATCGCATTATTCTTGTAGATGGCTCATCGTAGCGACCCATATCAAATGGATCAAATCGCTTTGTATTAAAAAGAACTCCATAATTATTTATTAATTTCACAGGCCATTTTGAAAGAATCATTGCAGAATCAATATTTCCATTGACAAAACCAATCCATCGAATTGTTGGTATTTTGTCCGTAGTAGTTAAAGAGTCTGCAGAATATAGCAACGACGAAAAGGCGAGCATTAAAATAAATTGCTTAAAATACATAAAGGCCTTTCTGCTGGCTAACGGACCGGCGCTAAGCTGCGGCACTGATAATTTTCAAAATGCTGAAAACAGGCGGAGCCCTGTAACTGCAACACGCGTAGCGTGTTTCTACTTCTATAGTTCATTGTACTCACATTCTCATTAAAATATAACCTACACGCGCCATGAATTTCGCACCCAGCTCATTCCGTCAGCTTGAGCGCCTGGTTAGAACGCACGCATTAAAACATAAAAAGAAAATTGAAATAAAAAATCAAAGGGATACCCTAGTCATAAACTCTATTACAGCTTGAGACATTAAATTGACTTGCTCTTTCGTATATTCACTATACCGACCATGAGCAGCCTTGTTGCGCAAATCAAGCCATGACGTGACATTTTTCTGATCAAGTTTACTGTAAATAGTATTTGACGCCAATTCGGAATTAAGAGCATCAGCTTTCTTTGGAACTGGCCTACCATCCTTGGTCACTTCGGTAGTAATGCCATTCTTTGTGCAAAGCTGCCTCAAATGTTCCTCGAGAATACTACCAATCATAACCGCAGCGGGATCTTTGTAGTCTTCTGAAAGAAGATAGGATGCCATATCAAAGAAATCAGAAAATATTTCTGCGGAAACAAGTCCTTTGACTGATATTAACCAGCCTCCTTGAATTTCATCTTTTGCAGCATTTAGAATTCCAATTCCTCTATCGGTACAATAAGGATCAGCATATTTGACTTGACCATCGAAGTCTTTGTAATAAGGATGTAATTCACCGAAAGTACTTTTAAAAAAAGAAAGAGCAGCCGCTCGAAACCCTGCAAACAAACCAGAGTCAACATATTTCGAACTATCATAAGAAGACTGTCGAGTACTTCCAAGCACCCTTTGGCCATATTCTAGCAACTCATTTGCCCGTTTTAAAAGAGAATCTAGTTTCATTTTGACATCCTTTGTAATTAACGTATCAAATTCTGCGTGCGTTCTAACGGACCGGCGCTAAGCTGCGGCGCTGATAATTTTCAAGTTGCTGAAAACGAAACGAGTTCATTATACCAACTTTCAATTAAACACAAAACCTATGCTCGCCATGAATTTCGCACCCAGCTCATTCCGTCAGCTTGAGCGCCTGGTTAGGCGTTTTTACTCAAGAATGATAATTTTGCTTTCAACTCATCATCCAAGCCCTGAATTTCTTCCCTCGAAATAACACCATCTTCTAATAGCATTACTAACCTTATAAAATAATTTGAACCTCGCAAATCATCATAGCGTTTCGCTATTACTTCATTTTTGTTCATCATCGTGGAAAACAATTTGTGGTAATATTCCTTGGGATCACTACTGCCTTCAACAAATGAATCACTAATACTCTTAATGCGTTTTACTCCATCCAAAAAGTCTCGAGTTATTCCTTTTTCTATCAACTCTCTCACTTTTTTCTTCTGCGATTTCGTTAACTCTACCATACGATTGACCTATGTCTTGAATGAATAAGATGATTTATCAAAAACGCCTAACGGACCGGCGCTAAGCTGCGGCACTGATAATTATCGTAATGCAACCAACAAAACAAGTTCATGCTGATAACCAAATTGATAAGTATCAAAGTTATAGGTACTAAAAACTGAATAATAAAAACCTCAACCCACCATTAGCCATGTAAATTGCTCTCACGCTCATTCCGTCAGCTTGAGCGCCTGGTTAGGTGGCGCCTTCTCTTTTTTTCTCGATTCTAATTTCATCAATCTCATTTAAATGAACCAAAAGGCCACCGATCTTCTCGAAGACACGAATAAGAATATTGTTTGGATCGGATTTCCGCCATTTCAAATAATCTATGCAAGCCATGACTGGAATAAAACAATCTGAAAGAATATAGCGTGGATCAACGGCATCATATGATAGCTTAGGCGAATAACGCCCATTTGAGTACATAAGATGATTGAGTTCTATATCATACCATAGTCCATGAATAAATGTGCTACTGTTGCCATACATAAAATCATATGATAATCCCCAAAGGCTTGGGCTAGAATCATGATTTTTTAAATAATCTATAATACCCTTGAAAGATAAACCGTCTAATTTCCAGTTCTTGTTGCTCGTCAAATCAGTAATGTCTAATCCAACTTTCTTAATTCTGTTTTCAATTTTTTGAATAATTCTTCTTTCTATGTCGACAAGTTCTTTCTTGGATTCAACCTCTTTAATGTATACATACTGGTTGATCGTCGATTTAAATGAGACTTTTATATAATTATCTATTGAGGAGTTTCCTTTGATAATAAGATATTTCATAGTTGCAAAGGTTTCGAACATAAGTCTCGAGAATATCTGAGATATCTCACCTTTATTTTCAGAAACAAAATAAACGAGTTGGTCAAAAAGTTTATATATCCTTACCAGATGTCCAACTATTACGGCTTCATGCAATTCAAATGTATCTTCGTTTCTTGAAGCTTCATCCTCTGTCATCGTATTCAAAGAAATTATAGTCAATTTCCGAAGGTAATTTCCAATAGTTATTCCCAGATCCATCAAGGTATCATAATCTTGAAGATCAACTCTTTTATGACAGTGATCAATCCATTCATTTATATCCTGAACTTCTTTGATTATCTCATCCATATTATTATTTTTGCGCCACCTAACGGATCGGCGCTAAGCTGCGGCGCTGATAACTTTCAATTTGCACCAAACGAAACAAGTTCAAGCTGATTATTTTCAATTTTGCACAAGACCTATGCACGCCATGTAAATTGCACCCAGCTCATTCCGTCAGCTTGAGCGCCTGGTTAGGCGGCGATAGTTTACTTATTCTTTAATACGTTCAATCATTTCTCTAAGCGAAGAGCAATCCATTCTTATAAAATGAGCTACTCGGTCATAACCACCATACTTTTGATGTTTTCTTTCACTAAAAAGAATTTCAAACCATTCACAAATTGAACCAATTTTTAGTTTTGCATCAGCGCGGCATAAATCACTGTGTTCAAGACTAAAGCAATGAGCTTGAATTATTTTAAGAATTGGTGGATTACTTATACCACCTTCTTTAATCAATCCTTCAAGTTCGTCGACTAATGAAATTGCTTCTTGTTTTGTCATAAGTTGAGCCGCCTAACGGACCGGCGCTAAGCTGCGGCGCTGATAATTTTCAATATACACAAAACGAAACAAGTTCATGCTGATAACCAAATTGATAAGTATCAAAGTTATAAGTACTAAAAACTAAATAGTATAAACGTCAACCCACCCTTAGCCATGTAAATTGCTCCCACGCTCATTCCGTCAGCTTGAGCGCCTGGTTAGGCAAAATACTTTTAAGAATTCCATTTTCGAATTTAAATATACATATTTCTGTGCATTTAGTTTTTTTAAATGTTGTAGATATTGTACCCGTCTTTTGTCTTTTTTTTATAAATAGATTTATGTCCTCAATATGTGCCTTACTAAACCATTCATCACTCTCCATATCAACTTTTCCAAAAGATATCACAAGACTGTTATTGGTTCTAGAAATTGAAACAACACCTATTTTCCCTCCGAAACAATCACCATCCCATTTATCAGCATAAAATAGTTCTTCTGAAGTTGTATCAATAATATAATTATTCAATAGCTCAAGTTTCTTTTGATTATCTTTTTTTATATTACTTTGTATTATTTTTTCTTGTTGATAGACAATATCCCTGAATTTATCAGATTTATTTTTTACTTCTGGCGCATACTTACTATTTGGGTATTCTTGAAGAAAAAATAAACATGCACCATAATTATCGGTTTGTCGATAAATCGATTCTTCTCTAGAAGGCCCACATCCGATAATTATTACCGCCATAAGAATAAAAACATAAACACTACTTTCTTTAATCATCGTGAATCTCCTCCTAAGAAAAGTATTTTGCCTAACGGACTGGCGCTAAGCTGCGGCACTGATAATTATAAATGTACACAAAACGAAATGAGTTCACGCTGAAAAAGAAATTAATAAGAACTAAACCTATACTTGCCATGCTTAACGTACCCTGCTGGCAACCGTCAGCTTGAGCGCCTGGTTAGGCGGCGGTCCGTCTTAATTCACGAACACGCAAATACATGCAGGATCGAAAATGGTATTTTCATCAAGACAATTCGTATTAACGTATTTTTATTTATCATAAAATGAAATGAATGTTATATAAGAAACATGTGTTGTGCCAATTAATATTAAGACACTTATAAATATAGCAATTATGTAAATTGGGACTATCGACAAACTGTCTTTATCCGTAGGATTGCTTAACTGATACAGTATAAAAATAAAATGCGCGGATAATTTTTTGAATGATTTTATTATAAAATAAAATATTGTATACATGAATAAAACACACAATGGGATAAAGGTAGAAAAGGCATAAAAGTAAGCAGTATATTGACCTCCACTTAACGAATATATCAGGATACCATAGAACCATTCAATAAAATTATATTGTAAAATGGCTGTCGGATTTATTGAGGTTCTAGGTATCGCCGATTGTATATTATAAATATAGAATGAATAAGTAATGAAAGTCATTATTGATGCAAACAAACATGTTGCAGTTACTATTAGTAAATAACTGAATAAATGAACAATGGATTTTACATTTAGATAGTGCCTATACTTAAGTATGATTCTAACAGTGATATAATCAAATACAAGATTTATGGCATATAATGCAAAGAAACGATTAATGATACCATCAATAATAAACGAGTTGAATAGACCAGTATATGGCAAGATGCTAATTAGTATTAAATTAATAACTAAAATAAATATTGATACAATAATACATTTCTTTAATGTATTAATGTCAGAAATGGGTTTGTAAAAAATAATGAATATACAAGAATTAATAATGAGCATCCATAGCAAGGAATTGTCATGAAGTGTATAAAGTCCAGCTATAGTATCTGAATATATCGTAAAACATTTTGCAATTAAAATAAGAATGATACTATTAACAATAAATGAATAGATTATTTTATAGCTATTTTTTCTTTTCCAATTAGAGAATAAAATATAAAGAACAAAACTAGAATTAAATAAAGTAATAATACAATAATAATACCCTGCTTTCATGTGACAAATGTAAAGATTCGTATCACCTGTGATTCCCTGAGTTATATTTTGTGGAATCTGGCAGTAGATGTATAAATAACTACCAATACTACTAAAAAAGTCTCCTACAACTAATGAAGACAGTGTAAAACAGAAACTATAAAACACAATTAGTAGTTTTGGATTTTCATTTTTAATAAAAAGATTTGGAATTACTTGAAGATTACTAAAAATAATAGAGGATGGCTTTGTTTCATAAGCAGAATCCCACCATTCAGAAATTTTCTTTGAAGAACGACTTCTATAATTCTTTGAAGTAGAATTATTGAAAAGCCGTTCTAAATATATAGAGAGGGTGGCAAAGCAACTAATCGCAGCTCCAGATCCTAATAATATTGACATTATTAAAAAATAAAAATGAGGCATTATCATCTGATTAAAAACGTCGCCGCCTAACGGACTGGCGCTAAGCTGCGGCGCTGATAATTTTCAATATACACATAACGAAACAAGTTCATGCTGATAACCAAATTGATAAGTATCAAAGTTATAGGTACTAAAAACTGAATAGCAAAAACTTAAACCCACCACCAGCAATGCTTAACGTACCCAGCTGGCAACCGTCAGCTTGAGCGCCTGGTTAGGTTGCCATTTTGAGAACGGTGTACTCATACCGAGCAACATGATACGGGCCGATATGCTTGTCGCTATGATATTGAAATCCAAACCGCTCGTATATTTCGCGCAACTTGTTCCGCGATATTTCGCAATCAAGCCGGAGAAAACGTCGACCGAGCACTCTCGTGTGATCAACAGCCCACTTTAACATTGCAGTTGAAACCGTGCCGCCTGCATAGTCACGACGTACCGCAACACGATGAACAAATGCAGATTCGCCATCGTGCGCATCTGGCCAACACAATGGATCCGTCATTGTATACTTTAGTGTTCCAGCTGACTTGCCGTTTGTATCTGCTAGGATATAGAGTCCTGACGCTACATCTTCACGGAGGCTTTCTTCTGAAAGATCATGAACATTCCAGAGTGGAATACCTCGTTTCTCCAACCACGACTCTGCTTCGATCAGAATCTCTGAGATGGTATGCACATCAGCTGCTCCAGTTTGTCTGATGACTATATTCATTTTTCAGACTACCTTTTATTTCTTTGAGATGGCAACCTAACGGACCGGCGCTAAGCTGCGGCACTGAAAACTTTCAAGTTGTTGAAAACGAAACGAGTTCACGCTAATAACCAAATTAATAAGTATCAAAGTTATAGGTACTAAAAACTGAATAACAGAAACGAAAACCCACCACCAGCAATGCATAACGCACCCAGCTGGCAACCGTCAGCTTGAGCGCCTGGTTAGGCAGCAAAATATCATTGAAAAACTATCTGCACCACTATAACTAATATTAATGCAAAGAAAAGGATTGCGAATTCCATTTTTAATAAAAAAGGATTCTCTGGCAATCTAAATACCTGAGCATATTTTGAAAAATATAATGCTGCATTCCTGAACCATAACAAGTAAAATACATATGATCCCCAGAGTAGATAAGTAATGCAAGATGCCATTTCCCATGGATTATTAATAGTTGACAATCCAGATTCTATATATGGCTGCGAGAGAATATGAAATATTTGTAAAATGAATAAAGGCACAACTATTAAATAACTCATGCGTTTCTGAAATAGTATGACATCAGACTCTTTACACTTACCATTTTTAATTAACAACTTGAATCTACTTCTTAGAAAGACATAGACTATAAATAACCAGAGTCCTGCAAATATGAGCGAATGATAGTTATGCATTGAGTTGATATTCATGAATTTTGCTGCCTAACGGATGGCAACTAAGCTGCGGCACTGATAACCCGCAAGTTGCTGATAACGAAACAAGTTCATGCTGAAAAGTTTATTATTAAACATCTGAACCTCTACTCGCCATGCTTAACGTACCACGCTCATACCGTCAGCTTGAGTTGCTGGTTAGGCGGCAGAAAAAGAGAATAAAAGATATTTGCTAAAATGCGCATCAATAATTATTGAATGTATTTTTCAAGAGACTTAAATCTTGTGTTGTGAGGTGAAGATGTCGAATATCTTGGTTCCTAAGTTTGAAATACATAACGGAGCGAGGATCTGATGTATGCGAAAATCCTAAAGCATGGCCAAGCTCATGAGCAATTGCGATACGAAGGTCTGCCTCTTCTCTGAATTCATAAATATTAATTTCATTGCTGGATGGATCGTAGGAACCTTTTTCAAAATCACCACTTTCTACAAATTTGCCATTAAACAGTTCAATATTAAAATTGTACTCAGCTGTTAAATCATTTATCCTTTGAGCCAAGGAGTTATGATTAGATATCCTTTCGTTCAATGACTGTCTCTCATTTTCCAATAAATCTCCTTCTGTTTTCAATTGAGAGCTCTCTGCGCGTAATTGTGAGTACTCATCTTCTGGTGCACCGCCATTAGCATTCCAATATTCGATTTTAGAATTGTGTCTTTCCTGCCGACTTTTAAATGAATTGGATTTAATTTCATATTCTGTTTCGATATTGCTTATATCGTCTGATTCGCGATTATATTCGTCAATATATTTATCATAGCATTGGTTATCAACTTCAAGCGTTTGTTTTAATTTCTCGGATTCAATTGTCTTCTTTTGGCGTTCGTCAAATATCAAATTTAATTTGAATGGTGCTCCTTGAGCATATTCGAAAAGAATAATTCCTAAAGGTTTTTCCCAAAGTTGCTTCGCTTCTTGTATAAGCTCAAGGAATCTGGATTTGGTGATGCCAAACCTAGAATCGAATAACCCGAGAGAGTACTTTTTTGGATATCCGAAGTAGGAATTGGGCGTTCTTTTTCTATACTGTTCGGAAGTTGTATTTGCGATCTTATTACTGGATTCCGGTTGTATTAGTTGTTGACTTTGTGGTTGTTTGCTGGATGTGTTCACTTTAAGAAGAACACTAAGAATCGGAAGAGCTAAGATCGCTAAAACAGCAATAACTGTGAGAGCGATTTTTAACCGCGAATGAAAATCAGTCGTTGAGAAATACTTTGATTTCCAGATGTTTTCTTTATTTCTACGATCCGATATTGGGGAAGTCGTCTGTGCGGGTTCGTGAACATTCCCAGTTGGAGACGAACCGAGATGTTGGATAGTGAGAACGGCACCACATTTCTTGCATCGAAGATTCTTTCCTAAGTGTTGTTCGTCAGAAAAATATATTTCACCGCAATCACACTTTACAGTAATCATTATGTTTCAAGTTTCATTAACTAATTTTATGCCGCCTAACGGATCGGCAGTAAGTCCAGTAATAAGTTTCAAATTGCTGATTACGAAACGAGTTCATGCTTATAAGTTTATTATTAAGAACAGAACCTATGCACGCCATGAATTTTGCAGTGCGCTCATTCCGTCAGCTTGTGCGCATGGTTATACGGCACGGGTACTACATTAAATAAAAGATTAAATAATTATTCAATTCGGGGATCGATCCATTTGCCAAATTCTTTTGCTGTAAGCTTCCATTGACGATCAGAATCTATCTCTTTACAAGTTGTATCGGTCAAAATAAAGATAGATTTGAAATCAGTATCATTGAACACATCTCCAACATAGTGAAAAGTGCTGATTTTAAGAACCGCAACTTGATTTTGTGAAAACCAGATGCAAGCATAACTAGAATTGTCATCATACTTCATAATGCCTGTTGTAGTTCTTTTTGTCGATGGTGATACAATTATTCCGGTGCGTTCAGAGTTTCCACCAGTGAGCGCATGACCAAGCAATATGCCAATCGTACGTCCAAGATTTTTTTCATCTTCTGCGTTATTATCCTGCGATGGTTCTTCTATTATTTCTGCTGCAGGTTCAGTTTTATTAAGCTCTTTGCCTGTATAGAATTCTACTTCTACTTTTACAGGTCTTGACCAACCATCGTTTGTTTCGTATTGGACAGCACAGATTCGTTTAAGATGACCTGTTGCGATTACCGGTATAATAAAAAGCAATGCAAACGCCAATGTTTTCATTCTCTGTCCTCCGGCATTTAAAAGGATACTTTAGTTCCTGCCGCCTAACGGACCGGCGCTAAGCTGCGGCACTGATAATTTTCGTAATGCAACCAACGAAACATGTTCATGCTGATAACCAAATTGATAAGTATCAAAGTTATAGGTACTAAAAACTGAATAACAAAAACGAAAAACCACCACCAGCAATGTTTAACGCACCCAGCTGGCAACCGTCAGCTTGAGCGCTTGGTTAGGCGGTGCATAAATTGTCTAGACCTTTTTTGCAAGCATAGTGATGCCTGGATAATAATTCCTAACTGACCTTGCGGATTTATATTTGAGTGTTCGTCGAATAAAGAATAAAGAAACGGTTGCTGACCAATCCTGTTCACTAAATATCTTTTTCCATTGCTTAATATTATCACGAAGCGCAGGAAGAACTTTAGCACCTCGTTGATGAATTTTTCTCGGATATTTTGATGTAATGAAAAGAATACCAAGTCTTTTAATATTATGTCTTCTTATTTTACGCGCATCGGAACATGATCTTTCCAGCGAATGAGTGATAGCATTTAAGCCAGCATTGGTTGGTGGAAGTCTGCTTTCGATATACTTGGCTTCGACATAATAGTGGTTTGATTTGTATCGAAAGTACAAATCATTCCGTCCCCAGTAATGCAAGTTAGACCTTCTTTTGTGCCTTTTTCGGATAACATATTCTTCAAATGGGAAACCACCACAAGAAAATATGGCAAGAGCGAGAATGCCGATTTGTGCGCGTTCTCCATAACGCCACGGAACATCAGTCCATCTCCAAGAGCGGACAATATGCTTATTAAGTAAAATAAATTTTTCGAATATAGGTCGTAATTCTCTTAATTCGCTTTTTGTAATCACTTGGGTTACTGGCATAATTTCGATTCCTGATTAATTCTGTAGCACCGCCTAACGACTGGCGCTAAGCTGCGGCGCTGATAATTTTCAATTTGCACCCAACGAAACAAGTTCATGCTGATAACCATATTGATAAGTATCATAGTTATAGGTACTAATAACCAAATAGTAAAAACGATAACCCACCACCAGCAATGAATTTCGCACCCAGCTCATTCCGTCAGCTTGAGCGCCTGGTTAGCCCGCAGCATTTTATTCTTAAAATTAATTACCAGCTATATCCATTTTGTGTAAGCCAATTCTGTGCATCCATGTCTCCAAGCTTTGCTGCTCTTTTCATAAATTGAACCGCACTATCGAGATTGCCTTTCTCGTAGTAAGCATTTCCTAAATTGACGTAAGCATTGGAATATAGCGGATTGATTTCAATCGCCTTTTCATAGGATGAAATTGCATCATCGAGATTATTGTTACTATAGTAAGCAATTCCCAAATTATTGTAGGCAGCGTAATCTTGTGGATTAACTTCAATTGCTTTTTGATAAAGTTGAATTGCCTTATTGAGGTCGCCTTTATATTTACTATAGTAAGAAATCTCCAAATTGACGTAGGCAGTGGAATCTTGGGGATTAGCTTCAGTTGCTTTTTGATGAAGTTGAATTGCCTTATCGAGATCGCCTTTATATTTACTATAGTAAGAAATCCCCAAATTGACGTAGGCAGCGGAATATTGAGGATTGAATTCAATTGCTTTCTCGTAGGATTGAATAGCTTTTTCAAGATTGCCTATTTTTGTATATGTGTTTCCCAAGTTATAGAAGGTTCTGGATTCGCCCGGATTAAGTTCAATCGCTTTATGGAATAATTGAATTGCTTTATCGAAATCGCCTTTATTTTTATAAGCAAGACCCAAATTGTTGTATGCTCCGGAAAAACCTGGATTGAGTTCAATTGCTTTCTCACAACATTGAATTGCTTTAACGAGATTGCCTTTTTGGTTGTAAACAGCTCCTAAAATGGCATAGGGTTCGGCATCTTTTGGATCGAGTTCAATCGCTTTCTGAAAGTACAATATTGCGTTATCGTATTCTTTTAATTCATGTGCATTATATCCCTTTTGAAGCCAATCTGCCGCAGACAGAGTATTTGAAGCAGTATTATATTCTTTTTGTTTTAAAATTTTATCTTTTTCAGATATTGTTACTGAAAGTTCTTTTCGCAATCGTTCAATCTCAGCGAACGCATCATCAGCTTTACGTTTTACATCTTCAAGTTCTTTCAGCTTAGTTTGGTCTGCACCTATGCGTGCAATATTTTTATTTACTTCATCGGGGTCAACGGTAATAGATGCTTTGATGTAATAGGTATCGCCATTCCATCGTTCCTCGATGATTTTTGTCTCTGTAATTCCAGCGGTGATACTTTGAACTTGTTCTGTCGTTAACTCTTTATATGAAGTATCTCGTTCCTCTTTTTTCGTTTCTATGGAACTTTGGAGATAAACACCGATTTCTTCCAGCAAAATTCTTTTCACTTGGTCAAGCGCAATTGAACGCGAAGTGATTTTACTATCGGCTTCGCCAGCTTTGTACGTATATTCACGGACGAATGTTTTAGTCCCGGCAAATAGAGGAAGGGAAATAACAATAAGTAATGAGCAATATATTATTTTCATAATATTACCCACTTATTTGACGAGTAAGAAAATATACGACCTTTTTTTAAGATATTATTATTGCTTCTTAGCATCTTCAAGCTTCTTCACTTCTTCGTCCAATTCCTTAAATGTTTGTGTTGCACGTAAACGAGTATAAAGTTGTTCATTATTTTTTATTTGCTTTATAAATGCCTCATTCGCAGCACCAACCGGATACTCAACGAGCACATAGGCACGCCAAAGATTTCCATCTTTCATCTGTTTCTGCTTTGCAATCTGAGTACCTGAAAGGCTGCTTGAAACGACCGTTTTATTTGCCTGTGTGAACTGATCTAGTAATTGTGCGTCATTACTAGTACCAGTTTCTTCTTGAAACCTCTTTTGTAATCCCTCAACTTTGATCTCTACTTGACGTGCAATTTCTGCTCGAGCATCTGTTGCTGCTTTGTCAAGTGCTAGTTGTAGATCTTGTGAAGTAGCAGTTTTTGCGCCATAGAGGAAAGAAGGATCTTTGGGAACATTTGTAAACCAATCGGGAACATCACCTGTATCAGTTGCCTGAAGTGATTTTGTGCCACCGCAACCTATTAGCATGAGTGACATTGCAACGAAGAGAAGACTGATTACTGAACGCATAAAACCTCCTTTTATGATGATTGATTTGTCATTTACATAACAAGGCAAAATCTGGTAAAGATGTTTTTATTCTATTTGAAAAATCAAGGTACAATCTCAAACATAATATAAACCAAGTCTCAACCAATTGATAAACAGGATGTGAAATTGTAATAATTCTTTTTATTTCAGTTTTATTATCTATTTCGTTCAAGTCAGAATACGCTCCATCAACCCCATCCCAGTTCGGATGTACAAACTCACATAAAGAATCGTAAGACTTCCTAAAGTCTATTTCCTTATGGTCATCGTCCAATCGATCAATAAGAGTCAAAATATGAATTCTTTTCACATCGTCATCATAACCTGTTCCATATGCGATTTTATCAATCATATCATAAAAACTCTCAGCAAGAGTTTTAGATTTTACAGAAGCTTCAACTGCTAGGACGACTTTATACGTTATAGCAATGTTTTCAAAAAGAGACCTAATCAAGGACAACGAAGGGACAATATGATCATTCTTTATCAATAAATCAGTGGATTCACAAAAGTCAATCATTCGAGAATTCATAATTTCATAATATGAATGAACCCTCCAAGGAATTTTAGAAACTCTTGAGTACTGAAAGTTATTGAGTTTGTCAGTTTTCAAAGCTCTTAGTTCATCTAATAATAATTCTATATTTTCCGATTGCACATTCTCCCTTTCATATGATGCTTTTAATGCTGCGGGCTAACGGATGGCGGCTAAGCTGCCGCACTGATAACTTTCAAAATAGTACCAAACGAAACAAGTTCATGCTGATAAGTTTATTATTAAGAACTGAAACCTATACAAGCCATGCTTAACGTACCAAGCCTGCCCGCCGGAGTTTGTTTTGTAACGTAGGCGGGCTCATCCGGTCAGCTTGAGCCGCTGGTTAGCCAGCACTTAATCTAATGCAATTTCTGCTCTTGCGTCATCAACAAACCATTGAATACGAGCTTGTAAATTTTTGACTCTTTGTTCTACGTCTTGCTCATTTATTTTTACTTGTGATTTCTCTCGTCTTACGGAATCAAAAATACTCGTTAAGGCGTCGAGATGTCCTTGGCAATCTGGATCAGTAATATATTTTTTTAGCGAATGCAATGTTGATATATCATGCATTTCAGTTAAGGGTAATTCGACTGGAGTATTCAATTTCTGGGCGAAATTGCCTGGATAGATTCTTTGTATATTTTCAGCAGCAGTCAATCCAACTATCAAGTCTTTTCTACGATTTTCCTTTTGTTCTTTCGTGTCGCGCTGTATTTCAATATTTACTAATCGCTCAGTAAGTTTAGATAATGCTTTTGTGTGATTTGACAACTTGATTGTTGCCCAAGCGAGAATGGCGGTAAAAATAACAAGCCCAATTTCTGCTAATATTGAAAATATTCTTTCAACTACACAGCTATTTAAAATCATTGTTGTATTCATAAATTAGAATTTAAATTTGCAGGCAAGCTCATTATTGACAAAAACCATTGCTTCATATCCAGCACCAATACCAAGGAAACCGGATGTATAAGTAACAAGTAATTTAATTTCCTTGCCCTGATATTTTGAAAGTGCTTCCAAATTTCCAGTAAATATATTTGCACTCTTATCTATGACCAAAGAATCATTAATAGTAACGGTAAAGTTATTAGTTATTGCACTTTTATTGACATAAATCTGCCAATTTGCTTCATTTGATCCCGCGGGACGATATGTTGCAAATTCTGATGATGAACACCCCACAAGAAAAAAAACCAAAAGAAATAATAAATGTTTCATTGTAGCTCCGTTATTTAATGGTTGTTAAGTTCCGCACGAATTATTTTCGTGCTGGCTAACTATGATTAGACTGCATACCGCAGCCTACTATAGTTGTTTAGATTTCCGATGGCTCCCAATAATTCCCCTCTTTCTTCAGATACTTTTACGTTGTATCTTTCTTATACGCGCTGATAATCTATCAATTGCATCATTAAAACGCAAGGGAATAATATGGCAAAACAAAAATTATTGGATCATGTCCGCAACTGCATACGGACCAAACACCTCAGCATTCGCACAGAAGAAGCTTATCTCAATTGGATCAAACGTTACATTCTCTTTCACCAAAAAAAGCACCCAAGCGTGATGTGCGAACCACACATCGAACAATTTCTTACCTATCTGGCAGTGGAAAAACAGGTCTCTGCCTCCACACAGAATCAAGCACTTAATGCCGTCTTGTTTCTCTATCGCGAAGTGCTTCATATTAAGATCGGGGACTTGCATGATATTATCCGGGCAAAGAGAACACAGCGTATTCCAGTAGTCTTTGCGAAAAAGGAAATTGATTCCATCCTTCTGCATCTCCACGGATCACGATGGCTCATGTGTGCCCTTCTGTACGGCAGCGGCATGCGCCTGCTCGAATGTCACCGGCTGCGTGTAAAAGACATCGACTTTCTCAGAAAACAAATTGTTGTACACGAAGGAAAGGGAGAAAAAGACCGCATCACGCTTCTTCCTGCATCACTTCTTCCGCACCTCGAACGTCAGATCGCAAAAGTGAAACTCTTGCATCAAGAAGATAAAGCCGATGGCTATGGCGATGTGTATTTGCCGGATGCCATCCGCAGAAAATTTCCGCGCGCTGCAAAAGAATTTTTATGGCAATATATTTTTCCTGCTTCAAAGCGTTCAATGGATCCGTTATCAGGAGCCATTCAACGGCACCATATCGATGAAAGTGTCGTACAACGGGCTTTCAAAACGGCATTACAAAAATCCGAAGTGCGAAAAGCAGGAACAATTCACTCGCTGCGCCATTCATTTGCTACGCATCTCCTAGAGAGCGGTTATGATATCCGCACGGTTCAGGAATTGTTAGGACATAAAGATGTCAGGACGACACAGATCTATACCCACGTTGTTGACCGGGGCAATCTTAATATCCGCAGCCCGCTGGATACATAACTAGAAGCCATACTTTGTCACTCCCGAATGTTTCATTCGGGAGTCTCGTATTCTGGATTCCCGTTATATAACCGCAAGAACGACATTCCCTTGTTTGATCTTCTCCTTAGTCCACAAAATCGACAGTGTATATATTTTTCTCTCATTCCCTTTTCCCCTTTTACTTCCTGCTTTCTCTCTCCTGTTATTTTATCAGAACAAGTTTCTTTGTGTCAACAAAATGGCCGGCTTGAAGTCGATAGAAATACGCACCGCTTGAGAAGCGTGAGGCTTCCCATCTCACCGAATATGTTCCTGCAGGTTTTATCTCATCCACCAAAATTGCCACTTCTCGCCCAAGAATGTCATACACTTTCAAATTGATGTGACCGGCAGATGGTAACTGGTAACTGATGCTCGTTACCGGATTGAATGGATTCGGATAATTTTGTGAAAGCTCATAGCGTGCCGGCATATCGCTCTTCTGATTTTCTACACCCGTGATAGTACCCGCACCACCGCTTTCTTTGTAGCGCTCGCTGAATTCCTGCACATACTGTCTCGCGATAATGCCGGAATGAATGATGAGTGTGTTCTCGTCGTTGTCAACTTCAGCCGCCGTGGACCAGTTATGGCTTCCGGTAATCACCAACGGATCGCTTGCATCGCTGAACGGATCGACAATGCCGTACTTGTGATGAAAAAGTCCGGCGACCACCGAATGTCCCGCTTGCATCGCATCGACACCGGCGGATTGCAGCGTGCCCAATTCGCTCGGCTGTTGATCGATCATTCCTCTCACAACAATACCAGCATTTTTGCTCGCAAGAAGCTGATCGCGTATATCATCACGCGTAAAATCGAGCAAACCAAAAAAGATATTCGAGTTTGCGGTAGAAAGCGCTTGAATGATTCGCGAAGTCGTTTGGTCGGATGGACTGAAGTACACTTCCACTCTCGTTCCATGAATGATTGTATAGTGCGGTGTGTTATCCTGCTTTGTGGGTCCGAATCGCGCCAGACCCGGATTGGCTGTCTCGCCTGAGCTTCCGAACATTTCTTCGAACTCTAATGTGTAGATACGCGCGAGAGATTGGTCCTGAATGAACACAGCATTTTGAGCGTCAAGATATGTCCCGATGTCCGTCACATTCCAAGAGCCGCTGAGAACCCAGTCGTCCGTTGCACTGGTTGTATCGCGTCCGTCAAAAATAAAAAACTTGTTGTGCATAATACCGTTATCGTTAATCAGGTTTCTTTTTTGCACCGAGATTCCTGCATTGATCATTTTTGCTAACGGTGAAGAAGTCTGCTTATCGTCAAACACCATCCGTACTGCAACGCCGCGATTCTTCGCTGCGATCAATGAGTCTGCAACGCAGTTTGCAACAACCTTCACTGAACTGTCGAAATCATCAAATGAATATAATGCAAGATCGATCGACTTAGCGGCATGTGAAATCCGCTCCAGCAGCTTCGCCTGGAGATCAACGTTCCCATTTGCTGCCGGTTGTAATCCTAATGTTCCATCAACGGAGTAATTAAAATAGACATCCATTTGTCCGGAACTCTGGGACGAAGTCGTTACCACAGGATAGGTTGCAGAAAAACTCGTGCCTGCATCATCCGTCGATGCCGCCCGGAAATAATAAAGCCGTCCCGCTTTTCTTCCCGGCACAGTGAGTACATGAGATGTGACCAATACGGAAATCGGAGTAGCGATGGAATCATCGAATACAGGTGTCGTCCCGAATGAAATATGGGAATGTCCGGGCGCTAATGTCGTCCAACTTACAGTGAAGCTTGTATCGGTAAGTGTCGTAATCACCGGAAAAGAAGCAAAAGCAGGCCCGGGTAATTGTTCGATGTCGCTTTGTGCACGCGGCATAAGCTGGTACTTCGTATCGTATTGACCAAGTATTCCGGAAAGATTGATTGCACCCACAGGAAGAGCAGTTCCTTCCAACGAAGTACCGTACGGCACCCGAACATCCAATTGCGTTGCACCATGAGTCACGTGGTATGTCATTCCTGTTGTCCCTCCGGTAAAACTTCCTGTCTCGACAAATTGAACAGCCATGATACGCACAAGTTGACTCTCATAGATCTCCGATGCTTGCGAGACATTCAAATCTTTTGCTGCCGGCAACGGAACACCACGCGCAAGACGTATCACAGAATCTATCGGGTTGATTTCTTGCAGATTCTGATAATTGACGAGCACTCCCTTCACTTCTATAGAATCTCCCACCATAAGTGTATCGGTTTTCGGATGGTATGCTGCTATTCCGCCTGTTCGATCCTGAAAAAAAACTGTGCGTGCTGAAGTCGATGAGGGCTGAACAAATGTTACGACCCCGCGGACTTTCACAACTGAATTATCCGGCAAGCCGCGCGCGGCAAAAATATCCATCCACGATTGTTCCGGCGGTGGATCAATAATGCCGATATCGTTAATACTGCGAGGCTGCAATTGGTACGCGCCTTTATAATCCGTCAAGACACCGACGATGTTTACAGAATCGGCGGGAATCGGGCTGGAGGGAATATTTGAGTCTTTATCTACTCGAACCGTCATACTACCGAACGGATCGCCGGCAGAATAGCTGCTGTCACCGGCACCAAAACTGCTTGTAGCAACAAACTTCACCTTGTTGATACGAACAAGCTGCGCTTCCAATGCTTCGTTCAGATCTGTGGACTTGACTACTTTTGGCAACGGAAGTGGATTACCGGAACTGAGCCGCACCGTATCGGTAATCGGATCGATCTCCAAGAGTCCGTTGAAATCTTTCAGCACACCAGCAATCTCCCAGAGATCTCCAACGCGCGCTGAACTACTGAAGCTTGAACCGTAGACCGCGACACCGGCAGTCGTATCTTGAACAAATGACGGAGATTTGAATTCATTAGCAACCGTTACGACACCGCGCACTCGGACAGTGACACCTGATCCAGCAGCTCGAGCTTGAGCCACAGTAAGAACTCCAACTGTAAAGGAAAAGGTCGCCGGTGTTGTCATCACATTTCCAGCAATATCTTTTATATTTTGAACAGTGAGTATATAGAAATCATTGTCCATATGTGTTATAGTTAAGAGAACCCGTGCCAAATTTGTGCTGTCACGATGAGCTTGTGTTACAATGAGCGCTTTATTGATTGCATAATTTGTAGGTGTGGATGAAGAAAGTGAATCAATTGCTTCGCTAAACAGTACTTCCAACTGAGTATTGGAGAGAACTTGTATCGCTACAACCGATGGCGGAGTAACATCGCCGCCCGCTAAAGCAGGTTCCGCAGGACTTGACGAGTTCTGCGGTTGTGGTACTCTGGTAAAGAAATCAGCGGCATTATTGTTGGAATCGTAACCATTTCCGGAAAATTCTTCTCCCCCTCCGGAGCCCATGGTCACTGCCGTCGATGTAGACGATGCTTTACGTTCTATGCTCGTTGTATTCGATGGTGCTGGTGCAGTGCCACTTCCTTCATAATAAGTTGCAGTTCCATATCCGACTAGATCAACAAAGGCAACACTTGTGGGACTTGCACCTGTCAATGCAGTTATTGTGTTACATAATGCAACCTTTCCGGCAGTGCCGCTCATTGCAATCGTCCCGGTTGCATCAGGAGTCGGCAGATTCGTTGTTCCTCCCGTACCTTGAGCTTCTTGAACAAGATAAAATCCATGAGGTGCTACAGAGCCAGTGAGACTTGTGACTTGCCAAGTAGTTCCAGTTGCAGAAGCATATTGCACTGACCACCCGGTAACCGAAATAACAGAATTTGTGGGATTGTACAGTTCGATAAAATCATTTTTAAATATTGCGCCGGAATTTCCGCCTCCTCCATAAACTTCGCTGATAACCACTTGTGCGAAGATTTGTTGTGTCAACAGTATGAAATATATTGAAAGCACGAAGAATAGACTTCGAAGAGTACGCATAGGTTTTTCCTTTTTGATTAGTTGGCGCTTGCATCAATATAGTCTTTTTCTCTTTTTTCTCAAGTTAATTTACAATAAGGAAGAGGAAGAGAACCATTGGAATTCCATTAGTGTTTCAATATATTCAATTCCATACAGAAGGATAAAATGACAGAAGTTGCAGTCGGCATACTCCGAAAAAACGGGAAGATACTTATCTGCCAACGAAAGAGAGGCGGCAGATATGAGCTCAAGTGGGAATTCCCCGGCGGAAAACTTGAAAACGGAGAAACTACCGAACAATGCTTGCGGCGTGAACTGCGCGAAGAACTTACCATCGAAATTCATTCCATCGAACGCATTCAAATACAAGCGGCCTATTATGAAGACGGCGGAATATTCAACGTGGCATACTGCTCCCTCTCCGGTTTTGAGGGAGAACCGCAGAACAATGTCTTTGAACAGATTCGCTGGGTAACCGTTGATGAATTAAAACAGATGGATATGCTTGATGGGAACAGGCCGTTCGTCGCAAAGCTCACTCCATAATCAAATGTAATGACGCATTCGTCAATCCACAATCGCACATCAGCAATCACCAAATCCTTTCTGTCTTGGTATCGGAAGAACGCTCGTCCACTTCCCTGGCGAACGACACGGAACCCTTATCGCATTCTTGTCTCGGAAGTGATGCTTCAGCAGACTCAGGTAAACCGCGTACTGCAAAAGTATCCGGAGTTCCTGCGCTGGTTCCCGAACTTCTCGTCGCTTGCCTATGCTCGGACTGCCGATGTAATTCGCGCTTGGGCAGGTATGGGTTATAACAACCGTGCAGTACGCCTGCAGCAGGTTGCCAAAGAGATTATGAATGATAACAACGGCCGACTACCCTCTGATATTCATATTCTCCAAAAACTTCCCGGTATCGGACGTTACACGGCTCATGCTGTCGCTTGCTTTTCATTCGGACAACACACGGCTGTCGTCGACACGAACGTGCGCCGGATTCTTGCCCGGTTGTTTCCCAAAGAAGCCCGTTCCATGGATGAATGGGAACTTGCTGAATCGGTGCTCCCTAAAAGAAAAGCATACGAATGGAATCAGGCGCTCATGGAACTTGGCAGCACTCTCTGCACAGCAGCTCATCCGCGCTGTGTTGAATGTCCGCTCAAACAATATTGTCCAAGTGCATTTCAAATCCATAAACCGAAGAAATCTTATCATGGAAAGAATCATCATACCATGATTCCGAATAGAATTTATCGCGGACGAATTGTTGCACTGCTGCGCACCATGAGTCATCGTCAATCGATCGAATCAAATCGGTTGTTACATATGGTACGACCGGAAGCAAGAAGCCAAAACAAAAAATGGTTTTCGCTGGTATTGACCGGACTTCAACGCGATGGATTAATTCAAATACAATCCCAAAAAGCGAAAAGCTTTATTTCACTGCCAAAATGAAAACGGCTCTCCCCGATAGAATAAAACTACTCGATGAATTAGAACATCACTATCTGAAACACAAGGAAGCAATCCGAGTTCGATTATCGGAGTTTCAATCTGTACCCCCTTCAGAATATTTCTATGAACTTGCCTATTGCCTTCTCACACCCCAATCAAGCGCAGCACATGCTGAACAGGCTGTCGCTCAGCTTCGTGACGCCGGATTCCGTTCTCAATATATAGATCCTGAACCTATCCTTCGGCGTAAAGAACATTATATTCGCTTTCATAAAACAAAAACGCGGCATCTCTTACATATGAAGGAACAATTCTCTGTCATTGCACAAAAATTATCGGAACCAGCTTTAGCATTCGATCTGCGAGAGTGGCTTGTGACGCACATCATCGGTTTAGGTTATAAAGAGGCTACACATTTTCTACGTAACATAGGTAAAAACAACGGACTCGCCATTCTTGATCGGCACATTTTACGCATGTTGGAACGACTGGGAATCGTTGATTCAATCCCGAATTCGATAAATAAAAACCAATATCTTGAAATCGAGCAGCGATTTAAAATATTTTCCAGCGACATTGGCATAAGATTGGATGAATTAGACCTGGCTTTTTGGAGCATGGGTACGGGAGAAATCCGTAAATGAGATACTTCCCAATATCGCACGAGCCATAATTCTGAAGGAGACAATATGAAAACCAAGCAATTGTTGTTGATAATGTTTATTTTAGTGTTAGTTGGTATCGGTATGACAGTAGTAATCACGAGATCTCAAGCAAAAGCGGTCGAAGCAAACTGCAATGCGCTCAAGAATGACCTGCTCTTTTATGCTGGTAAGGCACGTGAGTTCTATTGGAGACCATCAACACTCGGTGGTGGTAATAGAAGTTTTTCCGGCATAACGCTTCCAATGCTTTCTAATGTGTCTTCAAATGCAAATGGGCGATATTTTATTGTAGGATCTCCAACAAAAGATGAAGTTGTCATCAGGGGTATTGGAACAGTGGCTGTAGGGAAAGACACAACACAGGTACAAGTGATCGTCAACGAACAAAACAACGCCTTTCAGGTCATCCATTAATATCATGGCGCAGCAAAACTCTTTCGATATTGTATCCGAAGTAAATCTTCAGGAAGTTGATAATGCGGTCAATCAGGCACACAAAGAAATCATCCAGCGGTATGATTTCAAAGGAATCCATACGACAGTTGAGCTTGACCAAAAAGAGAAAAAGCTCGTTGTTACTACTGGCGATGAATTTCATTTGAAAAGTGTCATAGATATTTTACAATCAAAGTTGATCAAACGCAGCGTTCCTCTGAAGGCGCTCAAATACGGAAATGTTGAACCTGCTGCTTCCAGTTCGGTACGGCAAATCATTACTCTGCAGGTTGGTATTGCAAAAGACGATGCAAAAAAAATTACAAAACTCGTGAAAGATTCGAAATTGAAAGTGCAAGCACAAATCATGGAAGACCAGGTACGCGTAAGTGGAAAGGATAAGGATGACCTGCAAGCTGTTATCAGTCTGCTTCGCGGTCAGGACTTTCCATTTGCACTGCAATTCGTGAATTATCGTTAGATGAACCGCCCCTGCTTTTGGAAATTCTTATTTCTCTCTGTCATTTCTTTTTCCCTGTGTCATTCTCAAGAGACCGATCAAGAAACTCCGATCACATTTCGTCTGGCAAACGGCGATACTGCACTCGTCCGGACCCTCGACAGCGCTGAAGTTCTCTACCTTTCTCTCAACGATTTTTTGAAACCGCTGCACCTCCCCGGCATTCTTAACGACAGCACCGGAAAGATCGAATGTCTCATTGCTTCGCAACTCGTTCGATTTACAAATCAGAATCCTTTCGTTGTCATTACAGAACGTTTATCGAACATCGCTACAGTGTATCAAATGCCGGCACAGGTGATTCGCAAAAACGGAGAGTTCTTCGTACCGGTTTTCACGTTCGTGACGGTCTTTGAACGTATCGCCGATAAACCATTATTATTCGATGCACATCGCAAGATGCTCGAGTTACGTTCATCCACATCGCCATATGATATTGCAGGGATTGAGATTGAAAAGAAACTGAACGGGTCTCTCATCACTATTCTTGCCAATAAGAAACTCGGCGACATCGAAACTTGGCTGAAACCTGATGGCTGGCTATTTGTAACCATTACCGGAGTCACAGCTGATACAGCTGCATTGAATAGAATCAAACCCTCCGAAGTGGTAAAGAAAATCCTCGCATTTCAATCACCTGCTTCCGTCCAATTAACGTTTCGCGTTACTCCCGATGTTGTACAAGCAGAAGCGGCAAACGATCCGGCATCGAACAACCTTTTTATCTCGCTGAGGATCCGTTCTGAATCCGAAAGAAAAGAGTTAGAAAAAAAGAGACTAGAAGCCGTCAAACAGAACCGTGAATACACGCGCGATCGCTGGAAACTTGATGTCATCGTTATCGATGCAGGACATGGCGGTAAAGATCCGGGAACTGTTGGTGTTGTGGGCACTTACGAAAAAGACATTACTCTCAGTGTCGCACTCAAGTTCGGACAACTCATTGAAAAGAACTTAAAAGACGTTCAGGTCGTTTACACACGCACAACAGACCGATTTGTCGAACTGTACCGACGCACACAAATCGCTAACGAAGCCGCTGGAAAATTATTTGTCAGCCTTCATTGTAATGCATTGCCGCATAAACCATCGAGCATGAATGGCTTTGAAATCTACTTGCTTCGCCCTAACCGCTCGGAGGAAGCGGTTGCAATCGCCTCACGAGAAAATGCCGTCATTCAGATGGAAGAAGGATACCAGGAGCGATATCAAAAATTGACGGAAGAGGAATTCATCCTCGTAACGATGGCGCAAAGTTCCTATATGAAACAGAGCGAGCAATTTGCCGAGTGTGCTATCGGATCAATGGCGAAAAACCTGCGTATCAAGAACAGCGGTGTGAAACAAGCCGGATTCTATGTCCTTGTCGGTGCATCCATGCCCAATGTCCTCGTAGAGCTTGGATATCTCTCCAATAGAAAAGAAGAGCAGTTCCTTCGCAGTCAGGATGGCCAAAGAAAAATTGCAGAAGCACTTTTTAAAGGAGTGAAGGAGTATAAAAGAGAATACGAACAAGCGTTGAAAGAAGGCATAGAGAATGATGTTCCGTAAATACCGGAATTGATTGACAATATGAAGAATAATGAACCTGTTCCATGCTTAAATATTTAAACCAAACACCATATTTCAGTATCTTATTACCAGATATGAGAAACGCTTTTTATCCATTCATTAAATAGGAGGAAGGTATGAAAAGAAGTAGTCTGATGATCACCGCATTGGTAATTTCTTTATTCTGCTGGAGTGTTTCTGCACAGGAACAAACGGCGCCGCCAAAGACTCCCAAAATTACAAAAAGACAGATACGCCAACAAGCACGAATTAAACAAGGGGTCCAAAGCGGAGAACTCACAAAAGGCGAAACTGTACGTCTGGAGAAAGAGCAAGGAAAGATCCAGGCTGAAAAATTGCAGGCAAAATCAGACGGAAAAGTAACGCCTCAAGAACGTCAAAAAATTCGTCACGATCAAAGGAAAGCGAGCCGCCATATATATAGAGCAAAACATAACGATAAGACTCAAAAATAATTTTCTATACCACAAAAAAAATCAAAGCCGAGCTGGTAAAAACCAGTTCGGCTTTTTGTTTATTGAGGGGAGTCTTATTGAATGACAAGAACAGGTATCTTTAAGGCATGACGAACCTTTGAAATTGAAGTACCAAAGATCAAATCTTTCATCCCGCGGTGTCCATGCCCACCCATAACAAGCAGGTCGATTTTCTGCTCCTGGGCTATTCGGATAATCTCTTTCGGTACACGTCCAAAGCCCAGCACTGCCTGAACATCAATCCCTGTAATTCGGAGTTCTTCTGCATGTTTTTCCAAATGCTGCAAATCATCCCGGGTTTCATCATCATAAGCATGTTTGCCAAACAATTGCCCGCCTACTCCTTCAACAATATGCATGAGAATAAGATGCGCGACATTTTGCTGCGCAAGCGATTGCGCATGCGAAAGCACTTTCGAATCCATCAAACCTAAATCAAGTGCGACTCCAATACGAGTATATGGATGCGGTACAAATTCAAGGTGTTCAATTTCTGAAGGCATTGTGGGTTCTCTCCTGCGCCAAGTTTTCGGTAACGAAATATACATGAGAAGAAAATAAATAGCGGCGACAACTGGGACAACGGTTATCCATAACCATAGAGCATTTTCTCCGGCAGATTCTATCCATCCCTCAAGTGTTTGGTAGACGAGCCATGCATTCAATCCGACAATAATCCCGGCAGTTAACCATGCAAGAACTTTCACCCATACTTTATTTGCAAACGATCCCATCCGTGATTTATCGTTGGTGAATTGGATCAGTGGAATGACTGCGAAGGGAAGCTGCAAGCTCAAAACAACTTGACTGAGAATGAGTAGTTCATACGATGCCTGGTCTCCTTTGATGGCGATGACAATGACTGCGGGAACGATTGCAAGAAATCTTGTAATAAGTCTGCGGACCCAGGGACGAATGCGGATATGCAAAAATCCTTCCATCACAATTTGTCCGGCTAAAGTCCCGGTAAGTGTTGAACTCTGTCCTGAAGCGATCAGTGCAACGGCAAAGAGCGTGCTTGCCATTGCTGTTCCCAAAAGCGGCGCCAATAATTGATATGCTTGTTGAATCTCGGTAACAATGATTCCCCTGCTGAAAAATACCGATGCGGATAAAATCAATATTGCAGCATTCACAAAAAAAGCAGCGTTTAAAGCAATACTGGTATCCCACATGTTATATTTGCATGCTTGTTTTTTCCCTTCATCAGTTTCAGCCACAGTTCGTGTTTGGACGAGGGCAGAATGCATATAGAGATTATGGGGCATGACCGTTGCACCGAGAATGCCGATGGCAATATAAAGACTGCTCGAATTAAGTATGGGGAGGAATCCCTTTCCTGCTTCAATCCAATCCGGTTTTGCGAAGATCATTTCAATACCGAAACATATACCCATCGTCGCTATGAGCGTGAGGATAAACGCTTCTATTTTACGGATGCCAAAGCTCTGGATCATGAGAAATAAAAGTGTATCTGCGCCGGTGATAATAACACCATACAAAAGCGGAACATGAAAAAGCAGATTTATGCCGATTGCAGTTCCGAGGACTTCAGCAAGATCACAAGCAGCAATCGCAATCTCGCAAAGCACCCAGAGGGCATGAGCGACTGTACGCGGATAATTTTTTCGACAGGCTTGGGCTAAGTCCTGGCCGGTAACGATACCAAATCTTGCTGAAAGAGTTTGCAGCAGAACCGCCATAGCGTTGGACATTAAGATGACCCAAATCAGTTGATAGCCGAAGCGCGCGCCCCCTTCAAGGTCCGTTGCCCAATTTCCCGGATCCATGTAACCAACGCTCACGAGATACGCAGGGCCGGCGAATGCCAACAACCGTCTGAAAAATCCCGTTCCTCGAGGAATGGGAACGCTGTGATGAACTTCAGATAATGAAACAGATGTCTGTCTTTCTTTCATCGTTATAAATTTCAGGATAATGAATCTGTTGATGCTTTATCGTTCATGATATTTCGTCGCTTCGCTCCATAGAAGGACAGTCAATTTTCATGTTTCAGATGTATCAATTTTATAGAATTTATTAGTCAATAATAGTTATATTCCTTCAATAAAAAAAGATAGAACATGAATATTTATACTGCAACCGGCAAAGACATGTGCTTCTCAGCCGATAAGGAAAGTAGTACATTGAGAGTTCTAGAATACCTTCCATCGGGAGTACGTTTATTTTTTTGATGAGCACCCCCATCAGACACATAGAGAAATCACAACTTTTATACGGGATTGAATGACAATGAAGAATATTAAGGAAATTGCTGCAAGGCTCAAAATTTCTGAGGATGACCTCATTCTCTATGGCAATTACAAGGCAAAAGTTCCATTGAAATATATTTACAGCAAGAAATGCAACGAGAACAACTTGATTTTGGTTTCGGCTATTTCTCCTACGCCTGCAGGTGAAGGCAAAACGACCGTTTCAATCGGTGTTTAACTCAGGGAATGAATAAAATTGGAAAACAGACGACCGTTGTGCTGCGCGAACCTTCTCTTGGTCCCGTGTTTGGAATGAAAGGCGGTGCGACAGGGAGCGGACATGCACAGGTAGTACCAATGGAAGATATTAATCTTCATTTCACCGGAGATTTTTCGGCTGTTGAAAAAGCGCATAATTTGCTTGCTGCACTCATTGATAATAATATTCAGAACAAAAAAAATAATCTGGGAATCGATCCTCGCACGGTATCGTGGAGAAGGGTCATGGATATGAACGATCGTTCCCTGAGAAATATTATTGTCGGACTTGGAGGAACTCTTTCCGGTGTCCCTCGCGAAACAGGATTTGATATTACCGCCGCCTCGGAAGTTATGGCGATACTTTGCCTCGCAGAAAATCTTACGGATCTAAAAAGAAAATTAGGAAATATTTTTATCGGATTTACCTATGACAAAAATCCGATCTATGCACGCGATTTGAAGGCAAGCGGCGCAATGACCGCACTACTCAGAGACGCTCTTATGCCTAACCTCGTTCAGACGATTGAAGGAAATCCCGCGATCATTCACGGCGGACCGTTTGCCAACATTGCCCAGGGAACCAACACTGTCGTTGCGACAAAGATTGGTTTGTCTCTTTCCGATTACGTGGTAACCGAAGCAGGATTTGCATTTGATTTAGGGGCAGAGAAGTTTTTCGATATTAAATGCGGATATTCAGGCTTATCGCCTAAAGCGGTTGTCCTTGTCGCAACCTTAAAAGCATTAAAATATCATGGCGGCGCAGAACTGAAGACCGTTCATCAGCCAAATAAAGAGGCATTAAAAAAAGGATTGGCTAATCTCGAAAAGCATATTGAAAATATTCTCGCATTCGGCATCCGCTCGGTAGTTGCCATAAACAGATTCGCATCGGATACCGATGAAGAATTGAACTTAATAATAGACAGGTGTAAAGAGCTTGGTGTTCCGGCTTCCGTTGCCGATGTTTGGGGAAAAGGGGGCGAAGGTTCGATGGAGCTTGCAGAGATAGTCTGCGACCTTACCAAAAATTGTAAGAATAGATATAAACCGACATACGACTGGAATTGGGATATTCCGAAAAAAGTCGAAACTATCGCAAAGAACATTTACGGAGCAAAAGCAGTCGAGTTTACAGCAAGAGCCAAATCCGATTTAGAAAAAATAAAGAAACTCGGATTAGATAAACTTCCTGTGTGCATGGCAAAAACTCAAAACTCGCTTTCCGACAATCCTAAATTACTTGGAAGGCCGGAAAATTTTCTCTTGACCGTGAGAGAAATCGAAGTTGCTGCCGGGGCAGGATTCGTTATTCCCATAACAGGCGAGATCATGCGCATGCCGGGGCTCCCGAATATCCCCGCGGCCGAAAACGTTGATGTTGATGAGAATGGAAATATTACAGGATTGTTTTAAATTGTAGGGACGTATCGCCATTCGTCCCTGCGAATGTTTCACCTATACCACTCAAGAAGGACAGGCGCCAACCCAAATTGGACGAATAGAGTATTATGCCGGACTATATTCATGGTATCATAATTATTCATGATGTTGACGTAGGGGCGGATTCTCCCCCTGCGCGTACACTTCGGCGGACAAGTGAATCAGCCCCCTATTGAATTCTTTTAAGTGTTATGTGGACTGTCGGATAATAAGTTTGGGTTTAAATAAAACCTTTTGTGGATTTTTAAGAATTTCATCTCGCTGTATTGTCGCCATTTTATATGCTGCTTCCACTATTTCATCCATAGGTTGCCTGATCGTTGTGAGTCCTGGAGTTGAAAGTCGCGCAATCGGTAAATCATCAAAACCGATAATAGCAATATCCTCAGGTATTTTCGTTCCTCTTTCTCTCGCTACGGAAAGAAGACCCAACGCGCAGTTATCTGCTGCTGCACAGAAAATGGCATCGACACCTGCATCTATTAGCTTTGGCATTGCTGCGACACCGTCTTCACGAGAGTAATTTGCCACCTCTACAGCATATCCGGGTGGTATGGAAAGCCCGCTATGTTTTAATGCATCTTTGAATCCCTCGAGCCGCAGTCTTGCATTGTAATTCCCGCCGTAATTCTCTCTGGTTTGAGTCCTGCCCGTGATAATTGCTATTTTCTTTCTCCCTTTTGAAATGAGATATTCTGCAGCAATATGTCCACCCGTATAGTTATCTGTAGCTATGGTGGACGCTCCCTCTGCTTCTTCATCCAATAATATAATTGGAACATTGTTCTTCTTATAAATCGAAATAATATCATGATTCGGACACATAGATATGGCTATCAAAACAGTAGGTTTATTCTCCGACAATATTTTTTTTAAGCTTTCAATTTGCTTATCCATTTCACCCGATGAAGACCGGAAGGACAAATTCTCCGGACCTATCAACTTTTTAAAGTGATCAAGTATAGCGATTTGAAATAGCGAGCCAAAATATGGTGTTGTGACTACTATTTTTATCGGTTGGTTTGCCATGGCGTATTGCCCTCCAATAATTATTTTATCTGCAAGATAATTAATAATGTCCTATCGTTCAATTGATCGAACGGCGGATTAATGTATCTTCTCCTCAAAAACAGCATCGTCAAGTCCAACATTCACTTTATAATTTGAATACAGAATAGTTGCCGTGCCATTTCTCGGCACTCCGCGCTGCATTTGACTGAATTGATCTGCAGGCTGGGAAGTCGAATCATCCGCAGCTTTCTCTTCTTCCGTCGTCGAACCGAAAGTAAATAGTATCCTGGCGGGCAGCCAAAATTTTTCCTGCACAAATTCATATGTAAAGACGATAGAGAGTGTCCGGCCTTCATACGGAATGGTTTCTATCTTTGCTATCGTCCAGTGCACAGGATCAATCCATGCATACATTTGTCTTAATTTTGTTTTCTTTGCTTTTGCGGCAAGCTGAAGCTTAAAAAGCTTTAGCCCCTCTATCGTTTCTGTTCCGATAAAGGATGCATCATACCGTTGTGACAAAACTGCGGGATTCATCGTCACGCCGTCGCGCGGTACGAACAAAAAACCCTGCGATGTAAAATGAACTTTATCCGGCATCTTAAAGTACATCATTGCATGCATTTTGGGAACTTGTACGCGCTCTATTTTGAGTTGTGCATCGATAGTCACTACAAAGTCATGGACCTCCGCGAATCCTTTCACAGCTTTCGCGAGAATAGTGTCGGCATTCAGCGCTTCCGATAGTTTTTGTGAAAATGTTGTATTCAATACCAAGCCGGTCATCAATACTATTCTTACAATTTTCATTTTCACCTCTTTACTATTTCATAGGACAGGATGGAATCCTATCCCACACTTGCTATAAACATACTTTACGTTGTTCTTGTTTCTTGAGCATGTACAAATTTATTATAGAGAATCATCAACAATGTACCAAGTGCGCCAATGCCTATGAGAGCAAACCACACCATTTCCGGTTTGCCATTTGCTTTGGATGTTTGATAGAGCCATCCGCCAAGGGGATCGCCGACAAATCTTGCTATAGCAATGGGCAGAAATGCATATCCCTGATACAATCCTTGCTGGCCGGGCGGTGCGATTTCTGAAATATATTCGTAATATCGTGGTGCTTGAATCATTTCGCCGACAGCGAACGCAACGATACCGGCTGCAATAGTCGGAATACTTGGATAGATGCCGATGATGAGCCAGATTAAACTCGAAACCGCAAATCCAAGAACGATTGCAGTACGTGTCGGAATATTCTTCGTGAGACGATTGAGCGGAATCTGAAAGAGAATGATCGCCCCGGCCCCAGCCCATGATTGAAGAATTTCATACGGCGCCGATGCATTAATGTAATCAGTGACGTAATATGGGACGATGATGAATTCCTGCCAAAAGATAATCCAGTAGAGAGAATAGATGAGCAGAAAGATCATGAATTTGAAATTCGCCAGTACCACAAATAGATTGGTGATCTTTTTTCCAAGAGATTCAATGACTTCCGTGCGCGCGCTCTTCACTTCCTTGTAGAGAATCAAATTGACAACGAGCATTGCAAGGCAGCTGACCGACGAAACCAAATAGACAAATTCATTTCCGAAACTGTCGCGCACAAAATAGGCGATTGTCGGCCCAAGCAACGCTCCGACATTGACTAACCAGTAGTACACCGCAAACCCCAGCGACTTCGTCTCCTCTTTCGATGTCACTGCAACCGTCCCAAGTACAGACGGTTTGATGAACGAACCTCCGAATGCCGTGAGCACTAAGAAGATCACAAGTAACCAGTACAGATTGAAATTACTATAGACACCGGCAAACGCACTCATCCCCACAGAACCGATTAAGAAATAACCGAGAGCCAAAATGGAAAAAGCAATATTGAACGCCCTGCGAAATCCCCACTTATCTGCAAGTGTGCCTCCGAGGATTGGCAGCAAATAAATCACTCCGCCGAAGATTCCAGAGAGTTGTCCGGCTTCCGTCTCTGTGAATCCAAGTTTATTACGAAGGTAAATCATGAAAACAATTTGCTGTCCGTAATATGCCAGCCGCTCGAACAGTTCCATTCCGTTCGCTACCCAGAATGTCGGATGGAAACCGCTTCGGATTTCTTGCACTCTCTCTCGAATTTTCAAATATCATCCTTCCTACAATTTGAGAGATGATGTTTCGCGTTTAGTATCAGATTATACCTAATCCTGTTTCTTTGACAATGGTTGGCGTTATACTTTCCCACATAACAGGCATAATATGTATGCCCCGTACCCCTTTTATCTTTTTGAGCGCTTGAATCATTTCAATCGCAATCTTTACTCCTTCTTCTTTCGGGTCAGAAGCGTTTTCCAAGCGATTGATATACTCGTCGTTTATTTTTACACCGGGAACTTCCTTTTTCATATGATATAAAGCTTTTACAGATTTCACCGGCATAACGCCGGCAAGAATTGCGCATTTCTCATGCAGTCCCATCTCGACAACTTTTTCCATCCAGCGGGTAAAAATATCCATATCAAATACCGGCTGAGTCTGGATGAAACGTGCCCCTGCTTTTACTTTTTTATGTAAACGAATAAGTCGCATTTCAAACGGCTCTGCAAATGGATTTGCCGCAGCACCAATAAGAAAATCGGGAGCCTTTTTCATTTCTTGCTCAGAAAGTAAAAAGCCGCTGTTCATCTTAGCGGCTGTAGCAATGAGTTGTATCGAATCTAAATCAAACACCCCTTTGGCTTCAGGCTGGTCGCCGAATTTCTGATAATCGCCTGTTAAACAGAGTACGTTATGAATGCCGAGTGCGGCAGCACCCAACAAATCGCTCTGAATAGCAATCCTGTTACGGTCGCGGCACGTCATCTGCATAATCGGTTCAACGCCTACCTCCAACAATATTTTTGCTGAAGCTATGCTTGATAATCGAACGATAGCAGTCTGATTATCTGTTATATTAACCGCGTCGACAACGCCTTTGAAGTACTTGGATTTTTCCCTGAGTACATCCCCGTCACAGCTTTTTGGCGGACCTATCTCGCCGCAAACGATAAACGTACCTGATTCAATTTTTTCTTTGAACGTCATCGGACAGCATTTCCTTCACTTTTTTCTTATCGCTGCGAACAAACCAAATCGGTGCATCAATTCGCTTCATGAATACGTTGAGCCAGGCGGAGGTGCCCTCTAAATTCCAGTTATGGATCTTATTTATTTTATACAACAAGTTTAAGCGATTCAGTATTTTTGAGCGATAATAGATTCTGTACCAAACACATTTTCGTTCAGGATATACTTCGCACCATCCTCCTGCGCCGGTTCCTCCACACGGCCCATTGCGCATCCGTTTGGGGCATCTCTGACTGCAGATGAAAGCTGTAGAGGATAGTATGCATTCGCCGCAGTGCTGACAACCGAAGACTGGTACTTTTACGACATCTTCAAAGAAGAGCAGGAGGTGCGAGAATTTCTTTTCCCGTGGCGATATCGGGGGTTTCCCTGATGTAACAAACTCGAATGACATCTATTTGAACTCTTTTCTATTTTTTCTAAAAATTTTGATCCGAACCTTCTGGACCATGAAGAATCGGAATAAATAGCTGCTTTTTATAAATATCGAACATTTGCAGTCGCGCCTGAAAGATTGAATTTATAATCGGCCTTCGTTTCCCTGCATGTTCAGGTTTGTAGGCTTCCAGCCCTGCGGCGGCTATTTCAGGATTGGATGTATCAATCGAAAGTGGAAACGTACTGTGTTCTTGACTTTTCTTTACGATATCCGTCATAAATCTCAGGAGAACGTAACCCTACATTTACAATAGGCGGCACCGCTTCCTGCCTGCGATTTTGCCAGCTCAGCTATTCCGGCAATATCATCCTTTTCGAATAATGTGTGGGTTAAAAGCACAGAATCATTTATTGATTCACCGATAATTGTCAGACCTACAATGCTCATAGAGATTTCTTTTTCTTCAGTATATTTTTACAATGAATAGAAAAATAGGAAAATTTAGCCTGATATGCATTCATAATTCCAATTGGCATGGTAAATAATAACAGGTGACCACGCACCATTCGGCTGATTGATATTTCGGCAAGCTATAAGTAACTATTAAGATTATGATAAAATATCCTTCCTCACAAACACAGCCCACGCACTCAGTACAAATGCAAGTGTCCACGTCCCCATGAAGAGAATGCCTGTCTTAATCTCATTCCAAGGAACCGGATCCTGAAACATTTTTTGCCACATATTGAGATAATATGTGAAGAGAAACTTTTTCGGGACTTCAAACAATTCCACAGGAAGAAAACTGATAACAGTAAAAACAATGTATACTCCCATTGTTGCAACAATAGGCCCAATTGCATTCTCAACGAATGACGAAAAGAAAAATGAGAGCGATGCGATCGTGATCATCGTCCATGTGGCAAGAAGATATGCGGTCAAAAAGCGCCATGCAACTTCCGCCTCCGGTAGGATGAGAATGCCGCGAAGAACAACAATGAGATCGCCGCTCCCAAGGAGAATCACCGCTGATCCGATACTTAAGCCTGCCAGGAAGAAAACGAAGCCAATTGTGTAAATAAGAGTTGTTATATACTTTGCAATAAAAATACGCGTACGTGATACAGGACGGATAAGAATCAGACGGTACGTGCCCGCCGTAGCTTCTCCGGCAAGTTGATCTCCTGCAACGAACGAGATGAGAAGCGGAATATGAAACCAGAGACTGTTCATAATTTGGTGAGCAACGAACCATCCGTTAAACAGATTCCCAAAGAAAAGAAAGTCACGCGATAATCCGCGCATTGCTATCGTCAAGAATCGACCGCCCTCCAGCTTCATTGCTACTTCTACTAATGGCACGATCAGAAGAACAATGCCAAAGCCGATATAGGTCCGCTTCTTGAAAAAGAGCTTGATAAGTTCGTAGTATACTAATCGAATCATATGCGATCCTATGTGGTACGTTCAGTCATCGACAAGAACAAGTCTTCCAGCGAACGACGCGGGATCAACGCTCTCACGTGAACACCGGCACCGACAAGAGCTTTATTCAATTCAGGAATGAGTGCAAAATCCATTATCACTTCAAACCTTCCTTCTTTCTCTGAAAAATTTTTCAAGATCCTTTTCTGACGATTCAGAACAGAGAGAACCTTTTGCCGCGGCTCCGCGTGAACAATCACATACTTCTCCCCTTCGTCCAGCAGCGTATTGACATCCCCCTGAACGACCAGTTCTCCGTTATGAATAATCGCCATGCGGTTGGCGATCATTTCTATTTCGTTCAGCAAATGCGAAGAGAGAATAATTGTTTTCTTCTGATCACGGGAGAGATGCACAATGAGATCGCGCACTTCCTTCATTCCCTGTGGATCAAGTCCATTGGTAGGCTCATCAAGAATGATAAGCTCAGGATCGGAAATTAATGCCTGCGCAATACCAAGCCGTTGCTTCATTCCGTGCGAATATGTTTTAACCCGGTCAGTCGCCCGGTCGCTCAAGCCGACAAGATCAAGCACTTCGAAGATTCTTTTACGTTTCACATCACCGGAAAGCGCACCGACAATTTCAAGATTTTTATAAGCAGAGAGATATTGATAGAAATCCGGTTTCTCGACAATTCCTCCAACACGACGCAGCGCCTCCGACCGATGCGATTTGAGGGAATGGCCGAAAATTTCCGTCGCACCTTCCGTTGGTTTGATGAGCGAGAGAATCATACGAATGGTCGTACTTTTTCCCGCACCGTTCGGTCCCAGAAAACCAAAGACATCACTGCGGAAAACTTCAAGGTTCAGGTTCTTGACGGCCCAGCGCTTTCCATATCGTTTCCCGAGTTGCCGGGTTTGAAGTATTGTTTCTCTCATAACGAATAATCGACCATGATGCTCCTGCCAATATACCAATGCCTTCATTCTTGTTCAACTGAAAACAATTAGCATCTCATGAAAGAATTTATTTGGAGAAAAGCATTGGAATCTGTATCTTATAACAAAGTAAAGTATTGTTCAACGCACGCATAAAGCAAAAATAATGAAGAAATTATATACAGTCGCAGTGGCAGGTGCAACCGGCTTAGTGGGCCGAACGATGATCACCGTTCTGGAAGAATTAAATTTTCCCGTTGAGCAGCTTGTTCCGCTCGCTTCCGCACGTTCCGCTGGAATGGAAATGCCATTTGAAGGGAAACTCGTAAAAGTCAAAACACTCACTGCTGAAAGCTTTGCCGGCGTGGATTTCGCGCTTTTCTCGGCGGGCGCAAACGTGAGCAAAGAATTTGGACCGAAAGCGGTACTACAAGGCGCTATTGTCATCGATAACAGCAGTGCATTCCGGATGGATCCGGATGTTCCGCTTGTTGTGCCAGAGGTGAATCCAAAAGATGCTTTCAAGCACCACGGTATCATTGCTAACCCGAATTGCTCCACGATCCAAATGGTGGTGGTATTGAAACCCCTGCACGATGCATTCGGCATCAAACGCGTTGTCGTCTCCACGTACCAATCAGTCACGGGTGCAGGCAAGAAAGGCGTCAACCAACTGGAAGATGAAATTGCCGAACAGCCGCTGCGTGAAAAGAAATTTCCGCATCCAATAGCGTACAACGTACTGCCGCATATCGATGTTTTCCTTCCGAACGGTTATACGAAGGAAGAACAAAAAATGACGAATGAAACAAAAAAAATTATGGGCGCAGATATTCCGGTCACTGCCACAACAGTGCGCGTGCCGGTTATCGGCGGGCACAGTGAAGCAGTAAACATCGAGTTCGACCGGCCTTGTCCGGTTGAAGAAGTGCGTGCAATTCTGAAGACTGCACCTGGCATCATTGTTCAAGACGATCCTGCCGCGAATCTGTATCCGCTGCCCATTCACGCGTACGGAAAGAATGATGTCTTCGTCGGTAGAATCCGGAAAGATTTCAGCATTCGCAATGGAATTAACCTCTGGATCGTCTCGGACAATGTTCGCAAAGGCGCAGCAACAAATGCAGTGCAAATTGCACAGCTGCTCATTTCGCAACGACAGTAAACAGTTGGATAAATCTCAAATAACAATATTCAAAAAACAAACAGTATCAAATGACTAAATTCCAATAATATAAATTTTGTTTTTAGATATTGTAATTTGTTTGATAATTGAATTTTGTGATTTTGGATTTTCTGAATGAGTTAAAATAGGGTTAAAGAAATGATTGTTATGAAATTCGGCGGCACTTCCGTTGAAGATGCCAAGTCCATGCAAACCGTTATCAAAGTTGTTCGAAAAGAGCAAACCAGACAACCTGTTGTTGTTCTCTCTGCCATTTCCGGTGCAACCAACACGCTCCTCAAAGCCGCGCGCATTGCACAAGAAGGCAAACTTGATGATGCTATTCTGCTTCTGAATGGTTTGCTCGATCGTCATGTGACAGTGATGGAGAACTTGATCGACGACCGCTCAACCGTCCAACGGCTCATTGCATCATTCAAATCACGATTCGAAGAACTGCGGAATCTCTGCCAGGGCATTGCTATTCTAGGAGAGCTTACGAATCGTTCACTCGATGCAATTGCATCGGCCGGTGAACTTCTTTCATCACAGATTCTGAGCGAAGCGATGTGTATTCAGGGTCTTCCGGCAAAATGGGTCGATGCTCGAACATTCATCATGACGGACAATCAATTCGTATCTGCAGTTCCGCAATTCGATCGGATCAATGTGAAATCAAAAGAGATTCTTTCTCCTTTACTGGCATCAAAGACGATCATCGTTACACAGGGCTTCATCGGATCGAATTCTAAAGGAATTACGACTACTTTGGGCCGAGGAGGTTCCGACTACTCCGCTTCCATTATAGGCGCCGCCTTGGATGCTGAAGAAATTCAGATCTGGACAGACGTCGACGGTGTACTCACAGCAGATCCGCGCATTGCACCTGCGGCACAGAAGCTGCGCATCATTTCATTCCGGGAAGCTGCAGAACTGGCATATTTCGGAGCGAAAGTACTTCACCCGAGTACGATATTCCCCGCGGTGAAGAAAGATATTCCGGTTGTCGTGCTGAATTCAAAACGCCCGGAGAATACCGGCACACGCATCGTTTCACGTCCGCCGAAAACAAATGTTCCAGTAAAATCTATCGCCTGCAAACGCGGCATTACCGTCGTCAATGTTCAATCGCTGCGGATGTTGATGGCGTATGGCTTTCTGGAATCGATCTTTTCTGTATTCAATAAATATGAGACATCTGTCGATCTTGTGAGCACTTCGGAAGTTGCTGTCTCGTTGACAATCGACAACACCTCAACACTTGATAAGATTGTCGCAGAACTTTCGACATTCGCAGAGGTCTCCATCCTTGAGAAACAAGGAATTCTTTGTATCGTAGGCGATCAAATGCGATCAACTGCCGGAGTTGCCAATCAGATCTTCCACGCATTGCGGGAAATCAACTTAGTGATGATTTCTCAAGGAGCATCAGAAATCAATATGAGTATCGTCATCGAAGAATCACAAGTTGATGAAGCGGTACGTCGGCTTCACAAACAATTCTTCGAGCCTATTCCTGCCATAGATTTATTCGAATCAGTCGGAGGAAAATAGCCTTTATGCGGATTGCTCTATTAGGTTATGGAAAGATGGGAAAAGAGATCGAGCGTCTTGCTCTCGAACGAGGCTGGAGCATCGATCTTCGCGTCGATATCGATACGCCCACGATTACATCTGCACAACGAATAAATGTCGATGTTGTTATCCATTATGCTAACGCCGTCAGTATAATCGCTGATCTTACACCGTGGGCGGAAGCACACAAACCGATCGTTGTCGGGACAACCGGCTGGCACGAACAAATGCCGAAAGTAGAAGCACTCGTTAAGAAAAATAATATTGGGTTGATTTACGCCTCCAACTTTTCATTGGGTGTCAATATCTTCTTCCACCTCATTCGGACTGCAGCCCAAACGATAGATCGATTTTCAGACTATGATGCGTACATTCAAGAGATCCATCATAAGAATAAACTCGATAGTCCGAGCGGAACAGCATTAACGATGGGACAAATCGTTTTAAACCACCTTCGCCGGAAGAAAGAATTGCTCAACGAGACATCTCATGGAAAGATTCGTCCGGAGCAGCTTCATATTTCTTCAACTCGCAGCGGTTCGGTTGTTGGCACACACATTCTCGCATTCGACTCGGTGACGGATACGATTGAATTGAAACATACAGCAAAAGATCGTTCCGGCTTTGCACTCGGTACATTGCTTGCAGCGGAATGGATCATCGGAAAAAAAGGATTATTTACCATGGACGATGTGTTTCAAGATCTCTTCAAACAAGGAGACCGATAGGTCATGACAGCACAGACAAAATTTCAAGGGACAGCAACAGCAATCGTCACACCGTTTAAAAAAGACGGATCGATAGATGAGGCAGCATTAAGGCGCTTCGTAGATTTTCAGATCAGCGGGGGTGTCGAAGCATTGGTACCCGTTGGGACAACAGGCGAGAATCCAACACTGAACGCAAACGAGCAAAAGCGCGTCATCGAAATTGTCATTGAGCAGGCCAATAAACGGGTAAAAATCTTTGCCGGCGCCGGCAGCAATAACACTGCCGAAGTGATTGAGAAAACACGCTTTGCCAAAAAAGCAGGAGCTGATGCAGCATTGGTTGTCGGGCCTTACTACAACAGACCAACACAAAATGGATACTTCCAACACTTTAGCGCTGTTGCCAATGCCGTGGATATTCCACTGATCATTTATAATGTACCGGGACGAACGGGCGGCAACATCGAAGCCGCAACGATGTTACGGATGGCAGAAGAAATTCCTCATGTGATGATGGTAAAAGAAGCATCCGGCAACTTGGCACAGATCATGGAAATCGCCCGCAATATGCCGAAGCATTTCTCTCTCCTCTCTGGAGATGATTCACTTGCATATTCTATTATCGCCCTCGGAGGCGACGGGTGTATTTCTGTGGTATCGAATGAAGTGCCAAAAGAATATTCGAATTTGCTGCGGCTTTGCCTCAAAGGCAATTGGACAGAAGCACTGCAACTTCACTATCGCCTTCTGCCGTTGATGCATGTCAATTTCATCGAATCCAGCCCCACTCCTGTTAAAACCGCTCTTGCAATGATGGGAATGATGGAGGAAACCCTCCGCTTGCCATTGGTGCCCTTAACAGAGCCAAGTCGCGTAAAATTGAAGAATGCATTGGCTGAACTAAAGCTGGTATGAGAATTGTTAAGTCGAGATTATTCCTTCTGGAAAAAAAATTGAAAAAATCATTGGTAATTGTCAAATATCTTCAGTATCTTATAACTGTTAAATAACAGTACACCGTTATGGCTCCCTCGGGAGACCTTTTCTGTAGAGTAAGTCCTGTTACGAGTCGTCTGCTGGTGGTTTGCTTCGGTCTTTTGGTTTGAACACCTCCATAAAGATGTTACCGACTTATTTGGGCCGTATCAATCCAGTAAAAGTGTTTTTGAGTAGAGTACGGCGTACACCCTGCCGGCGGTCGGCCGGTTTTACAATCTTTATGAAAGGATATGTTCCATGGAAAAAGGAACAGTCAAATGGTTTAATGGAGCCAAAGGTTTTGGTTTCATTTCACGTCAAAGCGGCGAAGATGTATTCGTCCACTTCAAAGCAATTACCAGCAATGGCTACAAGACGCTCAACGAGGGCGACAAAGTAGAGTTTGAAGTTCAGCAAGGACCGAAAGGGCTCCAAGCTGCAAACGTTTCTGTGGTTTCCTAAGAAATCATTCAGCGTTGAAAAAAGAAACCCCGTCTCATCGACGGGGTTTTTTTTTGAGGTTCTACCCTGGTTGAAGCTTATCGTTCAAGTTCCTATTCTTTCCAATAAAGAAATTCCTTGACACTTGCAATTTGTGTCGGATCGGCACCGCGGCGGCCGCCGAACACAAAACGGTTCTGCTCATTCTTGTATTTCTCGCGCACCCGTTGTGCCTGTGTAATGGATTTTTGTTTATCGGGTATTTTTCTGAGAGATTCACTCAAGAGGTCGAACAAATCGCTCTTGGAAACTTTTCTTTCAGATTGTTCTGCACCTTTCATACCGAGTGTTTCCTTGATGCGTCCAAGCCCCAAAATTTCGTACGCCTGTTCCACAGAATCAAACTTTGTTACTGCGACTTGAAACGCTTCTGCTGCATCCTCTGTTGAACCGGATAAATACCGTGCAAGACCGAAGTTGAGATACACACCGCCATCGTCTTTATTCAATGCAAGACTCTTTTGATAATGCTCCTGTGCTGTTACAAGTTCATTCTTCAGCAAATAGATATTGCCAAGTGTATTCTCTGCCTGCCATGTGTCCACACCTGTCAACACAGCAACCGCAGCATCGTAACTTCCTGCTTTGGCTTGAATAATTGCCGACTTATTTTTTGCACTCGGCGTATTCTCAGTCGCAAGGATTGCAATTGCAGAACCGGAAAGTTGGTTTTGATGATATACATAATCCGTAAGATCCTGCGAAGCATAGGTTACAATTTTTTCTGCGGACGGTGTTGCTACTGTTTTTGCCGGCAACGAAAGGTTTGCCGCAGGAAATGCAGCCATTGCTTTCCGTGTATCTATCACCTCGATCTTTTTCCCACCACCAGTGTACTTGTAATATTCTTCCGCGCCCTTTGTCCACGCAGCCATAAAAGGCTGATTGATCATTGTTGCTTCCAGCGGGATCCATATTTTTCCTTCATCAACAATGTATTCTTTTTCATTCTGGCTTACCATATATCCATTCTTCGGCAGCACATCCGTATCAAACATAAGATAGATATGATCTTCGGTTGCAAGAAACTTTGTCTGAACGCCAAGATTTTCAAGACAAGATGCCATCAGTACAGAAGTTGCGCTGCAGTTTCCTGTTCGCGATGCCAGCGTTTCCACGGGGTACGCGACAAGGTCGAGTATATCCTGTTCCGACGGTTTCCATGGACTGGAAATATAACTGTATCCATTCGCCCGGACTGCACTCCACACAGCGAGCGCATAGGCAACATTCCGTGGAAGTTTTGCATTCAAGCTGTCATTGTTCGCAACACTACCGACCACATACCGAGAGAAATTCACTACCGCTTCGTCTGTGGGAGTAACAAATGCACCGACAGACTCGCCGCGTTTCCAGTTGATAGTGTTGCGGCTATAAAGTGTTACCGGTTTAATGAGACTCCGTGTTTGCGGCTGATTATTAAACAAATAACTTAACTCCACTTTTGCTTGTGCAGCGGCATCGGCACTGAGCGTAAAGAGCTGTTTTGCATCGAGTGTAGCTGAGAGATTGAACGATTGCTTCTTTCCAGCATCGATTTGTGATACTATTTGCTCCGATGGTAATTTCATATAATCCGGAATAAAAATGGAAACTTTGACATTGCGGATTTCCGTCTTTGCCGAGTTCTCTACTTCAATTTTCGCAAGTGGATTGTATGCGTAATAATTGACCTGTGACGGAAAAATATTCTCTATCGTGAACTGCGTGATATCCAACGGGCTTGCTATGACCATATTTCCCTTTGCCTTCTCGGCAAAGTCAGGCGTGCTGATATCGAGGCGGGTTCCGGTGAAACCGACAACGATGACATCTTGACGTTTTGTGAATTCATCGCGCAGATTATCCACTGTACCATTGATCGTCGCTTCAAACACTGCCGCATCTTTTTCAAAGTACCGCAACTTCATCTGCTCGATCATAGTGATTTCGTGCGGCAGATTCCGTTCATATTGAGCGATTGATTTCTGATCAAATCCGATGAATGCAAGCTGCACAATACGAGGTCCCGATGCTTCTTCGCTCATCTTCGTGCGAATCTTCACGTACACATCAGCCGCAAGCGCTTCGCCAAGAGTGGTCATGGTGAGATTCGCTGCTGAATTTGCTCCGCCGGCGGATTTTTTTGCTGTCTTTGATGATACGGCAATGAGTTCACCTGTATCTGTAATGATTACTTTGCAGTCGCCCTTTGCTGCGTACTCGACATTTTTGACACCATAGAACTCTTTTTCTGCTTCGAGATTTCCTTCTGCTTTTCCGACAATGATCAATTCGGCGCCATAGCGCATGCCAATTTCCTTGGCACGGGCAGGATTGCCCTCAGCAATGGCAATATCACGCATCTGAACATTTTCGAACTGCCCTTTATCAACCAGCCGGAAACCTTTATCGAGAAGTATTTCTTCGATTTTCGATGCAACGAGACGTGCATCGACAGCCGCACCGTCAATCTTTTCATCAAGAATCACCATGATGCGCGGCCATTCTCTTTTATCCTGTCCTGTTGAAATAACGAATGGAAGGATGAGCATCACTCCAAGAAATACTGTTCTGATTATTTTCATTACTATTTCTCCTCTTTTTTTAACATCCCCTCCATCCCACCTCTCTACGTGAGTAGGACGAGCTTCTTCTTTTATCTTATTCTTATTTCATGAGTACCATTTTCTTAATATCCTGGAACGTTTTACTACCATCCGTGATTGAGAGTTGATAGAAGTATATACCGGAACTTTGCTTCAATGCATTCCATTTCACTTCGTAATATCCGGATGATTTCTGCTCGTTCACAAGTGTTGTAATTTCCTGCCCGAGCACATTGAAGATCTTCAGCGTTACCTTATATGATACCGATGTTTCGGGCACGGTGTACCGGATTACTGTTTCCGGATTGAATGGATTCGGATAATTAGCATAGAGTTTCATACTTGATGGCGCCAGTGCTATGCCGGCATTATTCCCTTCCACAAATGTTTTTTTGCCGACGACCACGCGGAAGTTCCGCATACCATTACCGGAATTGATTTCCAGCGATTGAACCTCTTTGAGGTTATGCGCCATTTTTTGATCGATATCGATGAGGTACGCTTCGAATGATGGATTGGGTAGATTGAGATGATCACCTAAAGTTAATTTTACATTCACTCCGGCATCACCGGTTACCACGCGCATTTCCCATACATCGCCGTCCTCGTTCAGCGGACGGATGTCACGCATCATCGCACCATCGGCATTCTTGAAATAGACGGCAACATTCTTGTCACCAACAATCGGTGGAATGTATGAATCATACGGATCATCACCTTCATTGGCTCCTTGTGCCATACCAAGAGAACTCCCTTCACAGCGCATATCAATATCAGAACGATATGCATTGAAGGCAAGGGTCCAATTCCCCACAGCTTCTTTTTCAATTGGCGGAACAGAGGATACACGGCTCGTCTTCGGCAATCCGCTGCGCTGACCCGCCGAAGGAAATTTTAATGTTCCTGCACTGTTCACATACGCTGCTATTCCTGACCACGACTGTATTTGGCTAACAGATGCAGAAGCTGTATCCCAGCCGCCGATTGGACCAGTGCCGCTGTAATATGCATGCTGGCGTATAGGCTGAGGCACGGTTGAGGCGGTGGCATAAAACACGAGACTATCAATCGGATACGGGATATTGAATGGATTCCCGACAAGATTCCATCCACTTTGTAGTTGAATACCGGTGTTATACATAACATCAGAGCGAACAACACTTGCCCCCTGAACAACAATCTGCGTGCCTTGATCCCTGACAATAAAGAAAAATGCCGCACCGGGAATGATTGCATTTGTCTGACTAAATTGATCATAATCCTGATATTGTCCGTTGACGTACCGTTGGAAGCGCCACCGAGCATAGGAGATATTATTTTCCATATGACTTCCGAAATTGCTCAAGAGATTCGCTGGTTGTTCATTGGTCAGTTGATACGGTACGGAGATCATCCGATAAGCGGTTGTTTTATTACTTAACTGCGAGGCTGCCGGCATACTAAAGTTTGGCTGGTCGGTGACCTGTGGTCCTAATTGAACATCGATGGAATTATACGGAGACCATGTCACATTCCCTGCATTATCCCAGGCGCCAACTTGGTAGTTCACGCCGATAGGTTTATTGTTATAGACAAATTTATTTGTTGGAATCGAAAAACTGATTGAAGTCGCAGACACGAATTGCGAGTACGACCAACTTTGTTCCGATGTATTTCGATAAGCAACCTGCATCCGCCAAATTCCTGATCCTGCATCAGTTGCCGAAGCACTCACTTGCGGTGACGTACTAACCAGACCGTTAGCATCCACAAGTACCGGTGTGCCGGTGGTATAAGGACTGACAGTAAAGACTGGTGGAGTATTATCTACTAATATCGTATTCCGAAAGACCGAAACTGTACTACTACCGAAATTCGCCACAGCAAAATCGGGCTTCCCATCGCCATCTACATCACCAATGGCAACAATAAAAGGTTCTGTGCCTGTTGTGAAATCAATCTTGTCTGCAAAGGAGACACTCCCAATTGTACCGGTATTCCGAAAGACCGAAATTGTACTGCTATTGTAATTCGCCACTGCAAAATCGAGCTTCCCATCGCCATCTACATCACCAATGGCGACACTCGAGGGATTTAACCCCGTCGTAAAATCCACCTTCGCAGCAAACGAGATAGTCCCACTTGTACCGGTGTTCCGAAAGACCGAAATTGTACTGCTATTGTAATTCACCACAGCAAGATCTGGCCTCCCATCGCCATCTATATCACCAATGGTGACACCCGATGGTCCTAACCCTGTTGTAAAATCCACACTCGCAGCAAATGAAACACTCCCAATTGCGCTGGTGTTCCGAAAGACCGAAACTGTACTGCTACTATCTACCACAGCAAGATCGGGCTTCCCATCGCCATCTACATCACCAACGGCGACACTTTGGGGTTCTAACCCTGTTGTAAAATCCACCTTCGCAGCAAATGAAACACTCCCAATTGCGCTGGTGTTCCGAAAGACCGAAACTGTATTGCTACCGTAATTCGCCACAACAAGATCGGGCTTCCCATCGCCATCTACATCACCAATGGCGACACTCGAGGGATTTAACCCCGTCGTAAAATCCACTTTCGTAGCAAACGAAATAGTCCCACTTGTACTCGTGTTCCGAAAGACCGAAATAGTATTGCTATTGTAATTTGCCACAACAAGATCGAGCTTCCCATCGCCATCTACATCAACAATAGCGATACCAAAGGGCATTAACCCTGTCGTAAAATCCACTTTCGCCGCAAACGAGATAGTCCCACTCGTACCCGTGTTCCGAAAGACCGAAACTGAATTGCTAACGGCATTTGTCACAACAAGATCCGGTTTTCCATCGCCATCGACATCTCCAATGGCGACGCTAAAGGGATATGACCCAGTTGTAAAATCTACTTTCGTGGAGAATGAATTGCTGGTGATTGCCCCTCCGCCAACGAACGTAACAATGAACGGCGCATTTGAGTATGCAGTCAAGCCATTTACCGTTATCGTAATTGGTTGATATGTTGCCCCTACAGGTACTGTCACCTTGAGCGCTGACGGACTGGACGAAATGACCTGCGCTTTAACCGCGCCGAAATATACAATGTTATTTGCTGCGGTTGGGTCGAAGTTTGTGCCGGTGATGGTAACCGTTGTACCAATAGGACCGGAGGTTGGAGAGAATGAAGTGATTGTTGGGACAGTTGTAGCGGAATATCCTATCCATCCGCTCGAAAATGATTTGGCATAGATATCATAACCTTTTGATCGGCGATTATCTTGCCATGCGCATACAAGATTTTGACCAGAGGCAGCAAGCCGAGGTACTGTTTCTAAATGATTTACACCATCATGGACAATAAGAACATTACCACTGTTGGCAATTCCAGTTGCTGAATACCATTGGCCAACAATATCTGGTTGTCCGTTTCGGTAATCTTGCCATGCAACAAGAAAATTTCCATTTACGTCGAACACCACGGAAGGCCAATATCGCGCTGATGTTCCCACATTATCATTGACTATTGTGTTTATGCCGATAGGGTTCGCGCTGGCATCGAATCGTTGTAGATAAATATCATCGTAACTCCGATAATCTTCCCAGACGATGACACTTGCACCACTGCTTGTTACAGCAACAGTTGGAGAATATTGATCCGACGACACATTGTCTCCTACTCGAATATTTGCGCCATTCGGGCTGCCACCAGCATAATATCGTTGGACATAGATATGATAATTGCCATCTCTATTGTCATACCATGTAACAATAATATTGCCGCTGCCATCAACTCCAACTGAAGGCTGATTGTGAATATACGTATATGCAGCATCGTCATTGACCCTTATATTTGAACCTAGCGGTGTACCACTTGAATTGTAGAGCTGCATATAAATATCATAATTACTACCATTTCGATCATCTTCCCATACAACAACACTATTGCCGCTGCCATCAATCGCCGCTGTGAGACAGTTATCATAAGGACTTGCTGAGGTTGAGACATCATTTACTTTTACATTAGAACCAATTGCTGAACCGCTCGCATCGTAGTATTGAAGGTAAACATCGAAGTACGCACTGCCATTGCGACTATCTTTCCATACAACCACACTCCTGCCATTAGTATTCACAGCTACAAACGGAAAATAGTGATATGCACCGAGATTATCATCGTTGACTTTGATATTTGATCCAAGAACAGCACCGCTTGCGTTTAGACGTTGCATATAGATATCATAATTTCCATTGCGTTGATCTTCCCACGCAATAATACTATTATTATAGCCATCCATCCCTACAGAGGGTGCCCATTGAGAGGCGGTGTTCACATCGCTATTCACTTTAACATTGCTCCCCAAAAAAGCTCCACCAGTATTTATGCGCTGGTGATAAATATTTTCTCCGTCAACAACTCGATAATCCTCCCATGAGATAACGCCAACGCCGTTACTGTTAATAGAAACCCAGGGATAATATTGATTCGCAGCTACTGCATTGCTATTCACTTTGACATTTGAACCCTGTGCTACTCCGCTTGCATTATAACGTTGAAGATAAATATCGATATTGACATTACGGTAATCATACCAAGCGATGATGCTATTACCAGTGAGATCGATACCGACTGTCGGATAATATTGAGACGCCGTTCCTGCATCATCATTCACCATGATATTACTGCCTTGAGCTGTACCAGCAGCAGAATACCTCTGCATATAGATATCACTATTTCCATTTCGCAAATCGTACCAAGTAACAACCTCTGCACCGCTGCTGTTGAGTGCGATGGTTGGGGCATATTGATTTGTCGTTCCTCCATCATCATTCACTTCGATGTTCACACCGAGCGAAGCGCCAGTGCCGTCATACCGTTGGAGATAGATATCAAAATTTCCATTTCGATTATCCTGCCATACAATGGCACTATTGCCGCTGCCATCAATTCCAATTGCAGGTCGGTAATGAGATGCCGAGCCACCGGCATCGTCGTTTACTTGAATATTTGATCCTTGCGCGACTCCACTTGCATTGAACCGTTGAAGGAAGAGATAAGAGTCTTCAGACCAAACAACAAGAGTATTCCCACTGCCATCTACAGCAACTGCGACCGAATGAATAGTAGAATAAACTTTCCCTGCATCATTATTCACTTGAATATTCGTACCATTGAGTGAACCGCTTGCATCAAACCACTGAAGATAGATATCCGCGGAACCGCTCCGATAATCTACCCAGGCGACAGCAGTCTTGCCTGTACTATTGGAAGCTATAGCTGGATAGTAATGTTCGACACCTTGACCGTCGTCGTTTACCCTTACGTTTGTGCCAATTGTCGTACCAGATGAATTATATCGTTGAAGATAGATATCACCATTTCCAGTCCGATAATCTCCCCATACGATAGTATAGTTACCGCTTCCATCCATGGCACACCCTGAATTCTCGTGCAGGCAAACTCCAGAAACATCATCATTCACCAATTGATCGTCCCACAGAATTGAGGAAGCAGCTAAAGATGATAATTTGTTACTCACGTTTTTATTGAGACTCATACCTTTGAGGAGATGGGTCTTTGAGGTTTTTACAAGATGTTGTTTAGCTGCTTTTTTCGGAAGAACGAGGTCGTCTTCTATGAATCTATTTGGAATTCCTTGCGCATATCCGGTGAATGGCATGATCAGGCATAAAAAGATAATTGCTCTTATCAAACGCTGATGATGCAAAATTGAAAGAATATTTATATCGTCCCCGCCTAATAAATTTATTATTATCCGTAGCATTACACTACTCCTTATAACGAAGTGTTAGATTCTCAATATCCCTTATTCCACACTCAAAAGAATATTGTGAGAATCTTTCTGTCATTTTCTACACGTGAATAAACGTATGTTTATTGTCTCGGTCATTATCAAAATGATGCCCAAATTTCTTTTATCCTTGGTACACTTGCAAAGATGTATTATTCAATTGAGCATGAGCAACTTCTCAGAGTTCTATGTCTACGGTAAACCTGGAGCTTCTGGCAGTTGCTGTGTTTGTGACGGGCTGTTGCTTTCATTTTTCTTTTGCGATAATAAAACAGCCGCACCACCGCCGAGCACCACCACTCCTCCAAGCGTGTACCATAGCCACGAAGATGAACCGCCTGTTGTACCGGTTGACACTTTTACGTCTTTGCCGGTTAGTTCCTTCGCCATCTCAGCAGCTAACTCAGGAATGATATCTGTCAGCAAATCTTCAATATCACCAGAATGTCGGCGGCTCTTATTTTGAATAATCTGCGCTGTGGCAATATCGATCACTTGTATGTTTATTGTATAGATTTTCCCGACTTTCCCGATCGTTCCGGCAAACATTTTTTCTACTTTCAAAATTTTTCCAACTTCCACAATACATTCCACTTGTGAGCATGCCTCCGACTGCTGAAATCCTTGCTCTTGGAGAATAGACTTGATCCGGTTGCGGTCAACGACAATAAATTCACCCGTTTCAATGATCTGCCCCTGGAAGGCATCCGACAGCGATGCTGCATCTTCCTTCGATACACCGCCGCGCGCCTCGAACTCCAACACAGCAAGATTCAGCTTCTTCTTCTGAAGTTTATTGTCCTGACTCAATGCGGCAGGAGCCACAATCGAAATCAAGAATATAAGTAAAACGAAACGGATAAGAGAAGGATGTAGGAATATATGTAAACACATGTGAACCTCCTGCATTAAAATATTTTAAATTCCGCTGATCTCTTGCGTCCGGCAGTTATTTCTTCAGCGTGCCATCAAGACTCTTTATAAATTCCTGAACTAACTTCGGCAAGAACTTCTCACCAATATTTTCCAGATCGTCATCATATGTCCATATGTGTGCATACTCTACGCGTGAAGATTCCACATCGATCATTTTTAGATTCACAACGTACTTTTTTCCCAACATACCGATGGAACCCGAGAACATTTTTCGTACAGAAAGTATTTTCCCGGCTTTCACTGCATCTTCCCCTTCTTGAGTTGCTTGGAATCCTTGTTCCTGCAGCACTGCGTTCAATTTATTCCGCTCGACTACAGTGAATCGTCCGGTATTTTGCAACGCGGATGAAAACATATCTGTTACACTCTCGGCTTCGCCTGCCTTCATACCGGCTCGCGATTCGAGTGAAAGAATACTGCAAAGAATAGGTGACGGAGGCGGAATTTTTCCTGTCGAACTGCAGCCGAGAAGAAGAACAATACTACCTACACACCATAGTAGCCTTTGCCACATCAAACACCTCTTAGTCGATAGAATTTTATGAATTTCGGATTTTAGAACATCTCTAAAATCTAAAGCTTCAAATATCAAACAATACCCAAATTCCAAATGTACAATGATTGAAAAAATGATTTTTGTGCGTTTTGTTTTTTATCATTGAAATTTGTTTACTATTTGTAATTTGTGATTTGATGTTTTTATATATATCCAGAAGTAAGAACATGCAAACACTATTGCTGACTACTTCTTTGCGGGTTCTTCTTCTTTCAGGAGCTCCTTTATCAATGTTTCCAGTTCAATTTGAAAATTTTCATGGTAACCGTGATTGATTTTGCGCACAATCCCAAATTTATCGATCACTACCAAGACCGGCAACCCATGGACGGAATACAGACTTGTATATCTGCCCGATGGATCCACTAAGCATTGCAATGTATAGCCGCGATTCTTGTACATATCACGTACCGAGTCTTCATTCGATTCAGCTTTCTCCATAGTATTGACAAGAAAGAATTTCACATTTTGATCTTTATAATCAGCTGCAAGCTTTGTAAGAATTGGGATTTCATTCTTGCAGGGCTGACACCATGTTGCCCAGAAACTTAAAACAACCACTTGCCGTTCTTTTTTCTTCCATGGTTCTCGCAGCGTCTTGCCTGTAAAATCACGAAGAAAGACACCTGTATTCGTCATAAGGTTGCGCATCACAAACTGGGGCGCTTCATCTCCAATACTTAATGTATCGGATCTGAAAATCAAGCTCGCTTCGGCACTGTTCCACGTTGAGAAAATAAGCATTGAAAAGAGGAGAATGGCAAAAAATTTAAATGGGTTCATATGTTTTCCAGTATGAATGGGATAGCTGTAAAATCATAACAAGAATTTGCACCTTTGTCAATATATAATATCACAATATTTTCGCCGAACGACAAGGTATCCTTGCATTTTGCGTGCCTCCTTGTTAGATTAGCACCAGTTTTGCCGTCTGTTCTTTACTTCACTACACCAAGGATGAATGTCATGACACCCACTGAAGAAAAGAAATTCCATTTGAAACGTTTCGCAGGCATTATCATTGCCCTGGCAACTGTACTCCTCGTCGAACTTTTGTTTCACACATCCTTGATTCCCGACACGATAGGAACAAACATCTTTCAATCGATGGAGCGGCGCAGCTTGGATATGTTGATGCGGTTCCGCGGTGTTCGTACAAACGCAGAGAATGTCATGATGATCAAGATCGATGAATACACCGAAAAGCAGATCGGGTGGCCGATTCCACGCGATCAATACGGCGCTGTGATGGCGCTCCTGAGCAATTCCGGTGCGAAAGCTGTTGCACTTGATGTGTTCCTTACCGATAAGCAGGAGGTCGACAGTACAGAAAACGCACTCCTCATCCAATATTTGTCACATGCACAAAACACCTATCAGGTGATTGGTCCTTTCATCCCATCAAAGACGGAACGCGAACAAGTCAGCCGCAGAAACGTCGATAGCACTGCATACTATGTGATTGGGAAATTTGGAATTCCCGCGCCGCAACAACATCATTTCCCGCGAGCACCGTTCATAGATGCTTTTCCGTTCCTTGAGTTAGCTGATGTCTCAACCGGAGTAGGTCACGCCCTTCTCATTCCTGAATCGGACGGTGTCATCCGCTCTATGCCGCTGTATATAGAGTATGCCGGACGTCTGTACCCATCGATCGGTTTTATACTCGCACTCAAAGCACTCAACATTGACCCGAAACAAATACGGTTTGAAGACACAGATGATGGTACGATCGTCTATGCCGGTTCACTTGTCATCCATACCGGTCTGTGGGGCGAAGTATTGATAAACTATATCGGCAAAAGCGAATTGTTTCCATCGGTTTCCTTTTATGACGTGCTTTCAGCCGCCAAGGAGCGAAATGAAAAATTCTTTGAACAGTTCAATGGAAAGGTGTGCTTCATAGGTCCGACCATTCGCTCTGTCGGCGATTATTATACGACACCTGTGGATGAAGCTACGCCAGGATTTATGACACATGCGAATGTATACGATATGGTAGTCACCGATTCATTCATTACTCCGGCACCTTCATGGCTCCAATTTCTCATTCTCCTGCTCATCACGCTCGCCGTTGGATTCGTGACGCACACGCGGCATATGAAAATCGGGATTCTTGTTCTTATCGTCGTGACATTTCTCTTCCTGACATGTGCTATTGTCGCTTTCAATTCTGCACATCTCTGGCTGGACATGGCAGCCCCGCTGAGCGCACTTCTCATTTGTTTCGTTGCAACGGTTGCTTACAAAGCCGCTACAGAAGGCCGCCAGCGCAAGATGATTACGAGCATGTTCGGCACGTATGTCGACAGCAATGTTGTCCGAATTCTTATTAATAATCCAAGCCTTGCAAGATTAGGCGGCGAAAAACATGAGATTACGATCCTCTTTACCGATATCAAAGGCTTCTCGAGTATTTCGGAAAAAGTGAGCGAGGATGTTCTCGTCAAGCTTCTCAATATTTACTTCACCGATATGACGAATGTCGTTTTAGCAAACGGCGGTGCAGTGGACAAATTCATCGGCGATTCCATTATGGCATTCTGGGGTGCGCCGCTTCCTGATTCCGATTCTGCGTACCATGCCTGTGTTACTGCCGTTCACATGCAATCACAATTGGATAAACTTCAAACACAGTTATCAAAGATTGGCGGCGTGGGAATCAAGCAGCGTATAGGTGTGAATACGGGATTGTGCATTGTTGGGAATATGGGATCCGAGCAGAAAAAAAACTACACGGTCACAGGAGACCCAGTCAATCTCGCCTCTCGTCTTGAAGGAGTAAATAAACAGTACGGTACCAGCATTCTCATCTCAGAGTTTACCCACAAAAAAGCCGGCAAACGCTTGGTCACTCGCCTGGTTGACCGTGTGCAAGTTGTAGGTAAATCCGAACCCGTGCAGATCTACGAACTCATAGACATCGCCAATAAACCATTAGACGATAAGAAGAAATACTTTCTCGATATCTACGAACAAGGGCTCAAAGCATATCAAGAGCGCCGGTGGGATGAGGGCATTGCGTTCATGGAGCACGCATTGGAAAAAGTTCCAGATGATTCTGTCTGCCAACTCTACGTTGAACGGATGAAGTTATATCAGATCACACCGCCGTCTGATAACTGGAGCGGTGTATTTGTATTACAATCGAAATGACAGAGAAGAAGATCGTCTTTGTGTAGAAAGAAGATAAAAGATGTGAATTCCCATTCAAACACAGGAAGTACCTTTACCTGTATCCTGAATTTGTGGGCCCTGCTGGACTCGAACCAGCGACCCGCAGATTATGAGTCTGCTGCTCTAACCAACTGAGCTAAGGGCCCTTACTGCTGTAGAAAAATACCGAAAATGAGTCCGAGAAGCAACACACATCATCAAGGAGTCATGATGAAAATGAAGCATTTAAAAAATTTTTCTATTTAATTCTCAAACTTCAATTTCACATTTACTACTTCCGGACGATTACCGGTTCGCATCGGCGGGCCCCACGTCCCGACACCGCACGAAACATAAAAATGTGTGTTGCCTTTCTTTTTATATCCCCAGCTTAGTTCATACACTGCCTGCGAGATATAATTGAAGGGCCAAAGTTGTCCGTGGTGAGTATGCCCCGAGAGTTGAAGATCGACTCCATGATTGACAACATCATCCAAATGGAGTGGTTGATGATCCATGAGAATGACAGGAAGAGTTGTATCAACGCCGTTCATCAACTCACTAAGTTGCTTTCGCTTCTTCCCATTGAATTGCCTGATGCTGAAATCCTCTCTTCCAACCAATGTAAACGCATTCGCGACTTGTGCAACGCTATCTCTCAACATTGTAACTCCATGCTCAATAAGATATTTGCATGCAGGTTCGACTCCGCCGATATATTCATGATTTCCGGTGATCCCATAGATTCCGTACTTCGATTTGATTTGCCGCAGTGTCTCTCCAAGATTTTCACGAATCACTGGTTCTATATCCTCATCCACTAAATCGCCTGCAAACAATACAATATCCGGATTCAGTGAATTAATTTTCCCCACAATACGCGTAAAATGACTGTTACAGATGATCGTTCCAAGATGAACATCGGTTACAAGCGCGACATTCAATTCCTTCAGCGGAGAATTCTTATGAATCGTCAATTCCAGAGTTTGAATTCGTGGAAACATTGCATTCACACGTGCACCAATGACGGTGAGGAAAACAATTCCAACAACAATAAGAGCTGCAACTTGTTTCGTGTATCGGAGATTTCGGGTCAGGAAATCCGGAAAGAATGGGACGATGTAGTTCACAAGTCTCAAGAGATCAATGGCTAAGAGAATGATAAGAAAATATGCCATTGCTCCCATCCAGAAAGAACCGATCCAGACCAGTCCATCCGTTAACCACGAAAGGGCAATACGCTCAAGTAATCGCGCTGCGATGTATGACAGTGAAAGGAACCAAAAGACCACCGTGAACCATATCCGCAAAGGAGAGCCAAGGGAGAAGACGTGTAAGCCGCGGAGATAGATATATGTATTGATCAGTCCATAGAGAACGATAATAATAGAAAAGAATATCATAAATGTCTGTGTTCTTGTCATTGTTCACCCGATAATTCAATTTTTATACTTGTACAGGATAGAACAATAGAATCGAAAATTCAAGCTGTATTCCATTCCATATTCATTTCTTTGTTGAATCTTATTCCGATAATCCATAGAATAGGACTGGATATTGGAATACTTTTGGAGAATATCATGGAAGAATTTATGAGAGCCGCCATCGAAGAAGCCAAGCTTGGCTTGCAGGAAGGTGGAATTCCCATCGGTTCGGTACTTGTGCGGGACGGTAAGATCGTCGGACGAGGACATAACCGCCGCGTTCAGAACAATGATCCGCTTGCACATGCCGAGATTGAGTGCCTTCGCAATGCAGGACGCATCGGTGCATATGCAAACACAATTCTCTTTAGCACGCTCATGCCCTGTTATCTTTGTTCCGGAGCAATTGTCCAATTTGGAATTGAGAAAGTTGTTGTGGGAGAATCGAGAAGTTTCGAAGGAGACATAGAATTTTTTAAAGATCACTGGGTCACCGTGGATAATTGGGACTGGGATGAATGCATTGAACTGATGAAAGAATTCATGAAAAAGAATCCAACTCTCTGGAACGAAGATATCGGAAAGCTCTGACCATTATGACAAATCAGCAACTCTTTATACGGAAAGCGATCAAGCTCTCTTTGGAGAATGTCCAAACGGGAAAAGGCGGACCGTTTGCTGCTCTCATAGTAAAGGACAACAACATCATCGCAAGCGGAACAAATCTTGTTACATCCTTGAACGATCCTACAGCACATGCAGAGATCATCGCCATTCGTGAAGCATGCAAAATACTCGGTACCTTTCACCTGAGAGGATGCGAGATGTATTCTTCCTGCGAGCCATGCCCCATGTGTCTCGGCGCTATTTATTGGGCGCGCTTGGAAAAAATATTCATCGCCTCGATCATGCAGGATGCCGCCGATGTTGGTTTTGACGATGCATTTATTTATTCCGAATTTTCCAAACAGATTAGTGAACGAAGAATACCGATGGTCCTGATGGCCCAAAATGAAGCGCTTGCAGTATTCAAAGAATGGAAGGAAAAGAAAGACAAAGTTAAATATTAGAGTAATAACAGCCACTGAGAGAATAAGATCACTGCCCCAAAAGGAGAAGACACATGGCAAAAGAAATAGTGAACGATGCACGGTATGCTAAAGCAGGTGATGTTATGACGCAGTATGTCTTTTACATCGACGGTGATAAATCCGTAGCCGAAGCAATCAGACTGATGAGAGCGGAAAACCTCTCCAGCTTGATAGTAAACGGAAAAACACCAACTGACCCATGGGGAATTGTGACACGCAAGGATGTGGTAAGTAAAATTGTTGCTCCTGACAAGGATCCGGAAAAAGTCAAGGTCAGTGAAATCGAATCAAGGCCGCTTATCACGGTCTCTCCTGATCTCATGGTAAAGGACTGCGCTCAACTGATGCGTACGAAGGGAATAAGGAGGGTAGCTGTTTATGACGGTAAGGCAATCGTCGGGCTATTAAGCAACACCGATATCTTTCATGTCATCAAGGTGTAACGGGAAGCTATATCATTGTATACAGCAGCAAGAATACCACAAACATATATTACAGGCCAATATTGAAAGTGTACTATACAATGCCGTTTTAAAGAAAAATACAATCGATTTTTATGCAGCCCATGCTGTAAAACTATCCGGCATCTCAATATTCTGAAATTTACGGATGCGACACTCTGTTTCTCCCGCTGCGTTGTGCATGATAAAGCGCTTCTTTTGCGGCGAGCAAGAGATCTTTTTCTGACCCGGCATTCTCTGGAAACGCGGCGACACCGATGCTTACCGTCGTTCGGATTTTTTTCTGTGCAAACTCCGTCTCCGCAATCATCTTCCTTAACTCTTCGGCGAACGCGATCCCGTTATCAAGGGGGCTGTTCTCGCGCAGAATAATTAATTCATCAAATCCATAGCGACTGGCTGCATCCATCGGCCGTAAACGAGACTTGATGACACCAGCGATTCCTTTCAGCAGCCGCTTCGATGCTTCATAGCCGTAGGTACCGCCAATTTGTTTATAATTGTCGATATCCAAAATAAAGAGAGATAGACTTTCGCGATTCGCTTCGGCACGCGATATACTCGTGCTGAGTCGTTCAAGAAACGGTGCATATTTTTCTAAATCTGTTTCGGGATCAACCGGATCGAGGCGAAGATTTTTTTCATATAGATATGACTTATTAAGCGCAATACTTGTCAGATCGGCAAAGCTCTGAAGTGTGCGAAGATCATGCATAGCAAACACGTTCGAGTCACGTGCATCAGCATGAAGGTAGCCCAGTGTGCGGTGTTCTGCGACAATTTGCAGGCATACAGCAGAACGGAATGGATGTTCGAGCTGAACCTCACGTGCAATCTGCGGTTCTTGTTCTCCATCAGAAATCAGAATCGGATGTCCGGTAGAGAGCATGCGCGCAATGGCACCGGTGCCGAGTGAACATCGGAATTCTTTCACATAAAGATGTGATAAGTTATGATTAGCAACCACTCGAAGATATTCCGTTGCAGGATCGATGATGATGACTGCACACGTCTGACAGCCATACATACGTACAATCCGATCGACGATAAGCGAGAGCACACGTTCCGGTTCATGAGTAGCTTTGATAATACTCAACACTTCTGAAAAGAAGCTCAGGCAGTCTTCTGGTTTCAAGTAAGACATAGCGTTCTCCTTTTTATCAATGGGACACTATTCATGCTGCTATAATTTCATATCGGTATTCATTCAGCCGATTGTTTTAACAACAATTCGTCACTTGTGAAAAGATACAACTACTATTCTATCATATTTATTACTCTTTTCCAACCCTCTGATTTCCTATGCCCTTTTTCTTCATGAGCGCTTCAATATCTTCTACAGATTGCGGTGCAAAGGCAGAAAGCACACTCCTTCCCTCATCTGTTACCACTACATCGTCTTCAATCCGTATTCCGATATTCCAAAATTTTTGATGACAATTACTGCCCTCCGGAATATAAATACCGGGCTCTACGGCCATAACCATGCCTGGAACAAGTTTTCCAATCGACCCATCATCATGCACATCAAGTCCAATGAAATGACTCATCCCATGCGGACAGTATTTTTTTACATCATCAGAATCCTTGGCAATTCCCAATTGAATCAATCCTCCGGCAATGACCTTCATTGCTTTTTTCTCGACATCCGCCATTATCATACCGGGATAAATAGTATCAATCGCTACATGCTGTGCCTGAAGAACAAGCTCATAGATTTCTCTCTGCGCCGGATTAAACTTACCATTCACTGGAATAGTGCGCGTAACATCTGCAGTATATCCATGATATTCAGCGCCGATATCCATAACCACAAGTTCGCCGCTTTGCATTTTGCGTCTATTTGCATCATAATGGTACGATTGAGTGTTGGGTCCGGAACCGATGATAGATGGAAAGCCGGTATATTCTGCACCTGCCTGTGTAAAACAATATTCGACAACCGCCTGTAATTGGTACTCAAACATTCCGGGTTCACAACTCTTCATGGCTTCAATGTGTGCGGCGATGGTAGCATCAGCAGCTTTCTGAAGAAGTTCAATTTCTGCGGGTGATTTGACAGCGCGCATTTCTCCAACGATGGTACTTATTCCTTTTACATCGAGATTGGGATATTTTTCCTGCAGATTCTTCATCGATTCTCGCCAGCTGATAAAACGTATATCCGAGACCGGATCAATAAGCGTCTCTACAAGAGAAGGTGTGTAATACACAATGTGTGTATTCGAAAGAAGTGATACGAGAATTTCTTTCAGCCGGTCGTTTGTGAGAGCGACACTTTGAGTTCCTTCGGATCCAAATCCAAGAATTTCACGAGCACCTTCGGTTCCAAGGTTTTTACCTGTCCACTCTTTTATTGTAGGAGCGAGAAAAAGAATTTCTTTCACGAGGTTTCCATTCTCCAGCACAAAACCGCCCGGAATAAGAATGAGCGTACTGTTCGATTCATTACATCCTGTGAAATAGAGAAAATTGCTGTTTTGTCGAAAGCGATAATCAACATCTCCGGATCGATTCGCATATTCTTGCGCCCTGAAGATGGCGATAGAATTTGAGTCCATTTTCGCCATCACTGTAGAACGCCGCTGGCGGCATTCTTCCGGCCTGATACGATCGATGTCGTAAATGCCATACTTCGTATACGGCACACCGCTCGTGGATTGACCCGAAGAAAAAGAAACACAAAGAATTATGAGGAACAGAGCAAAGGAAGAGCGTCGCATCATAGTATCTCCTGCTGAATAAAAAGAAAGAAATTGAAATATTCTACTTTGAAGAGTTCGTACATGGATACAGCTTATCTTAAAATAAATATCTCATGAAATCGATCTCTGTTCGCCTCTCCAGACACACGATGCAAAACAATGGCATGGAAGATTTCATTCGTTGAAGCATGGTAGGAATATTTTGAATTGTCCGCAAGTGAGACAATGGGAAGGAGTGAGCTTTCTAATTGTCTATTTTCTTCTTACTTTTAAACCAATATTTCAGAAAGATGAAACATGGTTTCTCAGCATGGAACACGAGCCGAACGCCAGCAATTCACTTTACAGCACATTATAGAAGATAGCTGCCGGAAGAATTCATCGCACATTGCTCTTACTTTTACAGACGATGAGCCAATCAGCTATTCCGATTTAAAACGACAGATTGACCATCTCTCTGTCTTTCTGAAAAATCAAGGGGTAGTGCATGGCGACCGTATTGCAATTCTGGGTGAAAACAGCCCTCAATGGGGAGTCGCCTACTTCGCGATCACCACGATGGGCGCTATCGCAGTTCCAATTCTCCCGGACTTTCATGCTTCCGAAATTCACCATATTCTTCGGCACTCCGGCAGTAAAGTCATCTTCATCTCTGAACGCTTCTTTCATAAAATTGAAGATCTCGATTTTACGGAATTCAACAGCATCATTTTAATGAACGATTTTTCCATCATCAATCCCGCAACATCGAAAGCAACGTTGCGCCAATTGATTGCAGAAGGAAGCAAGGAACTGCGGAAAATTAAGAATCTCGTCCTGAGTCTTGCAGGATTGATTCAACGAGAGGTTTCCGAAGATGACATTGCATCCATCATTTATACTTCAGGAACCACGGGGCATTCCAAAGGCGTCATGCTCACACACAAGAATATTGTCTGGAACGCCAGGGCATCCTCCAAAATACCGGACATCAATGAGAAGGAACGAATGCTCTCTGTCCTTCCGCTTGCCCATGTGTATGAGTGCACATTAGGATTGGTTCTTCCGATTATGTTCGGTGCATCTGTCTATTATGTAAAAAAACTTCCCACGGCCGCTGTTCTTCTTCCGGCATTGGAAAAAGTAAAGCCCACGATGATGCTCACGGTTCCTTTAATCATCGAGAAGATGTATAAGACGCGTATCATGCCTGAAATCAAAAAAAGGAAAATCGTGCGACTCGTCTATAAATTTCCGATGATTCGCAAGCGCATCCACAAACTTGCCGGCAAGAAACTGATGGAGACATTTGGCGGAGCATTGAGATTTTTTGGAATTGGAGGAGCTGCACTCTCGCCTGAAGTTGAGCGGTTTCTACGCGAAGCAGAATTCCCTTATGCCATCGGGTACGGGTTAACAGAGACGTCGCCCCTCGTTGCAGGAGCAAATGCAGAAAAAACAAAATATCGATCCACCGGCCCCGTTGTCCCGGGGCTTGAGGTGCGCATCGAAAACCCTGATCCAAAATCCGGTATTGGAGAGATTATTGTGCGCGGGCCAAGCGTTATGAAGGGGTACTATTGCGATCCAGAGCGTACGGAAGAAGCGATCTCACGTGAAGGCTGGTTTCACACTGGCGACCTCGGCAGTTTTGATAAGAATGGCTATCTCTACATCGATGGACGCATGAAAAATGTCATTCTCGGTCCGAGTGGCGAAAATATTTATCCCGAAGCTATCGAGTCTGTGATTAACCGATCAGATATCGTACTCGAATCGCTAACGTATCAAGACGAAGGACAGCTTGTTGCACGTATCTGCCTCGACTACGAGAAGCTCGATGTTGAATTTTCCAGTATGGGATTGACTGAATCACAGGCACGAGAACAAATTGTCCAATTATTGGAAGATATACGAAGACAAGCGAACGAACAAGTTTCTTCTTTTTCACGCATTAGCCGTGTTATTGAACAAACAGAGCCGTTCGAAAAGACACCGACACAGAAGATCAAGCGATATCTCTACACGAACTGATCGGAACGACCGATAATCCTTACACGAAATTGCCACAGTACCGCTCTCTCCATGAGGCAGAACATTTCTGAACAGCTTTTTTTTACATTCAGTAAAATATACTTTCTGGGTTACTTTTATAAAATTAATTTTGCAACCACTTGACATTCAGGTGTTCAGAATTTATCTTGTGGCGTGCCGTCTCCCCGACGACACATAGTTAGCCTCCCTATACTCCGGCGTCTGGTAGTACGTCGGAGTATTATTTTTACTATTCTCTTTTTTATCGACCAACAAAGCGAACTCTCTTGTTCAATTCCAATTTCTTCTCGATGTACGCCATGAATATTCGAATTCAAAAATCAAACCCATTCTTACTGATTGCAAGTTGGGTGTGCGTTTGAGGAACTCACAAGGCTGAGGAACCTATAACTCAATAAACATGAATAATCAAGAATTGTATATTCTTCGTCATTAGAACAACCCTTCAACCGACAAATAACGTTCACCTGTATCGTAGCAGAAGGTGATGATCTTTCCATTCTTTGGAAGATCAGGAAGTTTCTTTGCCACTGCTGCGAGCGCTGCACCGGAAGAAATACCGACAAGAATTCCTTCCTCACGTGCACAACGCTGTGCATATTCAAATGCTTCATCTTTCGTAATCTGAATAACACCATCAAGTATTTCAGTGTGTAGATTTTTAGGAATGAAGCCTGCGCCAAGTCCTTGTAAAGGATGCGGTCCCGGCTGCCCACCGCTAATTACGGGAGAAAGGCTGGGTTCAACAGCGAAGATTTTGATTTTGGGAAATTTCTTTTTGAGCACTTCGGCAACACCAGTAATATGTCCGCCGGTGCCGACGCCTGTAATGAACATATCGAATCCTTGTGGAAAATCTCGGAGAATTTCTTCCGCTGTCGTCTTCCGATGGATTTCAATGTTCGCCTCATTCTCAAACTGTTGGGGAATCCATGAATTCTTTGTTGCTGCTGCAAGTTCGTTCGCTTTTTCAATTGCTCCCTTCATTCCTTTTTCGCGAGGAGTAAGTTCCAGCTGCGCTCCATATGCAGCCATGAGCCGCCGTCGTTCGATGGACATCGAATCGGGCATGACGAGAATAAGTTTGTATTTTTTTACGGCCGCAACCAAAGCAAGACCAATACCCGTATTCCCGGATGTCGGTTCGATGATGACAGTGTCCGGCTTCAATATGCCGCGACGCTCAGCATCCTCAATCATGGAGAGCCCTATACGATCTTTAATGCTGCCGCCGGGATTGGCACGTTCTAATTTGATCCAGACTTCATGATCACCGAAGAGTCGGCGAACACGAACGTGAGGGGTGTCACCGATTGTTTCTAGAATAGAGTTTGCTTTCATGATTTTTTCCTTTATGTGGTTAGATACTAAAATCAATTGGGGCACCCGTCATTGCTTTGGGGCGCACTGTTACTTTGCTTTCTTGATACACAGAGGAGAACGGCGGCACACTCGTGGTGAGCCAGACATTTCCCCCGATAACACTATGATGACCGACAATAGTCTCACCGCCAAGAATGATCGCCTGCGCGTAGATAACAACACCATCTTCGATAGTCGGATGGCGTTTAGACTTCGCTAATTTCTTATCCACACTCAGAGCCCCAAGCGTAACACCTTGGTATATTTTTACATCGTTGCCGATAATGGCAGACTCACCAATAACGATACCGGTTCCATGATCAATAGCGAAGGATGTTCCGATTTGAGCGCCGGGATGAATATCAATTCCCGTTATTTGATGCGCATATTCCGTAATGAGACGTGAGAAAATAGGAACATGCATTACATAGAATTCATGCGCGATACGATAGATTGCGATGGCTGAAAAACCGGGATACGCAAGGATCACTTCGTCAACACTCTCCGCCGCCGGATCTCCACTGGTAATAGCTTCGGCATCCAGCCAGAGGTTATCATGCAAACCCGGAAGTGCCTGCATAAATTGTTTCACTATATCTTCCAAATTCAAGGATGTGTCTTTTAAAAGTGGAATAAGCAGACGCTTTAAATCACGCTCCAAGAGTACAAGACGCGATTCTATTTCCTCTTTTGTATAAAACATCTCCTTACAAAAATGCGGGAATAAAATAGCAAGCAAGTTTTCTACAAATTCTTGCGTTCCCTTCTTGAGCTGAAATCCGAGTGAATGATCATCACGACGTTCTTTCAGTGCTTGAGCAAATCCATGATAGAGTGTCTCATTAGTCATTTTCATCCTCCTTGTTCATATTGTTTATGTCTATCAATACTATAGTAATGCGTTCTGCATCAAATAGGTTCCCATAAATAAAAAAGGCTCAGCATCGCCGAGCCTTTCGTCAAAAAAACAAAAACATTCATAAAATTATTTCTTGAGTACTCTGCTCGTAATTCTCCTCTGACAGCAACAACAGAAACACACTGCTATTATAGCTACACTTCCTGCATTCCGAACATTATTTAAATGTACCATCATACCCTGCAAAAATAATCTCTTCTGATTACATACATTATCTATCAACAATATAAAGAAACAATTTGTTCCTTTCAAGCTTAATTCACTGTCGTTTCTGCTTTTCTCGCTTATTCTTCTTTTTCTTATAAGGTTCAGCTTCTCTTTTGGTTCCACCAGCGATCCATGACTTCAGCTACGTCTGTCTTTGTATTGGGGTGTTTCCACTTATCAAAGAATTTCACATCGGCGCTGTGCGGAGTCGGTGTGGGAAGATCAATTTGTACACGCTGTGGAATAGGAATCGCATCACCTATAATAATGGATTCACCTTGACGAAGAAGCGGAACAACGCTGTCGAGTCCGCTGAATGTATCGGGCATCAGACGACGTACATATGCCTGATCGGTCGGATTGAGTAATCGCAAGATAATAAAATTATTGCATTGAGAGAGAATCGTCTCAGAAATATCCGAAGGACGTTGACTGACAATCATACAGCTGACGCCGTATTTTCTTCCCTCTTTCGCAATGCGTTCAACGGTTCGCCGTGCTGCTTTTGATCCGTCATTGGAAGTCGACAGGTAATTATGTGCCTCTTCGAACACCAACAAGATAGGCATCTCATGGCGATTTGGATTCCAGAAATTAAAATCAAACGTGACTCTTGCTATCAAGGCAGAAATTGTTTTGACAACATCAAATGGAACACCGCTCATGTCCCAAATAGTAATCCGTGCTTTGCTCGCAAGACCGAAAAGCGTCATAAGGAGCGGCAAGACAGACTCTGTTTCTACACAAATATTAGGTTGGAATAAAAATGCATAACGTGGATCGCTCATTTTATTGTCGAGATGAATTAATAAACGAGAGAACTTACCGAAGTATGGTCCCTCCTTCATGCCTCCCGGAGTAGTCACTTTTTCAGTATCGAGAAAATGCAGTCTCGTACGTATTTCTTTCAAATCGTACGAAACCGGCGAATCAATCGTAATGACATCTGCAAGGGTCGGGTTCTTAGCTTTTTTTGCCGCGTAGATAAGATCTTGGAGAACAGCGCCTTGAACTGAAGCATTATCATCCGTAGGTTCCAAAAACATTTCGAGCATCTCTTCTGCGTTCATCAACCAATACGGAAGTTCGAGCGATGAGATATCACAGAATTGGCCCGTATCAGGAAAAGCTTCACGATATTCATTGTGGAGATCAAGAAGGACAATATGGGTATCCGAGAATCGTGCAACTTTTTGGAGAATGGATGCAACAGTGTAGGACTTTCCCGAACCACTTGAACCGAGAACTGCGAGATGTTTTCCAAAGAACCGATTCGGATCTAAATAAGCGCGCTCATTTTCAAACAAGGAGAGTTGTCCGATAGAAAAATTGTACTGCTGATACGCTGCAAAGATAGACTTGATGTCTTTGTCTTCCAGTAAATAAACAACCATATCCACTGTCGGCATAACCGAAACGCCTGTCTCATATTTTCCTTTTCGGATTGTTCCTACCAACGTGACCGTCATAATATATTGAATAAAGCCTACTCCATCTTCACGTGTTTCCTCTTTCTTGATCCCCGAAACAATACCGATAACATAGATAGCACCAATCGGAATGAGCACGTAGGAACCGATCTGCCCGATATAGTAAACCCTGTCTCCAATTTTTTTTGTCATATTGGTGATTTCACGATCAAGAAGAACAACGACTGTTACGTTGACTACTTCTTTCACGGTCCCTATCTGTTTTTGTTCCCACATAGATTTTCCTGTTGTTCTAATGTTTAAGAATTTTTCTCTCAGTTTTCCGCGGGAGCACTTATCGGAAGACTGAATCGAAATGTGGTTATTTTCCCAGGATCGCTTTCTGCTGTAACAACTCCGCCATGTGCTTCCACAATGAGCTTACAAATTGCCAATCCCAATCCCGTGCCTTTTGCTTGTACAATTTCAGAAGCTATACCTTGTTTATACCGTTCGAACAGGGTCGGAAGTTCATTCGGAAGAATTCCAGGTCCGTTGTTGCTGATCGAAGTTTGTATGGATCCAATCACTCCGGCTGCGTTCTTTGAACTCACCACCGAAATTTGGACAGTTCCTTTGGCTGGTGTAAATTTTAACGCGTTGCTGAGGATATTCGCATATACCTGAGTTATTTTTTGTGCATCCGCCGAAATTGACGGCATGCCTTCTTCAAGTGAGATATCAATTTGGATCCGCTTTTGTTTGAATTGAGGCTGCATTTGTTTCATGATTCTATTAGCAATTTCGCCAATATATACCGGTTCTCGGATCAGGTTCATTTTGCCGGCTTCAAATTTTGAGAGGTCTAGCATGTCGTTGATCAAATTGAGCAATCGCCTCGTGGCATCTTCAGCTGAAATGAGAAGTTCCCGATGGACATCTTGAATCGGAGAACCTTTGATCAACGGTTCTTCGAGTAATTCCAGAATACTGCTGACTCCTCCAATCGGACTACGCATATCGTGGATGAGCATCGCCATAAAATCAGCCTTCGTCCGCTCAAGTTCAGCTTCCATCTTTTTGAGACGTACAAGCGAACGGGTGCGAACCAATAACTCATCAATGTCGATCGGTTTCGTGAGGTACTCATCTACCCCTAACGAGAGACCTTGTTCAATACTCGAAGCATCTTTCCGTTGAGCCGTGAGAAAGATGACAGGAATGTCCGCGGTTTTCTTTGAAGAGCGTAGATGTTTCAAGGTCTCGAACCCATCCATTTCCGGCATTTGAATATCCAATATAATAACATCCGGATGATTTTGGGCTGATATCTGTAAACATTCTTTGCCGCTACTTGCACGTAACATCCGCACTGGTTTTCGCTTGAGGGCGAACTCCAATAAATCGAGATTATCCTCAGTATCATCAACGACAAGAATTGTGGGTTGCGGTACGTCCATATGCTTCTCTGTTCTTTCTCTATTGAGGTGATCGATAAATGATTTTCTTGATCGTACTTGAAATCATTTCTTTCGAGAATTGACTTTTTTCGATAAACTCCTGAGTGAGATTATTCAAGCTCTTACGCTGTCCGTCTGTAATCTCGGCACCGGTAACAATCACGATAGGAAGATCGCGCCATCGTTCCTGACTGCGAAGCCGTTTCACAACAGCAAAACCGTCCGTACCCGGCATAAGAAGATCAAGGAATAAGAGCGACGGATTGATATTCTCAATATCCTTAAGCGCATTTTCACCGCTGTACATCGCCACTGCACGATATCCTTCAGTTTCAAGCAATATTTTTAATGAGTCGGCAAAATCCTGGTTGTCATCGACGATCATGATTGGCTTATTCTTGGAGCGACAGGCACGTTCTACAACATTGAGGACTTCCTTAGGTTCAGATGGTTTTGCAATGACTTCCAATGCACCAAGCGATAATGCCAACGGTCGGTTTTCAATAATCGAATGAATAATCACAGGAATATCTTTCGTTGCAGGATTATTCTTTAGCTCTCGAAGAACTTGCCAACCGTCTTTCTCCGGCATCATAACGTCTAACGTAATAACTGCGGGACGAAGTTCTTGTGCTAATCGAATCCCTTCTTCTCCTGACGCTGCTCCTCGAACTGAATAGCCCTCCGGAATGAGGTAGCGGCGCAGAAGATCAATCACCTCCGCATCATCATCAATGCAAAGAACAAGAATGCTTGAAGAAGGTGCGACTGATTTCTCCGGTGCAGGTCTCGTTGCCGAGGGTACTGCTGTTGTCGCGGCAGCCGGCGTACCCTTTGGAGGCGCTGGCTCTTCACCAGGTTTCTGAAGTTTATCTTTAGGGAACGTAGGCGGAAGAACAAGAATAAACGTAGAACCCTTCCCGAACTCACTTTGCACCGTAAGATTACCACCCAGAAGGCGAGCGTAATTTTTCGCAATCGGTAATCCTAGACCAGTGCCTTTATACTTTCTGGAGCTGCTCGAATCGATCTGAGAAAACTCCTCAAAGACACGATCAAGATTTTTTGGTTCAATGCCGATACCATCATCTTTCACGGAGATAGAAATCATGTTGTCATACTTCTTTGCAGAAATCGAAATAGTACCCTGTTCGGTAAATTTGGCGGCATTACTTAGGAGATTCAGGAGGATTTGCTTAACCTTGAGGATATCGGTATTCAATATGGGTAGGTCGGGTTCAACCTCTTGAATGAGTTTCACACCTTTCGTCGTCACCATTGGTTCAACGGTGACCATGACGTTTGAAATGATTTCACTAATTTCACCACTGTCAATATTGATAGGTGTTCTGCCTGCCTCAATTTTTGAGAAATCCAAAATATCATTAATGAGTTCAAGCAAGTGTTTACCATTCTTCAATACTTTTTCTATTGCCTTTGCCTGATCGGGAGTGAGCGGCTCACCGTGTGGTCCTAATAAAACAGAAGTAAAGCCGATGATGGAGTTCAGCGGGGTTCGCAGTTCATGAGACATGTTCGAGAGGAAGTCCGATTTTACACGGTATGCCTTCTGCAGTTCAGCATTCTTCGTATTGAGTTGATTATTCTTTGTCGCAATTTCGATTGAAAGCTTTCGCGTAGAATCAGTGTTCATCGCGTTGGTAATAGCAACGCCGATCTGCGGAACGGAATTTTTGATAATTTCCAGGCGAAGTGCACCGAATGGCTGCATAGCACCCAGAACAATCACACCAATGAGATTTTCTTGGAACAGAATAGGCACTGCCAAAACATTGGTAGGTGCAACGCGCACAAGACCTGTATCGACGATGAATCCTTTGGTGGCAACAATATCGCTGACTTCAAGATTCTGTTTCATCGCGGCGCACTGACCGGGAATACCTTCCCCTACTTTATATTCCAACTTGTCTTCGGTCATATTCAGGGCATAGCCGCTGGCTAATCTCAATACATTTGATTCGTTCTCCAGAAGATACAATGCGCCAACCGCAGCGCCCATATGCAAACACAGTATTTGCAAACTGGATTGTTCTACGTTTTCAGTCGATTCGTGCTTATTCAATGCTGTCATCAACTCTGAATACGCCGTCAGACGATTGTAGTTGTTTTGCAGCATTTCAGACATGTGATTGAAATCCTTTGCCAAAGCTCCCAATTCATCATGCTGGCGCAGCGTTATCGGTTTAAACACGCCTTTCATAATATTCTGCGTTCCATCACGTAACAGCCCTACTGGTTTTGTTATAGAACTTGAAAGCAAAACACCAAGGGTAAGAGCAAAAACTGCGAATAACAAATTTACTGCTATGATAAATGTGTTAATTTTTTTTGCAGATTCGATAGCATTTTCAATATGCTTTGGTACGGACCTTAACTGTTGTTGATAGAGCGTGTTGATCAGTGTTCTTGCGATGTCTAGATATTCATCAGTAGCTTCCTGACGGCCCAACGACTGTATCTCTACTCCGAGTTTTTCACCGGTCAGTCCTGATGAATAAAGCAATACTCTCTTATCTCCAATTTTGTTAACCCACTCATAAACGAATACCCTTATTTGCTTCAATGTCTGGAGATCAATGGAATCTGAATAGCTCTTCTGAAGCGTAATCATTTCATTATCGAATGCATTCAAAGAAGAATTATATGCCAATTTTTTCTCTGGTATTCCTGTATACAAATATTCGTCTGCCGAAGAATGAATATCGACAAGCAATTCTTTCATACGATCTAAATTTGCGGTAATTATTATTTCCTCAGACGCCTGACTATAACTTCTCTTCTGATCATTCAAAAAATACCATGTTACCCCCGTCATTAATGAAAGAACAATGAGAAGAAAGACAAAATAAAAGATTACTTTCCAAAAGAGTCTCGATGAGAACATAGAAACCTCAGTATGACAAAAATAAAATAAGTGTGTAGATGTCAGAGAATATCATGGACGAATGTACTTTTGAATGAGTTACATGAGTTGCTCTGGATCCATTGGTTTAGTGTAATGTTCTATGCAACCGATCGACACACACTTCTCATTACGAAAAAGATGCATAGATGAAGAACCGCGTCTGAAAACATTTGACGGCAGAACAAGAAAGTTCACTCATTTCCCCTCCTCGTCTCAATGAACATCATCGACTTCTTTCTAATCATTTTCCGAATCAATTTACAGCAAGGCATACAGAAATGCAAGTACATACAAGAGACAACTGTTGCATATATACCTCATAAAGGACTTTCCACCCAGAAGACCATAAAATAGATTAGTTAAGAGTAATTCAAGCCGGAATGGCATCTTCACCGTGTCCTTCAAGCGTGCAATCTAGTTTACACGCATACCGTAACGTCCCAAAGCACAGGTAACATTGTATTTGCCTCCGCCGGCATACACCTTCAAATACAGGGATAAGTTCAATCCGCCGATCTCCTGGAAGACTCAACTGGTTCATGCATTCTCCCAGAGAGAGCACATCAAATTCGATTTATCGGCCTGTTTTATTTTTCAATACTATCTTCTACGTTTCCCTTGCTGATTGTAATAATACTCAAACAATTTCCAAATCGAAATGAATCTCCCTGCCGCAAGCAGCGGGAGATTAACCCTTAGAGATTAAAAACCAAAATATTTCTTTGCATTGTTATAGCAAATATCCTGAACCATACCGCCAATCAGTTTCATATCGTTCGGGATCAGACCCTGTTCTATCTCGCCACCAAGAATATTGCAGAGCAGTCTTCGGAAATACTCATGTCGCGGATACGAGAGAAAACTCCTTGAATCTGTGAGCATGCCGATAAACTGACTTAAGATTCCCAGGTTCGAGAGTGCTTCGATTTGTTTTTGCATACCATCACGTTGATCAAGGAACCACCAGCCTGAACCATACTGCAATTTACCAGCAACACTTCCATCTTGGAAATTCCCAATCATGGTCGCCATCAATTCATTATCTCTTGGATTAAGATTGTAGAGAATAGTCTTCGTAAGCTTATTCTCTGTATCGAGCTTATCGAGGAATTTGGCCAATGGCCGAGCAATCTCGAGATCACCGATGGAATCGAATCCAGTATCCGGTCCGAGCACACGCATCATTCTTGAGTTGTTATTGCGAAGCGCACTGAGATGGAGTTGCTGTACCCATCCCTTCTCGTAATCCATCACACCAAACTCATACATCATCGCCGATTTGAATTTCCATGTCTCGACTGCATCAGGACTTTTTCCCTTCTGGAGCTTTTTGAAAATAAATCTAATTTCTGAATCCTTGTAGTCTTCTGCATACGCTGTTTCGATACCATGATCCGAGACCCTGCAGCCACGCGAGTGAAAGAAATCATGCCGAGCACGAATAGCAACAAGCAACGAGTCGAAATCCTTTATCTCAATTCCGGATACGGTTTCTAACTTCTGGAGATAGGAGAGAAACGCATCTACATTTTCCACTGCCATTGCTTTATCCGGTCGAAACGCCGGCAACATCTTTGTAAATCCATTACTCTTTTTTGCATATGCGTCATGATATTCAAGAGAATCAATCGGATCGTCAGTGGTGCAAATGATTTTGACATTCATCCGTTTCGCTATACCCTGGGCGGTAAAGCCGGGAGCGGCTAACTTTGCATTACACTTTTCCCAAATCGATTTTGCTGTCTTTTCGTTGAGTAGTTTATCTGAAATGCCAAAAGGACGCTTTAGTTCCAGGTGCGTCCAATGGTACAGCGGATTGCGGATTGTCTTTGGCACTGTACGTGCCCACATTTCAAATTTTTCCCAATCTGATGCATTACCGGTAATAAACTGTTCCTTGACACCGCAAGTACGCATTGCACGCCACTTGTAGTGATCCCCTGCGAGCCATATTTGTGTCATGTTCTCAAACTTACGATTTTGTGCCACTTCTTTTGGCGGAATATGACAATGATAATCAATGATGGGAAGCGGTTCCGCATAGGTATGATACAACTTCGACGCGGTTTTTGTGTCAAGTAAGAAATCTTTATGGATGAATTCTTCTTTCATAGGTCTGCCCTTTTAGATTAGTTCAAGATCAATCGACTCTACCAACTGTCATAGCGTACTATCGATGTAACACGAATCCTCCTGCATTATTGCTTTACATATGCTATATCCTGCTTCCGCCAATCCAAGAGACATATCTTGACATAAACAAGTGCGTGCACTGGTAACGACGGCGACATTTCCACTCAAATCAAACAGATATCTCAGTGTTCTCTTTCAAATATTAGTGAACATAGATATTGTCTGTTCAAGTTTCTACTTAAACAAGAGTAAGCTATATACTAACGAATAATATACCAATAATCTCTCGTAAGAGAAACACTCCCTGCATGTCATTTACATTGAAAAGAAAGAGAATTTAGGAGGTCAAGTTCCTACGTTTTATTTCGTAATCACCTGCAACTGCAATATGCTTAAAAAAATATTTTTGCTCATTTGTAAAAGTGACAACTTTGCGTGCGTGGACATAGAATATACTTTATATGAAATGAAAAAGAGATCATAACCAATTAAGCAATGATCTCGTCATAAACCAGAAACGTACATAGACAAAATATTTGCGCATGAGATAGAGCTTTGCAAGTGAGTTTGACTCGTCACATAAAAATTACAAGGAGATTGTGCAATGTGAACTCCAATCTGCAAAGGGATGCCTCCTCGTTTATTCATTTTTCAGGTTTGTTTCGGCTCATTCCATACAACAATTTGTTACTTTCAATGTTGGAAAAAAGCCGTTCATACCATTATAAACCACATGAACATAGCTTAAATTTTCTCTTTTTTCTTAGGAAAACGACGAACAAGAACTATTAAAAAGACGAGTGTATAATACCAGACAGTCACATCACTATTTTTGACAGTATATGGATTCGTTTAGAATACCATATGAGCTTGCGCAAGATCGATTTTTCCATTTGGAAGTTATCTTAACAAATTGTACTTTAATAGCGCCAAGTAACAGTACACCGTGCTTGCTTTATTGTGAGAATTCCCTGTCGGTTGACATAGGGGAATCTGCTTCGATAATCTTAGATGGGGCTAAGCTCTGCATCCCAAGTGTAAGAAGCTATCAACGAGCAACTACCAATTGGTATCTCTGTTCGCTGATTTTTTCGCAAGAGTCGGTAGTTGCGGCGTACACCATCCCGACGGTTGGTCGGGGAACATCTTATATGAAAGGATTTGTTCCATGGAACAAGGAACAGTCAAATGGTTCAACAGTGCTAAGGGGTTTGGATTCGTTTCTCGCGCAAGCGGGGAAGATGTATTCGTGCATTTTAAGTCGATCGTTGGCGAAGGGTACAAGACCCTGAACGACGGTGATAAAGTGCAGTTTGAAGTCCAGGAGGGACCGAAAGGTCTCCAAGCAGTGAACGTTTCCAAGGTGTAAGGGATGCATTTCATTTCTTGCGAATGAACATTCTGGAATAAGACTCAAAAGGCATGCAGTAATAGATCTGTATGCCTTTTTTTATAAACACTGCGATCAACAAGGATATCTTCCTCTATCTGATGATCGCACCAGGATTAGTGAGATAAAGTATTTTTTTTCTTCAAGCTTTTTGACTTGATGATTGACGCCATAATTGCAATCAAAAGCACCGCACCAACCACACTTAATGCTAATCCAATTGAAATCGGTACATATCCCATCAGCAGCATCTTTAACCCTACAAAGACGAGCACAACCGATAATCCATGCCTGAGGTAGTAGAATAAATCCATCATGCCTGCTAAGGCAAAATAGAGAGATCTCAAGCCGAGAATAGCAAATACATTGGATGTATAGATGATAAATGAATCTTGCGTGATGGCAAATATTGCAGGGATAGAATCTACAGCAAAAAGAAGATCTGTTGTTTCTATGACAATGAGCACAACAAACAGAAGTGTGCCATAACGTTTCCCGCCGGTCTTCACAAAAAACTTCTCTTCATGATATCCGGCAGTCACCGGAAAGATCTTTTTAAAAAACCGAACAACGATATTCCGTTCAGGATGCACTTCTTTTTCCTTATCCTGAAATGCCATTTTAATTCCTGTAACGACAAGAAATAACCCAAAAAGATAGAGGATCCAATGAAAGCGTGCAACGAGTGCGGCGCCTAAAAAGATTAAGGTACCTCGCATAACCAGAGCACCTAATATTCCCCAGAACAGAACCTTATGCTGATACTTTGCAGGTACTTTGAAATATGAAAACAAGAGGAGAAAGACAAAAAGATTGTCAACACTGAGAGATTTCTCTATGATGTATCCGGTGAAAAATTGCAGTGCTGCTTCGTGACTGTACCAGAGAAACACTCCGACATTAAAAAGAAGCGAAATAAAAATCCATATTCCGCTCCACACCAAGGATTCTCGAATGCTGATCTCGTGAGGTTTGCGGTTGAATACCATTAAATCCACGATGAGAAGAAAGAGGATGAAAACATTAAATCCAACCCAAAGAAAAATGGTATGCATTAGGACTGTTTTCCCGAAAGAGCCACACGGTTCATTTGTTGTTTCCAATAAAGATAGAAAGGAATTCCTACAAGAAGCAATAGGAGACCTACTAAAGAATCGGCTGTTTGTTCAATACGTGTGTTCACGACAAACCACGTTGCCACAAAAATGAATATAATCGGCAAAGATTACATAGGTAAACACAAGAGTATGCAATCATGTAAGCACGCTAAAACACTCGGACGGCTTGTTGCATATTCCTACACTCCCGAATGTGTGAGTGTAGGACGAGTACTATCAGGATCCAAAATTCAATTTTCCGAATTCAAAAAAGAAAGCCGGGATCGCTGGGCGGTCCCGGCTTTTTCAAAAGATGGGAATAATAATACTACTTTAAGCGGATGGAAGCAATGAATTTTTCAAATGCAGGCAAGAAGTCCTTCTTCATCGGAGCATAATAGTTTAGAATAATACGGTAAATTTTATCGTTTTTAACGATAAAATAAACTCGACTGTCAATGTTCTTAACTTTTTGCGGCACATAGTTCAAATACATGGCTCTATCGCTGCCAACTTTCGTTTCACCCTGGGATTTGGGATTAAAGAATTTCGAATTCTGTTCTACAACCTTCTCTATCGAAAGCTTCTTTGCCGGTCGTATGTCAATGTCGATGCTGCAATCATTCCGCATACCATCCTTATTCCCGGAAAATCGTACTCCGGAGATCATATCTCCTTTTTGGGGCAGTTCACTCGGACCAAAATTGGCAGGATATTCCAATTGAATATAATTATCAGAGTACTTCTCAACTTGTGTAAGAGGAATTGCAGGATCCACACCCTTTAGTATAACAATTTTCTGAGGCAGTATCAGCGACGCCAAAATAGAATCGAACACAGGTCGATAGGGCTCAAAAAGATCATTGAAAGCCGCGTATTGAACATAGTACATCGTGGAATCTTTCAAGGTCGCAGCAAAAATCGCTTTAATTTTAGTTTTCTCATCGATGACACCAGAATAACTGATTTTTTTTGCATCAAGTCCGTTTATCTTTACATCTTCCATCTCTGTTACTTTATATCCCTCTGATTCCTTGGTATCTTTAAAATCGCGAACATACTTTACATAATCTTGCAAGGAGTCACTGCGTTCTGAAGCGATAATAAGCTGGACGCCGTCGGCTTTTCGCGAATCACGATCAAAAAATTTCTCTGCCGCTTCGGCAGACGAGGAAACGACGACTTTTGTCGGCCCGGTTACAATGACCCAATCTTTGGGATAATTAAATGAAACTTTAAAAAACTGATCCTGAAATTGTGCCCACTCTTTAATTCCTACAGCTGCATTTTTTGAGCAGCTGGGAAATATGGCTATAACAGCAAATAAGAAAAGGATGATTTTATTCTTCATCGCGGTTCCTTTCATTTCGAACTGTGTGGAAGAAATATGAACTTCTTTAATAATTTTTCGTTATAAACACTTCAGGGTATCCCAAGATCACCTTGCCTGTTCAAGTATTTCGAGGCTCTTTTTCACATCCTTATTTTTTGGATCCAGCTGCAGCGTTCGTTTATATTCTCTTATTGCATCTTCCTCTTTATTAGAGTTTTGGTATGATTGTCCAAGCAAGAGGTGTGTTTGAGCTACATCTTCTTTGTATTTTAATGATTTCTTCAAAACGACAATCGCATCCTCCCATTTCTTTTTAGACTCTTCCTCCGGTACTTTTTTATCCATCATGATCGAAAGTCCAATCATACGATAAGAATCGGCAAGCTCGACTTTATATCTCGATTCTGCTGTATCAATTATTTTAATGGCTGTTTCGAATTCTTTACGTCCCGCATCAAACTCTTTCATTTGAAAATAGCAGAAACCTAGATTTGTATATACCGGCGGAAATTTTGGAGTCTTCGCTATTGCAGACTTAAGAGCAGAAACTGCTTTTTCGAATCGCTCTAATTGCATCATACACTGAGCATAATTGATATAAGCACCGACTGCGGTTGAGTCAAGTTGTAATCGCTTCTGATAGAATTCTGCAGCTCGCTCATACGATCTCAAATACATCCAAGTCGATGCGACTTGATCCAGATAGTACGATCGTACATTGACAGCTTGCGTTGAATCTTTGAGTCCTTCTTCCCATGTCATTGCTGCAAGTGAGTCCTTTTTCAACTGTTTGTACGAAGCGCCGAGCCATCGATAATCATCAAATTCTAATGTGTCTACTTTCTTAAAATTCTCAATTGCTTGCGCATATTTCTTTTCATTAAAAAATCCGTTCGCTATTGCCCTGTATGCAAGAGGTGATTTTGGTTCGACTTTCAAAAATTCTTGACCGACTTGAGCAGCCTCTTTATATAATCTGCCTCGCAGAAGTGATTCCAGGTACATTGATCGAATATCTTTGGGTGGATTTATTTCTTTCTTAAAGTAGTCTTTAAGAGTTGCCGCACAGTTTACCCATTGTTTTGCTCGATAGAATAAACGCGCAAGTTCTAAACGGGAAACTTCATTATTGGGATCGAGGGATAGTACTCGGTTATACACGCGCGCCGCTTCTGTATATTGCCGTTCTTTTGTATATGCATTCGCGAGCTTATAGAGAACACGCATCTGTAAAGAATCAATTTCCAATGAACTTTCATAACTGCTGATCGCCATTGGTGCAACTTTCTGCTTCTCATAGGCATCTCCTATGACCTCATATGCAGTTGCATTCCTTGGATCTAACTCTTTTGCTTCTGAAGCAACAACCAAAGCCGCATCTGCGGAGTCAATCGCAAGAAGAGTCTGCCCAAGTACCACAAGCAACGGTGGATATTTTGGCTGTTTCTTCCTTATCATTTTCAGTCCGGCTTTTGCAGTTGCATAGGCATCTTGAACATTCTTTTTTTCAAGTTGCACTTGCGCAAGGACCGTATATCCTTCCAACATTTCGTCATCCAACTGTACAACTTTCTTTGCAGCATTTTCTGCAGAGTCAAGCATACCAAGTTGCTGAAGAGCTTTTGCAAGAAGTAACCATGCATTTTCATCTTTCTGGCTGGATTGGAGATAGGCCTGACATACCGTGATAGCCTCGGTGAACTTTTTTTGTTTGACCAGGTCCTTAGCTTTATCAAGTTGCGGCTGACTGAAGAGTGAAGCCGCAGCAGTGACGAGAATGAGAATGACAACTGATAGTATGCGTTTCATTGATGTTTCACTCCGCATGTAGTTGAATAGTGCGATATGGAATTGAAGCGGGAACTAAACCCGCTCTCTGAATAATTTTTTGTCCAAAATTTGAGAGTACCAGTGCGCCGAAACCCACTCCAACAGACGTCTTTATTTCTGCGTTGTAAAGATACAAAGAAAAATGGAATGGGTAAAGAGCATTGTAAATTTCTTGCTGCCGCGGTTCATATTTCTTCTCATTCCCCTCTGGTGATTTTACAAGAACCGGAATCACTTTTATGTGATCCTTCCCATCGTTCACAAGCGACGCGGCAACACATCCAACCGACTGTGGATGCGTAGATACATACTTTACCACTTCGCTTTGATTTGGCATAACGGTCGTTGGCTCCAATGGTTTCGATATTGAAAAAAATTTTCTCTGAAGCAGTTCGTACATTCCGGAGTTCTTGCTTGTTAAAACAAAATCGATGCCGCCGGACCAATGAGCTTCGGTAATCTGACTCCAATCCTTCACCGTGTTCGCAACAATACTCCGAACAGATTCTGTACGAATGCTTGAGATTGGATTTTGCTCGTGAACGATAATGGCAACGCCATCCTCAGCAATTCTATTTTCAACGATTCTGATGGCAGCTTGTTGAATAACCTCCTGTTCTTCTTCATTGAATGGTCGGTCGATCACAATCGAATGCACACTGTCATTCAGCAAAAGGACAACTGCTTCACGAGTTGAAGCGCTGCGCACCTCCATCTTCACTTCCGGATAGATGCTCATGAACTGTTCCACTTCCTGCTGCATGAGAGGCACGTATGGATCGGCTGTCAGAAGAAGACGATGTCCGGATGTTGCCGTCTCGTCTTTTTTCTTACACCCGCCTACACCCGTTAAGAGAATGAGAAGTATAGAGAAAAAATACCGTTTCATTCTTCTTCGTCTTCATGTTGCTGGCGAGCCCGAGTTTTGGTAAGGACAAACCGGTACACTCCCCAAAGTATCATAACGATACCGAACATCATTCGCATTTGAATCGGTACATATTGGAACGCAAGACCGCTCACGATGATGATTCCGAACACAAAGGTAACCGCAGAGACTGAGTAACCGAGGTATATCGAAATGTTGGAGAGTTTCAGCACAATGAATTCCCTGATTCTAAAACGTGCGAAGCTGATAAGTCTCAGTAACAGTGCACATCTGTGTGTTCTGTTTCCCTACGCTCATCAGCTTCGACGTTGCTTAATGATTATTTGTTTCCTGTCAGTCTAAACCGGAATGGAATGGAAACCCATACCGATACGGGTCCTTTCTGCATCACTGCCGGAGTAAAGACCCACTGATTCGCAGCTGCAATCGCAGCCTCTTCGAAAACTGGGGCATCACTCTTGATAAGGACAACCTTCCGCACTTTCCCTGCTTTGTCCACCCACACTTTTACTAACACGTTGCCTTCCAGTCCCGCACGCAAGGCGAGGTCAGGATATTTCGGTTCAACGCGTTTGACAACCGTAGGTTCTTTTTCATACGGAACGAAATCTGGAGGTGGACCCTCATCATCGATCTTCAGTTCTGCGCCGCCAGTCATATCAGCTTTGGGTGCGGCTTGCTGCTGGCTCATCTCTGTCTGCGACATGATTGTTTGCTCAGGGTTTACTTCTGCATCGGGTACAGGAACCGGTACACCAACACTTGGCTTCACTGCCGCCCCAGTTGCTGCAACCGCAGACGCTTCTTGATTGGTCAACGATGGAGGTGGTCCAAGATCTGAGTATTTCATAACGCGGACCATATGAACAGGTTCTGATTCTTCGGTCAACCATGCGATAAGATAATACGAACCAATGAAAGAAAAACTAAGAATGGTGGCCCCCACGACACCTATCATCATATATTTTTGGGCGACTGCCTTGAGTTCTATTGCGCCGTATTTTTGCGTTACTGCTATTGTCTGTGACATATCGTCTCCTATCCCCCCATCGCCTTCTTTAACAATTTTTTATCACCATCTTTAATCGGAGCTATACTGAATTTAGTGATATTGGCGAGATTGAGCTCATCAATGACCTCGACCATGTCATTATATTTCGCTTCACGATCGATCCTCACAAGTGTGATGAGTTTTGGAATAGTGCGAAGTCTTTCAACCAACAATGGTCGCAGCTCTTTGAATGCAACCTTCTTGAGTTCGCTATCTTTATCTCCCATGCTCCAGTAGATTTCGAAATTTGGCGCAACTCTCAACGTTAACAATAGTGAAGCTGCAACTTCTACACCTTTATCATTTGGTGGTAAGTTCAATTCCATCGCTTGCGGTTTATTGAAGACCGTTGTGAGCATGAAGAATGTCAGCAACAACAATGCCACGTCCACCATCGGCGTCATGTCAATACGTATACCGACTCGCTTCTTCTTCTTCTTTCCTTTTGTGTGCGATTTCGATTCAACAACATCTGCACCGGCCATTTTTATACTCCTTTATCCAAATCAGTGACAAGATTAAAACGCATAATCTGTGCTTTCACCAAGACATCCATAACATCTTCTATCGGTCCGTACGGGGCGTCTTTATCGCCCTTGACAACCGTGCGAAGCTTCGGATCGTTGATACGCGCCTGAATAAGAATATTGCCAAGCGTGTTTTTATCTACTTCAATGGCACTCTTGTATCTGCTTTCTTTACCGAACAATTGCTCCATCAAACCTTGGGCATCAACACCAAGATAAATTTTACCTTCCTTGTTCACATACACCATCATAATGTGCGATTCAGGCAGTTTAAATTGCGAATGTGACGCCGGGATTATTACTTCGACATCCTCGGGCGGTTTGAACTGCGTCGTCATCATGAAAAATGTGAGCAATAACAACGCCACATCCACCATGGGTGTCATGTCGATGCGAGTGCCGAGTCTTTTCTTTTTATGTTTTGGCATAACGTGTCACCTTTCCCGGTTACTTCTTATGCGGTCTGCGTGAAGCCAATGATTGAATTATGGAATAGCTTGCTTCGTCAATCATATAAGTGAAGTTGTCGATTTTCGTGACAAAGAAATTGTATGCAACGATGCCGCCGATACCGGCAACAAGACCACCAGCGGTGTTAATAAGCGCTTCGGAGATACCAAGAGCAAGCTGAATGGCATCCGGAGCACCGGAGCGCGACATAGCTTGGAATGCACGGATCATACCGATAACTGTTCCCAGCAACCCCACCATCGTTCCGATTGAAGCAATCGTGGACATCATGGACAAATTACGTTCCAACATGGGAACTTCGAGCATAGTCGCTTCTTCAATAGAGCGCTGGATACTTTCCATCAACTCTTTTTGCCCTTTCACATCGCCTTCTTCAACAATCATCTTGTACCGTTCCAAACCGGCGTGGAGAACGTTGGCGCAGGAACCGCGCTGCTTATCGCATACAGCGAGTGCTGAATCGATATCACCTGCATTAACGGCTTGCTGTACGTTCTTCAAAAAAACTGTCATATTACCTCTCCCGTTTGCTTTCTTCAAGGTAAGCATGCGTTCTATAATAACAGCGATCAGTATGATCACAAGTGCGATAAGGCCAATAACGAGAGGACCACCATCCTTAATAACTGGCGGCAATGTAAATTCGAAAATCACCCAACCAACAATGAAAGCTAGGACAATAACGATTGCATTAAACGTTGATGTCTTCATGAAACTTACTCCTGATTTTGTGAAATTGGATTAGTATGTATGATTTACCTTTTAAGACTATTTATCGCTTTATCGCGATCTTCTTCAACATCAAAAACACCTGTGAGCTTTGTAATAACAAATACATTCTGAACACCCTTGGCAACATTGCACAATTTAATCTGACCGCCGACTTTCTGATACATCGAGTGGATGCCAACAAGCGCGCCAAGACCGGAACTATTGATATATGAAATACCGCCAAGATCCAACACAAGCTTTTTGTTCCCCTGCTCAATCAGATCTTTCGCTTTTGCCTTCAACTCATCTGTCTCTTCACCGCCAATGAGCGAACCACGAGGCTCCAACACAGCTATATCAAGATTATTGAGCGTGGTAAGTCTTGTCGACATAGTGTTTCCTCGATATTTTTCGGTTCAATGAATATATCTCTTTCATATCTTTCACATTCGGTACCACAAATTTCTGCTACTGTACGGCTCATTTAACACAAAATCTGCACTTTAAGATTATCAAAAGCGAATGCTTGGGGAATAATTTCTCATAAAAACGAGAGAACGACGGGAAAGAAGAAAACTACAGGTATTTGCTCGGAAAAAAGTTGGGGAAAAATTCCCCGTGTCTCGAGGCTACAATTCAAATTTCTTTCGCTTGTTGAGCAGTGTTTTTCGGTCAACACCAAGAATATGAGCTGCTTCGTCATAATCCTTTGCAATTTGCAGAACTTTCTTAATCTGAACCTTTTCGGCTTCTTCTAATGAAAGTGCTTTGGGTTCAGAAGCAGTGCGGATTTCTTCCGGCAGGTGGTTCATTTCAATGACACCATTCGCCGAGAGAAGCGCTGCACGCTCAATAACATTTTCCAATTCTCGAACATTACCGCTCCATCGGTACACTTTTAAAGCTTTATCGGCGTCTGGAGCTATTTCGATATTCTTTTCTTTGGAAAATTTTTTTAGAAAATGATGAATAAGGAACGGTACATCTTCCGGACGTTCACGAAGCGGCGGCAATTTGATGCGAACACCGTTTAAGCGATAAAAGAGATCCTCGCGGAAACTTCCTTCTTTCAACGCTTCGTCCAGATTGCGATTCGTAGCAGAGATGATCCGCACATCCACTTTGCGTGTGACATTTTCACCGACACGCTCGAAATCTTTTGTTTGCAGTACGCGCAACAATTTGGATTGGATGGAGGAAGAAAGCTCTCCAATTTCATCTAAGAAGATCGTTCCACCATCTGCCATCTCAAACCGACCTTGACGATCTTTCAATGCACCGGTGAACGCTCCGCGAACATGGCCAAAAAGTTCGCTTTCTAAAAGTTGCTCAGGAATGGCTGCACAATTCACTTTGACAAATGGTTTCTCGGCGCGATCGCTCTTCCGATGAACATAGTGTGCTACCAATTCTTTTCCTGTCCCGCTTTCACCTTCGATGAGAATACTGATTGAGCTTTCAGCAACACGCGCAGCAAGATCAAGCAGTTCGATCATTGCGCGGTTCCGCGTGACAATATCTCCGCTGCCTTGTATGGAAGCAAGTTCCTCACGAAGTTCTGCCATCTCATGGACGAGTTGATGGTGTTCGAACACTTTCCGTGTAAACAACTTCAGTTCCTCAAAATCGAACGGCTTCTGCAGATAATCGTAAGCGCCTTTTTTGATCGCAACGACAGCCGTATCGATGGAACCATGTGCCGTCATAATAATTACTGTTGTATCCGGCGAGTATTGCTTGATCTCCGAAAGGACTTCTATCCCATCCATCGGCGACATTTTCAAATCAACAAAAGCAACATCAAATCTATTCTCCTGGAGTAATTGTAATACTTCCTGCGGTTTCGAGCAAAGAGTCGCGTCGATGCCGATAGACTCTAAACAGATGCCGATAGTAGTGAGAATGTTTTTTTCGTCGTCAACGACAAGCGCTTTAGGTTTTCGCTGCTGCATATTCTTTATGTCTCGCTCTGATTTCCTGCAGGAAGAGTAAAGAAAAATGTACTTCCAACACCCATGGTACTTTCAAGCCAAATTCGTCCTCCATGAGCTTCTACTACTTCGCGCGCGATCGCCAAACCCAAACCAACGCTACCCGGCGTCGTTTCCGTTGAACTTTTTACCTGAACAAACTTATCGAACACTGTCTCTTGATGTTCTCGCGGAATTCCATGTCCCGTATCGGAAACCGTCACCAACAGTCTATCTTCCTCTTCCTTCGCTGTTAAATGAACGCTTCCTCCCGGATCGGTAAATCGAAGTGCATTGCTTAAGAGGTTCGTCACCACCCAAATGAGTTGATGGGGATCGGCAAAGAGAGCAGGCAGCCGTTCCGGCACATCAAATTCCAGTTGAATGTGTTTTTCTTCGAATAGGAGGTGCAGCGGTCGTCCTGCATCCGCGACAAGTTTGCGAAAATCGACAAATTCCTTTTTCATCTCGTACTTCCCTGATTCGAGCTTGGAAAGATCCAGCAAATCTTTTACTAATTTTCGCAGCCGTTCTGAATCATCTTTCGCAGCAACGAGAAGTTCCCTTTGACGTTGATTCACCGTTCCCACAACTCCTTGTGAAAGAATATCGATTCCCATACTTAATGAAGTCAGAGGTGTGCGAAGTTCATGCGAAACCGTTGCAATAAACTCTGATTTCATTCGATCAAGGTCTTTAAATCGGGTTACATCCTGCAAGAGAGTCACAACCCCTTGAACATTCCCCTGCTCGTCTACAATTTGCGCTTGGCGCGGTCTGAAGTACAGGGTCACATTATTGCGGACAAATGCAAAAAGCGGATCGCGTTTTTCCTCCTCATAGCTTTGTATACCATTTCTTTCTAACATCTCAACCCAACTCTGATTACCAATAACTTCACGCAACGGTTTCGACTGCCAATTCGATCCGTGAACATCGAATACCGTCGCAGCTGCTTGATTCATAAGGATGAGAGATCCCTGTTGATCTGTCACGATCACCGGATCTGCAATACTTTCAACGATGGTTTCCGATTTTTTTTTCTCAGCGATGAGCTGTTGGATATTCATCTGCTCGTATGATCTCAGACGCTCTGTCATCTTGTTAAATTCGCGGCCCAGCTCGCCGATCTCATCATCCGTATTCACGTCGATTTTCTGGTTCAGTTGTCCTTCACTAATCCGGCGGACAGATTGAGTCAACTTTTCTGCAGGCTGTAGAATGGTTTTTGTAAATCGCGCACTCGTAAAAATGCTCATAAATACAGCGACAAGAGAAATCGTAATCACTGTCAACGTTGCGTCACTTGCAGTCTGATTCAATCTCTCTTCGGTGTGCGTCATCGCATCCTGATTGATTTCAAGATACTCAAAACAGTTTTCTTTTAAAGAATCAGCGACTGGACGGATGACGTTAAATTTGAAATTGGATGCGACACTTGTATGACCTTTTATTTGCAACAACCGATAGAGCGAATCAGAAAGTTGATTGTACCGATGATAATCCTGCGTGATCCGATTCAACACGACTTTTTCGCGATCACTGAGATCTCCTCGCTTCGCTTCATCCAGCCAACCCAGAAAACCGACCCGATTCGTGTTGAATTTAACATAGGCAAGATCAATATCTTGAAGCAACATCGAGAGCTGCGCGTTCTCCTGACGCTCAAGAGCTTTGAACATATTCTGTGCGGCAGACACGCTTTCATAATTATCCCGCAACACTAACCCGAAAGTATCACGCAGACGTGAAAAATTATAGACTGCAAAGGCACTGGTAGCCAAGCCAATGACAACAATAACGAAATAGTACAATCCAATTTTATAACGAAGACTTGTCACAGAAAAAAGGTATTGTAATTTCGAAGGAAAGGCAACTCTGGAAGGAATAATAGAAAAAATCCGACACCGCCCCTTAGGCGAACCATAGGAGGTGTCTAATATTTATGAGGCATTGCGATTGAATGAAATACTCATTGCCATTTTCGCAGGTGCTTGCCCGCCAAGGCTGGAATTTATCTGCTACTTAATTTAACAATTTCCACATCATATCGAGGAGTTCGCGTATTCCATCACCTGCCACTGATGAAATCGGAATCGTTGCCACACCGCGCCCGAACTTTATCTTCGCCAATTTTTTCTTCCGGGCTTCATCAGCGACATCCATTTTGGTCAGTGCGACAATCTTTTTCTTTTTCGCAATAGCAGATTTGAATGAGGCAAGTTCGTTCAGAAGAACCTGATAATCCTTCTTGGGATCTTCGCTGATGGATTCAATCAGAAAGACAAGCACTTTCGTGCGTTCGATATGCTTGAGGAATTGAATTCCGAGTCCCTTGCCTTCGTGTGCACCTTCAATCAGTCCTGGGATATCGGCGACAACAAAACTTCTGCCTTCCGCATAACGGACAAGTCCAAGATTCGGCACAAGTGTCGTGAAAGGATAGTCTGCAATCTTCGGTTTGGCGGCGGAGATTACCGAGATGAGCGTCGACTTTCCTGCATTTGGAAAACCAACCAATCCGACTTCGGCGAGCAACTTGAGTTCGAGAATCAGTTCACGTTCTTCCCCCTGTGTTCCCGGTTCGGCAAAACGCGGTGCTTGATTCGTCGCTGTAGCAAATTCTCCGTTCCCCCGCCCACCTTTTCCGCCCTGCGCGATTATAATTTCATCACCTTCATTCACCAAATCAATGATGGTTTTCCCTTTCACTGCATCCCGCACAAGCGTACCGCATGGAACTCTCACGATCACATCCTTCCCCGATTTTCCTTCCTGATCTTTTCCACGCCCATTCTCGCCGCGCTCTGCGATGTAATGACGCTTGTACCGAAAATCGAGTAGCGTATTCAATTGGCGATCGGCACGTATGGTGATGCTTCCGCCGCGTGCGCCGTTTCCTCCGTCCGGACCACCCTTCGGAATATATTTTTCATGACGAAAGCTAATGCATCCATTACCGCCGTCACCCGCTTTAACAGATATCCTTGCTTCATCAATAAATTGCACGAGGAATCCCTAGCTTACTTGTTGGCAGCCGGTAAATGAAAATGGGCAAATAACTTGTCTGTAAAGAGCACCGCCTCAGCGCTAAATGGATCGACTTCATTCGCAACATAGAGTGTATCGAGATATTGAGCGACTTCTTCCCATGTACCAAAGAGACTGATTTCTGTAATTGCCCCCTGGAACGCAGGCTCATCATTGGTAAAGAGTTTCTTCACTAATAAACTGTGCTCTTCATCAGGAAAAAGATCAAGAATTTCTTTTCGCTTTATACTCGGCATCGATACAGGAAGTTTTTCTCCCTCCTCATCAAAAATGACGGACGGTTTCTTCATCGTCTCAGAATTTTCTGTTGATGGCGTAACCGTGACAGTCGCAGGTTCCTGTATGCTGTAACCATCAGCACCATTCTCAGCCTGATGGTTCTCCTGCTGCACATCGTCTGGAATGACAACGGGCAAAGTATTCGGACGTGCGGTTGCATCCTCATTCCCCACTCGCACGATTTCTATAATGTCTGCCAAGCGATCCGATGTGATTTGGATGACCCGATTGTGATCACGTTCGAATTCAAGCCGCACACGAATATCAGAAAGGTGCTTATCATCAAAGAAAACAATCGCCGCGTTGATCGGAAGCGTTTGTTGTTCAAATTCTACTTGCGGCACCATTTTCCCGGACTCGACAAAATCGAACAAGGCACGCGTCATATGGGCAAGTTCAAAGCTGGAATGCTGCACGATTACTTCATGGTCGATCTTTTCAATCAGCGACTTGAACTCTTCATAAGTCACTTCTACCAACCCATGGTCAACGATAAACCGCCTGATCAGCTCGGGAAAGTAGGTATAATCAATGCAATACTTCAGCCGCTTCTCAATAGTCGAAGAGCTAACTCGACGCTGTTCTCCGACGATAAAATTCAAGAGCGTCCACTGTGGACGGCAGAGATAGTTGAAATGGAAATGCACCGACTCATCGAGAAGCGATTCAAATTCTTGCAGACTGAAATGGTAATTGTGAACAAGCAATAAATCGATCTGTTCTTCAAGACTTTTTACTTCAGCCAAGGAGTACGGAAGTTTTTTGGAACGATATTCCAATTTCCGTTCCTGTGAAAGTGTTTTTTCCACCTCCGCCTTGAAGTACGCCTTGATCGCAGGATGAATATTTGCCGAGAGGATTTTCTTTAGGAACACATCATCCTCCTCACCTATCGTTTTGACACGAACCGCATGAATGATGGATTCTATTTCTGCTTCGAAAATATAGCCCACGGTTAAATTAAGCTATTGTGTGATTTAGTGATTGAGTCAATTCGTGATTTTGCGATCGAGTCATTTTGTGATTGAGTGATTAAAGAAAATATTTTATCTCCTGCCACGCGCTGTTTGATTAGACGCTGAGAATATTGCAAGCAACTCATTTGCTTCTTTAAGAAGTAAAACAGTTTTATCCACTGTAAGGATGTCGAGATCATTAATCAGTTCGGCCCAAAACACTATTTCATCAGCTTCTTCTACAACAATGCCAATTTTTGCGATAAATTCTGCTTTTGAACGAGCTCGGCAAACAGCTCGATAATTTGTAGCAACTGATGTTGCAGAGCGCATCTATTGTCTTCCAATAATTCTGGCTTCTTCATTCTTTGGGAATGTTCGAACAAGTTTTACAATTTGAACTGCAAATTGCTTTGTTCGATCTCTTAATATTTCCGGTTGACTTTTCACAATCACCCAATCTCACAATCACCCATTCTCCCAATCACCAATCTTCTTCATTCTTTTTTTCCAAGAACCGCCTTTACGCGGTCAATTTCTTTCTGTGCCGCTGTCTTAAACTGCGCATCTGTATCTTTTCGGCTGATGATTTGCTTGTACATCGTCATTGCCTGATCATATTTCGACATCTTCTCGTACGATTGTCCGGCCATATAGTATGCCGTTGAAATCCAATCCATTTTACTTCGTTTTGTAACAAGATACGGAACTTTCAAGAATTCAAGAATTGCTTGTTGAAATTCCCCTTTATGGAAGTACGCTTCGCCAATGTAATATCGAAGTTCCGCTTCAAGATCGATATTTCCTGCTTCTATTAAATCCTGCAGATGGAGAATCGACTGATCGTAGTATCCTAACTTCTGGTACAACACGCCAATATCAATTTTCTTGTCGATGAGATCAGGATCGTTCGGGTAACGATCAATATACTTGCGTGTCAACTCCAGCGCACCATCGTACAATTCCATTTCTTTGTATACCATAATCAAATTGCTCATCGCTAACGGAACGAGATCGGGAGATCGCTGTTCATTATCGAGAATAATACGATATTGTTTTGAAGCGGCGTCCCATTGCTCAAGACTATAATATGCATTCCCCAAGCCCAAGTGTACGCGCGGCAAAATCGGATCGTTCGGATAATATTGAAGAAGAGAATCATACATACGCACAGCAAGCGGCAGTTTTTCATCCAGCTCATACACGCGAGCCGTCCAGAACATCGTTTCGGGAATGATAGGCGCTTTCGGATATGAATGAACAACCTGAGCAAACCGTTCTCGCGCCTTTACAATATCTTCTTTTCGCAACTGGTATTTGCCACGTTCGAACTCAAACTCTGCTTCATAATTATACGTATGAGAATGTTCTTTTATAAAATCCGCCGCCCGTTTATCTGCTTCTTTTATATTATCAAGCCGGAAGTAGGAGACGACAATGCGCGATTGTATGTATCGTTGTGCAGTGTCATTCTTTGCTTGCGAGAGTGCTTCGTTATATCTTTTGACAGCATCGGCATATTGTTCATTCTGGAACAACATTTCCGCTGTCTCGAGTGCCACGGACAAAGATTGTCCGCCTGATTTCCCTGCAATGCGGCTTACTTCCTGCAGATACTTCGCTGCGAGTTCTATAGAATTTTCCGTTTTTGCAATCGAGGCAAGCGCATAATATGCTTGCCCGGCTCTTGCCGATGTTTGATCTCTTGTCACATATTCTGCATACCATTTCTTTGCCGTAGAATAATCCATGAGCTTTTCGCTGCATACACCAAGTTTAAAAATAATAGAATTTTCAACCTCCGGATCCGCAGCGACAAAAAAGAAATCTGTTCGCACTCTTTCCAGGCTACGCGTGTACCATTCATTCGCATTCTTAAAATCATTGGCAAAGAAATATGCGTCGGCTTTGTACAGATCGAGACGCGATCGCATTGGATTATAGAAATACCGGGTCTCGAGAAGATCAAAATAGCCGAACGCTTTTGTCACTCGACCGCTATCTGCCGCAGTTTTGGCGAGATATGCAGCAGCAGCGGCGCTTTTCACATGATTTGGATTTTGAGCAAGGAATTTATCAAGCACTTGAATTGCTGAATCTTTCTCCATCATTCCATCGAGCGCAATGCCAAGCTGGTACTGCGCAGAGGGAGCTGTCTCGCGATCTGAATACTTTTCTAAGAGAAGCTTATAGGTGAGAACAGCGCTTTCATAATTCTTCGCTGTCAAATAAGAATCGCCAAGCAGGAGAAGCGCCACATCTCTCCCGCGCGCACCGGAAGATTTCGATAAAAACTCCGTTCCGAGAGTCCGCACTTCTTCCGGCTTCTCCGTCAATTGCAGGCGGAGCGTAAATGCCGCAACAACCGCTTGATCGGTAAGCTCGCCTGCCGGATACAGCATTGTAAGAGAATCGTATAAAACAATTGCCCTTGAAAGAAATTCTTTTTTCTTTGCAGCTTTTTCTCCTTCTTTCAACGCAAGCAGTTCGAACGACTGCGCTTGTTTGAACCACGCCATCGGGCGCAGAGTTTCTTCCAGATCGACCGTGAGCGCGTATGCAAACTGATCGGCGGCGAGCTGGTAATCTTTTATATCGGAGAAATAGATTTCGGCAAGACGGTAGGCAAGATTTCCTTTTGATTTCTGCGCGATGACATCTCCGACCAGAAGCGCAAGTTTCTGCATGCTTGCATCTTTGCTGCGTAGATCAAACGCTCTGATGAGACGAATTTGTTTTTGTGCTTCAAGAACAAACTCGCTGCTCGGATAGCGGTGCTGGAGATTTTCGAATGCCGCAATCGCTTCATCCATATTGCCGGCTTTCTTCCACGCTTCGCCAAGCTTCATCGCCGCGTCGTCAACCAATTCACTCGATGGAAAATGTTCAAGAAGCCATTCGCAAAAATCGATCGCCGTCTTCGTATCACCAACTTCGTCGTTAGCGACCCTGGCGCCTTCTAATAAAAGTCTTGGCAGATTGGCATCCGATGGATACTGCTGACGGAATAGATTCGTTAACCGCACTGCTTCCGTAAAATTCTTCGTTGTGACAGCGCCCTTCATTGCACCGACGATAATTGCCCGAGGATCCGCATTGCCAACGCTATCGGTCAGAGCACGCGTATACAACTGCGCCGCTTTTACCGGATCGCCTATGCGCTCTGCGGCAATGCCGGCTTTATAGAATGCTTCTCCATTGCGGAGCCCGCGGATTTTTCCGGCTTTCTCGAATAACTCAAGCGCCCGTGCATTTGACTGCATACGGTTGTTCGCTTCCGCCATTTCCATATATGCATCCTGCCGAAGCTGCTTGGGGGCTTTCGCACTATCATCCGCCGCCGATTTCCATGCCGCCAGCGCTTCTTCTGTTTTACCGGCTGCATTTTTCAGAACACCGAGAGCAAAGAGCGCATCATAGTAGCTCGATGTCGATTTGAAATTCGTCGTAACTTCGGACACTGCCGTTTCTGCTTCAGTAATTTTTCCGAGCCCAATGAGCGACTGTCCATACAACACGAGTGCACGGGCTTTCAACTGTGACTCTTTGGTCGCATCGATCACACGCTTGCTCTCCTGGCGAGCCTGTTCAAATTGTCCTGCGGATATCAATATCTCGGCAAGTTTATTTCTCGCCGGCAGAACTTCATCGGTCGTGTATTCCTGCGTGAGAGTCCGTAAAACACGAAGCGTATTTTCTGTATCCTTGAGCCTGCCGTAGTACTCTGCAGCTTTGAGAAGTGCGATCGGTGCAAATTTACTGCTCGGGTGAAATGTTTTCACGCGTTCAAACGCCATGGCCGCTTCGCGATCATTCTTCATCGCGGCATATTCTTCCGCAACATTCATCCACGCTTCCGGCGCTTTCATATTGTCGGTATACGCCAGAGCGAAATTCTGGAATGTATAGCGGGCGTCTTCGTGCTTGCCGAGCTTGGATTGTGTCAAGCCGAGATAAAAACGCGCTTCAATTCCCTGTGCACTGCTCGGGTAGAGATTGATGAACGTGCGGAACTGTTCCAGCGCAAGATCGTACATCTTGTCGTTATAGAGATTGACGGCAAGCTTAAAATCGCCGTTCTCCTTGGCATCCTGCGCAAAGCCGATGCAAGAGAACAAAAATAAAATGGAGAGAAGTTTGACTTTCATAATTGCAAAATGTAGCCAAATATGAGAGGATTAGCAAGAATTGGAAAGCTCGGTAGAACCCTGTCATTGCGATCCCGCTGCTTCATAGCGGGAGAAGCAATCTGCATCCATCAGTTTTACTTAGTAAACCTTGTTTTGCGGATTGCTTCGTCGCTTGCCCCTTCGGGGCTTCGCTCACTCGCAATGACTGTTGCTTTGTTTTTTATATAACCTCTCCAGAACGACAGACAAAGACACAATGAGGCACAGATTTTAACAGCTCTTTTAAAAAAACATCAAAGATTTTCCACCTTCTTGACAATGCATGCAAGAAAAACCATATTGTTCCTGTTCCCGAGTTACCACAGCGCTTAACAGTTATTGCCAATGTAAATTTATGATGTATGCGGGAGAAATAACATTTGAGATGAAAAGAAATACCAGTCGACTTTTCATGCGTAATAGTCACAAAAGGTCGACTCAGTCTCACGAAGTTTCCAAAGGAATCCCTTTGGGAGATGCCTTTGGCAGACCTAATCACATGTTAGCTGGCACCAAAATAAGGCAAAGAGGTTCATATGATAGAAAAAATTGGTAGGGTTTCAAATCCGCTTACAATCATCGCTATTTTTGCGACATTATCAGAAATCGCTGCTACAACAGCCTTAGCATTTGTTTCAAAAGAATTGCAGCCGGTTTTTATTTGGTTTGTAATGCTTTTTCCAACTTTACTTGTTGGTGCATTTTTCTTTACTCTCAACCGAAAACCAAAAGTATTTTATGCTCCTAGCGACTTTAGAGATGATCAAAGTTATTTAGCTGTAAATCAAAGTTTCTTTGCCATTGAAAAAATGGCTGATAAATCTACCGAAATCAAATCAACACGGATCCCTGAAATCAATTTAATGAACACTATTATTCAGCAGATGGATTTGAGAATTCTACATTATCTCTTTAAGGCGGCAAACAAGCTTCTTTCTATTTACGAACATACTTCTCTTTATTTGGAATCATTTGATATAAAGAAAAGTGATCCTGATTCGGTCGCTTATACTGTACGGGATGCTGTTTTTCAAGGAACCGTCATCGGTATGGTGGTAGCTCTTGATCCAATTCTTTTGAATCGTGGTGAATACGAAAACCAATCATTTAAAATAACCATTACGCCAACGGTTCTGCAAATAATTGAAACACGTATCAAAAATGCTGGCAAAGAACATGTTGGTGCCAGCTAACCAACAACTCAAGCTCGGCTTGTCCAGAATATTAAATCACACGTAGTGTGATACTATTTTTATCAAGGAGCTCACTGCATAATTCAAGGCGAGCAGAGGTTCAGTACAAAATTGAAAGTTGTCAATATGAACTTGTTTCGTTTTCAGCAATTTGAAAGTTTGCAGCGGCGCAGCTTAGCGCCGATCCGTCAGCTACACCTTTGAATTTAACTTGGAGATAATATCATGAGTCCAGAAGAAATTGCTGCTTACATCGGTGCCGCCGCATGGTTACCACAAATAACCTCTTGGATTTACAAATCTGTTTCAAAGCCAAGCCTTAAACTCATCTCAAGCCCTACATTAGAATTAGGTTACACAACTTTGGGCCCAATCATAAACCTTACTTCTTCTATTTCAGCGGAACGTCGAGATGCTTTGATCGACAAAATCGAACTACAAGTGGTTCATGAAAAGGGAGAGAAGCGAATTCTAACGTGGTCATTTCTCAACGAGAAACAGCAAGAAATGCGTAATCTTAAAGGTGAAACGGTGGAGATTACAAAAAACCAGACAGCAATTGCTCTTAAAGTGCCAACCATTGCGCTTGTAGAGAAACTTATCGGCTTTCAAGATATTGAGTTCCAGATGAATTTCAAGTTGCACATAAATAAAATCGCCGAGCTTCAGAGCTTTCTCAAAAAAGATAACCCGAATCCATCTGAAAAACTCTTTGCCTCCAAGGAATTCAGTGACTTCTTAGATTTCTTCAAGAATCAGATGTACTGGAAGGAAGGTAAGTATAATCTATCAGTTGTTATTCGCGAAGTCCGTCTAAGAAATCCTTATATAGAAAATTTCTGTTTTTCTCTTTCCAAGAGTGATGTAGACCGTCTTCATGAAAATTGCTCTAAACTAGCAAAGGATTTGAGAGTATCCCTTGGTGTCTCAACAGATGAATCTGATCTTCCAAAATGGAATTGGGTCTATCCTCATGTAATGCCTATAAATTAATTACAAGCAAAGGTGCAGCTAACCAGCCGCTCAAGCTTTCGGAATAAGCATGAGTACATTTTGCATGGCGAGAAACGGTGCAGTAAAGAATTTAAAGTGAAGTAGATGAACTCGGTTCGTGCAGAAGTGTATTTTAAGTTATCGTTGCCGCAGCTTAGTTGCCATCCATTATCTGGCGGAAAAATATTTATACAGGAGAAATACCGATGAATAGGTTATTTGTTCTTGTTTTAGTCGTAATGGTTTTGGGTTGTTCGCGAGAAAAGAATTTAATCGGTGAAATATTTATTGTAACTCAAGGTGGTCAAAATTATAAACTTGGCTTGGTAAGCGTTAATTTAATAAGCCAAGACAAAATTAAAACGCATTTAGATAAAAAGGCGAAAATAGCAAATCAAAATATAGCTCCAATATATAATAATTATAAACAATTAAAAGACAGCATCGATAAGTTAACGGTAATAGCCGAAGAGCTTGATAAAAAAGTGCAGTTGCTTAAAAGTTATGATAAAAATAATGAGTTACTTTCCACTTTAAAAAGAAGTCTTTCCGTTGCTGAGAAAAAGCTTGATCTGATGAGAAAAGCAGCTCCATTAGAAAAAGTCATTTTATTGTATGCAGACGGTTCTTTTTTCTTCGACGGTTTGCCTGGCTCTATTGATTCAGCAAAAACTGATTCTGACGGAAGATTTAGATTTATCGTGCAGAAAGAAAGCAAGTATTACCTAGTTGCAAGGGCAACAAGAAATATAGGTGACAAAAAAGAGTACTATTATTGGATAGTTGAATATCCGAATCCTTCATTTCGCGAAGATGATAAGATTTTATTAAGTAATGACAATTTATTTGATCCTTTAAAGATACTTGATTTAGGAAATAGTCAGGTTCAAAAACAAACAAAATTATAATAATTCCGTTTCCGCCGCCTAACCAGGCGCTCCCCGCCATCCCGATATAAAACATCGGGACGCACACAACGCGAAATAGCGGGGCAGGCAAGCTCGGCTTGTCCAGAAGAGTGCCTCACAGACGGAGGCCGCGTACTTAAGGAGTAATATCATTTATGCAAATTGAGAAGGAATTTATAAAAGTAGTTTCTATTCGTTTTTCCAAAGCATTTGACCGTATCATCCATGCGGTTCATCAACTCGATGACAAGCAAATATGGCATCGTCCATCGAGCAATTCAAATAGTGTCGGTATAATTCTCCAGCATTTATCAGGAAATCTTCATCAATGGGTTTGTTCAGCTATTGGCGGCGAAGCATTTGAGCGTAATAGACCACAAGAGTTTACAGATGAAAACATTATTCCACAAAAAGATCTTCTTTTAAAAATAAGTGCGCTGGATAAGAAAATTCAAGATATCATTTTACACATTGCGCCGGAATCCTTGCTTGCAAATCGTCGCATTCAAGGATTTGATGAAACAGTCATGTCCGCACTCATCGCAGCGTTGACACATTTAGAACTGCATAGCGGTCAAATCTCATTCCTTGCAAAACTCATGCTTGACAAGGAATATAAAGTATATTGGCAGCCTTTGAATAAAGAACAAGGGAAGGAATAGCTTCTTAGAAATAACACACTCGCCCTTGCCCGGCGCTTAATCTTGGCTTGTCCATAAGAATGCATCATAGCTAGAGACCTGAGAATGTAATTACACACAGTGCAATACAAATTAATAATATGTAAATTCAAGGCGAACATTGGTGAAAAGAATGAACTATAGAAGAAGAAACACACTACGCGTGTTACAGCTACGGGGCTCCGCCTATTAGGTAGTTATCGTGCAAACTCAAATAGACAAGCAGATTATCTACGACTTTGTTAACGCAATCAACGAACACGACGTTGACAAGATCTGTTCCCTCATAACAGAGGATCATAAATTCATTGATTCTCAAGGCAACGAAGTTGTCGGTAAAGAAAAAATGAGGACAGGTTGGATTGGATACTTTCGATGGTTTCCCGACTATAAAATCGAAATTACAAACATGTTTTTTAATGGAGACATCTTTGCGGGGTTTGGTTTTGCGGGCGGTACATTTCAAGGGCTGAGTAATAGAAAGGAAAATTACTGGTGTCTACCTGCTTCGTGGAAAGCGGTCATCAAGAATGGGAAAATTCATTTATGGCAAGTTTATGCTGATTCAAAAATTCCCTATGACATTATCAATAAGAGCAAGAAACAATAGCCGCCCTAATCCGGCGCTCCCCGCCAATCCCGTAAAAAACACGGGACGCAAAAAACGCGAATACAGCGGGGCAGGCACGATCGGCTTGTCGAGAAGAATGCATCGCATCCCGACAAAGTCGGGACACAGACATTTTTCAAAGTTATTGTACTTACATTGTTACATGAAACAGCAAAGTTCTCCATGATTACACAACTTGCTCACCTTAATTTATTCACCGATAGACACGAAGAAATGCTCAAATTCTATACGGATGCGTTAGGCTTGAAGATACAATTCACACTGGATAACGATAAAGGCATCCCTTTTGGGTGGTATCTTGCATGCGGCAGAAGGACATTTATAGAGATCTTTGATCAAGCAGGGGCAGTTCGTCAGTGGGGCGGAGAGGTTACAGAATTACAACACGGAAGTAAATATCGCCATCTCTGTTTTGAAGTGAAAGAGTTAGAGTCCTACCGAGAAATGCTTGTCGGAAAAGGAATACTTGTTTCGGCGATTACTGTTGGAATGGATCATTCCAAACAAGCATGGATAAAAGACCCGGATGGCAATGACATTGAACTCATGGAATATACACCGGCAAGTTTTCAGATACGTAGAAAATAACAGCTTGGCCGCCGTCCGTTAGGCGGGTGACCATTTATGATAAAGCCATTGACTATTTGTTTCAGTCTCTTGATTATGTTGCTCCCCAGCGCCTCATTGCAACATCAGACGACGCGGGTTATTTCCGGCAAGGGTGTGTTTATCTTTGGGCCCTCGCTGGCCGAAGCCGATACATTGAGCTCCGACGAATCAGAGACACTCAATGATTTTGCAAATTATAGCAATAAAATTGCGACGTTTGTGAGAGCCGAAGGTATTACGTGCGAATACGTCTCCGCCCGACAAATTAAAGTTCAATATGCCACAGTGAAAGTATTCATTGTCAATCGAGATTCCATCGAATTTGGTACGATTCTCACTGATGGCTTTCAAGAACCGCTGCTGCTCAAATATGTTTTGACTGACACCGATCTGGAAGAGAAGTGCAAAGAATACTTCCACATCAAACAGCCGCCGCTTGACCAGACGCTCAAGCCCCGTTAAACAGCATCGGGAAATAATAAAAAGCGACGGAATGAGTGCTCGTACATTTTGTATGGCGAGCAGAGGTGAAGATAATGAACTATAGAAGAAAAAATATGTTCCGCCTGTGAGGCGGCACAACCGATATTCTTTGACTGAGACACTCATTGGAGGTTTTATGCATAACAAATTCTCGCCATTGTTTCTTTTTCTCGTAACTGCAATTTTGGCTGTTTTTTCATTTTCGTGTGAAAAAAACAATCCTGTCGAGAATGGAAAACCACAATTGACCGCTTCGGAAAATCCTGTCACAGTCGCAGTTTCTTGGCAAAAATATATTACGATTTCCGGCGGGCAGGGACCGTGTTCTGTCAAATCTGTTTCCGATTCATCTGTCGTCAATGCTTCCATTGATAGATTCAGTTATCCGTATGGAAGAACACTAAGTCTTTTAGGCACGGCAATTGGGACCGCGATCATTGTTGTCCAAGACAGCGCACAAACCGCCGAAATACAAATTTCGGTTACCGTCGCAACAATCGCTGCATCTCCATCAAATGTTACAGTTCAAGTTCAGAGTTCACAATATGTCTCGCTTCAAGGAGGTACGTATCCTTACACAATAGATCAACCCACAAATTCCATCTTGGCAGACGCAAGTGTAAGTGGATCTTCTGTATATATCGAAGGCGTTGCACCTGGATCAACAACTCTTGTTGTCAGAGACAATGCAAATCCACCGAATAAGGTCACAATATCAATTACAGTCATTCCCAAGCCGGTACTAACAACACCAGGAAAAATATCATTCACTTCCAGTGTTGGAGGGTTTTCTGCGGATGGAATTTTACCGGATAATTTGGATAACATTGCCGCGCTACCCGCAAATAGCGAAGGCGCTGGTGGAACAATTTATATATCGTCACCTGGGACCAATGTTGGGACAATTGTTGGTTATAAGAAACACAGTCAAAACATTGTTGATGTAGTAGCAATTGTTTTTGTAAAATCAAACCTTTCTCAAGGAGTTTTACCCATTGATTCGTCCCTAGCTTTATATGGAGTTGACACAGCACTTGTTGAATTCGTTTTTGGTGGAGACCTAAATTCTCAGACTGCCGACATGTATCTCATGCATTCAGGGACATTGACTTTCACTGCATTGAGCGCTCAAAAAGCAACAGGAACGTTCAGCGGCGCAGCTACTCTCATTAGAAATGATATCCCCGTAGCAGGAAGTAATACCACTGTGACAAATGGATCTTTTGACGTGCCGCTGTTGCAGGATAATTTGGGACTTACAGCCCAAAATCTCGAACAACAGCGGATCATAAAGTTTGTGCAAAAAATAATCGAATACAATTTGATGAAAGTGAAGTAGAGATTTATTAAACTAGAAAGTAATTTACAAGGAACTTGGTTTGGGTAGTGCACGTTGAAAGTTTTCAGCGTAGTAGATATTTTAAAAATGATTCCCTATCTAACAACAGAACGTAAGGATTTTGCATGGATATTTCGGTCGGATATTTATTAGCCCTAGTACTGACCCTTATTCTTTCTTGGGTGACCTATCGATATTATTTCAGGGATAGCGTTTGGCAGGATCGATTTTCTGGACAAATGGAATCTCTTTCTAATTACATAGTGTACTCTTTTGTTATTCTCATTATCCTCTTTATTGTACTGTATAGTAATAACGAATCGATGGGTATTGTGATCAATGTTCTACTGAGCGGCCGTCATCGATCGAATAATTTCAGAGTCGATTCATTTAATATGTGGGGTATTTTCCTTCCTTTCGTATCCGTCTTTTTCGGATCGCTTTTATTCCAATACGGCTTTCTTAGAATGCCAGAATATTTATTGGCTCGAAATGTGCCTCGTTCAAAAATTCGGTCAGCTGCAATTGGCCTCGTTGAGATTCAAGGCAAGGTTATTTCAGAACAAGTATTAACGACACCGTACTCAAAATCGCAGTGTGTATATTATCGCAGCGAATTACAGGAATATCGGCAACACTCTACCTCTGGTTCTGGAATAGAATATCGCTGGGAAACTATTTCCACCGATACAAATAGAATACCCTTTTGGGTAAAGGATGAAACCGGCCAGATCCCCATTTACCCGACCGGGGCTGAATTTGAAATTCCTCAGAAGCAATCTGGATTTTTAGAAAGAGATGATGAGGATGCCAACGATCAATTATTCACCACAAGAGTCGGCGATAAACGATACAACGAATATTTATTATCTACAAATGAAAATGTTTTTGTGCTAGGCACGCTTGCTATTCGAAAAGACCCTTCCATTCCTAAGGGGATTCACAAAGGCACCAATAATTCCATATTCATTATTTCAGATAGCAGCAAAAAAGAATTAAATGATGCTCTGAAATGGCAAATGCTTGCCGGTCTTAGTTACGGATGTACCTTGTTCATTGCTGGGTTTATTAAAATACTTCAATTATCAGAATTACTATAGGAGGATTCATTATGACACTTATTCTGAGTGCAGTCTTTATATTATTGATCATTATTCTCATCGGATACTTTGTTTCTCTCTATAACAGCCTTGTATCCTTAAAGAACAGTATCGGCAAAGCCTGGAGTAATATAGATGTGCTCTTGAAGCAGCGGCATGATGAGCTGTCAAAACTTTTAGAATCTGTCAAAGGATATATGACCTTTGAAAAAGAAGTTCTCATAAAAGTCACGGAAGCTCGATCTGCGTATGCCAGCGCTAGAACTATTCCTGAAAAAGCGAAAGCAGACAATATGATGACATCGACTCTAAAGTCTTTGTTTGCCGTGGCTGAAAATTACCCTCAATTGAAAGCCGACGAAATGTTTGTTCAATTTCAAGGCCGTATTACTCAAATTGAAAGTGAAATTGCGGACAGACGAGAATTTTATAACGACTCTGTTTATACTTTTAACACACGCATCGCGCAGCTTCCCGATGTGTTCATTGCAAAATTGCTAAATTATACGCCTAGCGAATTTTTCAAAGCTGCTGAAACTGATAAACAAGATGTCGATGTTAAGTTTTAGAAGCACAAAAACACTGTCCCACTAGCGCATCCACGAAAAAATTCAGGACAGGCAAGCTGACGGAGATAACGTACTGCAAAATTCATGGTGAGCATAGGTGCAGTGAAGATTTGTAGATCAGAGACCTACGAGCCTTCGGTTCAAAAGAGCAAAGAATGAACTATAAAGGGGGCAACACGCTTCGCGTGTTAGGCGCGAACTAATGTATAATGAGTTATCGAGAAGATTATGATAAGACAAGTGAAAGATTCTGATGCTGATGCAATGTGTCGTATCTATAATAAATATATTACAGGCACAAGAATTACTTTTGAGGAGACACTGTTACAAACAGATGAAATGGTGTCCCGTATTAAAAATATCATACAGAATTATCCATGGCTGGTTTACGAAGAAAACGGGAGAGTTGTTGGCTATACCTATGCGAGCAAATGGAAGGAAAGAGCAGCGTATCGCTATTCAGTTGAAACCGGTATATATATCGATTCCGACTACGTCGGGAAAGGAATAGGTACACTACTGAAGGGAGCGTTGCTGAAAGCATTAAGAGAAAAATCAATTCATAGTGTGATATGTGGAATTGCATTACCCAATCAGGCAAGTATAGCACTGTGTGAAAAATATGGATTTGAAAAGATTGCTCATTTTAAAGAAGTGGGTTATAAATTAGGCGAATGGGTCGATGTTGGCTATTGGGAACTGATACTATAATATATTTATTTCATTTGCGTCCTGACCAGCGGCTCATTGCAAAAAACATGAGATTTCGTCCCGCTGCGAGCGAGACTCTACAATCCTTGATTGAAGAGTTTTTAGATTACCCTGTTACGTCAGTTTCGCTAAGAGAAATTCCCTATTGAGTCGCGCAATGTTTGTCACAGAAATTCCTTTTGGACATTCGGCTTCACACGCATAGTTGTTGGAGCAGTTCCCAAATCCCTCTTTGTCCATTTGAGCAACCATTTTCTGAACTCGCTCTTTGCGCTCCGGCTGGCCATGCGGCAGCAATGCAAATTGCGATACTTTAGCCGCAACAAACAACATGGCAGAGGAATTCGGACATGCAGCCACGCACGCTCCGCATCCGATGCATGCTGCTGCATCCATTGCTTCTTCAGCGTTCTCCTTACGCACAGGAGTGGAATTCGCGTCCGGCACACCTCCGGTTCGCACAGAAATAAATCCTCCTGCTTGCATAATCCTATCGAACGCTGTTCTATCCACAATAAGGTCTTTGATAACCGGAAATGAATTTGCGCGCCATGGTTCGACGGTGATTGTCTGCCCATTGGTGAAACTTCGCATCCGCACGTCACAGGTTGCTTGCTTGCGCCCTTTACCGTGCGCGCGTCCGTTGATCATCATCCCGCAGCTCCCGCAAATGCCCTCGCGGCAATCATGATCGAACGCAACCGGCTCTTGATCTTCCATCACCAGTTGGTTATTCAGCACATCTAACATCTCCAGGAACGATGCATCTGGTGAAATACTCCTCACCTCGTACGTTTCAAATTTTCCCGTATCATTCTGATTCTTCTGACGCCAAATTTTCAATGTAAAGTTCATACTCATCGTTCCTCATTTATAGCTGCGTTCCGAGGGCTTCACATACTCAAACGTAAGCGGCTCTTTGTTCAACTTCGGTTTTTTGCCGTCGCCTGTAAATTCCCACGCCGCTGCATATGCAAATTTTTTGTCATTCCGAAGTGCTTCACCGTCCGGCGTTTGATACTCTTCCCGGAAATGTCCACCGCATGATTCTTTCCGATCCAATGCATCGAACGTCAATAGTTCTGTCAATTCCAGAAAATCAGCGATGCGTCCGGCTTTTTCTAACTCGATGCTGAGATTATCAGAATCACCAACAACTTTTGCATCCTTCCAGAATTCTTCCCGAATTTCCGGAATCAACTTCAATGCTTTCTTCAATCCTTTCTCGTTCCGTCCCATCCCGACAAAATCCCACAAAACCTTGCCAAGCTTCTTATGGATTTCATTTACAGGTTGTTTACCATTGATGGCGAGAAGTTTTTCCACTCGCTCAGCAACGCTCTTATTCGCCTTCTCGAACTCCGAATGATTGACCGCAAGAGACGAAAATTTTGTCTTCGCAAGATAATCACTCATCGTGTAAGGCAGAATGAAGTACCCATCCGCCAAACCTTGCATCAGGGCACTGGCGCCGAGGCGATTTGCGCCGTGATCGGAAAAGTTTGCTTCACCGATAACAAACAAACCGGGAATCGTGCTCATCAAATTGTAGTCGACCCACAATCCGCCCATCATATAATGGACGGCGGGATAGATGCGCATAGGATCTGCATATGGATCTTCGGCAGTGATTTCATGATACATATCAAAGAGGTTGCCGTACTTCTCTTCGATCCAATGTTTCCCATTTCTCTTGATCGCATCTGCAAAATCGAGGTACACTGCCATCTTTGTCTTCCCGACACCAAGACCTTTGTCGCATATTTCTTTAGCCCGGCGAGAAGCAACATCGCGCGGCACTAAATTGCCAAATGAAGGATAGAGACGTTCGAGATAATAATCGCGTTCATTTTCCGGAATCTGCGATGGTGCGCGTGAGTCGCCTGATTTCTTCGGCACCCAGATGCGCCCATCGTTGCGCAAACTTTCACTCATAAGTGTCAATTTAGATTGATACTCACCGCTCACCGGAATGCAAGTGGGATGAATTTGCGTGAAACATGGATTCGCAAACAACGCACCTTTCTTATAGGCACGCCAGATGGCTGTCGCATTACTCGCCTTCGCCATTGTGGAAAGATAGAACGTGTTGGCGTATCCACCGGTCGCAAGCACGACTGCATCCGCGACATACGACTCGATCACGCCGGTTCTCAAATTTCGACAGATGATACCGCGTGCCATTCCATCAACAACAACCAATTCCAACATCTCCCGCCGATCAAAGAATTTTACGGCACCCGCACCAATCTGACGGCTTAAAGCAGAATAGGCACCAAGCAATAGCTGCTGACCTGTTTGCCCGCGCGCATAAAATGTCCGCGATACTTGAGCACCGCCAAAAGAACGCATGTCGAGATACCCGGCATAATCACGTGCAAACGGCACGCCTTGTGCAACACACTGATCGATAATACTTCCGCTCACCTCAGCGAGCCGGTAAACATTCGCTTCTCGCGCTCGGTAATCGCCGCCTTTTAACGTATCGTAAAACAAACGATAGATGCTATCGCCGTCGTTTGCATAATTTTTCGGTGCGTTGATACCGCCTTGGGCTGCAATACTATGCGCACGCCGCGGTGATTCATGATAGGATAATGAAATCACCATATAACCAAGCTCTGCCAATGAAGCCGCAGCAGAAGCTCCAGCTAAACCGGTTCCGACTACTATAATAGAATACTTTCGTCGATTTGATGGATTGACTAATTTCATATTGAAACGATGATTGGACCATTTTTTTTCGATGGGCCCATCGGGAATTTTAGAGTCTAGCATCATAGTCAATGAACCCCCATAATCACAGTAGATGCAGCTTGGTGGAAGAAAAAGAAATAAATCGGAATGGCGGCAAAACCGAGCGGAATCAAACACCAAACGATAAATGCTAAGAGATCAAGAAATGGAGTGTATGTTTTGTTTCGCAGTCCGAGTGTCTGAAATGCTGATTGAAATCCATGCCGCAAGTGGTACCCAAGCAAAAAGAAAGCAATGAGGTAAAAAACAACATACCAAGGATTCGCAAAGGCATCAACAATAAGTTTATATGATGAGATCTTTTCTCCCCCAAAACGAGAAGGATATAATGGAATAAAAAAAGATCGAAGGTGAACGACAAGAAACAAAAAGATAATGCTTCCTGTCCAAATCATCGTACGAGAAGAAAGCGTTGCATTATCTTTCGATCGAAAGAGTTCGTACTTGATTGGACGTTTCATCTTATTTATGAGCCATAATGTAAAACCGAGAAGTGCATGTCCAACAATCGAGAGAAAAAGGAATATCTCGATGGCAAGGACAACAGGATTATGGACAAGAAATTCACCGTATGCTTCGAAAGTTTTCCCATTGTCGTGAAACAAGACGAGCAGGAGATTGCCGATAAGGTGTTCCGTCAGAAAGATAATCAGGAACAAACCAGTGAGACTCATCAAGACTTTCTTGCCGATAGACGAGTAATAAAAAGCAAAGACATTGTTCATAGAAATTCATTTGTATGGTTTAACAACAGTGTTCTTCGATGAGTGTTTAATTACTCCACCATGTAATGCCAATTCTTCGCTGTTGAGAGTGTATGGAAGATTTTCGGGAAAAGCAATGGGTTTACGGCAGGCTATGGTAAAAGTATCTCTAAACCAATCCACCTTCCTCCATCTGCGGATGAAGGAGTGTTGAGACTGCTGGAGTGCTTGTTCCACATAACTTTTAACTGCTCACTCCCTCACTAATGAAACGGCGGACAGAAATCATGCTTCCGAACAAACCAAGCACACAACCGACCCCAACGATGATGCTATAGTAGTACGGTTGAACATAGACAAATTGCGAAAGAGAGACAGTAAGCCACTGCTCCAGAAAGTTGAACAGCACAAATACGATGCCTGCTGCAATCAATCCGCCAAGCAGACCTTGAAGAAATCCCTCCAGCAAAAACGGTAGTCGAATGAAACCGCGCGTGGCGCCGATAAGTTTCATTGTCTGTATAATTTTACGTTTAGCATAAATGGCAAGACGGATAGTGTTCGCTACAAGAATAACAGAGGAAAGGGTGATAAAGATACCTACACCAAACGTAATCCAGAGAAACAACTTGGCGCGCTCGTCCAGCATTTCCAGTAACTGCTTACGGTAGATAACGTCATCCACACCTTTGAGAGATTTTACTTGTTGAACGATACTCTCGGCATGTTTGGCGGTTTTGTAACCTTCTTTCAGGAATATTTTAAGCGATGCCGGCAGCGGATTGAAGTTCAATATCTTTAATATGTCTTCGCCGAATTCCTGCTGAAAGATTTTCGCCGCTTCTTCTTTTGAAACATAGTGCACTTCGCGTACACCATCCAACATCTCCACCAATCCCTTCACTTCGGTGATTTGATCATTAGAAAGTTGATCGTTCAGGAATGCTTCCATCTCTACTTTCTCTCGGAGTGAGTTTACCACACTATTTGCATTGAGAAAGAGAATCGCAAAAAAACTGAGCAGCAACAACGACACGCAGATGGTGAAGACTGCGGCAAACATCGACAGCTTCGCGCGTTTGAATCCTGAGAATCCTTCTTTTAACACATATCGGAGTTGCATGGCTCTCTCATGTGCTCTGACGTGAACCGCAATCACTTTCAAATGGGCGATAACTACCCAGCACTCGCACTAATGTGCACATTTCTTTCAAGTGATTCAATGCCTGCCGAAGCGGATCGCTGTTCGGCGTTCCTTCAACATCAAGGTAGAAAAGATATTCCCACGGCTTTCCGATGAGCGGACGCGATTCGACCTTCAGTAAATTGATGTCGCGAAGAGCAAATACCGCCAACGCTTTGAAGAGCGAACCGGGAATATTCTTCGCAGCAAAGACGAGTGATGTCTTGAGCGTGCCGTGCGGCTGAACCGGTTTACGCGAGAGCGCTATGAAGCGTGTGAAATTACGATGATCACTTTCTACATTCCGCTTCAGTATGTGCAGTGCGTGTGCCCGAGCGGCTTGTTCGCTCGCAAGAGCGGCGGCATCATGCTGTCGACGTTCACGGATAAACCGCGCTGCCGCTGCGGTATCGTGCACTGCTTCTACTTTTACATTCTTCAGTTTACTGAGGAAATTTTCGCACTGACCAATCGCCTGCAACTGAGAATAGATCGTGCGGATACTACTCTGTTTGGTTTCCGGGAGTGCCATCAAATGCAGTTCTATGCGGAGTTTCACTTCACCGATGATAAAGAGCTTGTGCCTCAGGAGAAGATCATATACCTGATGGATGCTTCCGAAAAGCGAGTTTTCAATCGGGACGATACAACGACCTGCGGTATGTCGCTCAGTATCAGCAAAGACCTCCAAGAAAGTCGGTAATGGTTTCAATGCAGAATGTGTACCGAAGAATTGCCGCGCTGCCTGTTCGCTGAATGACCCCGGTTCACCTTGATATGCAATCATAGTTTGTCTTTTCATTTTAGTGGTTTGAATCATCGTGCCATCGGACAATCATCCATGGATATTGCGTTCCCTGGCGTACCAATTGAAGGCTTGCATATCCATCAACACGAACAATATTGTTCACATCAAATGTCACCGTGAGATTAAATCCCCGGCTTATGAAAGCTTCTGTAGCGTAAGAATCTATAGACGACGAATCAATAATATCATTCCACACGAGATCCAAGCGCTGAACGCTCTGAAAGAGTCCATACGTAGTTCGCATTTCCTCATCTCTTCCCCATGAAATTTCAGCACCACCGAGGTCATAATCAGGATAAAGAAATGTAAAGTTGCCGTCGAAGAGTTGTCCATAGATTGAGGTGTCACGAAACGTATAAGCATATTTGAAATTCTGAAACACGCCATCGGGATTTTTCTGGTCACTCAAGAGCGACGATGTTTCTCCGGAAGAATCATCCAATCCCGGTGCGAACGGATTGCAGGAAACAAGCGCAAAACAAAACGGTATGGAAATGATGAAATATTTCATAAAACTACCAACGATCAGCCGCCAGTTTTCGATTATCCGTTGTCAGTTATCGACAACGGCAACGAGCATAAACCTGCCAATCAATATCTAATACCTCATGATCAATTCCCAGCTCTATTGCGCGAACGATCCCTTCAAATCGCTCCACGTAAAGTCGTTCTGATTTTGTGCAAAATCATCCCAGCGGCGTATAACCCAATTTCGTGAACGATCCGATACCAAGAAAAACTGTGCATTCCCTTGTATTTGTGTCGGAATATTCGATTGTGTAAGAGGTACTGTGAGACGATATGTTGCTTCATATTGGATCGAGTCAGATGTAGTACCTTGTGGCGTCAATGTCAAGAACTCTAATGTTGGAGACGCCCCAGTCTGTAACTTGGAGAGGAGGGCTGTAAAATACTGTTGTTCAGATAATTTCGTCCACTCAATAAAACTACTGGAATAATGCAATCGTGCTTGTGGTGTCGGCTCAAACGTAAACACAAAATCACTGCTCACGGTATCTGCAAAGGAGCGCAAATAATTCACAGTGTTCATATCGTGGAATGCGTTCACCATGTTCTGAAACACCAGCGACGGCTCTGTGGGTGGAGTGTAGTTCGAACTCTGCTGAGATGGTTCATCCGGCGTTCTCGTTTTAAACAAATTGCAGGAAAACAGACAAAAACAAAATATGGAGCAAATCACTACGATCACTTTTTGCGGCATCAGAACTCCTTTACACTGCAATACGACCCTCCAACGCTCTGGAGAGTGTCGCTTCGTCTGCAAATTCGAGATCAGAACCTACGGGCAAACCCCGCGCTATGCGGGTAATCTTCATCCCCAACGGTTTCAACAAACGGGAAAGATACAGCGTGGTCGCTTCCCCTTCCACGTTGGGATTCAGCGCAAGGATAACTTCCTCGATGGTTGCATTCGAAAAACGCTGGAGCAATTCTTTGATCTTCAGATCATCCGGACCAATACCATCGAGAGGTGAAAGTGCACCTCCAAGTACGTGATATAGACCTTTGAATTCGTGCGTCCTTTCGATGGCAATCACGTCGTGCGGTTCTTCCACAACGCAAATGAATGATCGCTCACGTTTCGTATTAGAGCAGATTGCGCACGGATTGGATTCCGTGATATTGGAACACACGGAGCAGTACCGCACCTTGTCTTTGACATTGACCAGTGCTTTTGCCATCGCAACGACTTCATCGCGCGACATTTTCAATACATACAGCGCAAGACGATGCGCCGTCTTCCTTCCAATTCCTGGAAGTTGAGCAAATTGTTCTGCGAGTTGTTCAACTGATTCGGCAGTGTAAAACATAAAAAATCTCTCGTGAGAATTATAAACCGGGGAGCTTCATACCGGGAATGTTCGGTATCATCCCGCCTGTCACTTTCTGCATTTCCTCCGCTGCCATTGCAGTCGAACGTTCCAACGCTTGATTCACTGCTGCGAGCACTAAGTCTTCCAGCATCTCTTTTTCATCCGGATTGATAACTTCTTTCTCGATTTCAATTTTTACAATGTGCTGCTTACCATTTGCCGTGACCTTTATCATGCCTCCTCCGGATTCAGCAGTCACAATTTTGTTCTCTAACTCTGCTTGTACCAGATCCATCTTTTCCTGCATTTTCTGTACTTGCTTCATCATCTGCTGCATATTCGGCATACCGCCTTTGAACATTCTCAACTCTCCTCAATTTTCCATTTAAAAAATTTTATGAGTCAATATACCCCGAAATGGAAGGAAAGTCAACGAACGGAATATTTCCATCGCTTCTTGACTTTCGGGAGAATTGCAGATATATTTATTCAAAGCTCATCAGTTACGGTGAGCTTTTCAATTGATATTCCGCGATAGCTCAATGGTGGAGCATCCGGCTGTTAACCGGAGGGTTGTAGGTTCGAGTCCTACTCGCGGAGCCAAAAAGCTTAAAATACTAACTCGGTTTTTGGGGATTTTTTCCGTATATCACCTACATCATTCAGCAAATTCAACCTGAGCATGATTTTTAAGAAGGCTCATCAAGCACTACTTTGTAATTCGAATTACCATATAATTTTTATTAGCTTCATACTCAGTATCAACACGCAGTTGCACCCGTAAGCATCCATTGATTGAGGATTGATCATGAGATTATTTTGCAAAACTTTTATTGTATTAGCCATTGGACTATTCTACAATAATATTTCCGCCAAGGAAAAGTTTTCCTGGTCGAGCGGTCAATTTATCGTTGACATTGTAGATGATAAATTTACAATTTATGAAGACAAGATAAAAATAGTGACGATTTCTTCCATCAATTTCAATTTCACACCTCCGGAATCGATTTTCATTGCTGCACAAACCAAAAACAAGCTCACCCTGACCTTCACCTATCCTCCCGAAGTCCTGTATCATGACCAATTGCTGGATCTGAACACGACGGTAGAAATTACAGCGTCGGATCACACTCTCCATTTTCAGGGTTGCCCCAAATGGGCAACCAGCTGCACCATTCGTATGGAAGACAACGGCGAACATTATTTCGGCATTCTTGAGCCGTTGTATCCGAACAATAGCAAATCACCTGATCTTCGAGGCAAGGTCGTCGACGTCGAAATAAATGGCGATGCAAATTTGTATTTTGAAAATTATGCTTCTGCCTGGTCGGCTTTCTACATGACCAATAAAGGATATGCATCATTTTTTGACAGTTTTGCACGCGGAAAATATCAACTGGGAATTAATAACGAGACAGAACTTTTCCATCGAACCGATAAATTGGATTGGTACTTGTTCACCGGAAAAAACGGCGACGAGATTATGAAAGCGTATTACACTGTTATTGGCAAACCAAAATTCGTTCCGATGTGGGCGTGCGGCCCGATTGGATGGCGCGACGAGAACAAAGGCGGGAAAGATGAAATTCTTGACGATATCAAGAAAATGACCGATCTAAGAATACCCTTCACCGGATGGTGGGTCGATAGGCCGTACAGCCATGGTGCACAGGAATGGTCAAAGATGGATTTCAACGAACGATTTGCCAATCCACAGGAATGGATCGGGACAATTAGAAATACGTACGGAATGGAGTTTATGTCATGGATCGGCTCAATGACATTTGACGATTCAGACTTCCCTGCATATCAGTACAACGCAGAAGGTTATTTCGATCTCTCAAATCCGGATGCTATCAGAGAATTTGGCAGCCGCCTGAAGACATTCCAATACTCCGCAGGTGTACATGGACACAAAATGGATCGTGCTGATCAGCGTTATCCACTTCATATCCCATGGTACGATAAGACGCCGGAAGCTGAACAGCGAAATAAATACGTTTATCTTTTTTCCACAACAATCGACAGTCTGCTACGCGACGCGTGGGGTGATAATCAATTTAACTTCGCACGAGCCGCATTTCACCGATGTCAACCCTATTTATCGGCAGTATGGGGCGGCGACTCGCGCTCGAGCTGGGACGGCATGGCAGCAAGTCTCGCAAATGCAATCCGTTGCAGCTTCATGGGATTTCCCGTCTGGGGTTCCGATGTCGGCGGATATTTAGGCGGTCAGATTCCGGAAAATCTCTATGCACGCTGGCTACAGTTCGGTGCATGGAGCGGCCTCTACGAAATAAAAATCGATGATGCAGGCGGAAAAGGAGCAGATCGAGCTCCATGGAAATATTCCAAGAGACTCCAAACTATTTTCAAGGATTATACGACACAGAGGATGGAAATGCAGCCCTTCTACTATTCTCTGGCAAATACGTCCTATAAAAACGGGCCTATCATGAAACCTCTTGCGTACGTGTTCCCCGATGACAAAAAATCTTTCTCTCTCTGGAATGAGTACATGGTAGGGAACGCGTTCCTTGTCGCCCCGATCATTGATTCCATGAATTACAAATCGGTTTACTTGCCGAGCGGCACGTGGTATGATTACTATGACTTCAGCAAAGTGTTCGAAGGGAATAAAGAGATCGATGCGGCTTATCCTTTGGAGCTAATCCCCGTTTTCGTGAGAGCTAACTCAATCTATATCACCGGCATTCTTCTCGCAGGCAATTCAAGATTGTGGAACGTCGATCCGACTGCAAGAGGATTGAAGATTTATGTATTCCCCGGAAAAAATAATGAAACTGCAATGTTCGATTATGTCGACTATCTGGATAGCAACAAAGAAAAACAACTCTCCATCATCAACAAGAATCGATCGATTGTCTTTGCTTCTCAACCCATAGCATCGGATGCACTATTACTTCTCAAGCTGGAAGATGAACCTTCGAAAGTAATTATGAATGGGACAACCGGCACGTATAGCTGGGATGCAGGTCAAGGTTTCGTAAAAATTGAATTGAAGAAGAATATGAAATATAAAATCTCCATCAATTAAAAAATCAGTACACGCCTGCATGCAATGAAGAAAGATACCATGCAAAACATCGTGCTCAAAGAATTTGTCCAGCACGAATTATCCTGATTGTAAGAAGTATATTCATCGAACATCGGTCCATGTCAATATTCCATCGTTTTCCCCCCACTGTTGCTTTCATGTCTTTCAACCCGGCACTTTTTCCCTTCTGAGAATTTGATTTGGAGAAAAAATACACGACATTATAGTAAGTATTGTAAAAATTGTTGAAAGAGTTCTAGATGGAAAATTCGCAGGTACATACATTTCATATTCCCGTTTTAGGATTATCATACTCTATCGATACGCCTATCCGCGTTGGACGGTTTGGCATTTCGTCGGTCATATCGATTGTCGATGACATTCTGATTGAACATATGCGAAAGCATTATGCTCACCTTCATGGAGAATCCTATATTCCGATTACTGTACGAGATGAAGATTACCGCGCACGCAGAATCACTGCCTATCTCAACCTCGTTCAGAAAATCGTGCAGAAACAAATCGCTGCCCTAAAGGTTTCGGCATTTGAAAAAGGAAGCGATATTGTAAAGTATTTCGAAATGTTGTCGGAGCATTCACCTCTGAAGACGTTGTATCATCGGATGCTCCATACGAATGACACAGCCAAACAATCTGAGTTGCAGGATGAGCTGCGGATCAAGATAGTCCCCGGCGACATCGATGTAAACATTATGACGAAACTCGACAAGGTGAATACCGGACGGAATCAAGAACAGCTACCTATGGAGTTCACGGATGCACTTGCATCGCTACGCGGATTTGCACTCAGCGACCTCAATTCGTCGGTTATTCTCTCTGCAGGATTGAATCCTCGGTTGTTCAGTTACATGGGACAACGTCCCGAATTTTTCCCTGATGAAAACGGCAGTCTGAAGAAAAGGGTTATCCTCAAAGTCAGCGATTATCGCTCTGCTCTTATCCAGGGAAAGATCCTTGCAAAGAAGGGAATTTGGATTTCAGAATTCCGCATCGAATCCGGATTGAATTGCGGCGGCCATGCTTTTCCTTCGCAAGGATTTTTGCTCGGACCAATTCTCGAAGAGTTCAAAACTCGTCGAACATCACTGCTGTCAGAATTACATCAAATCTATGCCGTGGCATTACAAGAAAAAGGAATTCCTCTTCCTCCCTCTATGCCGTTTCGAATAACCGTGCAAGGCGGGATAGGCACAGCAAAGGAAGACACGTTCTTGCGAGAATATTACTGTGTCGAAGGAACAGGCTGGGGATCACCGTTCCTCCTTGTCCCTGAAGCAACCAATGTTGACGAGAGAACAAGACAGATGCTTGCTCATGCCGGGAGAGAAGATTATTACATCAGCGATGCTTCGCCTCTTGGAGTACCATTTAACAATCTTCGAGGAAGCACGAGCGATCTGCTTCTACAACAGCGCGCTAACGATGGAAAACCCGGGAGCAAGTGCACGAAAAAATTTCTCGTCTCCAATACAGAATTTACGACAGAGCCGATATGTACTGCATCCAGCCAATATCAGGAACTCAAGATTGACCAACTGAAAAAACAGAATCTCTCACCCAATGTCCTTCTAGAAAAAATTGCGAGAGTAGTCGAAAAAGCCTGTCTCTGTGAAGATCTTGCTGCATCCGGACTCATCAATAGTAATGGGCATGGACCAGCAAAAGAACGCCCTGTTGCCGTGTGCCCAGGACCGAATCTAGCTTATTTCTCAAAGATTGCCTCGCTGGAAGAGATGGTTGGACATATCTACGGGCGGTTACAGCTTCTGACCGATCCGAATCGCCCCAACTTGTTCATCAACGAGTTGAGGTTGTATGTGGATTATATGAAACAAGAGATTCAAAAACGTCTCGACTCATGGAATGCAAAAGAGCAAAAATATTTCAATACATACAGAAAAAATCTTCAGGATGGCATCGCACATTACAAGGCATTAATACCGAAACTGATAGAAGAGACGGAACGTTATCGAGAGACAATGCGAAATGAATTACTCGCGCTGGAACAGGAACTGTTAGAGATTGTCATCCCTTCCCTTGAAGTACCCGAACTTGCATACTAGCTGCTCTTCAGCACAAATCGGAACGTACTCCCTTCTCCGACCGCGCTTTCCACTATGACATTACTGTTGTGTGCCTCAATGATATGCTTGACGATTGCAAGACCGAGTCCGGTGCCGCCGAGGGCGCGAGACCGGTCGCTATCAACGCGATAAAACCGTTCGAAGATTCTTGATACGTGTTCTTGCGGAATTCCCACGCCTGTATCTTTCACACTGATTTGAATTCCGTTTGCAACTTTTTCGGATGAAAGGACAATCTCTCCATCCAGCTTATTATAATTGATCGCATTGGTCAGAAGATTATTCAATACTTGCCGCAATCGTTCACGATCTCCAAAGACCTCATCTTCACCGGTTGTATTCAACAATAATCGCAGTGCAACACGACGGTTTGCAGAAATTGGTTCATATTCTTTGTAGACCGACTCAACAAATTCATTCACACGGAAAATGCGAAAACTCATTTTCATTTCGCCGGATTCGATTTGAGAGATATTAATGAGATCTTCCAGCAATGTATTCAGGCGATCAAGATTCGTTTGTGCTTTTTCTAAAAATGAGCGATTCACGGAAGCATCCTCTACCGCACCGCCAAGAAGTGTCTCCAAATATCCTTGCACAGCAAAAATAGGCGTGCGAAGTTCGTGCGAAACATTTCCAAGAAATTGGCTTCGTACCTGTTCTAACTTTTTCAATTGGATGATATCGGCTTTGAGTTTTTCAACAAGTTCATTGATCGCCTTTGCTGTAAGCCCGATTTCATCATTCGACTTCACTGAAAGCCGAGCATCTAAATCGCCTGCGCGAACCCGTTCTACATCGCGAACTATCTGCGTCATGGGATATGTAATGCGGCGTGAAATAAATACGCTGACGAGGATGATCGCCAATAAAACTCCAAATCCGGCAACAATCACGATAGAACGAATTTGATCGATCTGCCTCTGTACTTGCTCGTATGGTACACTCAATCTGATATAACGAAGATTCTGAAAGAGAGAATATGTTGGAGATTTCTTCACCTCTTTTGCCATATATAAAAAATCACGATCGACCGTTGCGCTGCGACGAATATCGTGACCAATGCCGATACGTCTCGCTTGTTGTACTTCCGGACGATCCAAATGATTCTTCACCTCGGCGATTTCCGGAAACGGTACATCGGAATCGGCCAATACATTTCCAAGGTCATCAATGAGAGTGATGCGCAAATGTTCAAGACCGCCAACCTGTTTAACTTGTGCATTCAATTGCGCAAAGGATTGCGTCGAATCTTCCTGTAAAATGTAAAAAACTAAGTCCGCCTGCCGACTCAGTTCGCTCACTAATCGTTCTTTTAAATTCGATTCCATCCAAAGACTGGTGAATATCCCGAGACTTGCTACTATCAGCACAGCAAGCACGACATATGTCACGGTAATTTTGGTTTGTATTCTCATAATTTACGCCTTGAATCGATACCCTACACCTGGTACAGTCTCGATATAATCAGCATATGTGTTAAGTTTTTCTCTAATCTTTCGAATATGTACATCAACAGTTCTATCCACAACGTGAACATTTTCTCCCCAGACAGCATTCAGAATGGATTCCCGTGAAAGCACTCTGCCCTTATTGCGGATGAGATATACAAGCGTTTCAAATTCCTTCCTCGGGAGTATGAGCTTTTGTTTTCCAAGATGCGCCGTGTAACTGGAAATATTAATTTCCAATTCCTTTATTTTAATCAGATCGACTTGAGGCATTACTTCTTTCGTGGATTGTTCTTTCCGCCGAAGTGCTGCGTGTACTCGGGCAACGATCTTGCCAATTTTTACCGGCTTTACAATATAATCATCTGCCCCCACTTCCAGTCCGACTATTTCATCGGTCTCCGATCCTTTTGCAGTAAGCAAGATGACTGGAATGGAAGCTGTACTCTTTTCCTTTCTCAATTCTTGAATCACCTGCAGCCCATTCATCTCGGGCATCATCACATCCAGAATAATCAGGTCTGGTTTCTGCCGTGCGCGGTCAAGGGCATCGCGCCCGTTGCGAGCTGTAATTACCGAAAATCCTTCTTTGGTAAAATTATAGGATAAGAGATCGACGATGTCTTTTTCGTCATCAACAACAAGAATGGTTTTTTTCATAGAAACGATAGGCCTCTATAATAAACTATCTTCAATATAGAGGTCATATTGGTATTATTCAAGCCAAAGAGAAGGGAAACAATAAAATTAACATCTTCTTCACAATCTCATCAATCTCTTCTAAGGCATCTGTCATCCCCGCATATTGTAAGCGGGGATCCAAATCATGGTCTTCCGCAGTTCTGGATTCCCGAGGAAGACATTTCTGCCAGAGGTGGATAGGCGGGAATGACAGAGTAAGCATACTTCTGTACAAATTAACATTTCCTTAACAATTCGATAAGTTCCAGATAATAGCTCTTTTCTATATTTGTATCGAACGAAAAAAGAAAAAATGAATACAAACGCAAAGCTTCATGAGTCCTTCGCTCTTTGGTTGGTTCAAAAATATCTTCCTAGAGAAGAGAATGAACACATAGACGTAGAGCCTCTCAAGAATAGAACCATCGTTTTAATTGCGATAGGAATTCTTGTGGTCCTCTCTGTGATCAAATTTATAGTATAAGGTTCACCATAAATTTCCCGCTTCGTCACTTTTTTTCACCTCTTCGAACATAATATTTCTATAACCTATCCGTCATTTTCTCTTAATATGATAATCTTATATTGGTGTTGAGATAAACAGGAGACAAACGATGAAAATTGCATATTTCAATGCCAACTTAAAAGTCGGGCAAGATGGTGTCACACGCGTCGTCTATAAAATGATTGAAGGGGCGCTTGACCGCAATCATGAAGCAATTGCGATCACTTCCATCCTGCCGGAATCCTGGCAGCAGCCAATTCCAATGTTTAAGGTTCCTTCGGTTGTTCTGCCGATGCATAAAGAGTATCGAATCGCATTACCGGGGTACCAATCTTTTGCGAAGATACTTCAGAAATTTCAACCGGATATCTTGCACATCAATAGCCCTTGTACGCTTGGCTTTGGAGCAGCGAAATATGCCCAGCACTTCCAAGTGCCAGTGGTTGCAACGTATCATACACATTTCCCTACCTATCCGCGTTATTTCAACCTGACAAAGCTTGAGGATTTGACGTGGAAAATATCGCGCCGTTTCTATAATAATGTAGATAGAACGTTTGTGCCTACGAAACCGATTCTTGATGAACTGACCAAGCATGAAATTCTTCGCCTGCAATATCTTCCCAACGGTGTCGATACCGGTTTGTTTACACCGGAGCGCAGAAGCGAGGCATGGCGGTCATGTTTCAGTCAAGGAACCAAACCCATTGTTCTATTCGTCAGCCGGTTGGTGTGGGAAAAGGATTTACGTGTGTTGGTCGAAGCATATCGACATCTCAAAGCAAAACGAAACGATTTCGAAATGGTGATCGTGGGGGATGGTCACGCTCGTGCACAGTTTGAAGAAATGATGCCGGGCGCGCACTTCCTAGGATATCAGACAGGTGTCACACTTGCAGAGAGCTTTGCCTCTGCAGACATCTTTGCATTTCCCTCTACAACGGAAACATTCGGCTTAGTAACATTAGAGGCGATGGCTTCCGGATTGACCCCAGTCGCAGCAAAAATGGGAGGTGCGATTGAGATTATTGAAGAGGGAAGTTCTGGTCTCTTTGCCAAACCACTCGACGGTGCGGACATGGCACAGAAAGTGGAATGGCTGCTCGATCACCCGCAGTATTTACAGAGGATGAAAGAACAAGCGCACCGACGTGCTCAGCAGTATCGCTGGGAGTCGATCTTGAAACAATTATTTGACAACTATGAAGATGTACTACAGGAAACCAAACGCCGCCGTCAAATGGTAACGGCTGCCTGAGAATATTCTATGTCCCCGTCATTTCAAATAGCACACATTTCAGATCCACATATCAGCCGGCAATATTACCGCGAGCACATGAAATCCTTCAAGCTTCTCCTGCGTGCTGTGGTGGATGAAGGTGTCGATCACATCATCGTCTCCGGCGATATCATCAGTACTGGACACGAAGATGATTTTTATCTTGCACGAGAGATATTTTCCAATCTGAATCTTCTCGACAGCACGAGACTCACGGTCGTTCCGGGTAATCACGATATTTTTGGCGGACCGCATCGAGCCGTGGATGTGTTAAGTTTTCCTCAATATATCCGATCCGTCGATTATAAGGATCGCAAAGAATTATTTCAGAGCGCCTTTGCTGAAACATACCATGGAGTTCACCATGTCAGTACTTCGGATCTTTTCCCCTTTGTCAAAATTATCGGACCGTTCAACATCATCGGATTAAATTCTATTCCCCCATGGTCGCTCAGACGCAATCCGTTCGGAACAAACGGCAATCTGGATGATCAACAGATCGAATCATTGGAACATATGGGCACATCCGGCGTTTTAGCAGATCGTACGAATATTGTCGTCCTCCATCACCATTTCAACGATCTACTCCAATCGGATTATCAAGCAGGCACCGTCTGGACACGTATCGAATCCAATACGATGCGTATGAAGAAACGACGAAAATTGATTCGAATATTTCAGTCTTTAAATATCCGTTATGTGCTGCACGGACATATTCATCGTAATGAAATCTATGAACGCAACGGCATTCTCTTTGCCAATGGTGCAGGCGCTGTATGCGATGATCCGGTACGATACCTGAAGTATAATCTTCTCCAGCAGAACGATGGTTACTGTACAATAAAAATCCGTCAACTGCCGATCCCATATCAGGTATCCACATTGACAATGGCGCTCCATCGGAATCAGAGACCTCTTTCTATACCAGAATTTGCTATGAAGCCTCTTGATTCCTAAGCAACATGATCGAGCTTGAGACATACCGGGACATGCCTATAAATTCGGCAGACATCATTTTGCAGTCGGATTTATTAGAAAGTCTTCTGAATATCGAACTTCGATTCGGTGAATCGCACCTTGGTGGAAAGAGTCGTGTCGCAGTCTTTGATCTAGACAATACATTACTCATAGGTGATATCGGCGATGCAGTATATGCTCAATTGCTTTCGGACGGCTTTCCGCTTCCTTTATCCTGGCTGGAGTATCAACAAATGATCAAAGAAGATCCGAAGAAAGCATACATAGAAGTGGTAAAAGCGCTTGACGGTATTCCTCTTGAATATCTCGTACGAACAACAAAACGGATATTGCAATCCACGGAGGATATGATTCTGTGTGAAGGCTTAGAGGTTCTTATTCCAAAACCGAATCATTTGATGTACGAACTTGTTCGTCTTTTACTTCAATGGCAATATACAATTTTTGTGATTTCAGCAAGCAATGACATATCGGCAAAAATTGCAGGTTCCATGATATTCGATATCCCGTCGAATAATATTGCTGGAATAAGACCAAGCATTTCAGATGGAAAGATTGTCGGACAAATTCAGCATCCTATCCCTTTCGGTGAAGGAAAGGTGGCACAGTACCGCATGATGAGCGGCGATGTGATACCTATGGTTGTAGCAACGGACAGCGAATCTGATCTACCAATGCTGCAAATGTGTGATCCCGATGGATTAGCTATTTTAGTCGGGGAAAGTCACAATCTCTATATGAAAGCAAAAAACCAACTGCCAACTTCGATCCGTATTCAACGCGTTATCACCAATCCCATCTCATTTCTCCAACAGCAATACTGCATTGCCTGAAGAACATTTGATACGTGTCTTGATCTCCTCTGTCACAACCTGAAGCTCAACTCCCGGCGTCACTGCTAATACTCTTGTGAGCGCAAATGGAAGACGGATATCCACGACAGACGGATTTTTATCGGAAGATTGCTCCAACATTAAAGAACAAAGAGCTTTTTTCTCCGTCTCATATTGCAGCGAACAATGAAATTTTCCAAATGACGTCGCTATCCCATCGACTGATGTGTTCGTTCCCCACTTCAACATTCCCGGACATACGTCATGGAAAAGCAACAGAGCATCTTTGTTTTCTCGGACAAGACAATCGAACAGAAACAACACAATTTCTGCAGCAGCCCATCCATGATGCCCGTCTCCCATTGCACCACCGCCCGTCTTTGGGTGGATCGCTTCCGGAAGCGAATAAGGAGAGACACATTGGCGAAAGATTGTATTTGCAATGTGCCATGCACGCTGCGGATCGTTTCGGAGCAAATACGCATGCGCCAGTTGGAGCGTTAAGTATGCATTGTATCCGGAATGAATGATAGGATGGTAAAAACCTTTCTCATCAACATATCGATCGGTGAATTCATCCAGCGTCGCTTGAAACGCGGACGGATATACATCCTCCAGCGCCAGCGGATATATGCCACACACAAATCCTATTGCACTTTCATCGAACGAACGCGATGGCGAAGCGGTAATAACTTCCCTGCCAAGCCGAGCAGCAACTTTCTCCAATGAACGATGAATATCTCCGGCAAACCTTTCCGCCTCACGCTTCCAGCGCGCTGCCAATTCTTCCTTATGTACGACGTGCGCCAATCCAATGGCAGATCGAATTCCCGCCAATCCCCAAAATGAATCCCAATAGTATTGATCAACCGTTCCAAAATGTTCAGCGCTTAAACTCGGCGGTAAAAGACCGCGATGTGTCGTTGCAGTGTCTTTACTTGTTCGCTTCTTTTTGAGAATCCATTCCGCTGCTCGCTGGAGCGATGGGAAATACTGTTTCAGCCATGAGTACGAATGTGTCAGCTTCGCATGCTGTTCCACGATCCAGAGCGCTTCACCGTTGGAATCCCATTCGCCGTCCGGCCCGCGGAAAAAACCATCGTTCGCCTGCCGTTTTGAAAACGTGTCGATCACCTGATGCACTCGCTTATGAAACCCCAGCCGGTCGAGTGCATGCAACATTGGCGCTGCATCGCGAAACCAGAAATGATGATACAGATACGGTCCGGGAGAAATGGATGCCCCATCATGAAGCTGTAGCAACGTCAACACATTTGCATCAAACACTTTTTGGAATGATTCATCTGCAAGAGTAACCTGCGCGCCAAGCGACCGCTCTTTGGTCCAGTGTGTCTGATGCCGCTCGAGCCGGTTTTCAAAAGAAACGCGCCATATTGCTTTGGGCCGAAGAAGATGAAGTTCTTCCTTCGTTCCAAGAGCCGTGCTGTAATGAATCGAATGATGCTCCCCTGGTAGAAGCTTCAACGGAAAAACTGCAACGGCATGAGCAAGACCGATGGTACAGGAAATAGACTGTTTCTCCAAGATATTTTCATCTTCCTCGTACCATCTCTGAAGGTTTTGCTGCCGGAGAAGATTTACGACATCTCCCTGTTCGGAATTCGAGCAGAACACAGCCCGCGGTTCTTCTGCGAACACGACACCAAGACATTGATCGATAACAATCTGCCTTGATGGACGATATTCAATACGATGAATGGGCGACACACCTTCCGGATTAAATGGACGGACGGCGACACACACAGCCAGATTGATAGCCGACTTTCCGCAATTGATAACGGTAATTCTCTGAAAAAGAACATCTCTCCCGTGATTGGTCGAATCAACGAACGCTTCTATGTCAAGAATAGAACCGTCGACCTCAAATTGGGTAATAACTCGCGGCGCTTGCGTGTCATATTCCTGGCTCGATGGAAAATGAAACGACGGGAGAAAGAGATCCTTCTCTGTTTTCAACCAGACATCGATAGACCATTCCCTGGGAAGCGGTGTTGCCAAGCCGCGCGGATCAATAATTGCCTCGTGCTTTCCTGTCGGACTTCCTAAGAGTGTCCAATTTCTATGCGTGATATTCAGGAGAAGAGGGTTTTGTGATCGTGCAATGAAACTTTCGTTTTTAGGATCAAGTTGTCGATGCACCCAATGCGGATACACCCAATCCCGCTTCATTTGCAGAAGCGCATAATTCAGCAATCCGCGTGTAATCATTGGAGCGCTCAATTGAAAGAGCTCGGCAGGAAAACCGCTTCCATCCACGTCGCTCAATTGTCCTGCAATCTGCAATTGATGGATTGCATGCGAAGGAATTTTCAACTGTTTCAATACTTGTTCAAAAACAAAAGAAGAAACTTTCATCATTATCCTTCATGTTGTTCCTATGAATATACAACCGCTATTCCATCGAGACAAGAGACATCAGAGAACTTAACAAATTGGTAATGAATCGTTCATTGCTCTGTAAACCTAATTTGCCATCTTCTAAAGATTCAATTTACAGATAGAATATCCTATATCTCTTGGAACAACTCAATTTATGCAGATCGTAGTATCGAGTTTGTTCGTCCTGGCCATTTTCCTTTCTCATCCCTCAAAAGACGATCATCTGATGAAGGGAGATACGTTCTATCAATCCTGCGATAATGAACAGGCGTTAAAAGAATATCAACTTGCATATAATGATTCTCCATCCGATTACAATACTTTATTGCGGATAGTCCGCATCCATAACGATATAGGAAGAATCCAATTGCGAACAGGGTCTGAATCAGAAAAGCATTATCGCTTAGCGGTTGTTTATGCTGATTCACTCCAACGGTATTATCCGGACAGCGCGGCTGCTCACTTTTGGTTTGCCCTGGCAAAAGGGAGCCTCATCCCGTTTGTCGGTGTGCGTGAGAAAATTGCCATCGGGAAAGAAGTGAAACAACAGCTTCAAGCAGCGCTTCAGCGAGATTCCACGTTCTCGTATGCATATGTTCTCAAAGCGATCTTTGAACGCGAAGGAAGCCAGCTCAGCCGGTTCGAGAAAGGGCTTGTTCAGATTGTATTTGGCGAAAATCTTTCAGGTTCTCTTCAAGCATCAGAACAATATTTGCGAAAGGCATTGCACTACGATACGACGAATTCGTTTGCCTATTATGAGCTGTACTGGACAGACAAGGCAATGGAAGATACAGCCGGCGCTCGTTCTGCATTGCAGCACGTATTGAAAATGCCGCCAAGAAATTTGCGAGAACAAAATCAGCAGGAAGATGCCCGGCAGCAAATGCGGGCATTCATTAATAATAATCACACGGATTGAAACATCGAGATAAGAGGATGAAAAATAATTCACATCGGGAGCACGATCACAAATTCATTTATTCGTCGACTTCTTCGAGTTCACTTGTATGTTGCTGGACGATAATTTTTCTTGCCATCTGACACAAATGTTGAAGAGCCGTCATTGTTCGTTCGAGAGAAAAATCGTGCGCATCAAGCGATTGTTGCGGATTTCTGCACATATGCATAATACAGAAGAGACGTCGTTTTAATGCTTGCGCAAAATAATTCTTCGAATCGTATCTCAATACGGAAGCAACTTCTTGTTGGGCTTTTTCAAGTTCATACTTCTGAAGTCGTACTTCAATTCTTTGGAACATCGGAATGAGAGGTGAAATTGTCTGCATGCATTCTCCGATCGATAATAGAATGATCGTATGTTGAATGCACAAAACATATTCATTGCTCCGGAGAAGCGCAAGAATGAATTGATTATTCTCTTGTTATAATATTGTAAACACAAAAATGTTGTGCAGAGTGCAATGCAGAAATGTATTCTTATCATAGACGATGCAAAGGAATACCTTGACTTTCTCTCCTCACATTTGGCGAATGAGGGGTATAGAGTCATCACGGCGGGAAATGGCGCCTCTGCATTAGAACTCGTGAAACAAATACCGGACTTAATCATTCTTGATATTGTGCTCCCGGATATGAATGGATTGGATATCGTCAGAGAATTGAAACGCACAAGAACGACATCGGCAATTCGAATTTTTGTTCTAACATCGAAAGAAACGGAAGCCGATGAAATCATTTGTCTGGAAGTCGGTTCTGATGATTTTATTGTCAAACCGGTTCAAATCCAAAGGCTTCTGGCACGCATACGAGCGATATTTCGACAACGGGATAAGATAGAATCAATTTTTACGGATGAAGAAGTAGTTTCATTCGAAGGACTTGAAATTCGCATTCCTGATTACACCGTATCGTATGGAGATACCACGCTCCCCTTCCCTCGAAAGGAATTTGAAATCCTCATCCATCTTTTCCGGCATCGCGGAAAAGTCGTAACCCGCGATGCAATTTCTCATGCGGTCTGGGGATCAAGCATTCAAGTAACAAACCGTACTATAGATGTTCATATTGGAAGAATTCGTAAGAAATTGGGCCGATACGCGCACCTTATCAGAACTGTTCATGGTATCGGCTATCGATGTCATATTCCGTAACAACGGGACCGTAAAAGGATCTTCATCCGGCATAGTACTTTTTCATTTCGTGTATAAGTTCATAGAACTTTAACCTTTCCACCATGCTCCAGTAATATCTTTATTGCATATTGATTCATCACTATAATCTTTCTCTCTTTTTCCTTTTTTATATTGTTATGCCAGCAGGTGAAATGGTCTTTGCTTTTGTAGGGACGTATAGCTATACGTCCCTACAATGATTCAATCCCAGCCACCTGCAACATCGACAGCGATGCGGCCGCGCACAGCGCCCGCCTGAAGGCGTTTGAGACCGGCGGCGACGTCCTTGATTTTCACGGTTTGAAAGATCGGAACTTTAAGTCCCTGCATAAGCCAGCTCCCGAGTAGATCAAGATCCTGTGCTCGTGGTTTGACGATGACGAAACGCGCGCGGGTAGATGTTACAAGACTGAGAAGCATATCCCGAAAAAATGTCAGAGTTGGAAGAGTGGTCACATAAGCGCCGCCCTTCTCGATGAGGTGCCGGCTTGCTTTCCATGAAGATGCGGCGGCGGTGTCGAAGACCACGTTGAATGGTCCGCGTGCGGTTTGGAGAGGAGAGACCTTCAGGCGATCGATAACCTCTTCGGCTCCGAGCTCCTTGACGAAATCCACAGCGTGTGTGGCACAGATTGCGGTCACGCGGGCTCCGAGCTTGAGCGCAACCCCGACGGCAACTGAACCTACACCGCCCGAGGCGCCGATGATGAGAACACGTCCTCCCGAAACCACCTTGCCGATGTCGCGCAAAGATTGAAGAGCTGTGAGACCGGCGGTCGCGCTTGCGGCGGCAAGCGTATGTACGATCCCGGCGGGTTTTTTGGCGAGCACAGTCGCGTTAGCCAGTGTGAATTCAGCGAAAGCACCGAGCCGGGTTGCACGGCCGTATGGGAGATGTCCGAAAACCTCATCGCCTTGTTCAAAACCGGAAACATTTTTCCCCAGCACATCGATGACGCCCGAGAAATCGAAGCCCACGACCATAGGGAAGACACGGGCGTGGAGGATTTTCATCTCGCCTGTAACAGATTTGAAATCGGCAGGATTGAGCGCCGATGCGTAAACGCGGATGCGGACCTGGCCGGGGCCCGGTTCAGGCAGCGGCAGTTCTACGATCCTCAGGGATTCGAGAGGACCGTAAGCTGGAGAGACGAGCGCGCGCATAATTAACCTATCCTTTCATTTATGAGATTTGTAAGGCTTGCAATAGGGACATTTTTTTCATATACAATCTATTACTATGGAAACATATCTTTCTTGCCGCTTGTTCCTTCGGTAGAGTCGCGGAATGCGATACGCCCTTTTCGACTACGCTTTACAGCCGACAACTTCTACCTGCCAAGGGCCGCATTACGGTATCTCCCGCTTTCAAGGATTCCGCTTCCATATCAATGAATCCTGTGCAGCGGGATTGCTGAGAAGCGGAATCGTACAGGCAGATTTTATTTTATGCGCTTCTTGTTTACCCGACATATTTTCTGGCGTGCATCCCGATGTTGTTTGTCGGGGCTTGAGCGGGGGAATTAGGCGGCATTCTTTCTGTAAAATATTTTTACAAACAATAAAGTAAATATGCCTATGGTAATCATGACATCTGCAAAATTAAATATTCCTGTGTGAATACACCCAACTCCAAGAACAACAAAATCTATTACTCTGCCATTATGAGAAATTCTGTCGACAAGATTTCCAAGGGAACCTGTCAGCAATAGCAACAATGCTACCATTCTTATGGCATCAAGCCTCTGCAAGTAAAGAAGAAATAAAATAAATGCGGTGATTACAATGATTGCCATAACTAGTATCACGCCAAAACGAATGATATATGGAAGTTGCGCTCCAACACCCAAAAATGCGCCTGTATTCTCAGCATAGTAAAATTGAACAATTCCCCGAAGGAAAGTCTTCGGTGACGAATATTCAAGTTCACTTTTCGCTATTCTCTTTGTCGCCTGATCACACCCGACTAACGATATTGTAATTGCAAGAATAAAAAATATTTTAATCAACCGTTTCAAGCTTGATCTCTTCAGGAAATGCCACCTAACGGACGGCCGCTCCGCCAACAAAACGGCGGACAAGTAAGCTGCAGCGCTGATAACCCGCAAGTTGCTTTGAACGAAACGAGTTCATGCTGATAACCGAATTAATAAATACAAAAGTCATAGGCACTAAACACTGAATAATAAAAACGTTAATCCACCATTAGCCATGAATTTCGCACCTAGCTCATTCGATCAACTTGAGCCGCTGGTTAGGGCGCTTTCATCAAAAAATTGTGATATAATTTTTGCTCCTGTAATCGAAGAAAACATATCAGCAAGACATTGAGATTCATCTAATGCCTTCTCTACGTCAAGATAGGAAGAAAAAGCTAACGTCACTATTTGACCATTAATAAATAATAGTCGAACAGCAGAAACTCGAGACGATCTTCCACCTGACAATACTCCCGGATGAATACTTTTAATTTCATTAGAATTATAAGAAACTTCTCTAATGCCACCAAGATAATTTATGTATTGAAGTGAAACATTTGATCGTCGTATATAAATCATTCTTGGGAATCGGGTCTCTCCATTTCTTCGGATAATTCCTAATACTAAAAAGAATACAGAAACCTCAACTATAGTTCCATAAACACCCAAACGCTTGTCTACCACAACATGAAAACATATTACACAAGCTATTATCACATAGCATAGAAAGAAGATTGGCCAAAAATATCCTTTTCTTTGAAGCTTGAGTGAATAATCACTACGCTCAAGCACTTTATATCCGCCAATATCTGATTCTAATTCGATCTTTTTCATGTGAAGCGGCCTAACGGACCGGCGCTAAGCTGCGGCACTGATAACCCGCAAGTTGCTTTGAACGAAACGAGTTCATGCTCATAACCGAATTAATAAATACAAAAGTCATAGGCACTAAACACTGAAT
>JBEKEV010000009.1:0-139015 GCA_050013655.1 Bacteroidota bacterium | reverse complement strand
GTCGTGGGAGAAGCAATCAATGGGGGTGAGGCAGTGGAGAAAGTAGAGCAGCTTTTTCCTGATGTTGTGCTGATGGATATTGCGATGCCGCTGATGAATGGTCTGGAGGCGACACGGATCATCAAACAGCGATGGCCGGAGACCAAGGTTCTCATTGCGACGACATACGATGATCCGACGTATCGATTGCAAGCGCTCGAAGCCCGTGCGGATGGATATATTCTGAAGGGATCATTAAAACCGTCGCTCGAAGCAACATTTGGTATTCAGCGATTAGAAACACCAGTACAAGAATGATATGAAAAAAAATAGATCTTACGTAACATTAAAATAATTTGGGGTACTACTTCATGTATACACTCAAAGTTCTTTTGGCTGATGATCATGAAAGTTTTCGCCGGATACTTTCAACGTTCCTCAAAGCTCAGCAAGGGATAGAGATTGTAGGAGAGGCGTCCGATGGCAAGGAGGTTGTGGAAAAGGCGGAACATCTGCACCCTGATCTCATTCTTATGGATGTTCACATGCCGCTGCAGAATGGCATTGACGCCACGAAGACGATAAAAAACCATTTACCTTCTACGAGGGTATTTATTCTGTCGATGGATATCAGTGAACTGTGCCAAAAGAATGCGCATGAATGTGCTGATGGCTTTATACCTAAATCGTCGATAAAGAATGCACTCTTATCAATTCTTTCGTATGAACAGCAATTACATATGGAAACCATGACTACGAAAACATGTGCGGCTTAAGTGTGACACGATGATGATATGTGCAATCATATTCAAAAAAAAGAACAAGAGTGAAATGAAACATACTCTGTACATATTATTCTTTATAGTGTTGCTCCTTGTTCTGTGGTCTGGAAACATGGTTGCCCAAAGTGTTGCAAATTATACTCCTGCGAGAACGACTGGGGTTGCATACAATTCGATTTCATCAACAGGCAATGCAGTCAATGCATGGCGAACTATCAATATCAGTGACGGCAGTTATTACGATGACAATCGCAGTTACCCGGTTCTGATTGGTTTCGACTTCTGGTATGACGGAAAACGATACACTCAATTTAGTGTTTCCACAAATGGATTTATGGATTTTGATACGTCAAGCTGGAATGGCGGTTCAGGATCAGTGGAACCCAATAATCCATATGGACCCTACTCCACGGACTTTGTTAATCCAACGCGATCTGCTCCTGCGGGTGGTATTGGGACTGTAACGGCTCTTGCACCAATATATTTTGATTTGACAACCTGGCAAACATCTGTGCCGCTCGGCAATAGTATCATGTATCAACTTACCGGTGCTGCACCGAATCGTGTGCTTACAGTTGAATGGGTCAATATGTCTACGTGGGTCAATCAAAATGATACGCTTAATTTTCAAGTGAAATTGTACGAAAGCACAGGAGTTATTGAGTATGACTATGGATATATGGCAGGTACGATTGCGATAGAAGCTGGATTCGGATATGTTACAGGAATTAATGCACCTTCTATCTTGCCAAATCCTCCGACAGCAGCGCAGCTCCTTTGCTTGCAGACCGAAAATACAAATACGTTCTCGAACGGCCAGCAAAATCAACTCACGGCGATGCCGCAAAATTATTCGAGATATACATTTACACCAAAGATCCCCGCCACTCCTTCGAATCTAACATTTTCAGCGGTCACGCCAACTTCAATGACATTGAATTGGACTGATAATGCGAGCAACGAAGTCGGCTACGCGATTTACAATTCAACAGATGGAATTAATTATACATTTGTCACACAACTTGCAGCCAATAGCATTTCCTATCCAGCAGCAGGCCTGTCGCCCGGAACCACGTACTATTGGAATGTTTATGCTGTTACGGAAGGTGGGTTGAGCGCGAGCTTGAACGGTTCGCAAGCAACAACTGCTGCTACAAATTTTACTTCTTTCCAAACAGGCAATTGGAATACCGGATCAACGTGGGTCGGTGGAGTAGTTCCGACTGCTAATGCAAATGTTACGATTGCAAACACACACACAGTAACGATCGATGGTAATATCACTGTCAATAATCTTACTATAGGACAAGGAGCAAGCGGTATACTTCAAATTGGTAACAGTGCCGTGGCTCGCACATTGAATGTCTTTGGCAATATTACTGTGAACGCGGGCGCAATATTTAGAGTGAATGCAGCTTCTGCCACATCAGGTCATATTCTCAATCTCACGGGGAATATTATCAACAACGGTACATTCGATTTAGGACCCAGCGCAACAACGCGGTGCCAGACAGTCTTTAACCGAGCAGGCAATCAAACTATTAGCGGAACAGGCGCCACGACAGATTTTTATTTGATGACGCTCAATATGGGAACAACAAATAGCAATGTGCTGGATATAACCTCATCGAATTTTTCCACGCAGTCGACAGGTTTCTTGACTATAACCAATGGCACATTTAAATATGAAGCGCCAGGTGCGATCACTCCATTTACGGCATCATTTACTATTCCATTGACAGGCGGCCTGTGGTTGAACAACTCTTCGGCGATAGTCTCAACGACAGGCGGTAATTTGAGTGTGATAGGGTATCTCAGAGTAACGAATGGAACACTAAATGTTGGAACTGCTGCCGATCAACAATTATTGTCAAACGGCGGAACATTTATTATCGAAGGTGGTGCGGTGAATGTTGCAGGAAGTTTTGTTTCGGCTCCTTATGCGATAATGAACTTCACGATCTCAGGAGGAACCTTTACTGTTGCGACAGTCAGTTCTACACTCGCTGGTCAGGCGCCTTTTATGTTAACCATCGCCGGATCAACATTTAGTCAAACTGGAGGCACTATCGTTATCAGAAGAGCCGGCAGTGGAAATTTTGGTTATATCAATACGAATGCTGCAAGCTATTCTGCTCTCGGTGGTATGCTGCAAATTGGCGATTACGCGACGCCTGCGGGACAGACTATGCAGGTTAATACAAACAACCCCGTGTTTAATTTTACCGACAGCAGTGCCAATGCCACGGCGCAGCTTGTCACCAACAACTTGACCGTTAATAATAATGTATTGATTGCCGCAGGGACAGTGAATGCCAACAATCTGAATATCACGGTCAGTGGAAACTGGACAGATCAGGGAACGTTTACCCCCGGAACCGGTACTGTGACATTCACTGGATTGACAAGCACGGCAATTACGGATGCAACGGGCGAAACTTTCTATAATCTTACGATCAATAAATCGAGTGCAACGGTCACGGAGAATAATAACGTGACTGTGAACAATGCTTTTACTATAACGCTAGGAACATTTGCAGTTGGATCGAGCATCCTGACATTGAACGGAGCGGTGACTAGTTCTGGTACTTTAACGAGCAATGCGACTGGTACAGTAAATTATAATCAAGGCTCGGCAGGTCAAACGGTGTTGACAGCAAGCTACGGCAATTTGACGCTCAGTGCATTCAGCAAAACATTCCCGGCAAGTACAGTGGGCGTTGCGTCAGTCTTAACGGCACCGAATCCTGCAACAGCACATGTCATGACAGGTAATACGATTAATTTCAATGGAAGTGGAGCTCAAACCGTTACGGCGACGACAGCGAATTTCGTATATAATAATTTAACATTGAGCAACAGCGGAACGAAATCAGCAGGTGGGGCTATTGCCGTTGCATCGACGCTCACAGTCGGGAATTCGATTACATTTGATGGAGTAACAAACAACATCACGGTAAACGGGAATATATCAAACTCAGGTTCAGTTACAGGATCGGGTGCTGGAGTAGTTGTCCTTACCGGCGGTGCATCAGCACATGCACTTTCCGGAGGAGGATCGTACCGAAGCATCACTCTGAACGATGCAAATGGTGCAACACTTTCTGGAAATTCTACGATCAACGGAACGCTCACGTTCACATCGGGAGTGATTACTATTCCCTCGACAAGTGACATACTGTCGATAAGTTCGACCGGGAGTATCACACAGGTGAGCGGCTATGTCATCGGTAATTTGCAAATGTATATACCGACAGGTGCATCAAGCAATATATTTTATATCGGAACTGTGACAAAATATTTACCTGTACGCTTGCAATTTGCGAACGTAGGAACAGCAGGGCAAGTTACACTGGGACGAAGAAGCAATCAACAGCATCCGAAAATATCCGATGCATCTGCAACCGTTGATTCTACTCAGGATGTGAAAGCATATTGGATCATTACAAACAATGGAGTAGTTCTTACGGGAACGTACACTGCTACGTTCGGATTCGATGCTGCCAACGAGTGCATCGGCGGTGTTTCACCTCTTGCAGCAGATTTTAATGGCTCACGGTGGAATGGATCGGCGTGGTCTTATGTTGCACCAGGGCTGCGAACTGCTGATAGTACAAGACTCGATGCTCTCAATGCATTTGGAGATTTTATTCTTGGTAAATCGCGTGCTGCATTGATTTTTGCAATAAAGACCGGATTATGGGACGATGCGACAGTATGGAGCAGCCACATTCCAGGACAAAATGATACAGCCAAGATCGTCAGTCCATTTACTGTGACACTCGATGCAAATGTCTCAGTCGCAAAATTAGATGTGAATGCGGGTAGTACTTTCAATAGCAGCACTTTTATATTGACAATCACGGGAGGTTTCATCCTCAATGGTACTTGGACTGGTGCAGGGACGATCAGCTTGACAACTTCGAGTGACTCAATTTATGGATCCGGTTCGATGACAGGAACGAGTGTTTTAGAAATTGCTGGAACCAATAAAGCAATCGCATCGACAGCGAATCTGCAGTTAAAACAGGTTTCTATTCTGTCGGGTGAAACACTGAACAATAAAGGAACCGTTACTATTGATTCACTCACAGGTGCAGCAGCAACCTCGACATTCGTAAACTTCCCGGGTTCAATCTTAACTATCAATGGTCCATTGCTTCAGACAGGATCGCTCAGCGCAGCGACTTGCCCGAACACGGTTATTTATAACGGGACTGTTGCCGAGACGATCAAACCAACGACGTATTGCAATATAATAATGAACAACAATGGAGTGAAAACAGCATCGGCCAATTTTGATACGAATGGTGATCTCACCGTCAATTTAGGCTCGAATTTAACAATCGGCAGTGGAGTATTAGTACAGGTTCGTGGTATTACAACTACGTCCGGAGCAATAACGAATGGCGGAAATTTACTCATTTCAGATTAAAAAAGAGAATTACCGTAGATTCCTACGGTTGCTACGGTATTCTCCAAATTACGGTGATCGGACGATTCATCTCGGTCACGGTCAAACTATATTATACCAAGAAAATAAAGAACAGATGTATACTTGATACGGCGAGCAATACATAATACACTTTTCCAGTTTGTTCGAGCATTCATATGTTGCAACCGGAATGCTCTTGCCGTTTGCCTCTTAGGTGCATTGCTTGGGATTTCATCTGTGTCGCTTGCACAAAACCACAAGCTTGTTATACAGAACGGAGCAACCTTCAACGGTATCGGAAAGATCACCGTGAAGGACAGCATCAGAAATAGTAATTCATCTGTTCCAACAATTATCACAAGTAACGTTGTTCTCTCCGGTGCGGCTCAAGGAATTGTAACGAATGCATCGAACGGCAGCTTGCAAGTTGATACACTCAGTGTTCGTGGAAGTGGAATTAAAACAATCGTCGGAACAATCGCTGTTGCCGAATCACTGGATGTTCTTTCAGGCACTACTTTGAACATCAGCAACGACACGCTTCGAATCGGAAACAACTTTGTGAATGCCGGAACAATTACCACAAACACAAATTCTGTTGTCGAATACATCCGTAACACCGGTTCAACACAGTCAATCTCAGGCGGCGCTTTCCAGGGAAAGACGCGCTTGCTGAATAATACGCGAAAGAGTCTCCTCGGCGTACTGACAGTCGATTCACTCGAACAGTCCGGTTGGGGATTAACAGTGAATTCTAACCTGACTGTCAACGGCAAAGCAAAGATCGATTCTTTAATAAATGTAACGGGCGGAACGACTCTTTCGGTTGGAATAAACAACAGTACTATCGCAACACTTCAAGCCAATGCCGGAATTATCCGGGAGAATTCCACAGGCACACTTACATTTACGAATGCAGCAGCGAGCAACGGAACGATCACCAACATATCGACCGGCACTGTTACATTTGCAAATAACCTGACAGGAACCGGCACTGTGAGCCAGACCGCAAACGGAACTATGAATGTCGGAGGTTCCTTCACGCAGAATACATATACTCTGACAGGCGGTACGGTCGTGTATAATGGTACGGCGGCACAAAGTGTTATCGGCGGCATAACCTATAACAACTTGACGATTGCCACGACGGGTGGAAACGCCACAGCTTCTGCGGCGATTACACTGACTGGAAATTTGGTCATCAATTTAGGGAGCACGCTGGATATGGCGGGCTTTGCTGCATCAGTATTCCCCGGAGCTTCGAACAACAACGCCGGAGCAATTCGATGGTCCGGCAGTAATGTGTATGTGTCGGGTGCGGGGACGACAGAATTCTATAGCGCCGCCGTAGGTAATGTTGCAGCAGGAACGAACTACGGCATCCTGTTATTCTCGGGCACCGGCATGAAAACATTTGCTACTGCCGGTACAACGACAGCAACAGGAAATGTGACCATCAATTCCGGAGCGCAGGTAACGGTGAACAATGGCGTAACCGTACAAGTGAATGGTGACTTTAGTAATGGCGGAAATATAACAAATAACGGCGCTGTGAAGGTAGGACTATAACTTGACAATAAAGAAATGAAACACAGCAGAAAACAAAATATAATCACAAACAAAGAAAGGATGGTTCATCAAAACCGATCGATCATTGGCTTAACAAGCCGGAACGCCGAGCCTGCGTCTTTGAGGCCGCAAAAACAAGGAGCTTCGTCATTCTCTGAGTAAGAATGATGAAGAAACAAAGGAAACAAGTATGAACATAACTAAAAATATTTATCAAACGCATATTATACAAAGGAGCAACATCATGAAATCTTCACTTAGTAAAACATTCGTGGGCAGAAGCCTTTATGCTCTACTCACAATCGCTCTCATCGCCGCTATGGCAATGGGACAAGGTAACTTAATCATTGGTACCGGATCCACATATACCGGTGCAGGTACATACGTTATCAAAGCCAATATTAAGAACACTGGTGTAGCTGCTGCTACGGTCATAGGTGGTACTGTGACGATGGGTAGTACAACACAGCTGCAAACAATTGGAATAACGACCAATGGCGAAATTGACTTTGGAACGCTAAATATTAATACCACTTTTGGTGCTAATTCAACGACGGCGGCAGTTACGACAAAAGTCAGCACAAGTCTTGCCATTGCCGCTAATAGCGTATATAGTATTGGCGCCAATGCATTAACCATAGACGCGTTATCATCTATCGGTGCGAGCGGCTCACTTGCCACAGCGGCTCTCAGTACAGTCACATTTGACGGTGCTGGTGCGCAGACAATTCTTGGCGGTTTCACGTATAGCGGCGCATTGACATTAAGCGGCGCTGGTGCAAAGACAATGAGCAGCGTTGGTCTTACCACAGTATCGCAGGCATTCAGTCATTCGGGAGCTGGTGCCCTTACAATTAGCAGTGGTGGACTTACCTTAGGTACAACAGGAGCATTTGCTACTGTTAATAATAACGGCGGTACCCTCACAGGTGGCTCAGGTGCAGCGACATTCAGTGGATTACTGACTCAGGGTGGTGGTAATTTGGTCAGCGGCAGTGGAGGTCTCGTCCTAAATCTTGGCCTTACCAATACGAGTGGTGCCATCACGGTCGGCGCAGGCCAGAGCATGGCTGTTTCAGGTGCTCAATTTGCTTACACAGCAGGAGCGCTCTCCTTTGACCCAGCATCGACTGTTACATATGGTGGACTTGCGACAAGCATTGTGCCGTCAACCTACGGCAATCTAACCCTGACTACCGACGCAAAGACATTTCCAGCAGGAACGACGAGTGTCGCAACATTGCTTACAGCAAGCAGCAACATGACAATTACAGGTACTTTAGCAATGAGCACTGCTGCTGCCAATGCTAATATCGCAGGTGATTTTACGGATAACGGTACATTCACAGCAGCATCGGGAGCCGGTGTAGTTACATTTAGCGGCGTGACTCAAGCCATCGCTGGTACTGCTACACCAACGTTCAGGAACTTAACACTTGGAGGTACTGGTGCGAAGACAGCCAGTACAAGTATCAATATTTCCACAGGTGGTCAACTTGCTGTCAATCAGCCACTTACTATGAGCCTCGCCAATGTTTTGACAATGAAGAGTGGAGCACTTGCGCCTTCGTTCTCGAGCCAAACGGAAATCACTGGAAGCATGGCTTGGGAAGCGCCGACTGCTGCATCCTATACATTCAACAACTCTGCTACGATCGTAACTTTCACCGGAGCTGATGCAGCACGTACCTTCACATTGAAATCGGCGCCGGGCACGTATCCGACAGGAAATTCCGTTGGACATACAGTTAATCGTAGTTTTACAGCCAGCTATGCTAGTTGGGCAACAGGAAATGTCAATTTGCAGTTAGCATATTTACAAGCTGAAGGATCAGCGTTAGGTGTGACAGAAGCCAAACTAAAGGATTTCCAAAACGGCGGCATCGGTTCTGCTAACAAGGTGCCGGGACTTCCTTCCGCTCGTGTGACTTCCGGTGTAGGAACGTTCGGATCTGTGACGTATTCAGGTCTAACAATTGCACAATTATTACCTGCATCTAACAATGCCCTTGCATTGGACGATCGCTTCAACATGTTTAATTCCATTGCTAGCGCAGCATGGGGTATTAACTCAACGTGGGATGCTGGTGCAGTCCCGGGTGCATTTGATGATGTTGTCATTACCGGCACTCATAGCGTTACGATTCCGGATGCTTATGCAGCATCTGCACTCAGTGTAACGTTTGACGCCGCAGGCACAAACCTCTTGACGGTTGGCACAGGCGCAAGCGGCACGCTCGCAGTTGGCACAGGCGGATTGATCAACAATAATACACTCGGCGGCCTTACAGTTTCGGCGGGTGGTGCAGTTACGATCACTGGTGCTGATTTGACGAACAATGGTAAAATTACAAACGCTGGAACGATTACGGTTGGACCGTAATATCAATGAAGAAATATTTATCTGAATACATATGAACTATAATAAGACATATAGACGATACGCTGGAGAAGGTAACCTTCAGCATATAAAAGAGAAGAACAACGTATGGAAACTTTGATGCTCAGGTCAAATTCCATGAGCTTATAATATGCGTAAGGGCAGGCGGGCAAGCGCTCCTTTCCCGCCTCCCCGGTTTTTCGAAAGTGAGACGATAATGAATTTTATGATATTGTTTAACTGGAAGAAGATGGCGTTGCGCAGAGAATTGAAAACGAATTTCATCTTGGAGTTCCCGATGGGAAAGCTAAGACGAGATGCGATTCGCAAACAACGGTTATCGGTGAACAGTGAACAATGCACAGTTGGTAATTCATAGGATATAATGGATGTTATGAAGGAAAAAATAGAATAGAGAAAATAACTTAATAATCAACATAACACTAAACGAAAGGAAACAAATATGGAAGCACAAATAAGCGAAGGACCGTAGAGATCAGAAGTACGAGCCCTTCATCCCTGGGGTCACGAAAACAAGGATGGCGGTTGTCCTTTGAGCAAGGGCAGCCAAAATAATGGACTATAATTATTTAAATATAAAAGGAGAGACATCATGAAAAACCCGGAAGTGTTAACCGGCGGCAGAAATGCCAAACAAGATGTCAGAAATAATAAATCAAAAAACCAATTTGTAAAAAGGAGCAATGTCATGAAGTACAATAGATTTATCAAAATCGCGGCGACAATCTTTGTTGCCCTTACCATCGTTGTCTCTGGGGCTTTTGCCCAGGGCAACGCAGTTCTTAGCGGGACAGTTGCTAATACCGGCACAATAAAAGTAAAAGCCGCTCTTAGCGGCACGGTAACAACTCTTGATGGTACGGTTGAATTTAACGGTGCCGCTCAGACTATCCCAGGTGGATATACTTTTAATAAATTAACTGGCAGTGGCACTGGTGCGAAGTCTATCGGTATCGCTGGAACAGGCGCGTCGGTTACGGTCAAAGACACCTTGACCGCCAATGGTGTTACAGTATCGGTGAGCAACTTAGACTCGTTACACCTGGGACTCGTTAGTAATCTCACACCAATCTATACCATCGGCGTGGGCAGTTTTGTTGCAACTTCCGGGACAGTGGTCTATGGTGGGGATGGTGCGCAGAATATCTACGGCACGACCTATCATAATTTATATGTGCGTGCGAAGACGTTCGTTGGGACAAAAACCGCAGGCGGCAACATCATTGTCACCGATTCGTTGACGAACCTTGCACATATAACGTTTGATTTCGGTTCAAATAGCTTCACAGGAACAAGCGCTGCAATTGTCAATACCGGAACGTTAAAATCTTCCAGTACAGTTACGGTCGATGCGACAGCAGTTATTGGCGGAACATTTGAATATGCTGCAGCCGGCGTTCAGACAGTTGCTCCAGCATCCTATACGAACTTGACGTTATCCAACACTGGTATAAAAACATTTACCAGTGGTCAAACATATTCTATTGCGGGTATCTATACTCCCGGCGTTGCTGCAAATGTTTATACGGGTAGCACGATTAATTATAACAGCGCGGTTGCCGGTCAAGCAATTGCCGATGTCGATTATGCCAATCTAACATTCTCAAATGGTACAAAAACATGGGCTTTGACTGCCACTCGTGCTATCAATGGAAATCTTACTTTGAATGCTAGCAGTGCAACAACAGTAAGTGGAGCGTTTGCTCTAAATGTTTCAGGTAACGTCTCATTGTCCAGCAATTTGACTGTCGCCAATGCAGTGGTGTTTGCGAATGCAGGCAGTACGGTAACCGGTGCATTGAACGATATCATTGGTACAGTAACGCGTACACACGTGTTTGCAGCCGCAACGCCGTATCAGTTTAACAACCAGTACACTACCGTTGCTTTGGCAGTTCCGCCAGTGGCGCAAAGTTTTTCGATGACTGTATCACCGGGTGTAAATCCCCTTGGATATACGGTAAACCATTCCGTGAATCGTAAATTCGTGCCAACATTCACGAGCCTTGGTACGGGAACAGCTGATGTACAATTAGCATACCTAACAGGTGAAATTGGTACTTTGACTGAAAGTAAATTAAAAGAATTCCATAATGGCATTTCTTCAGCAAACAAATTGGCTGGAGGTTTATATACGCGCATGCCAGTAGGTGTTACATTTGGATATGTCAAGTTGCCGGCTATAACCACAGCATTTCTTAGTAATCAAGAACTTGCATTAGATGATGAATTCAATCAATTCATGACAATAGCCAGCGCCGATTGGAACCTTGCGACTACGTGGGATGCAGGAGCTGTCCCGTCTGCAACGGATGATGCTATCATCAATACAACCGGTGTAACACTTAATGCAGCCGGTCATGTCAACAACTTAGTCATCAATGCAACAAAAGATTTGACACTAGGCACGGCGACGAGTGCTTTACAAGTTGATGGTGGTTTGACGAACAATGGCGGATTGACTCTTAGCAACGCATCAAGCACTTTGGTGGTAACCGGAACGTTTAACAACGTATTAGGTTCAACATTGACGAATGCTGGAACGATTACAGTTCAATAAACAGCATTGAGCACGAGGTAGCATCGTGAAAAATGACAGGAACATATTCAGATTGCAGTGCGAACCGAGGAGTTGTGCCTCTCATGAAGATCATCATACTCGATTGATTGAGTATGATGATCGGATGCGGCAAGAGGAGAAAAAATACTCACGGCTCTTGATGGAACTGAACAAATCCTGTTCGTTTGCTCAGTCTGGCCCGTATAAAGGCAGCGAACAAAGCGGTTTTGCAAAGCATGCTGCTGTCGACCAGACCATGGATGAAGGTCAATCATCTGAGCTGGAAGTGACAAGATTGACAGGTGATGAAATTCTTTATGGTGGTGGTCTCACGATGGAACAGGTACTTCTCAATAAAAAGAAACCGTCAGCGTTGCATGTCGATGGGCGTATAGACAGAACCGGCACGCACCATGCGATGGCGTTCCATGATAATCTATCACCGCAAGAGAGAAATGATGATCGCTCTGCAAGGATAGAAATGAATCAGGCGGCGTCTCGTGATGCACTTGAATGGAGTGGAAGAGAATCTCTTCCATGGGAATCTGTAATGGTAGAATCTGTTGGACTTGTTTTGCAGCGTTGGAGAGGAGTTTGCTCCTTCTCTTTATCCGCACTCTGCAACCGGAATAAGGATGATATTGATGTAACATATCATCTGTCTTCCGAAAAACAATGTCGGACTGCCTGCCCGAATTCGGTCAGGCGTGGAGAATGATCATGCTCAGATCATACTCAAATATATTGAAGGAATTTGATCGTAGAGAGAAGGCGAGTTTCTACTCCTTCTCGCTTTCTCTCCGGTTATTGTTGAAAAAGAAAATGGAAACGAGAAGTAAAAAAGGTACATTGGATTCGTTGGATAGTAGAATGGTATTGTAAGAGAAGAAGCCATGAAAGAATGTAACATCACATATTGGTTCACGAAACGGGATCCATCCCATCCCAGTTCCTTGGAGGAGAAAGCAATGAATATGCTCAATTCTCTGCAAGAGACGAGGATAAGCTGGTATCATGTTTGGCCGAATCGGATTGCTCGTCGGTGTTCGTTCGCTCGAATGGAATATAAAATCAAAGGTGACCCTATGGTCGCAAGATTGAAAGACATATTGCCGCTGTGCCCGACCCGTCAAAGGGTTTGGGCACGTGCATGCTTCTTGGTGTTCATCTTATTAGCGTCGCTCATAGGAAACGCAGAAGCACAAGATTTTTATAATGCTGGCACCTATAAAAATCCTGGAACATTCCGTGTGAGAGGTCAAGCCATAGGGCTGCCGGATACGGTCGGCGGCACCTTCGAATACTTTGGTGCAGATACACAACAAGTTATAGCGAAGAACTTTAATCATCTTCTTTTAACAGGAAATGGCAGCACAAAGCAGACATTAGCCAACGTGAACATTCTTAATTCTGTCGCAGTAGCAGATGGTGTAAGATTCAAAGTTGTTCCATCGACAACAATGACGTTAGAAAAAATTTCGGGACGTATTACGCAAGAAGACGGACTCATCAGCGGGCGGGTCACAAAATCTGTCGATTTCAACACTCCTTCTGATTCTTCAGATTTTGGAGGAATAGGACTTTCTGTTCGTTCCCATGGTTCAACACTCGGGACGACCGGTATTGTTCGGTTGTCAGACTCCAGTAAAACAAGTTCCACCGGAAAAAAATCTATCAAGCGATGGTATCAGATAAATCCAGCGGATACGAACGGTCTCAATGGTACGATGTACTTCCGTTATGCAAAGGATGAATTGGCGGGACAAGATTCTCTGTCACTCGATATTTGGCGTTCACCTGATGCTGGTGCCACGTGGAGACGGCAGCATACTTTACGAAATAGCGGTCACACATTAGTGAGAACCGGAAATTACCTTCAAGGTATGTGGACAGCTGCGGATGTCAATAATTTACTCGGCCGGGCGAATTATGAATTTGATCCGGATTCAATGTCGAGAGTGACGGCTAAGAATGATACGGGTAAAACACGTCAAATTCATACAGTCACGGCAAGGGTGACAGACGTTTATGGAAATCCAATTGAAAATGCAACGGTAAATTTTGTAATCGCCACCCAGCCGGTAGGAGCATCAGGAACATCGCTTATGCCGTCTGCAACTACGGACTCGCTTGGGAATGTGTCTACGCGATTAACCATAGGCAGTAAACGCGGCACCTATGTCGTTATAGCGCAAGTAGCGTCAGTGCCAACTGCAATCGATACATTTTATGTGGAAGCAAGTGGCGCAACAGTGTTATCAGTGGTAACGAACAATCAAAGTGATTCGATCAAGACCACATCGAACTTCAACGTCCTTACGCTCGATGATGGTGGATTTGCTGCACCGGGAACCAAAGTTTTCCTCAAGATTGTAGGTGCCCCGACAAATGCGGTTGGTCAGCAGGTTATAGATACGACAGTGACAACGGATGTGAATGGACAAGCGTCAACTCGAATCAGACGTGGCAGCAAAGTGGGTAACTATATAGTGCAAGTCTCTTCGACAGACGCTGACAGTACAAAATCCTTTACATTCACAGCAACTCATGGTTTTGCGGCACTAGCGTGGAAAGATACTATCATTCGACAAGATACGGTTGGCAGGATTATGCCGCAGTTTACTTATACAGTTACTGACGATGACACGAATGCTGTTTCAAACAGAACTGTGCGTTTTGCGCTGATGCGCCCGGATAGCTCAATTTCAGACTCGGCATTTGTCACGACAGATTCACTTGGACAGGCGAAGGCGCACTTTAGCTATGGTAATGTAGCAGGCACGTATATCGTGAGCGCGCGAGATATAAACTTGGCCGGCTCGGAACGCTTCTATATTTGCACAGCATTACGTGGCGTAGCAAGGATGCTTGCACAGTATTCCGGTGATGCACAAGTTGGTCAAATCGGTGATCGGCTGCAGCCGTTTGTCGTACAGGTAACTGATGCAGGTGGTAACGTAGTACCGAATACAGTGGTGAATTTTAGTATTGTTTCACGAACTGATACGCTCACAAAACTTGATTCACTCACGGCGTATTTAGACACGACAGATGCATCCGGTCGTGCTTCCACTTCTTTGGTATTAGGTGATAGAGCAGGACAATATACCGTAAGAGCTTCACTTGCCGGTGGGAAGGATACAGTTTTTGTTGCTTATGCGATCTTGCTTCTTGCAGATGTGAACCATGATAATTATCGAAATATTGGAGATCTCACAGCTATCATCGATCATGTGTTAGGTCGAAAGCTTTTGACAGGATTCGATTTTATCAAAGCCGACATGTATCCCCGACGCTCAGATGGAACGACGGGTGACGGCATTGTCGATATCAGAGATGTTCAAGTATGTCTCGACAGCCTGCTTAAAGCAGGATGGGATCCGACTCGTAATTGGTTGACTACGCCCCCGTCTCCGTTGTTTAAAGCAGGAGGTGCAGCATCGCTGGCTGGTGTTACGAATACAACGATTCCGATGTCTACGACCGATTCATGCTATATCCAAATGACATACATTGGCTCTCGTTTCTGGCTGAAGAATGCAGATGAGATAAAGGGAATGCAAGTATTACTCTATGTAAAGAATCCTGTCGCCATTGATACAACCGACATCATATTCCCTCGTGCGAAGATGATGACAACGGCTGTAAAAAGTGTCGGAAAAGAAGTGAGTATCATTCTCTGGAACTCTACGAATACTCCGATTGAACCCGGTGATTCGACAATCTTCCGTCTGCCTGTTCAATTGACCGAGGCTAATATTGATTCGATAAAAGTGGTGGTCAGTACCGGTGTAGGCAACAACGTGTCAATGATTCGATCGAAACAAACTGATATACGAAATACGATTCCTCGCGATTGGGTGTTGTACCAGAACTATCCCAATCCGTTCAATCCTTCCACGACAATTGAATTTGACGTGCCGGAAACAGCGGGTAAGATTCCGCGTGTTGCTGTTCAGATATTCAATATCCTTGGCCAAAAGGTGACGACTCTTGAACGTGGTATTTACGATGCCGGTCGGTACTCCGTACGATGGGACGGTATGAATGAAAACGGTGCTCGAGTTGCAAGCGGTGTATACTTCTACAGGTTGCTTGCCGGAGATTACACAAGCACGAAGAAAATGGTTCTGATGAAGTAATCTCGATTCGCATTGAATCGGGATCTGAGATATAACAGAATAGCCCCGAAATGTTTATAAAAGACATTTCGGGATTCAGGTCAGAGGTGACCTGAATATGAGGTCTGAAACATTCGGTCAAGTAAAGGAGTACCACATGAGAACAAAACTCATCTGTCTTGTTGTCCTCGCATCGTTGGCAGGACTTCTTCTGTCTTGCGGCACGACAAGCCAGTTCACTCCGGGAAAAGGAAATAAATATCAGTATACCTACAAATTGATGTATCCTGTAGAGAATTCTAATCTTCTTTTTCATGACGACAGCATCATTATACAGTTTAAGTTTGACGAAGCGGCAATCCGATTCCAATTACAAAATATTTCAAATTCGTATCTCGCAATTGACTGGAACAAGACTTCGATGAATATCCAGGGCAGGTACTTTCCTATACGCCATGTCAGTAATCTCTATTACGATTCTTCAAGCAGTACCTCCATTTTATTGCCGCCTCTGGGCTATCTCCGCGATATCGTAATTCCACGTGATAATATCTATAACGATGGAGATCGATGGATAGAAGTGGATTTATTTCCGACGATTGACCGTAAGTCCATGAAACTGCAGGAATCGATTAAGAAAAGCGCGGGGAGACGGATCGGTCTCTTGTTGCCGATGATGTTTGGATCGACAGAATATAATTACGAGTTCGATTTTCAGGTGGATTCTGTAAAACGAATTCCCTGGAAAAATTATGAACCGTTTCAGCGTATTCCGGAACCACCGAGTTCTAAACATCAAGTATCAGGATCGGACAATGTGACAACAGCTATCATCGCAGTTGGTATTCTGGGATTTTCTGCATATGTTTTATCAGTGAAAAAGAGTCCACCAAGTGAATAAGCGGAGTACATGATGAAGGCTATTGGGAGATTTGCAGTACGGGCAGCGGTACTCTCGTTGATATTGTCTGGATGTTATCTTACGCGAGAACCTGTGCGATATCGGGATGAATATTTTCAACCGGTCACGGTCCTACCGCAGCGGAACCATTCAACGCTCTCATCTACCGATGTAGATCGATTGAAAAATCAAATCGAATCGACATCGAAAACAGTGATCATTCTTCAAGATTCTCTTGCATCGCTCCAACAATATTCGGGATCGTTGCTTATTTCAACACGTGCACTTGTCGATAAAGTGAGTGAACTTGAGACGAAAGAATTCTTAACAACGGCAAAGCAGAAAGTTGTCGAGCAAAGTGTTATGGATCTTCGAGTTGAGAACAAGCAGCTTTCTCAACAACTGGCAGAGTTATGTACACGTCTCCTTGCCGAAAATGTAAATCCAGAATCATCAGTCTTCTCGCCTGTACGTATGGTTTCCTCTCTTCGAGATGAATATGCAGAAGGATTATCACTCTTCCACCAACGGCAATATGAAGATGCAATCACGATATTCAGCGGCTTGAAAGACAAGGGGATTGAGGAAGACCTTGTTGATCATTGTGAATATTGGGTCGGCGAATGCAGGTATGCAAAACATGAATATCGTGAAGCAATAAGCGCGTTTCAGAAAGTGCTCGCTTTCGAAACCTCAAATAAAAAAATAGACGCTTATCTTATGATGGGGCAATCGTACGAACAGATCGGCGATCTTGTGAAAGCCCGCTGGGCGTATGAAGAACTGAACACACATTATCCGAACAATGACCATGCCCGCGTTGTCAGGTCTCGATTGAATGCATTAAAGCAGGATCTTCCAGCACCGAAAAATATCAAGCATAAAAAAACAACCGCATAATATTCGATTCCAAATATACGAAGGCTGGGGAAGGAAAAGGATGTCTTCACCAGCCTTTGTCTTTGCATTTCTTCTCTCTTCTTTCTACTTTCAAACAGCAAGTTGAACCTTAACGGAAAGCCGGCACTCAATGATTATTCAATTCCTCGGAGCAATTCGGGCTGTCACTGGCTCCATGCATCTCATTTCTGTGAATGGAACAAGAATATTGCTCGACTGCGGCATGTTTCAGGGGAAACGGTCGGAAGCATATGAACGCAATCGAAATTTCCCATTCAATGCTGCCGATATTGATGCGGTTATGCTTTCGCATGCGCATATTGATCATGCTGGGAATCTTCCCAATCTGGTAAAGAATGGATTCCGCGGCCCTATTTATGCCACCGGAGCAACACGCGATCTATGTAATATTATGTTGTACGACAGCGCGTACATTCAAGAACGTGATATCGAGTTTGTCAATAAGAGACATCAGAAAAAACATGAACCGCTTGTTCAGCCGCTGCATAGTATTATGGATGTCACGACTGCGATGGCGCAGTTCATCAGCATCAATTACGAACAACCGATACAGATAGCCAAAGGTGTGAGGGCAACATATCTCGATGCCGGACACATTCTTGGTTCTGCAGTAACGGTGCTTGAAGTGGAAGAGAACGGCATACGGAAAAAGATTGGCTTCACTGGCGATTTGGGAAGAAAGAATGCACCCATCATTAAAGATCCACAACCAATTGGCAGCGTCGATGTGCTGATTTCCGAAAGTACATACGGGGGAAAACTGCATGATCCGATAGTCGGAATGAAGGATTCACTCTGTCAAGTTATTAAAAAAACATCTGACCGTGGCGGTAAGGTGATCATACCTTCGTTCAGTGTCGGCAGAACTCAGGAGATTGTCTATCTTTTGTCTGAACTTTTTGATGAGGGCAGATTGCCGGTTATTCCGATCTACGTTGATAGTCCGCTCGCAGTGAATGCAAGCGACATCTTTCGGCTGCACACCGAGTGCTTCGATGAGGAGATGCTTACTCACTTGCATGCGAACGAAGATCCGTTCGGCTTCAACCGGCTTATATACGTACGGTCGGTAGATGAATCGAAGAAATTGAATTCACTGCAATCGTCATGTGTGATTATTTCGGCATCCGGAATGTGCGAAGGTGGAAGAATTGTCCATCATCTTGCCAATAACATAGCGAATCCAAAGAATACGATCCTTATCGTTGGGTATATGGCAGAACATACGCTCGGACGACGGATAGTAGAAAAACAACCGGAAATAAGTATCTTTGGTGAAGTGCATAAGTTGAATGCAGAAGTGGTAGTACTCAACTCGTTCTCGGCGCACGCGGATCAAGATGAGCTGGTGGAATACGTCCAAGCTGCGGATCAAAAACAGCTGAAGAAAATATTCCTCGTACATGGTGAAATTACTCAAATAGAAAAATTATCTTCTAAATTGAAAGAAGTTGGCGTGAAGAAGGATATCTACATTCCGGTAACAGGAGAAAAAGCCGAGGTGTGAGCGTGAAAGTGTTTTTAGACAACGCCAGTGATTCGACGCTGTGGCTTTTTTGTATTACGATACCAATAAAGCTTTTGCATAATCCTCTCTACGGTTCGCACGCCGGCTCGGTTTCAGTGGCACCACGCTCCTGCAGGGGATTCCATCAAATGTCTCGTGAACAACTATGGATCTGACGAGTGGTGTCTGCGGTTAAAAATTCACAAACACTCCTTTGTTTATTTTTCATTGGATACGAATGGTTGTTTTTCTGTACGACGATGAATGCTCAGGAGATTATTCATCCTTCTCCTTTGCCATTTGTGGACAGTCTTCAACTATCATCGCTCAGTTTTACTCGTGTGTTGAACACCTATATGTGGATCGGAGATTTCCAAAAAGAAATGTACAGCCAGATTTGGAATGCTGAAGTTCACCAACACGTTCAATCTCGTCTTGTTAAGTCTGACCAAAATGCAATTCAGGACGAGTATCAAGGGTTCATTTCTTTAAATGCTCGGCTTTCGGAAGAGTGGAGTCTTCAACTGAAAAATGTATCCAATGTTCTTGCGGACAATCGTGTTATTGATCTCGGTCGGATGGCACAACATCAAGTACTTGCCGGTTTCGACTACCTTCCCACAAAAAGTATGAGAGGCGAAGTATTAGGAGGATATGAGTTGAATTCTCAGGAGGATGAAGGTGATCAGGGGTTTGCCTATGCGCTGGGTTTCGATGCGCACCGAGTAAAGCTCGACGAGTTTGATGCTTCACTTCAATCGTCATGGAATCAGTCTTTTCTTGGCCGTCGCAATCCCCGAACAGGAGATGCCAAGCTCGTTCTCTTGCGCGACTTTGGTGGTGGTGTTAGCGATTCGCTTGCAATAAATTATAGCACGCAAAGAAGTGAGTATTATACGGGACTTTCTTCCTCTTATCAGAATTCATTAGGTGTTCAACATAATATATTTCGTCGTGATGCAAATGTGTTTGATATTATGGACCAAATAAAGTATAGCCTAGATCGGAACTTCTCCCTGAATACGTCAATCGGACTATCGAACAGAATCATTGATCGAGGCTATAGATTCAAGGATGATCTGAATCCTGCATCGCTGACTGATTCGCGTATCCAAGAGATGGAATTCTTCGGTACGGTTTCTCTGTTCTGGTCACCGATAGATTGGCTTGATGCGGATATCAAACTTTTATATACTGAAAGAGACGAGCGATATTCAGTGCCAGATGCTCCAGTACCCAACATTGATCAGCTACGCGCTCAAGCGAATAAATTAGAGAATACAGCGCAGCGCACGATGCTTACGACGTCACTCAACGTCAACGTAACCCAGAATGACAATATCCGCTTAGTGTCGTCGGCCAGTATTCTTCGATATGATACTCCGGATCCTTCGAACACTGATGATCGAGACGAATTGCTTATAACATCCGGCTTAGATATCCTCCATCGTTTCTCATCCCACTTGCTGTTGACACTGACAACAGATCTCACACTTTTCCATTTGGTATATCTCCGTCAGGAAGAGAGTGCCAACAACAATTGGAACCGTGTCATCCGATTATCACCGAGTGTAGAATATGTGCCTTCTTCATGGTTCCGAACAGTTGCGCGAGCCGAGGTGCTGGCAAACTACACAATAAGCGACTATGAACTACAAAGTGCATCGATACGAAGCTTCTCGTACAGGCAGGCAATGTGGTCGGATTCTACTGTTCTGCGACTGAGCGAAAGAATCGAGTGTAACTTTTCGGGAAGCTTGCGTATCTTTGAACGAGGAACACTCTTATGGAGTGAGTTTAAGGAAAAGCCGGAAGATTATTTTATTGAAAAAACTTTATGGCCGGAATTTATTTGGTCATCTGAAATGGGATTGAAAGTGGGATTTGGATTTCGATACTTTGGTCAAGATCATTACACGTATCAAAATAATCAGCGAATCTTTACTCAAGGAATTGAAGCCTCGGGACCCACTGTTTTCATTGAGTGGCTGGGATCGAGTACAGAGAAAATTACTTTGAGTGGATGGAGAGAAGAACAAAAAAATAATGGTACGACGAATGCAACGATTTCAAATCTTTCTATACAAGTAGGGTTCATGCTGTAGTTGAGAAGATAAAATGAAATTATATACGAAACCAAAGAAAAGAAAAATATATCGCAAGACTGTTTTCGAAATGGTCTGTCAGAGCAATCCAAAAGAAATTGGATGTATTGAAACATTTTTACAACAGATCAATAAAAAACTCAATTTGGACGACGGTACGATGTACCGTTTGTTGGTATCCTGTACCGAAGCAGTGAATAATGCAATGATCCATGGGAATAAATCCGATCCCAACAAAAGTGTTACTATCCGATGCATTGTAGAAAAGCAATCTCTCACTATCCGCGTGAAAGATGAAGGCAAAGGGTTTGATCCAAAAGGTTTGAAAGATCCTCGTGAGGAGAAGAATTTGCTAAAAGAGAACGGGCGTGGTGTATTCTTAATGCGTTCATTGATGGATTCGATTACCGTTAAACAGCTTAAGTTTGGGTCGGTCGTAGAAATGAAGGTAAAGCTCCACAAACAGCATTGAGATTAATAAGGGTATGTTGGAAAAGAAAAACCCGTCTCGATGCTGGAGACGGGTTTTTTTGCTATTAAGGATAAATAAAACTTAGAAACTATAACCGAAATTAACACTAATAATGTTGGCTTTGCTGCTATAAGTTCCAGGAACTGTCGGCGTAGTGCCATCTCCGCCATGGAAATTTGCCGGAGCAGTCTTATCGGCAAATAAGACAAGCATGTACGCCGCATCGACATACAATTTATCGGTAATTTTATAGCTTGCGCCGACCGTAAGATCAGTTCGATCCGCATCGGGAAGCATAGGCTCTGTGACACTCGCAGGCTGCGGTGTCAAATCTTCGATTGCTCCTGCGCGGATAGTCCAACTGCCATTCAATGTATATTCTGCGCCTATACGAAGAATAGGTTCATCGGACCAATTTTTTGCAAAGGTTCCTGTACCGTTGGGGGGGGGTAGATTGAGTTGAAGATTATCATATGAAGACCATTGGACATACTGGAAATTGCCTTCGATTCTTAAGTCCGGTGAGAGCATATATGCTACGCCAAAATATAAATTCCCTGGCATGGGAAGAGTTGCTGATCCGGTTCCATTGGGAAAACCCGCCGCTAGTGCATTCATATTCGTGAAGGTTGCATTTCCCGAGAAATCAATTTTAGTTGTAATTCTATATGACAATCCGAATGATAACTTATCCATCGGTTTGTATAGTACACCTAAATCTGCATTAAATCCGTTTCCAGTGCCTTTTAATTCCATTTTTCCATTAAGACCATTGAGCACCTGAAAATATTGGACCGGACCAATCAGGCCCAAAGGAATGGATCTTGTCAGATCAACGGTCGCATACACATAACTTATTCCCAAGCCGACCGAAAGATCGTCATTAATTTTATATGCAATTGTTGGATTGAAATAATACGTCGCTACGCTTGCATTAACGGATAGAAAACTCCCGAGATAATTTCCGGCAAAAGCGGAAGCAGCTAATGATTGTCCCCATAAATTCGGCCATTGTGTTCCCAATCCAAATGGATTATAAATTCCGAGTCCCACAACTATCTGGTCATTAATCTGGTAAGATCCATAAATATTAAAAGGGGTAAAGACTTGAGAATTAGTAGATATGGACCCGGATTGCATATATGATCCTGATGCAGGTGAGTAAGTGGTCGATGGCATGATAAAATTAATACCGCCGAGAACATTCATACCGCTTTGAAATGCTAATCCTGCCGGATTGAAATAAATTGCAGAAGGATCGGAAGCTGTTGCAGCGAAAGCTCCGCCCATGCCAACTGCGCGTGCTCCTTGCTCGTTAAGCTGGTATCCTCCGGCGAACATAATACCGACAACCAACACAGAAAGGACAATAGTCCCCAATAGATATCGAGAATAAAGTCTCAAAGCGACCTCCTCAAGTGATGTGAATAATTTGTGGTTTGATGTAAAATTAGGTAAAACTGTTTATAATGTCTTAGAACGAAAGCAGTATAATAAATGAATTTATAAGAAGCAATCTTCAGAAGAAAAATATTACTCTATCAGGTTTTTGGCTCAGATTAAAAATGGTAGGAATAGTACATAAAGAAGGATATTGAAATATTCCCAAAGTTCTTAGCGGGATTGAGGTAAATGTCCTAGAGCGAAAGGAATTAAACCATGACTTTATTTATATTCGTTTTAACATCTTCGGCTGACTTATTGAGAGCTGCCTGTTCGTCGGGAGTAAGCTTGATTTGGATAATTTGCTCCATTCCTTTTCTACCGAGCTTAATAGGTACACCGAGAACAGTATCATGTATACCATATTCGCCCTGGAGAAATACGGCGCAAGGAAGAATGCGTTTCTTATCCTTGACAATTGCTTCGACCATTTGAACGGCTGAAGCGGAGGGGGCATAATAGGCACTGCCAGTTTTTAGGAGATTCACAATCTCTATACCGCCATCGCGCGTATGTTGAACCAATCGCTCAATAGTTTCTTTATCCATCAATTCAGGAAGAGGAATTCCAGAAACTGAAGAATAACGAGGCAAGAGCACCATGGAATCCCCATGACTGCCAAGAACAAATGTACTAATGTCTTCAACGGAGACATTGAGTTCCATGGAAATAAACTTACGAAAGCGAGATGAATCCAGAATACCCGCCATGCCTATCACTCTGTTCCGTTCGAAACCGCTTGTCTTAAGCGCAACATATGTCATAACGTCAAGTGGATTTGAGACTACAATAATGATTGCGTTGGGAGAAGCTTTCACTGCTTGTTCTGTGCAAGATTTAATAATTTGAGCATTTGTTGTTTGCAGATCATCACGGCTCATTCCTGGTTTTCGTGCAATCCCAGCCGTAATAAAAATAATATCAGAATTCTCGGTTGGCTCGTAGGAGTTGGTTCCTATGACTTTTGTATCAGAACCTTGGATAGGAGCGGAGGCGCTCATATCCAAACCTTTGCCTTGCGGCATACCTTCGATCACATCAACAAGGACAACTTCATTGGCGAGTTCCTGGTCGACAATGCGTTCAGCTATTGTTGATCCAACATTACCCGCGCCAATAACGGTAATTTTCATAAAAACCTCCGATGTTGAATAAATATACTAACGGCTGGTACAACTATGATTTCATAGAGAGAATTTCCCGCCGCTTTGTGGAGATAAAAACAAAGATTTTAACTGAAAAAAAAGCCTCCAGTAGGAGGCTTCTTCAAAAAATCATGTATTCTGCGTTATGCAGGTTGCACGATGCTTATACGCTGTTTTGTTTTACCGAAGCGCTCGAATTTTACAACACCGGTAGCAAGCGCAAAAAGCGTGTCATCGCTGCCAATACCAACATTGATACCGGGATGAAATTTTGTTCCTCGCTGACGTACAAGAATATTTCCTGCGAGTACGAGTTGACCACCGAAGCGTTTCACTCCGAGGCGCTGAGCATTACTATCGCGGCCGTTCCTAGAACTTCCACCGCCTTTTTTATGAGCCATACAACCTCTCCTGTTTAAGCAAGATTTGTTATTTCAATTTCCGTATACTGCTGGCGATGCCCATTACGAACTCTATAGCCTTTTCGTTTTTTCTTCTTGAGTACGATCACCGTCTCATCTTTGACATGGCGCACCACTTTTGCCTCGACAAAGGCTCCTTCAATGTATGGACTGCCTACACTGGCTTTCTTTTCATCGCCAGTCAAGAGGACTTTATCAAACTTTATTGTTGAACCGACTTCCGATGATATTTTCGGTACAAATACTTTATCTGAAGGGGAGACCTTCACTTGTGTTCCGGCAATTTCTACGACTGCGTACATTGGTTTCCTCAATGACTAAGACCAGTTATAAACTAACATTTTAAAATACGGAAAAAATGTTAGAGAGTCAACGAGTTTTCCGGCAAAAAAACGAATATTCATTAAAGATCTCAGTGAGAGAGGTCGGAAATATGAAAGCCGCAGCGGTTTTTCCGGTTCTCACGAATTCATTCAATCATTGTCTGATGTCAACTTTGTTTCAAGAACCTGTCGTACCTGATCTAAAGGCATGTCCTTTTCTGTCCAGAGTTGAAATGCCGCTGCCCCTTGATGAATAAACATCCCCAAACCGTCAATTGTTTTTGCTCCAGCAGCGTGTGCGTCGCTTTGCAGGCGGGTAGTTAATGGACGATAAATAAGGTCGAAGACAATATGCTTATTTGATAACCAGTGTCGAGTTGGAAGTGGAGAATCAAGGACATGAGGGAACATTCCAACCGTGGTTGCATTAACGATGAGTGTGGAGTTCTTGATTGCAGTTTCAAGCGCCGCGTCAGTACAATGGATAACATTGAATTGGACATTGCTGCTGCCAAGGCTTTTAATAATCGCATGAGCTTGTTCGGGAAATAGAACTGAGAACGTAATCGCCTTAGGTTTGATAGTATGAATAAGTACGTACGCCACTGAACGGGCCGCACCGCCAGAACCCATAATGGTACACATTGTACCTTCGATTTTTTCTCGTTCGAGGCGAAGCGATCTTTCAACACCGATAACGTCTGTGTTATATCCAATTAATTTATTATTTTGATTCACGACAGTGTTCACAGCGCCGACTGCATGTGCTTCTGGGACGACTTCATCTATGAGAGGGATGATTGCTTCTTTATGTGGAACGGTCACGTTGAACCCGCCCCATTTCTGTTCTCTGAAGCGTTCAACGGCTTGTTTCAAAGAAGCCGGTTCGATATCAAGTGCTTCGTACTGGCAATCCAAACGGAGCAGCTCGAATGCTGTATTGTGCATCAAAGGTGAAAGAGAATGACCGATGGGATGGCCAATAACTGCATAGTGCTTCATTGTTGTATGTCCTCAGTGGATCGAAATACAAAAACCATAGAAATCAGCTGAGACGTGGAAAGAATGTTACTATTTCCCAAAGAGGTGTGCAAACAGCCGATCAGTGGTGAGATTCGGGAATAATTGCTCAAATTCTTTTTTCAACTCTGGAACCAGATTGAAAGCAATAAAAAACTCGTTTGATGCCTCTTCCTTTAAATTCATCGATATCAATACTTTTCCGCGGCTAAAATATGCTGGTGCAAATTTCGGATCAAGTTTCGTGCATTCTCCTAGAACTGTTAATGCCTCGGAATACATTCCTTTCTCACCTAAAGTATCGCCGAGGTCGAACCAAATCTCGGAGTCCTTCGGATCCAAAGTGATAACTTTCCGGTAACACTCGATACATTCGTCGATTCTTCCAAGATTGTAAAGAGCATCTCCGCAGGCGTACCAATATTCGGAGTACTCTGGATGAATATCCAGAGCTTTCTTGTATGCAGTATATGCTTGCTCAGTGTGGCCCATTGCATCATGACAGCATCCAATACCGAAAAAGGATTCATGATGTTGACTGTCAATCTCGATAGCAGATGAATAACAGGAAAGTGCCTCGTGGAAATCATTCAGTTCTTCGTAGGCATTTCCGAGATTATGCAGGGCTGCGACATCTTTTAATTCATAGGTCAATGTTGTTTTAAAGCAGCGAATTGCATCCTGGAGCCGCCCCAGATTTGCATATGCATTGCCCATGTTGAACCAAGCTGCCGAGAAGTCTTCCTTGATTGCAAGAGAATACTCATAGCTCTCGATAGCTTTCGTAAATTGCCCGACTCTGTTATGTACGATGCCTTTGTTATACCAGGCATTATAATTAAATGGGTCGCGGTTGAGGTGTTCATCATAGCAACGTATGGACTCAGCAGGTTTATCAAGGTAATCGTAACAATAACCGAGTTCGTACCAAGCATCGATATGTTCCGGGTCAATCTGAAGAACGTGATGGAATATAGATTCAGCCTCCACAAAACGCTCAAGTTTTTCAAGTGTTATACCTTTGTGTAACAAGGCGTCTTCGTGGGATGAATCGAGTTCGAGAGCTTTATCGAATGATGCCATCGATTCTGTAATTCGATTCAGATTGTCCAGTGTGATACCTCTATTGATGTACGCCTCGGGATCCGTAGGGTTCAGACCCAAAGCCTTATCGAAACAATCAAGTGCTTCGTTATACCGAAAGAGGTTGTTGAGAATCATTCCCTTCCGTTGCCATGCCTCTGCATTGAACGGTTCAAAGGAGAGAAGTCGATCAGCATATGTCAATGCCTCTTCAAACTTCTCATGCTCAAAATAGAATTGGATGATTTCTTCCAACGCCTCCGGATTATTGATGTCTTTAGCGCCATTTCGCAATGACTCGCGGAATCGTCGTACATCATCCTCCGAGCGCTTATTCGGCTTCGGACCAATATTGTCATCATTATTACGATCAAAGTCTGGCACTGCTTACTCCACCGTTACTACATCCTCTTTCAATAAAAGAAATAAACGAGTGTAAGTCAAGGAATGCAAAAAGCTCTTTTATTCGATATTTCTATTTGATTTTAGCGGTGAGTTGGAGTATATTTACTTCTTGCTGGAACTGAATGATTGCTGAAAATCTCAAAAATCTGCGAAAACGCATCGAACAAACCTGTCAAAAGTGTGGGCGTCGATCAGAGGATGTCCAGCTTGTCGCAGTATCTAAGACATTTCCGGTAGAAGCTATTCAGGAAGCCGTTGATGCCGGTCACATAGATTTCGGCGAGAATTACGTACAGGAATTGCAGGAAAAACGTCAGGTGTTGGCAAAGCATCCGCTTCACTGGCATTTCATCGGTCATCTGCAATCAAACAAGGCCAAATACATTGCCGAGTATATACATCTCATTCACTCGGTTGATGACATAAGTCTCGGCAAGGAAATCAGTAAGAGAGCTGAACGGTTCGAACTGGTTCAGGATGTATTGGTGGAAGTCCACACAACAGACGAAGCGACAAAATATGGTGTTCCGCCAAATAAAACAATCGCATTGCTCAAGGAATTGTCGCAGCTTCAATATCTTCGGGTTTGCGGATTGATGACGATGGGACCTTTTTCGGATGACCCGAGTGATTCTCGGCAATCCTTTCGCCAATTGGTGGAGTTGAAAAGAGAGATTGTATCTGAGGGAGTTGAGAATGTCCACATGCAGCACTTATCGATGGGTATGACGCACGACTTTGAAGTTGCCATAGAAGAAGGTTCCACAATTGTCCGGATAGGAACGGCGATATTTGGAAGACGTGTAAAGAACGTGAATTGAAAGGGACGATCATGAAAGTTACACCGTTGGAAATCAAACGTCAAGAATTCAAGAAAACAATGAGGGGGTATGATACTATCGAGGTAGAGACGTTCTTAGAAATGGTGTCCAATGAGCTGGAGGATCTCATTCACGAAAACAGAGAGCAGAAGGACAAAATCATTGAGTTGGAAACACAGCTTTCCGACTATAAGAACATTGAGCGATCACTTCAGCAGACATTTATGCAGGCACAGGAAACGAGTGGTAAATCCATCGAGAACTCAAAACGTGAAGCTGAAATCATAGTGAAAGAAGCAGAAGTCAAAGCGTCGCAAATTGTGGAGAAAGCTCGTCTCGATTTTGCCCATGTGAAGGAAGAAATCGCGCAGCTCAAAGCGAGAAAGGAAAGCGTTCTGAGTAAATTGAAAGTGCTGCTTTCGTCCGAATTAAATTTGATACGCGCTCTTGATATCGATGAAGATGGAAATAAAAAGGATCCATCCAAAGGAACAGGGAAGGAACATTTGGAAATAGATGAAATTCTAAAAAGACTATAGCGGTCAATTCTCTGCAAAGTAATGGTGTAAATCCGGTTGGAAACTGAATCCTCTTCCTGAACACACGAAAATACCATGACTGAATTACAACAAAAGATTGACGAAGCAATAAAGTTTATTCAAACCAAGACAAATATGAAGCCCGGGATCGGGATTATCCTTGGTACGGGTCTTGGCGGATTGGTGAAAGAGATCAAGAAGGAAATCGTGATCGATTACGGGAAAATTCCGTATTTTCCTGTTTCAACGGTTGAATCACACCATGGTAAATTGATTTTTGGAATGCTCTCCGGTAAGAAAATCGTAGCGATGCAGGGACGCTTCCATATGTACGAGGGATATAATCTGAAGCAAGTCACATTTCCTGTGCGGGTCATGAAGTTTCTCGGTGTGGAAAGCCTTCTCATATCGAATGCTGCCGGCGCATTAAATCCGCTTTTTCAAAAGGGTGATGTGATGATTATGAGTGATCACATCAATTTGCTGGGTGACAATCCGCTGATCGGCCCGAATGATGATGAGCTTGGCCCGCGTTTTCCGGATATGTCGGAAGCATACAGTAAAGAACTTATTGCCCTTGCTGAGCAAGCTGCTCTTGATTTGAAGATTCGAGTACAAAAGGGTGTGTACGTAGCAATGCCAGGACCGAATCTAGAAACGAGGGCTGAGTACCGTTTTCTCCGGACAATCGGAGCGGATGCAGTCGGTATGTCCACGGTGCCGGAAGATATAGTAGCAGTGCATATGGGAATGAAGGTTCTAGGCTTTTCCATTCTCACTGATGAGTGCTTTCCAGATGCATTGAAGCCGGCGCTCTTGGAAGAGATTCTTAAAGTTGCTATAAAAGCTGAACCAAAAATGACAGCGATTATGAAAGAAGTTGTGAAGAGAATGAAGAATTGATTCGGGATTTGAGATTGGGGATTGGAGAAAAAGGTACCTTCTAGAGTCTCTCATCCGAAATCTCAAATCACCAAATCACCCAATCGCATATTCACTCATTCGCAAATAAAAAGATGTATAAACAATTAACCGACAAACTCAATTATCACGAACTTGAATCTGAAATCCTGAAGTCCTGGGAAGCGAACGATATTTTCAAGAAGAGTATATCGACACGCGAAGGAAAGCCGGAATTTACTTTTTATGAAGGTCCGCCGACGGCAAACGGCCGCCCCGGCATCCACCACGTCATGTCGCGAACATTGAAGGATATCATCTGCCGATACAAGACGATGCAGGGTTTTCAGGTGCAGCGCAAGGCCGGATGGGACACGCACGGTTTGCCCGTAGAGATTGAAGTCGAGAAATCGCTTGGCTTCAAATATAAAGACGACATCGTTGCGTACGGAGTAGCGAAATTCAACGAAGAGTGTAAGAAGTCGGTTTGGAAGTACAAGGTTGAATGGGAAGAATTGACTCGTATGATGGGCTATTGGGTTGATCTCCAGCATCCGTATGTTACTTTCGACAATAACTATATCGAGTCCATTTGGTGGGCGTTGAAGCAGTACTTTGACAGGGGACTCATATACAAGGGATACAAGATTCAACCATACTGCCCGCGGTGTGAAACACCATTGTCATCACATGAGGTTTCGCTTGGTTATAAAGACGTTAAAGATCCATCGATCTATATCAAATTGAAAGTTAAAGGTGAAGAGAATACATACTTCCTTGTTTGGACGACGACACCATGGACATTAATTTCAAATGTTGCCATAGCTGTTCATCCGGATGTCGACTATGTGAAGGTGGAACACAAGGGTGAAAAGTACATTCTTGCAAAAGCGCGTCTTTCCGTATTGGGTGATGAGTATGTGGTCTTAGAAGAGTTCAAAGGAACTGCACTTGCCGGCAAAGAATACGAACGGATGTTTTTGTACCATCCGGTAAAAGAAAAAGGATGGTATGTTGTCCTTGCTGAGTTTGTCACCACCGAAGATGGCTCAGGTATTGTCCATATGGCTCCAGCGTATGGCGAAGACGATTATCAGGTCGGACGTAAGTATGGGTTACCTACAATTCATCCTGTGAACAAATCGGGAGCATTCAATTCTGAAGTAACGGATTTTGCCGGAATGTTTGTGAAAGATGCCGATCCTGAAATTATTCAGAACCTTCGCCGTCGCAACATCCTTTATAAGAAAGAGCAGCACCTCCATAGTTATCCGCATTGCTGGCGATGTTCATCACCGCTGTTGTACTATGCGCGTGAGTCGTGGTACATCCGTACAACAGAGTACGCCAAACGGATGATCGAGCTGAATAAACAGATCAACTGGATTCCGCCGGAAGTTGGCGCCGGTCGTTTCGGCAATTGGCTTGAAGAAAATAAAGATTGGGCGATTTCGAGAGACCGTTTCTGGGGAACACCGCTGCCTATTTGGCTGTGCGAGAAGTGTGGCAAACAAAAATGTGTCGGCAGTGTTGAGGAATTCCGGAAAGGCAAGAATGTGCCGGAACCGCTCGATCTTCATAAACCGTATGTCGATGGTGTCACATTTCCATGCGATTGCGGCGGCACCATGAACCGTACACCCGAACTTATCGATGTCTGGTTCGATTCCGGTTCGATGCCGTTTGCACAATGGCATTATCCGTTTGAGAACAAAGAAATTTTCAAGAAGGCATATCCCGCCGACTTTATTTCCGAAGGGATTGACCAAACACGCGGTTGGTTTTATACATTGCATTCCATCGGAACGTTTTTATTCGATAAGCCGGCATACAAAAACGTGCTTGTCAATGAACTTATTCTCGATAAGACCGGTCAGAAAATGTCGAAGTCTAAAGGGAATACGATTGGCCCGTTTGCACTGATGAAGAAGTACGGCGCCGATACCGTGCGTTGGTATTTAATTTCGCAGAGTCCGGTGTGGAGGACGACATTATTTGATGAAGAAGGCATCGGTGAAGTGCAGCGAAAATTCTTCAGTACACTGACGAACACCTATTCCTTCTTCGCTCTCTACGCCAACATAGACAAATATGATAATACGGAACCCAAAATTTCGATTAGTGAACGACAAGAAATCGATCAATGGATTTTATCGGAATTGAATACGTTGGTAAAAACGTACCTCCAGTCGCTCGATGGATATGACGTGACGCGTGCTGCACGCGCAGTGAGCGACTTCACGATCGACCAACTTTCTAATTGGTACGTCCGCCGTAATCGCCGTCGTTTTTGGAAGAGCGAGAACGGAAAAGATAAGACCGCGGCGTACCAAACGCTTCATGAATGTTTATTGACGATCAGCAAGCTTATTGCCCCCTTCGCGCCGTTCCTGGCTGATGAGATGTATCGAAACCTCATGGCGGGGACCAAATCGATGTTGGAGTCTGTTCATTTGGAAGAAATGCCAAAGGCAGATGCAAGCCTCATGGTTCCGGAGCTTGAGCATCGGATGGAGTATGCGATTAAAATCGTCGGATTGGTGCGTGCAATGCGGATGAAATCAAATTTGAAGGTGCGCCAACCGTTGCAGAAGATTATCTTACCGGTCAAATCTGAAGCAGACCGGCAAGAAATTGAACAGATGGAAGATGTCATTCTTGAAGAGATCAACGTCAAACAAATCGAATACATTGCAGATGAGTCCGCACTCATCAAGAAAAAATCTAAACCGAATTTTAAGACCTTGGGACCAAAGTTTGGCAAATCGGTTCAACCGATTGCAGCGCGACTCCGTGATTTGACATCCGAAGAAATGAGCAAGTTGCTATCGCAAGGTACGTTGATGTTGAACGTCAGCGGAATGGAATACACCATCGATACATCCGATGTGGAGATTCTGCACGAAGACATTCAAGGTTGGATGGTAGAAACGGACGGACAGATCACCGTCGCGCTCGATACGGCTCTCACGGATGAACTCATCGATGAAGGGCTTGCACGCGAGTTTGTGAATCGTGTACAAAACTTGAGGAAAGATTCAGGCTTTGAAGTGACCGACAGGATCCGAATTGTACACGCTTCGTCGGAACGATTGGCAAAAGCGTTAGGGCGAATGGTTCAGTATGTCCAGCAAGAGACGTTAGCAGTCGAGTTAAAACCTATATCGAATGCAGATGCTTTGAAGCAAGGCGCAAAAAACGAAGATATCAACGGTGAACCGAGCGCAATTGCAGTTGAGAAAAATTAGTATATATTGATGCACTTATAATCGTAGGAGAGTTATGGCGAAGAAGAAAGTTGTAAAGAAGTCCCCAGCAAAAAAGACAACCAAGCGTTCGACATTGAGACCTAAGATCGATAAAAAGAAAATGAAAGGGAAGACTGCGGCTCCAAAGATCATATCCAAGAAAGGATACGGCAAAAGGGATCTTCAACATTTCAAGACTATCATCTTAGAGAAACGAAAAGAAATACTTGAAGAACTGGAATCTTTGAAATCAACGATGATGGACGTGACTACCGGACAGTACGAAATTGAGAATTCGACATACTCTTTGCACATGGAACAAGGCACAGATGCAATGGAACGCGAAAAGACATTTCTCTTTGCATCACGCGAAGGGAAATTTCTTAATTATCTCGACGATGCATTGAAACGGATTGAAAAGGGGACTTATGGATTTTGTACAGAATGTGGAAACCTGATGGATAAAGAGCGGCTCGAAGCTGTGCCTCATGCTCATCAATGCATCGATTGCAAAACAAAAATGGGCGGAAATAAAATAGTGTAGTTCTTGGCTGGTAGTGTGTGTCTCAATGTGTGACTCGGCGACTGAATTTGTACTATACTAAATCACCAGTCGAAAATTTTCAATCTCCAATCTGAATGAAGTGAGGTTCTTTTTGCGTGTTCTTTTTGTTACTCTCGGTATTGTCCTTCTTGATCAAATTACCAAACTGCTCGTAAAAGGATTCTCCCTTCCTTTGTCCGATTTTTATCACCAGGGGATGCAGCTTGGGCAAAGTATTCCAGTGATCGGTGATTTCCTTCGTCTCACATTTGTAGAAAATCCCGGAATGGCATTTGGGATAGAAATTGGCGGGAGGTTGTTTCTTACTATCTTCTCTTTGATCGCAAGTATTGGAATTTTCTACTATATCTATCGAGTTCGAAATGAGGCGTTCATTATTCGCCTCACGTTGGCAATGATTCTTGGCGGAGCAATAGGGAATCTCATTGATCGGAGCTTCTACGGTGTTATCTTTGGAGAGGCGCCATTGTTCTATGGAAAAGTTGTCGATTTCATCGATATGGATTTCTTCCATATTAATTTTCTTGGAATCCATATGGACCGCTTTGCAGTGTTTAATGTGGCGGATGCTTCTGTTTCCACGGGCATCGTTTTGATGCTGCTCTTCCACAAGAGATTTACCGATGTAGACAAACCTGCCGTTGTGGTCACAGAGGGAACAAAAACTTTTGTTGACCAAAGTCCTGCACAGGACAACATGAGTGAACCAAAAAGTGACGTGCAAAGTTCTTCGGTGAATCCATTATAAGTACCCATGCTATGTCTTCTCATTCATCCTCTGATGGAAGTCTAGAAGAACGAGAACACGCCCGCATGGTCGTTCCCGCCGGTGAACACCGCAAACGTATTGATGTCTATCTCACACATCACATAGAAAACGCAACGCGCAGCAAAGTTCAGCAGGCTATCGAAGCTGGCATGGTGTTGGTGAACGGCAAGATCGTCAAGTCCAGTTACCAACTTACTCCTAACGATGTCATCGAAATGACATTTCCACGCCCGCCGCGCCCTGATGCATTGGCAGAAAATATCCCTCTCGACATTGTGTATGAAGATGGAGATCTGTTGGTTGTGAATAAGCCAGCTGGCATGGTGACGCATCCGGCATACACTCATTATACAGGCACGCTCGTCAATGCGCTCCTATTTCATTGCAATCATCTCTCGAAGATTAATACTGAAATGCGGCCCGGCATTGTGCACCGGCTTGATAAAGATACGACAGGTTTGATGGTGATTGCGAAGACCGATGCAGTGCATGCGTTTCTTGCAAAACAGTTTTCAAAGCGTACGATTGACCGCGAATATTGGGCTGTTGTCTGGGGGCGATTCAAGTCACCGAAAGGAACCATCGATGCGAATCTTGGACGAAGCAAGCGTGATCGAAAAAAAGTAGCGGTAACAGAAGATGGAAAATCTGCAATTACGGAATACGAGGTGATGAAAGAGTACGAATTCCTTTCACTCGTTCGACTCCATCTGAAGACCGGACGCACGCACCAGATTCGTGTGCATCTGGCGCACATCGGCCATCCTGTCTTCGGAGATCCTACTTACAACGGACGCAGTAATACATGGAATGGCTTAGAAGGGAAGAAGGCTCAACAAGCGGGAAAATTACTGAAGTTGATCTCGCGTCAAGCGTTGCACGCAAAGACCATCGGTTTTATTCATCCGGCGACAAAAGAATTTGTGAAATTCGATTCTGAATTGCCGGAGGATATGCAAAGTGTTCTAAAAAAAATCTGACGGGAGTATTGTCATAAACGGTTCATGCTATTCAATCCCTGCGACATTTTTCTAATGTGCAGGCCTATTCTTTCAAATCCTTTTTATAACATCTTCTTCTTTTGTGCTGCCGATGTTCATAATATTTCCATTGTGCTTGGATTTTTACATTTGCTTCCAATTCTCTGTTTGTTTCGACTTTAGCGATTTTATTTTTGATAAATATCTTATTCGTTTCGTGGATGAGAATAGCGTTGATCCCTTTATTCTGCATATCAGGACATACGGCAGTAAGATACAAATCCGCGCGCTTCTGATGTTTCATTGCCCATAACAGGCGGATAAATCCGATTGGAAACAGACGTCCCTTGCATTTCTGCAATGCTTCGGATAAAGAAGGCATTGCAATTCCGAAAGCAACAATATGGTTCTGAGAATCCAACACGATCGGCACGTACTCCGGAAGAATGAACCCGAAGTATTGCTTCACATACAGACTTATTTGTTTTTCCGACAATTCAACAAATCCGTAGAGATCTTTATAGGCATCATTCAGAACGTGAAATATTTCTTTTGCGTAGGGAAGCAATTCCTTGGCCTTTTTCACTTTGAGAATGGTAAGATGGTTCCTCGTTAATGCAATCTCGGCTATTCTTTTTATTGGTTCAGGAATTTCTTGATGCATCGTCACTTCATATTCAATCCAGTCGATATCTTTTGAATACCCTGCATGTTCCAAGAGAACCGGATAATAGGGGTAATTATAAATTGCACCCAACGTACTGACTTCTTCAAAACCTTCGATGAGTGTTCCTTCGCCATCCATATCTGTAAATCCTAACGGGCCATGTATGGAGTCCATACCGTTTCTTCTCGCCCATTGTTCCACGGCATTGAACAGCGCAGAGGATACTTCTGTGTCGTTAATACAATCGAACCATCCAAAACGGGCCGCTTGTGTATTCCACTTCTCATTGTATCTTTTATTAATGATCCCCGCAATTCGACCAACGATCTTTCCGTTGTGAATTGCGAGCCAATATGCTGCTTCGCAAAAATCAAACGCAGGATTCTTATCTGTTCTCAGTGATTTTATTTCGTCGGCATGCAGAGGGGGAACCCAATATTTATTGCCGCTGTATAATGAATACTGAAATGATACAAATTTTCTTAATTCACGTAAGGTATGTACTTCTTTGAGCTGTATCTTCATTAACATCATCGCATTGTTCCCAAGAATAATATAAATGTATATGAACGAAGTCAAGTAGGATTCGAAAAAAATTTATGCTGGAATCCATTCGCAGGATTTGATTTTTACCTGCACTATTATGGGGCGGGCATCAAATTCAGAACAAGAGTGTGATCAATCTCACGCCCCCTGCGAATTTAATGTCTTCGCTGGTGAGCTCCTGCGTGTTCATGCTTTTCAGAAGAATGGCGCGGCGGGAGTTCGGGTATGGGGGCCATTAAATGTTCATCCGGATATGTGCATTTGATTTTTTTACCTAAAAATTCTTCCAGCTTCACCAGTTCATACGCGTCATCTTCATCAGCAAAGTTGATGGAAATACCGTTTGCTCCGGCGCGCCCGGTACGTCCTATACGGTGTACATATTCTTCCACATCCTGCGGCATATTGTAATTGATGACATGCGAGATACCTTCGATGTGAAGTCCGCGTGATGCAACATCTGTGGCGACTAATACACGAATCTTTCCTTCACGGAATCGCTCTAAGCGGCGGATGCGCTGTGATTGCTCCACGTCGCCGGAAAGAAGCGCACAACTGACACCATAGGTCTCGAGCAGCTCTTTCACACGGCGGGCTTCATCACGGCGATTGACAAACATCAGCACGCGGTCGAGGTGCTTTTGCATAATAACATTATAGACGAGTGCGGCCTTTTGATTATAGGTGGTGATGTACGTGATCTGCTCGACACTCTCCACTGCGACTTCGTCCGGCATGATATTCACTTCGAACGCCTGCCGCGTCCATGTTTCGGCAAGCCGCTTAACGTCGGATGACATGGTCGCCGAAAAGAACATGGTTTGCCGCCTTGCCTTCGGCGGTGTATCCAGCACGATGGAGCGAACAGCATCTATGAAACCCATGTTGAGCATGCGGTCTGCTTCATCGAGGATGAGGATCTCCACTTTGCCAAGGTCGACAAGTTTTTTCTTTTTGAAATCGATCAGCCGGCCGGGTGTGCAGATGAGAATGTCGCACGGTTCGCTTTTCAGTACCTTCTCCTGTTTTGAATAATCCATGCCGCCGAGAATCGACAGAATGCTGCAAGGGACATATTTGCCGAGTCCACGTGCATCTCTTTCAATCTGCATTACGAGTTCGCGTGTTGGTGCCAGGATCAACGCTCTGGGAGTTCCGTGATGCCGTTTCCCTTCGATAGGATGTTTCAGAAAGTGATTGAAGATGGTAATGAGATACGCGGCGGTTTTTCCTGTTCCGGTCTGTGCCTGTGCAGTCACATCCTCGCCAATCAATGACTTCGCGAGAGTTTCTGCCTGTACGGGAGTGCAATAATGAAATGTGAGATCGTATATCGCGTGCATGATCTCGCTCGGAAGTTCGAAATCATGAAATCGTGTTTTGCCGTCGACAACAGGAACTTTAAATATCGAACTATTCCACGGTTCTGTCGGCACAACCGGCTTAAGAGGAGGTGTGCGCTGAGCGAGTTTTGCCCTTCGTGCTGTGTATTCTGCGCGTGTTTCGCGTTTTCGCATATCGCGCGGATGGTGCGTGCCTGCCGGCTTATTGTATGAAAATCCTTTCTGTCCGATGAATGCTGGCTTCGATTCTCTGATGGTTGTTGCGGCCGGCGGAGGGGGAGGCTTTACAAATATGCCCCTGATTCTCGTGAAGATTTTTCTTAACACTGAAACGTTACCCTTTATAAAAAATATAATTTCTCTTTCAATATACAAAAAAAGAGAGTGAGGAGTGGATGGAAATTTAGCAAAAATTCGGAAAAGTCAAATAGTCGCAGAGCCAAGGTTATGGAAGAGAGATGTATAGAAATAACCGTCTATCACGCGAAGCGAGAATTAGTATAGCTAATATTCTTGATATTCATTGTATTAATATCTATCATTTACCAAAAGTTGTAATATAACTCGGTAGGCAATATTTACGCCAATGGTTTTCATCGAATTTGCGGGGAACCATATATGCGATCTCAAACAGAGGATACCACGAAAGCTATTCTTCAGCAAATGCAGCGGTGTGTACAGATGGATTGAAGAAATATTCTGAAAAAACTATGGTAGTTCCTGTAATTAAAAATATGATAGACTATTTGTTAAAATATGACAGAAAAAAGTCGGAAGTATAGTAAATTCTAGTGCTACAACCCTAATACAGAAAAAGGAAGGAGCAATGGTAAGTTTCAATTGAGCGTAGTTACAGAAGTCTTGAACAAAACACCGCTTGTGCCTCAGAGTATTGAGTTAGGGCACAATTGCTGACAAGCAAAGGAGTGCCAATATGACATCAAAACAAAACAATAGTACTATAATAAAGACACTGGTTTTCATATTATTTTTCTTATCGCGAGTCTTAGCGGTGAATCAAATCACCGCCAAGCATCTTTTAAATACAGCAGATTCACTTGCCATTACATTGGCGAGCAATGCAAGACTGGCTCGTATTGAAAGTGCTGACATTGATACAACAGGAAAATCTAATTCTTGGACTTATGTATATCTTTCGTTCGATACATCAAATATTCATAACTCAAAGATGTACTTTTTGATTGCTCAGAATAATCAAGTAACATTTGATCATTTAGCGCCACTGGGAGTAGGTCCTTCGATTCTTAATAACGGGTGGATGGATAGTGATTCTGCTTTGTCAATAGCTGAAATCGCAGGAGGATCAGATATTAGAAAGCGATTTCCAGCTTGCACAATTACCGCATCTCTTTATCAATGGGATTCCCCACCATTTATCAGCGAGTGGCAAATTGATTACCAGTGCAGTGACAGCATAAGAACTATTCCCATTAATGCCACTTCTGGTGAGATAGTTACATCGGTCAAGGAATCCAATAAATCTTTGCCAATGCTGTTTGAACTCTATCAAAATTATCCTAATCCGTTTAATCCGAATACAGTTATCCGTTACCAGTTATCAGTTACCAGTCAAGTTGACTTGAAGGTGTATGATGTTTTGGGAAGAGTAGTAAAAACCTTAGTCCATGGAATACAAAAACCGGGAGTACATGCGGCAAACTTTGATGGTTCATGCCTGTCAAGTGGAGTTTATTTCTATCAATTGGCAACATATCATTCAGTACTGCAACGAACTATGGTACTGATTAAATGAAGACAGCAGTTACAATTAATTTCATTTGTAATTTATAAAACATTTCACTAAACGTCAGTGTAATAAATAACCCGCCGAAGTTTTTATTCATTTGTATTTTCTCGCTCTTGTGTAGCAACTCTTGCTTTCGCCAAATAAAACTGATACATTTTTTTGTTCCATCAGATTTTCTAAGCTTCATTGCAGTGCATATATTCCTTTTCTTCGAAAGAGAAGAGCAAGCGTACCATGAAATATATTGGCGCATAGCAGAGGTTCAATGTTATTAAAATTCAAATGTGGGTTTATAGAAGGAAAGGAATCAAGTGGATATCGCATCTCTCAACAAAAAGTATGGGATAACAGGCAAGTTAGAATTCACATCGGGACAAGGTGGACTTCCGGTAGCAATTATCACAAATGCATTTGCCAAAGCAACTATCGCGATCTACGGCGCGCATGTGCTCAGCTATCGGCCAAAAGGTCAGGAGGAAGTGCTGTGGATGAGCAGTCTCAGCACATTTGAAGAAGGTAATCCTATCCGCGGAGGAATTCCTGTTTGTTTCCCCTGGTTCGGTCCGCATGTATCCGATTCGAAAAAACCGCAGCATGGATTTGCGAGACTGCAAATGTGGAAAGTTGCAGAAACGGCCGATTTGTCAGGAGGCGAAACACGGTTGCGTTTGACCTTGCGTCAGAATCCGAAATCAAAAGCTCTCTGGAAATATTCTTTTCTTGCAGAGATGATCATTACTGTTGGGGCTTCGCTGAATGTAACGTTCCGCTGCACAAATACCGGCACGGAACAGTTGAGCTATACCGGCGCTCTGCACTCGTATTTTACCGTCAGTGATATAGCGAATGTAAAAATCAAAGGACTCGGCGGCAGTCGTTACTACGACGGTATGGGTGCGACCGTCCCATCAATTCAGAAAGAAGATAGTTTGGAAATTCAGAAAGAAGAGAACCGCCGCTATATCGATACAACTTCAGATTGCATCATTGAGGATTCAGGGTTATCACGGAAGATTCGCGTAGGAAAAACGGGGAGCCGCGTCACCGTCGTTTGGAATCCGGGGGCAGAGATGGCAAAGAAGATCGCCGACATGCCGGATGATGGATATAAGACGATGGTCTGTGTCGAAGCGGTCAATGCGTATGATGATATCGCTGTTGTTCAGCCAAAAGAAAGCTGTACTCTTTCCACCAGCATAGCAGTTGAAGCATATTAATTCTATGGAATTATTCAGTCTGCTTTTTGGAAATTGATTAAAATAATTCCCTCTCCTCACAGGAGAGGGTTAGGGTGAGGTCAAAGAACAAGAGACCCCACCTTAGTCCTCCCCTAAGAGGGGAGGAGATTAAGGGAAAAAAGACAAGCGAAGAAACCAGTGAGTAATTACAGCTATTTTATAAAATCATTTTTAAAAATGGAGTTATCATGAAGACAAGTACCCTCGTTCTTTTTTTTCTCATCGGAATGATCGTTGTGACGATGACAGCATGCGTGCCGGGTGGGGGAGAGTTCTACAGAGAAAACCCTGCCGGATTGTTTTCCGGAATATGGCACGGCTGGATCGCACCGGTATCGTTGATTATCAGTTTTTTCAATCCATCAATCAGAATTTATGAAGTGAATAATACAGGGTTTTGGTATGACTTTGGTTTCTACATGGCAATTATAAGCGGGTTTGGTGGATTATCCCTGACGCGAAAAAAGTGGAAATCAGATCGTAAAGATTAAAAGGCATCATAAGCTTTAAGAGTATGAGGCGTATCATTGATGCTGACGATAACCTGTGACTCACATATTCAGGATTATATTTGAAAAGAAAAATTATAAGGAGCTACTACTATGAAATTACGTACATTGGGCAAATCTGATTTACACATAAGTCCTATAGGACTTGGATGCTGGCAGTTTAGCAAGGGCAATGGATTTGTAGGAAAATTTTGGTCAGTTTTAAAAGACGATACCATCAAAGAGATTGTACAAGCCAGTCTTGATGGCGGAATCAATTGGTTTGATACGGCAGAAGTATATGGTTGGGGAGAATCCGAAACAGCATTAACGTCAGCGCTCACCTCGCTTAGAAAAGATGGTATCATCGCGACAAAGTGGTGGCCTGCTTTCAGAACGGCCGGTTCGATCTCACATGTCATCGAGGAGCAAATCAAGCGTTTGAATCATATTGATCTCTACCAAGTACATCAACCATTTGGATTTTCTTCCGTTGAAAAAGAAATGGATGCCATGGCACGGCTGGTCGAGAAAAAAAAGATCAGGTATATCGGAGTAAGCAATTTCAATGCGAATCGCATGCGCCGCGCGGATAAACAGCTCCGCACTCATGGGCTTGCACTGGTATCGAATCAGGTACGGTACAATCTGATTGATCGAAAAATTGAATCGAACGGAGTGCTGGACACTGCGAATGAGCTTGGAGTTACGATCATAGCATATTCACCGCTGGAACAAGGAATTCTCACGGGTAGATTTCATGATAATCCCGGTGAAGTGCAAAGATTATCAGGATTCCGAAAATATCTTCCTATTTTCAAGTCAAAAGGACTGAAACGGATCCGTCCACTTATAAATGTTTTAAAAGATGCAGCACAAAAACATAATGTGTTGCCGGCACAAGTAGCATTGACATGGATTATCTCAAATGAAGCAGTCGTAGCAATCCCCGGCGCGTCTTCATCAACTCAGGCGGCGAAGAACGCCGTATCGATGGATATAAAGCTTTCGGAAGATGAGATGAAACTGATAGACGAAACATCAAAACGTTGTATGAATGAGGATATCCATTGACATGGAGAAAACAGATAAAAATATTTCGCAGACCTGAATTCCAATATATGTTTATCAGAAGCGGATAAGCTGGAATAATAAAAATCAGAAATATAATATTTCATTGCCGAGGGAGATAAAGAAAGTTTAATGCTTTTCACCATACACCTTCCACGCTCACGTAGTAAGTTCGTACCGGAGCCAGATTGCCGATCAACTCTACGTAATAGTAGTTGGTCAGATTTTTTACTGTGAGTCCAATGGTAATCGGCAGGCCTGTGTTGATAAGGTTATATGTTACGCCGGCATCCACAACTTTACAGGCAACACGCTGGTCTCCATCAACAATCGGGGCAAGACGGACAAGGTTTTCATCAATCGCTTCCACTCTGCTCACATAACGAAAATTCACTTCTGTTCTCCACTGACGGTAGTTTGCACTCAGCGATGCATAGAATAAATGGCGCGAGCGGAACATGAGAACGGAGTTATCTCTAAGGTCGACAGGATCGGTGTAGGTATAGCTGAAGTCCGTGGATAGAAATCGGTCGAACCAGTCTGTTTTGATTCCCAATTCCAAGCCCCGAATTCTCGCTCGCGTTATGTTGCCGAAGAGTATCTCAACAGGCGGATTCGGAGTGACATGGGCTTCAATGAGGTCATAGTAATCACTTTGAAAGAGTGCCAGGTCGAGAAAGATTCGCTCACTTAACCATTGAGAGCCGCCAATCTCAAAGGAAACGCTGCGTTCAGGCCTTAAACTATCGTTGGGTACGATTTTGAGCGATCCCGATGTCACAGATGTAAAAAGTTCACTGATAGATGGATATCGAAATCCTTCGCCATAGGAAGCCCGAAGAGTTGTTATCGGGCCCGGGGAGAAAACCAATCCTATTTTTGGGTTGAGCTGTGATGGGGAAGAGGCAGCAGGGGATGCGAATATCTCTTTCCATACTCTCTGCCAGTCGTACCTGATTCCTGTTGTCAATTTAAGCGACTCGAGAAGAGTGAGTTCATCCTGGATGTAGAAGGCAGCTCCAACGCCGGGATGGGATCCGAAAATATCCGAAATGACACGATCGTAGTTCGCCGCGAGACTGAACGTGAGGAAATGAGCGGACGAAGTTGTGTACGTCGCCTGTGCTTCAAATTGGGTGAAGTGCGCTGCCGATGTATTATTGACATGCCCGGCACTGTCGTCTTGCCAGAAATTGCCAAAGTAGATTGCTTTCAGCGAGTAAAAGAATCGGTCGGATAAAATATTCTTATATGCGAGACTCACATTGCCGCGTGCAGAATTCACTTCACCGTTCAATTGTTCATCTGCAGGTCGGGTTGCTTCCTTAAGACTTTCCCACCAGAAGTAATTGCCGTGCTTACGCCACTCGATATTGGTCATGAGCGTTAAGCTCTGAGATTGTGAAAAATTATAGTTAAGTTTCGAGTAAACGCCCCAGCGATGGTACACGTCGTTCACACGATAGCTATCATCTACTGACCGGGATGCGCTTATGAGATATCCGAAAGAACCGACATGGTTTGAGTAGCTGAAGAATCCTCCGGTATTAAAACGCGGCGTGGAATACCAATCCCATTCGGCGTAGCTTGGTTTATCGTAGATTCCGGAGAAAAAGCGAAACCGGATCTCGGGCGTCTCGCTGATTTCTTTCGTGATGACGTTGATGACGCCGCCCAGCGCGCTCGACCCGTACAGCGCGGAACCGGCACCTTTCACAACTTCGATCCGATCGATTTGAAACATCGGGAATGTTTCCCAATTTATTTCACCGGTATCGCCTGTGATGTACGGAAGTCCGTCAATGAGAATCAGCACACGGCTTCCGACGCCTCTGCTATAACCGGTCGAACCGCGGATATTCACTTGGTCCGACATCATATTGACACCCGGTACATAGCGAAGCGCATCGTCGAGCGTCACGGAGAGACGATCGGCAATCATTTTGGACGTTACGGTCGAAACACTCACAGGAACGTCTCGCAAGCTTTGTTCTCGCCGGCTCGCTGTGACAACGACTTGTTCTGTCTGAACGGGAGCTTGTGCGAGCGATATATCAAGACGCAATGCTGTATCGGGTTGAATCGAAATTTGATGGATCGTCTGTGTTGTATATCCGATGAGCGAAAAAGAAATGTCGAACGTTCCGGCTGGAACTCCCCCCAACAGATATTTCCCGTAGGTATCTGTTGTGGTACCGCGAACGGTGCCCCGCAGAAGAACATTGACACCGGCAAGCGGCTCTTGTGTTTTCGCATCAGATACGATTCCCATGATGGAACCTGCGTTCGGCTGAGCGTACGAAACGTGAAGGAGGAAGACAAGAGCAATATGGCGGAAAAAGTTTCTCAAAATGGCTGCTGCGGCGGATTTCGAAAATCAACATCGATGTTGATCCCTTTCACCTGGGCGGATTCGTTCACTTCAACAGTGCCGGGCTGTGAAAGGTTTGTTGGGTTCTTGTAGAACCCGACAACCCGAAATGCTCGTATGCTAAAATCGGGACTGACATGTTGGATGACGCCAACGTATCTGTACGTTCCGGATTGCAGAGGAAATGAATATGACATCGAGTCGACTTCTGATAGTGGGAGTGATTGACTTATGCTTGGAAATAAAAAGATTGTAGTTTGACTTCCTAACAAACCTGAATAGACTTTTGCAGAATCAAGAGGATAAATTTGGGAAGCAAAAATCCAGAGATTGAATAGGCTATCCGTCGGCCAGGAGCCGGGAGTAAAGTACACAGTGCCGCTGAATCCAAGTTCAACGGGAGGCGGTGGTGCGAGCCCACCGTCACAGGCTGCGAGCAGCAGGCAAAGGATCATTAGGACGAGGAACCTCATAACTCTCACGGGAATAGTACACATTGAAATATTAACATGCAATATAGTATGAGCGGTTGGTTCGTGTCGAGAGAAGAGGCGGAAATAGTGATCCTCATAAATGGTGTTGAGAAATTCTCATTTATCGACCGTCTCCGTTCTGATTGAACTACATCGGAACATCCCCTCCTTAAATAAAGCAGAACGTAATAAAATAATTCCGCGTTTATCGATCACCCTACTGCCTGCTGCAGTTTCCCCTTCTCATGTGAGGAGGGGAGAAAGGGGTGGTGGTCTGAGCGCAATGAGTTCTTGCCCTCCGACCCGGAATATGATATATTTACGTTAAGAATAATCTCGAACTAGCCATAATTACCAATGGGGAATCGCCAATGACAGGTAGTGAGATAAATATACACGAGTAATTCTTTACGCAGGCGCCAATATGAACAACCAAAAGTATTTTCAAAAGGGATAAAAATGAAACAGCAAAGTATCGTACCGAGCGAAATCATCGAAAAAAGAATATTTATTATTCGCGGGCAAAAAGTGATTCTCGATTTTCACATTGCAGAACTTTATGAAGTAGAAACAAAGGCTCTCAAAAGGGCAGTGAAAAGGAATATGGATCGGTTTCCAAATGATTTTTGCTTTGAATTAACATTTGATGAATTTCAGCACTTGAGGTACCAGCTTGGCACCTCAAGCTGGGGCGGAACACGCTATCGCCCCTTCGCATTTACGGAGCAAGGTATTGCAATGCTTTCGAGCGTATTGCAGAGCAAACGAGCCATCCACGTCAATATCGAGATTATGAGAGCATTTGTGAAATTGCGGGAGGTGCTCGCATCACATAAAGACCTCGCCCGCAAACTTGAAGAGCTCGAGAAGAAATATGATTCGCAGTTCAAAATAGTTTTTGATGCAATACGTCAGCTTCTTGCTCCTCCTGAAAAACCTAAGCGCGAGATCGGATTTCGGGTAAAAGAACCTGTTGCACGATATAAGGCGAAAAAGAATCTAAAAGATTAAGCGTCCCCTCTATTAGAGGAGCGTGAGATGCAACACTCGCGAAGCGAGTGTACAAATGATACGCAGACTTATTCAAGCAGGGGTGTGTGAATAAAAGGATTAACAATTTGCGATCATGAACCGAAGCGCGTAGGACACACCCCTGTTCCGATTGAACTACATCGGAACATCCCCTCTCTCTGAGTTATTACTAGTGTAAGAGGGGACTTTAAAATATTTTATTTATGCAAACAGAAATATTCATATATAAGATTAAACGTCCCCTCTAGAAGAGGGGAAAGAGGGGTGTGTGAATGGATGATCGATGGGTTCGTTACAATCCGCGACTCAAGCAGATTGCCCGGAAATTGCGGAAGGATATGACATTGTCAGAAATTCTTCTCTGGCAGCACATTAAAGGCAAGCAATTATTAGGTTATGATTTTCACAGGCAGAAACCGATTGACGAATATGTGGTAGATTTCTACTGTCCGCGATTAAAATTGGTTCTTGAGATAGACGGCGATTCTCATGAAGGGAAAGAAGAGGAAGATAAGATCAGGCAGGAAAAAATGGAATCACTGGGATTGACAGTGTTGCGATTCTGGGATTGGGATGTAAAGGATAATGTCGATGGCATTGTTGAACATTTGCGGGAATGGATTGAAGCGCACAGGTCACCCCCCAAAGACTAAATGTCCCCTCTCAGCTTAGTAAAGTCATATATGAGAGGGAACTTTAAGGATTTTTTTCTCTCAGATTAAGCGTCCCCTCTTCAGAGGAGCGTAAGATGCAACGCTCGCGAAGCGAGTGTACAAATGCTATGCAGATTTACTCAAGGAAAACCGTCCCCTCTACAAGAGGGGACCGCAGGGGTGTGTGATTTACTTGCCGGCCCTGTTGTTAGCGTGTGTAAAAGACGACACACCCCTGTTCCGATTGAGCTACATCGGAACATCCCCTCTCCCTTCAATTAGGTCTTATTTAAGAGGGGACTTTGTGGCGGGATGGATGTGAGGAGGAAGGGTGAGAATGTAATCTGATTGAAAGATGAGGCGAATGGTTGCAAACAAGCCAAGGGTTTGGTAGATTAACAGTAACGGACCCGTGGTCTGATCTAAAAGTTGTTAGTGAGTCGAACTGAGAGGATATGTTATGAAAACAGTTATTCAGCGTATATCTATTCTTATTGTAATGTTCTTAGTGGTAACGGCGTTTGCTCTATCGCAGCAATGTAAAGCAATATTAAAAAATGGAACCCAATGCAAAAGGAGGGCTCAAACTGGTTCAATATATTGTCGGCAGCATACGCGAATGTATGGTAAGGGTTCTACTAAATTGACCGCTCCAGCGAATACAGAATCAAATTCTCCTTCTAAAACAGAACCAACCTCTCCAGCAAAAACAGAACCAACCACGCCAGCTAAAACAGAGCAAACCTCTCCGGCAAAGACAGAACCAACTTCTCCTGCTAAAACAGAACCAACCTCTCCGGCAAAAACAGAACCGACCTCTCCTGCTAAAACAGAATAATGAAAAGGTATCGAAAGGACACACCCCTGTTCCGATTGAACTACATCGGAACATCCCTCTCCCTTCAGTTAAGTCTTATGTAAGAGGGGACTTTGTGGCGGGGACTTTTACCGGCGGGATGGACGTGAGAAGGAAGTATCGTGACCTTATTGCATCTCACCGATGATACGATGGAACAAACCTTATTCTCCCCCTAATATATAGAATACTTTCTGCAGGTTATTGAGATGGCTGTATGTCTTATTGATAAACTAAAAGGTGCAAACCCGGAATTACTTTTTTGACAGATAATACCATGGCATTCCCAGGGTGCCTGCCTTTACGTGTAAATTGATCTGTTCTTTTACTTGAATGTCTTCATACTTTCTGCGCGAAACAGAAATCTGTTTTTCTTCTTCAAAAGGACCGGTTGCGGGAATCCAGAGGTAATAGTCTGTCGACCGTCCATGACTTATTGTTTTCTGGGATACGGTGGTGTGGTACACCTGCGATATCGACGAATCATAATCGCAATTGATCGTCGACAACACTCCAAAGGCATATACCCCCGAAAGTATAACCCCAAAGAATAATTCGTTTGTTCTCTTGCGAATATTATCCACGCGGATCGCGATCGTCAGTCCGGTCAGCACTGCTAGTACTGCTGAATAAACGAAGAGCTCTTCATAGGAAACAAAATCATAAAAGATGGATGTTCTTACTGTCAAAACAATTACAGGAAATAATAATGCGAGAAACACAGAGGGTTTTGGACTCTTTGGACGAGCAAAAAATTCCACCAATCCTTTTGCATAGACCATATAGAAAACCACTATCAATGGGTAGAATGCACAGATCGTAACTGCCGCAGTATTTGATGTGGGATACAGCATCCAGACGGAAAGAGCAATCGCTGCATAGGTGAGTACCCGTACAATCACTTTTACTTTCTTTACGGATGCTTTCCGTTCTTCTTCTGTCAGCCCTAAATCCGTATCTTCAAGAATTCTTTTCTCCTCTTCCCTCGCTTCCAACTCGTCCAGGTCGACAAATTTTTCTGCAATGAACGACTTGATCTCTTGAAAATCATTAAACGTTTTTTGTATCTTTGCATCTTTCTTCGATCCGTCCTTGAACACAAGACGCATCGGCTGCTTTACGGCAATACGGTATCCTTTGATGTCGGAAAACAATATATCTCTGGGTTGTCCGAATGTTCTTAAAACGAATCGGTCGTTCTCTATTCGTAAATAGCTTCTCAAAACTTGAACGATTCTCGGAACAACCAGCACAGACACCATGAGGAGGAGGAACCCTAATGGCGGCAACATATCCCATGGCTTTTCAACGAGAGGTTTCCACAAAACAGGAATAATTATAGCAAACGGGATCAACATGACAACGAAGAAGATAACGGCAAGCAGTTTTGAGCAGCGGTACGTTTTTGGCAGTTCCATTCTAACCTCCACAATCCTTTTAAGAAGAACATGAAAAGGACATGCTCAATTTTTGAGCACACCTATTTGTCGTGCTGTGTTTTTTTGTTGATTTGCTGTTACGTGCGCTTCAAAAATACATATTCTGTCCAGTAAATACAAGAAACAAGATTCTCTGCAATTTAACTGACCTTTGACGTTTTAATCATCAAGGAGCTTATTATTCCTCATTTTCCATGACAGAGTATGAGGGTGGTGGACATGTGAAGATTTTGTAGGGACGTTCAATTGAACGTCCCTACTTGATTCTCGTCTTATAACTTGTTACTATTTTGGCGAGAAGCGTGTTGGGGACATGAACATGCCATCCGCTATCGTCAGATTTCAAATCAGAAAAAATTAATCATCATATAATAAACCATGGAGGCCGTATGAGTCAATTTCAAATTCAGAGTGAGCGCCTCAAATTAAGAAATCTGCACTACTGGGTTACCTTCGGCGGTTCGAGCGGTATTTTAATTTCCAGTGTTGCACTGTTTCAATTGGCCCTCACTTTAACGGGCCTTAGTGTCGTGGCGGCAGGTTTCTCTGTATATATCCTCCGAACCTTGATTGGATTGGGGAGAAAAGGATGGGTTGTGGCATATACGATCATAGTTGGCATCCCTTTTCTTCTGGCGCTCGTTCTGTCCCAATCTGAAGTTCTTGGCATAGCCATTTGGTTCTTCCCGCTGGTTATGTTTTATTTTTATTGCTGGATCCTCCGTTATTCGATCACCGAATGGCTCAGTGATCTCGGAGACGAGAAAGCATTTGAGCTCGGCGAGAAGAATGAAAAGCCATATCAGGATATCCTGAAGCGGTTCCAATAAATATTGGGGATTTTCTGCCGGCGTGATGGATGTGAAAAGGAAGGATGATGTGGTGTATTATTTTTATATGTAAGATTAAGCGTCCTCCCTATAGAGGAGCGTAAGATGCAACGCTCGCGAAGCGAGTGTACAAATGCTACGCAGACTTACTCAAGGGAAACCGTCCCCTCTACAAGAGGGGACCACAGGGGTGTGTGAAGTTATCGAGGAAATATTAGCGCGAGAAAAGACGACACACCCCTAAAGATTAAGCGTCCCCTCTTCAGATGGGAAAGAGGGGTGTGTGGTGTTGTGTTGGTTGTTGGAAAAAATATGGCACATGTAAAAGACGACACACCCCTGTTCCGATTGAACTACATCGGAACATCCCTCTCCCTTCAGTTAGGTCTTATTTAAGAGGGGACTTTGTGGCGGGGACTTTTGCCGGCGGGATGGATGTGAGAAAGAAGGATAATGAAATGATCGGGTTTGAGTATCTTTTGCACTTGATTCTCGCATAATAACTCGTTACTATTTTTTCGAGAAGCGTGTTGGGGATATGAACATGCCATCCGCTATCGTCAGATTTCAAATCAGATACTTAACAAAAGAGCCGCCGTCATTGCGAGGATCCCGAACGACGAAGTCGATCGGGAGACGCGGCAATCCGCAAAATAAGGATTACCGTAGGAAGGAATGAGTTTGTCCGTCTCAACAATGTTGAGACGAGATCTCGTTCCGACAAAGTCGAAACGGACGGATTGCCCCGCAAAGCGGGATGCAAAAAACGCACTTCTCCCGTTAAAAAAACATCGGGATCACATTGACATAGAAAGAGGTGTTTTATCATGTCGCTACGATCGATCAATCCGCTATTCTTTTTCTCGATTATCCTGATGTTCTGCAGCAATTGTTCGAACCTTGATGAAACTATTTTCAATGAGGGCCTCAGGTTATACAGGCAGAATAAACTTGATCAAGCCCTTCCGTTCTTTGAACGCGCAACTGAGAGAGACACAAACAATGCCGAGGCGTTCGCATGGCTTGCAGAAACGTACCGTCGGCTCAATAAACCCGAGCAGGCGGTTCAGGCTGCCAGAAAATCACTTGCGCTTCATTATCGTAATAGTTTTGCACACACCACTCTTGCCGATACATATAATCCTCAATATGGGAATTGGGCGCAGGCAAATTCTGATACGACATGGCGGCACCTTCTCCTGGCGGTACGGAGTGATTCAAACGACGGAAACGCATGGTTAAGCTTATGGATAGAAGGTATGAGGCGCGGCGGGGATGCACTTTGGAAAAAAGCACTTCGCTCGATGGTAAGAACAAAATTTATTACTCCGCCTCTCCTTGCATATAACCGCTGGGTGCTGAAAAACCTTCCCAAGGATGCACTTCTATTTACAAATGGAGATATGGATACCTATCCCGCTGCAGCGCTTCAGGTGGTGGAGGGATTTCGTACAGATGTCGCTCTTGTCAACATCTCGCTTCTCAATACTTCCTGGTATCCGCGATTCATAAGCAGGCAGTATCATGTTCCGCTTCCTTTCCAGGATTGGGAAATAGATTCTCTAAAACCCATGTGGGGCCAGGAGAAGAACATTATCACGACATCAAATCAGATTGTTCAGGGATGGTTTAAACAGAAAGAAGATAATCGCTTACCCATACCTATTACAATCGCCGGCACGGTAGATTTCAAGGCGCTGCCAAATGTTGAAGGCCGCTTAAAATTAGCCGGACCTTACTTCTTGTGGCTTCCTCAAAAGAGCGATAGTCCAAACGATACTGCATTGATGCGAATGAATGTGGAGAGCATTCGTCCTTTGGATTTTAAGGGACCATTTGCAGGTGCGCAAGATCGCAGTCCTATTAGAATGACTTCTTCGAACGGCTTGGTAGGCTCAGTAGTGTGGGTAGTTTTGTATTATGCCGATATACTGATTCAGGCAAAACGGTTTCCGGAAGCAACCCGGGCATTGGATATGGCAGAAGAGATCGATAAGAATTGTGTATCGGGAAGAATGTACAGCAAACGGATCTCAGAACTTAGAAAAGCGTCAGGCTATTGATTGTAACATGCCGTTGATGCTTTGATACGATAATATGCCGGCGGGATGGATGTGAGGAAGAAGGATAAGAACAGAAATAGTGCTGGATGAATTAAGTTTGAGGAAATTCAGAGATTTCACTCTATTTCGTTGTTTATCTCTTTACTTCTTTAAGCAAACGATCATGCTCTGTTAGAGTTTGTTTTACTCTTTCCAAATACCTTTCCGGATATTTCCCTATACCAGTTAGCAGAATAATCTGGAAATCATTCGCCTTATTTTGCGGAACAATCTCCGATATGCATTCAAAAGACTTGAGTAGTCTCTCTTTATCTATACCGGAAGTTTCTGGTGTATCGATAAGGAGAAAACGAGGAAAAGAGATAGAAGAATTAACCAGAGATAAATGGAGAAGAGTAAAGAAATACATAAGCCTTCTTGGTACTGCAGCAGAGGCTTCTCTATATTCACCGTCATTAATAACCGGCATATAACTGGAATCTAAGTATGCACGTCGGCAATCTATCACGCTTTTTTGCATCAACATACTATACGTTTTATTAAATTCTTTAATACGTTCATCCATCTCCAGATTAGATTCAGCGTATAACTTCTCTACTTTTTTTGATAATGTTGTATAAACTGTTTCTGTCAGACTTAACTTGTCTTCCAGATCTTGTCTCTTTGACTCCAAAGAAATTTGTTGTTCAATATCGGCAATTTCTTTCCTTAATGATGCAATTTTATCTCCAACTTCTTTTGTACTTTGGACATTAAATATTCGATCACTTTCATTTACTCTTTTTTCTATTTGAGTCTTTATCTCTTGTTCACGTTGTATAAATCTAGAAATGTCATCGCGTACATTTTTTAAATCAAGCTGAGTTGCATCGATAGCCATATTTACTGTATCAACCGATTTTTGTTTTGATTTGAGTATTTCGATATATTCCACGGACGAGTAAAAAAAACGTTCATATTGGGATTCATCAATATCAGAACCACAAACACATTTTCCCTTGGCTCTTTCTACTTCTCGCAAGCAGTAAGGACAAGTATCAGCACTGAAAAGTGATAATTCGTTATGAGTATAGACCATTTTTTTTATTTGAGTGACTTCGATAATAAGATCAGACTGGACTTTTCTATGTTTGATTATTTCATCTAGCAGGTCTGCTTCTTTCCTTTTACTCTGAGATTCCTTGATATCTAAATCCAATAATGACGCTTTTAACAATTCCACTTGGGTTTGAGATTCATTCGGAAGAGAAGGAGTAGAATTAATGGATTCAAGAAAAGTTTCGAGTTTCTCTAATTGGGCGTTCTTATCTGTGAGTTCCTTCCTTAAAAAGGTAATATTGACATCTTCTTTTTCCTTCTGCAACTCTGATAACATTTGTCTATATAATTCAACGGCACCTTTGACTTTAGACTTTTCATTCTCCGCGGATCGCATTTCTCCAAGAAGACTATAATATTCATTGAATGATTTACCAAGAAGAACTTCAAAAATAGCTTTTCTCATGACAGTTGAATCCGTTACAAATCCTTCCCTATCTGGAGTTTTGTAGATATCCATTGGATTAGGCGCTTGGTCATGATATAATAATCGAAAAATATCAGTTAGATTAAGTTTCCATTTTAAAGAGCCCATATTGAGTTCGATAGTTTGGATCCCTAATTTTTCGAGGAACCAATCTGAGAATATGTGTTTATTATCTCTTGAGCGATGTACAGGTAGAATTTCGAGTCTTCCATCTGGATATCGAATCGTGATATCATTGCTTCGTAAATATCGACTGATCAAGTAATGATCCACCTCTATTTGTAGCAATAATTCAACATAATTGTTACTATCCGAAAATATTTCCTTGTGCCTATGTGGCCTATCGGGTTGTAACATCTCAGCAGTTCCACCTAGGCAATAATATAGAAGCTCTGCAAACGTTGACTTACCTGTTCCATTTTCTCCTTCTATTATATTAATACCATCATCAAAAGTTGGTGACTCATATTCAAATAGCTCACCAGAATATTTGAGTTTCCTTATGGCTATTCGTGCCATGTTGCTACTCCATTATCTGAATATAGACGTTTTAGCATAGTACTAATTGTCATCGTTCTTAATTGTGGTAGAGCCTCTCTAAGCCTTGAAACGTTTTCTAATTCTACATCATATAATTCTGTCTTAAAAAAATCAGTTGGTATCCCATCCGTTTTTAACCATATCGCAACAATTTTTTTATCATTTTTCATTTCAAGAGATACTATACCTTTTCTTTCAAGAGCATAAAACAAACGAGATACAATGTGCCTGCGAATAAGTCCTTCTGTGTAGGCAGATTGAAGATATGCTTTATCTACAGAATCATATTGAGGGCTTTTTAGTGCCGAGGAATTAAGCATACTTACCAACTTGTTGTCGGCAACAAAATCGATAAGGTATGCTAGTTTCGTATGATCAAGGAATGGCTTTTGTGAACTTTCACAAGAATATCCATGCAGCAAGACTAAGATATTGTAGGTAAGGAAATAAAGATCCTCCCCTTTTAGAAACATCAATCTTTTCTTGAATTCTATAGCTTTTTTACTATTCAATTCCGATCTCCGTTTTCATCAAAAGAGAGAAAGCAACTATCAATGAGCTCGAGAATCATATCATGTATCGTCTGTGTATTACTTAATGAATATTTGTAATCGGGTTTCAATTTAGCAATATGTTGTTCTGCATCTCTTACAAGATCTTCTAAACAGTGCGCTAATTCTTCTGAAGAATAATTCTGCTTGTTTTTTGTTATACCAAGAAGTTTGTCATGACACGATTCGAAAATACGATATCGCAACGACATAATGCTTTTATCATGTCGTAAGGAGTCCTGTTCAAATCTACTTAGAGCGACACTTCTACACCAACCGTCGAGCCTATTTTTATCAAATTCAATGGCAACAGAATGAACTTTATCAATTAGATTTCTTTTATCTGTTGGAGGTGCAATATCCTTCCACATTTTCCATGCAGGATCCGGAAGAAAATATTCTCCCGATTCTATTTGTTTTGCTATTAATTTAATTGCCGAGGCATGTACAAATCTATCTGAGTAATTCTTTTTATTTTGACTCTTATCGAATTCATCTACCAGAAGTGATATTACGTGACCTTCTTTTCCATCGAGTCGATAATTATAAAATGAACATTGTTTAAGCTCTTCTACAAGTTCTTTTTCAAGCTCTATTTCATCTTTTTCTCCAATATACCATGTAATCTTAGAAAAAAATTCGCGCCAAGTTGAATCACTCCATTTATTTATTGAATCGAGATTCCCATTTTTGTCATGCGTAGCATATTCATCTTTATAAGCTGCTATAACAATTGATTTGATGGCAGCAAGACAAACATCATTTAGAGGTGCATGGTCAACGAGTAATTGAAGCAATGATTCATTAGGGAGATTGATATTAAGCTTTATCAATCGCTTTGTTCTATTTTCTTTTGCGATATTTGCGGTTGTACAAAAACCAAAGTAAAGAGTCGAGCTCAAATTGAAAGTATGCCAAGCATCGATAAAATATACGATTGTGTTGAGAACCTGATCACTATTTAATGAGAATGATGTTTTATCGGCATAGTCTTTATCCTCCTCGATATATTCTTTAACAATTTCAGTTGAAGCCGTATGTAAATGTAGATCTCCGATATTTTCAATTGCACAATAAATATATGAAGACTCGGCCTCTCTCATTGCTTTTAACATAAGACTTACGGCTCGAAGCTTCTGAAAACGAAATCCCTTTACTTTATCATGTGCTTCTCTATCAATAGTTTCTGCAGTTGTTGTCATTGGATTTATTAATTCCCAGGGTAGCTAGAAAAGCATATTTAACCATGTTTTTTATTCACTTGGTTGTTCATTCCGTTTCTTCGGGTTAATTTCTTTCAAAATTTAAAAGTGTAAATGGTGAGCACACATCAAACTTAAAGAAGCATTTAACCAAAGGCAAGGAATAGTATTGCCTTTATTGAACGGAATCTAAAATAATTTAAGTAATGAAGTTAAAACAACTTTCTCACTAAGAGGGAAGTCCGTCTCAATTACCATCTCGATGAATATCGAAAATAATTGCAGTATATAAGAAACCGAGGTCATCCGCCATTAAGATTGGTGGATAAATAAACTCCTTAAATTGCGGAGGAGTTAAATTCGAGATACAGTTTATTATAACAATACACTGGCAATTTTGTTACCTTCTAGTGTCTCTTATTTATGTTCACCAGATGAAAAATATTGCTTGAAGCGTTCGGTGATAATTGGAGACCGTTATGGATTCCCGTTTGAAGAATTAAGACACAAGCGTTGCCTGTGTTAATAATAGGCCTCCGGTTGGGGAACAACGGCTATTTGAATAACACTCACAGGAAAAAATTAAAAAGGATACAAAGATCATGAATGAATATTCTTACGGCGGGGCGCGCGCGTTGATTGCTTTGCACGAACAGCACATGCGCTCGTTTTTAGAAACATGGCGAATGGCAAAAAAGGCAGGCGTTACGCTGCCTCAAACGACCGATCCATCGTACAAATCCATGGAGACTCTTTTACGGCACCCGCTCAAATCGTCGCGAGGGTATATTACATGGATATGTCAGAAACTTGAACTGCCCGATCCGGGAATTGATCCTGTGCCGGAATTGGCGCACATAGAACATGCTGCAGACTCATTTCTCGCACATTTGTTGGAACGATGGGAATTACCTTTGCGCGATGTTCCTGAAGAGCGTTTCTTCGACCGTACGTATATCTCCAACTGGGATGTGGAGTACTGCATTGAAGCGATGCTCGAACATGCTGTGATGCACCCCATCCGCCATGAATTTCAACTTGTTAACCTAATGAAATCACTCGAGGGGAAGAAGAAATAACAGACGCGGGGAACAAATAAATTCTGAAGAGTGATTGTTCGGCTGCTGCCATTCTCATTGTTCAAACGGCCATTCATGAATAATCCGGCTGCAGACGAGATACACAACAATGCCCGCCGCAACAACGCCGCTGCCGGCAACCATAAACGCAGTGCCTGAATTTGTTGATAGCGAATTGGAAGATAATTATCTTAAGTAATAATAATTATCCTGCTATCATTTTCCACTATGGCATTATACAAAAACATATATCGTATAGAATCCGCACGGCTGCAAATGTATGATTATGCACAGGCAGGAGATTATTTTGTTACGCTCTGTAGTCACCATCATCAATGCGTATTTGGAGATGTACATGGTGAAGAAATACGCCGCAATGAAATCGGAAAGATCGTTCAGCGTTGCTGGGAGGAAATTCCACAGCATTTTCCGAATGTGGAATTGGATGCGTTTGTTGTCATGCCGAATCATATTCATGGAATTATTGTAATCAAAGATCATGGTAGAGACGTTCAATTGAACGTCTCTACGGGGAATATATCTTCGAACGTCTCTACGGAGAAAACACATGCATCAATCTCACCGCGCAAAGGATCACTTTCTGTTATCATTCGAACATTTAGAGCCGCGGTAACAACTCTCTGCCGGACGAACGGCTATCATAATTTCAGATGGCAATCACGATTTTATTCACCCCGTGAGATTGCGAAAGGTGAGCTACAATGAATATCCAATACTACTATGTGTATGTTCTAATATCGGAAAAAGATTCTCATCTCTATACTGGATACACGAACGATATACAAAGACGAGTACAAGAGCATCAAGATGGAAAAGTGTTATCAACGAAGAAGCGACAGCCATTGAGGCTCATCTACTGGGAGGGATGTTTAAATCAACAAGATGCTACACGTCGCGAAAAATATCTGAAAAGTGCTTGGGGAAAGAGATATCTAAAAGTTAGGCTAAAAAATTATCTCACGGGGTAAACATATTATTCGAGATGAAAAGGATCTGGATAACGTGAGAAATTATATTATCGACAATCCTCTCAAATGGGCGACGGACGAGGAGAATCCCGATTTGTGAGATGTTCTTTCTCACTGTTCAAACGGCCATTCATGAATAATCCGGCTGCGGACGAGATACACAACAATGCCTACCGCGACAACGCTGCTGCCGGCAGCCATAAACGCAGTGCCTGTCGAATAAAATATTGCTCCCCACGTTACAAGCGCCAGAAGAGCGGGAAGAGGGTAGAGCCACATCTTGAACGGCAATCGTTCCGGCGGCCACCGCCGCCGCAAAAGCATCACGCCGACTGCCTGACCCATGAACTGTACTAATATTCGCATTGCCAGGATTGCCTTAATCACATCGGTGAGCTTGAACAGCAAACTGAACACGAACGCCATACCCCCCAGTATGAGCAGGGAAACGTGGGGGAAACGTTTTGTCGGATGGAGGCGGGCGAACGGCGAGAAAAATGTTCCATCGGATGCAGCCGCATAGGGAACGCGGGAATATCCGAGCAGCGCCGAGAACAACGATGCGAATGCAATCCATAAAATCAAAATGGTTGCGACAGTCGCGGCACCTCCGCCATAGATACGCTCGACAAACGTACTGACAATAAAAGGAGACTCAGCAATTTCCTTCCATGGAACAACACCGAAGATGCTCAGCTGCATGGCGAGATACAGTATGGCAATCCCCAGTATGGAAATAAAAATGCTTCGCGGGATATTTTTTTCTGGCGCTTTCACTTCTCCGCCGAGGTGGCAGACATTGTAGTAGCCAAGATATGAATAAATGGTCATGACCGTCGCATGGCCCAGTCCTGCAAAGAACAAGAATGAGAAATTCCACGCGCCGGTCGGGAAATCAAAAGCCAGCCGGCGATCGAAGTGCGTTACGCCTCCCCATATCAACCAGATGAACGTCAGCACCAGTCCCGTCCACAATAGGAGCGACAACCTGCCGATCGTGGTGATGCGTCTATAGAGAAGAACCACAAGGATGATAACGAGAGCGCCTGAGATTGCTTTTTGCTCAAGTCCCGTGAGCGGTACGAGGTACGTAAAGTATTGGGCGAAACCGATGGCGCCGGAAGCGATAACAAGCGGTGCCTGAAACATCGTCTGCCATATCAGAAGAAACGACATTGCTTTGCCCCAGCGCGCAGGACCGTACGATTCGCGCAGGAAGAAATAACTGCCCCCGGCTTTGGGCATTGCGGCGCCAAGTTCCGACCAAACGAAGCCGTCCATCAACGCAAGTACTGCACCTGCGACCCACGCGATCATTGCCTGAGGGCCGCCCATGGTTTTTACAACGAAGGGGATAACAATGAACGGGCCGATCCCCACCATATCGATCATGTTGAGCGCGGTAGCTTCCTTGAGGCCGAGGCCGCGCTCGAGATGCGAAGAAGTGCTATCGGATGAGGATGTAAACATCAGAATATTTTCTATTTAGAATTTACCGGATATGGGTAGAAACTCAAAATCGGAGGTAATTATTTTTGTTTCAGCCCGTTTGTTTTAACGTACTAATTCAAAAAAGTAGAAGCAATAAAGACGTAACCACCCCTTTTGTCCCCTCCTTAGTAAGGAGGGGATATAGGGGAGGTCAAAGATTGGTGAGTTTGCGGGAAAGTCCTTGCTACCCAAACTGTGGGTGTGAAGAATTACGCTGGACGCGGCGACGAGATCGCCAGCTTGTATCCATCCGGATCCTTCAACCTGAACATGCGCGCACCCCAGGTCGTGTCGGCAGGATCTGAATCGAGAACGCCGCCAAGCTCTTTGATCCGGTTTGCAATCTTATCGATATTCTGCTCTGTGATGAGGTTCAGCGAGAATCCTTCTCCTTTAATCCGGGTCCATCCTTTGGCTCCGTCATCCTGGTTGATCGAGATTCGTGCGATCCCGGCCTTGAGCGCTACCGATCTCAATTTTCCCTCACGTTCAATCTTGCGGTCGATAGTAAATCCTAATACATCGTGGTACCACGCAAGGCTTGTGCCGAGATCTTTCACGGTCAGTGATATCGAGAACATGCTGGCACTGAAGGACTCAGACTCTGCACGCTTGGCGGTGTTATCAGGAATTGGTGAATTGGTGTTCATAAGATATCCTTTATGTGGTTTATAATCACTTGCTTGTATTTCAACGTACTAATTTAGAAGAGCAGAAGCAATATTCTACCTATGACCTGCCCCATCAACATTGCGATGACAATTTCCCAGGAATGCAGGTCAGTTCTTCAACAATGAGAGACCCCCAGCTTGTCATGAGAGTCGTCAAGCCAACCATGCGGCTCGATCAGCCAAAGACGTAACCACCCCTGTAGTCCCCTCTCCCAAAGGGATCCCTTCGGGACAGGGCGACGCCGGCTACAGGAATGTCGTAGGAGCTGCTACCCCAGCTATTCTGCCACCCCTTGCTTCTGAATTGCCGATGAAGTAGATTTGTGCAAACAAAGGAAAAGTGTGTATAACATATAAAAACTCAAGAAGGAGGGTATTGTCATGAAATGGTATCATTACGTTGCTTGCTTTTTTGCAGGGATGTTTATTGCAAATATTGTTCCTCACTTTATCCACGGTATTTCCGGCGAAACTTTCCCCACGCCATTTGCCAATCCACCCGGTAAAGGTTTATCATCCCCGACAGTGAATGTGTTATGGGGTTTGTTTAACCTGATCATAGGGTATGCATTATTCAGGACGGGGAAAATATCGAATTCCAATAAATGGACTGTACTTATATTTTTTGCGGGTATTCTCGTCATGAGCGTGATGTTAAGTTACGGGTTTGCAGACATCCATCGCTAGCATGAATAAATAGAAAGCAGCCGTGACCGATGGTCGCGGGGAAGGAAAAACCGAGGTCAACGACCTCGGCTACAGATAAAAACTTCGAGGAACATTAGTCGTGTATAACTCGTATAAATGCCTATGATTTGAGACAAATGGGAATAAGTGTATAGGTAATGCCGATAATGGGTAGATCTGGAATTATCATCAAACTGGCAATACATTGGGCGATATGGATGTTAGTCTTCAGTTTTTCTATGGCGTATACTCTTTGTGCACAAGAACCGGATAAAAAGGAAGTGCGCGATACTCTTGTGAAAAAGCAATCTATCAATCAATCTCTCTTCCATAGTCTTGATACAGATATAATTCTTCCGTCGTGGTTGCGTGAATCTTCGATATATTCGCCCGGGTTCTTACATCAGTCAATCACGTATCTTCCTGCTTCACTTTCATCTCAATTCCAACAACAGATCGATGTTGCCTCACCATGGAAACAGGAGTTGGCTAAAGAGAAGGAACTCCGTACACTCAGGTGGGTTCTGCAAGTCGTCGAAGAAGGCGGGACTGCATATCTTCTGTATGAGCACATCAGGAAGTATGGGTCGCAATATTAACGACACGGCATGTTGCGTCCCTGCGAGAATAAATACGGTTACTTTCGCATAAACGACCGACTCGAGGTGGATCAAGAATCCGCATCGAGCGTGTGTCGGGGCGATTCATAAATCGCTCCTACTGTCTGCCCCAGCCACGCCTCTTGCTTCTGTATTGTTGATGAAGTAGATTTGTGCAAACACAAAAAAATGTATCTCACCCGAAAAAGATGAATAGTCCAATACAAAAAATCGATATCGACAAGAAATTTGCATTATTCTCTGAGTATTGGCGCCCAAAAGTTATTGCGGAACTCAATGGTCAAGAGGTTAAGCTCGTAAAGTTCAAAGGCGAATTCGTTTGGCATCGTCACGATATCGAAGATGAACTCTTTCTTGTATGGTGCGGCAGCTTTCGAGTCGAGTTTCGCGATCATATCGTGGAATTAAAGCAGGGTGAATTGCTCGTAGTGCCTCGCGGTATCGAACATCGTACGGTTGCGGATGAAGAAGTCGAAGTATTAATTTTTGAACCTCAGGCAACTCGCAATACCGGCGATATTGCAGATGGACATTTCACCGCTCCAATCGGAGAAAAAATTTAATAAAAGCTGAATAACAAAAGATGCATGGAGAACAGAAAAACAACCACCCTTTTTGTCCCCTCCTTACTAAGGAGGAGCGTATGAAGAAATCCGCGAAGCGAAATTACAATAGCTGCGCAGATATATTTATGAGGGAGAGGTGAAAAGTTAGAAGAATCACTTTTAATGACTTGCGTAGTTGTACTGAATAACAACTCACTCTCGAAGGAGGTAGAAGCTATGGATCGCATTGAAGAATCCAAAAACAACGATGGCAATCTGTCTCGAAGAGGTTTTGTGAAATCGGGTTTGCTCGGGAGCATTGTTGCAGTGACACTTCCCTCTTTGGCGTTTGCGGAAAAAACTGTCGTTTCTTCTGCGCCTCGTATCGACATTTCACCTTTTGAGTTGGAAGAGACGAGCATTAGTGAACTTGCGGAAGGGATGGCTTCGGGCAAATATACAGCACGATCCATCACGGAAAAGTATTTAGCCCGCATCGAAGCAATTGATCGTCAAGGTCCCGCACTTCGAAGTGTAATTGAATTGAATCCTGATGCTCTTGCAATTGCTGATGCGCTTGACAAGGAGCGAAAAGAAAAAGACGCACGCAGTCCGTTGCATGGAATCCCTGTGTTGATCAAAGACAATATCGGTACAGCGGATCGGATGGCAACAACCGCCGGCTCTTTGGCATTGGTGGGAGCAAAGCCGCCGAAAGATGCGTTCCTCGTACAGCAATTGCGCAGCGCGGGAGCGGTGATTTTTGGGAAAACAAACCTGAGCGAATGGGCGAACATACGCTCGAGCCATTCGACCAGCGGATGGAGCGGCAGAGGCGGATTGACGAAGAATCCGTATGCACTGGATCGGAATACATCGGGTTCCAGTTCCGGATCGGGCGCGGCTGTCTCCGCAAATCTTTGCGCGGCTGCGGTGGGGACGGAGACCGATGGCTCTATCGTGAGCCCGTCATCGATCAATGGAATTGTAGGTATCAAACCCACTGTCGGACTTATCAGCCGCACAGGAGTGATCCCGATATCGCACACGCAAGATACTCCCGGACCCATGGCACGCACGGTGCGCGATGCAGCGATCGTCCTTGGTGTTCTCGCTGGGATCGACGCAGAAGACAAGGTAACCGGTGACAGCCGGGGAAAATCCTCAACCGACTATACTCAGTACCTCAATCCGAAGGGGCTGGAGGGAGCAAGAATTGGTGTGGTGCGGAAGTACTTTGGTTTCCACGCTGGTGTCGATAAAGTCATTAACGATGCCTTGAATGTTCTCAAACAACAGGGAGCGGTACTGGTTGATCCCGCAGATATCCCAACGATAGGAAAATTTGACGATGCTGAACTGGACGTCTTGATGTATGAACTCAAGTCGGATTTGAACGATTACTTCGCTCGACTTGGTGCGGGCGCACCGGTTCATTCACTGAAGGAACTCATCGAGTATAACGAGAAAAATGCAAAATCGGAGATGCCGTATTTTGGACAGGAACTTTTCCTGAAAGCGGAAGCAAAGGGACCTTTGACGAGCAAGAAATACATCGATGCCCTTAAGTTGTGCCGCCGGATGTCCCGTAAGGAAGGGATCGATGCAACAATGAAGAAATTTAAATTAGACGCGCTCGTAGCGCCAACCGACAGCCCCGCTTGGCTCACGGACCTGATCGATAGTGATCACTTTCTTGGCGGAAGTTCAACCATTGCTGCCGTTGCGGGGTATCCGAGCATTACCGTTCCGGCAGGATTTGTTTTTGGATTGCCTATTGGGATCTCATTCTTTGGACGTGCATGGAGTGAACCGGCGCTTCTTAAGTTTGCGTACGCTTTTGAGCAAGCAACACACTCGCGCAAGCCCCCAAGATTTTTAACAACGGCAGAAGTCGTAGAGGATTAGGTATGAGTATCGAATGTCCTGAAATGATAAAACAAATCATTCCAGCGGCAATACTGTTTCACGAATAAAAATATTATTACCAAGAGAGGTGTTCCTTATGAATACAAAATGGCCGATTTTCCTTCATACAATTTCTTGCGGTATTCTCGTGTTCCTTTTTAATGCTTGTTGTATTTTTCTTACTCAGCAAGAACCAATCAGCACTGGTGTCATAGATGCTGATAATTCTTGCATACAGTATACGGGGCGCTTCGATTTTACTAATCCCAAATGTGTTGCTTTCGATTGGGCCGGAGTGTATATCAAAGCACGTTTTAAAGGGACTCGATGCTCCATTCGATTGAATGATCAAAAGAATGAGTATGCGGTCATCGTTGATAATGATGCGCCGCGTTTACTTACGACAGACACAACGAAAGTATATGAAGTAGCACATGGATTGTCTGACTCAATTCCACACAGTATCATGATTCAAAAACGAACAGACCCTTTTGTTGGCAAAGGTATGTTTATGGGATTTATCCTCGACAGAGGGAAAAATCTTCTCCCACCCGATATGCGACCGTTGCGTCGAATCGAGTTCATTGGTAATTCAATTACTTCTGGATATGGAGTCGAGGGAGCTAGCTCAGATTGTACATTCAGCCCAGAAACAGAAAATGCATGTATGTCGTACGCTTCGATGACTGCGAGAGCGTTAAATGCAGAATATCATATTATTTCATATTCCGGACGCGGAGTCGTGAGAAATTATGGCGATAGCAACAAGACATCGATAGATCCGATGCCGGCGTTATATGATCGTACATGCTTCTTTGATTCAACAAAAAAATGGAATTTTAAGGCCTGGATTCCCCAGGCTGTTGTCGTCAATCTTGGAACAAATGATTTTTCTACTCTCCCTCATCCGGACAAAGTGACATTCCAAGATGCTTACACCCAATTGCTTGAACGGATACGATATCTCTATTCAGGCGTTACAATCTTTTGTGTGTGCGGACCGATGATTGAAGAACCATGTGTAACATATGTAAAAGAGATTGTTGAGCAACAAAAGAAAGTAAGAGGAAGATACAATGATGTCTTCTTTATAGAAATTAGAAGAAGTGTTCTAACGAATTCTGATTGGGGATGCGAGATACACCCAAACATTTATGGGGCGAGTAAAATGGCAGATATTATCACTGCAGCTATGAAACTGAGAATGAATTGGTAGCTGGCCTATCCATGGAATATAAATATGAGGCGTAACTATAGAGGTCGATGTGTTTTTATGACCGTTGCGTAAATACACACAACGTTGCCCCTCATCTCTTCCTTTTCAAAAAATATCTGAACCATGATTGGCGGGATTTATAAAGAATCTATCGCGGTCTTATATCTGAATACCGGTCCTTGACATCTGCACACTATTTGTGTATATTTGATTCGATATATATCGAATCATAAAAAGATTGAAAACTCCGATGGATATTGCTGAAAGTGTACAGATCATAAAGGCGCTGGCAGACAGTTCCCGCCTCACACTCATACAGGCACTCCGCGAACCGCAATGTGTCGAGGAGCTCGCCCAGCGCTGCAATCTTGCTGCATCCACGGTGTGTTTCCATTTGGGGAGGCTGGAAAAGGCAGGATTGGTATTCAAACGAAAAGAACAGTACTACGTCGTCTATGCGCTGAATGAAGCACTTTTCGATAAAAGCCTCCGTGAGCTGACATCATTCCGGAATGCAGAACACTACATTCAAGAAGAACGCCTGCAGCGTTATCGAGAAAAAGTCTTGAAGGTTTTTATGAAAAACGGTAGGGTCAACCGCATTCCGGCTCAACATAAGAAGCGCCTCATCGTGATGGGAGAGATTCTGCGCCGATTCCATCCTGAGTCGGTTTATCAGGAGAGTGAAGTGGATGCTATCATCGGTGAATTATGCGATGATTATTGTACAATTCGGCGTGCATTCATCGACGAAGGAATGATGGTACGCGATGGAGATAAGTACCGTGTAGTGAAGTCAATACTGGTTACACCGGCACTACATGTCACAGTGAGCAAAGAACAATCAAGGACAACAAAAGTGAAAACAAAACAGGATATCAAAAGAGAGTACAAAGAAAGGAAGATACCTGCCGGTATCTTTCAGGTGAAGAATAGTGTGAATGGGAAAGTGCTGCTTGGAAGCAGCTTAAACCTTGAAGGACCGTTGAACAGTCACAAGTTCATGCTGAAAATCGGACGACATCGCAACGAAGCGCTTCAGAAGGAATGGAATGAATATGGTCCGGATAAATTTATCTTCGAGGTCCTTGAAATTGTGAAAGTCAAAGACGATCTGAACTTCAACCTGAGCGATGAATTGACGCTGCTCGAGCAGATCTGGCTTGAGAAACTTCAGCCCTTCGGCGAACGAGGGTACAACATCGATACACATATTCGTCAGGTATAGCAGAAGAAATAAATTCATTCTTCTCATATAAAAAAATACCTCGGAGTAAGCTCCAAGGCATTCAATCCGAATCTCTATGTAGCTCACATTGAAAAATTCATACCTAAAAGTATTGACCCTGTTTTTGAAAAGATGGTATTCAAGTAAATTTTTATTTACTATGGAAGCATCACGATAGAAAATATCGTAACCACATTACTCATATTCAAGGAGAGACTATCATGAGAAAAATAGCTGGTACTGCACTCGCTCTCTGTTGGTACGCAATGTCGCTCTTCGCCCAGGTCGAATACAAGCAGAACTTTCTTTTGGCGTTGAGCAAACAGCCGGATATTAAGAACTGTGAAGCGGCTTATACATTTTTATGCTGTAAAAATAATATATGTGCCGTTTTCGACACGACCAAAGCGACCTTAACAAAAGCACAAGAGGAATTGAGTGCCATACAGCTCGCAACCAGTAATGCGGCAATGTCTCCTGCAACCTCAACGATGAATGCTGAAGACGCGAAAAAACTTTCTGAAAAATTAGACAAAATGACAGAAGAAGAAAAACAACAATGGGCCATGCAAAATGCTCAGAACTATATGCCTTCGGCGACTGCGCATGTGAATAAAGATATAGACAATCAGCCGGTGACTGAAGCGGTCAAATATGTGACCGATCAGCAGGCAAAAGACCTGAAAAGTATGAATATGACAGCAGACTATACAGTTCAATTCAATACGGTTGAACAAAAATACAAACCGAAAATAGAAGAAGCACTGAAAAAGTTTCAGACTGTTACCCGTACCACAGATTCCCCTTCATCTCCCGATCCATATTTTTTGGGAGAGATGAGCGACGAAGAAGCTGCCAGGTATAACAAAGCAGTAGAAGAGTATAAGAAAACCGTACTGCCAATTTACAACAGCGAGATGAATGAAAAATTAAACTGTGTGATGCAGGCAGAGCAGGGTTTGGTATCAACATACACACTCGTTGAAGAAAAATTAGCGTCAACTGATTATAGCGATGATGCACAAGAACCTGTCAATAAACTGCATCTCATTATGGCTCACTTGAGCGTTTTGCAAAAGGTGAAAACAGATATAGACATCTTTGCAGAAGTTCTTTCTCAGTATGCCGATCAATATGCAGCTTTGATGAAGAAACCTTCGGTGAAAGAAGTCAATATAAAGAAAGACTGAAGTCCGCTGCCCGAAATCTTCATCGGATGTCGTCAGCAGCCATAACAAGAAGTAGTATCATTGTGAAAGTATCCTTTATCGGTGAGGATAAAAATAAAAGATTGGAGAAATCATGAACTTATTCTTTCGAACACGAATACTGTTATTGCTGTTACTGCTCTGCAGCACGAACGCGTTATGCGGCGGTCCATTCTTCAATATTCTAGATTACGGTGCGCGCAATGATGGTTCGGCACGGGCTACAGAGGCGATCAACTCTGCAATCAAGGCGGCAAAAACGGCAGGCGGTGGCACAGTGTACATCCCGGCGGGAGAGTATGTCACCGGTCCGATCGAATTGGTGAGCAATCTGGTTCTCTACATCGAAGCAGGAGCCACACTGCGTTTTCCGGCGGAACGTCTTCCATTCACAAAAGGAAGGCATCAAAGTATCGAATGCATCACGCCGGTTCCATTGATCGGCGGGCATGATTTGGAAAACGTCACCATAACGGGACGGGGTACAATTACAACGAGCAACGCTGAGTGGATGAAGATCATGGGAAGAAGTCCTGGGTCAGCCGCAGGACCCAATTGGGCTCATCTTTTAAAATCGCTGGAAGTAAAAACTCCCGCATCGGATGAAGAATATCAAAAGACCGCGCCGGAGCTTCGTCCTTCATTCATCCGAACCATGAACAGCAAGAATGTTCTCATCGAAGGCGTCCATATTATTGGTTCGGCAATGTGGCCGATCCATCTGCTGTACACAGAAAACGCTGTTGTTCGAAATGTCATTATCGAGACCTATCCAGGAGTGCATACGGGCGGCATCTATATCGATTCCGGCAAGGACATACGCATCTCTGATTGTTATATTGAAACCGGTGACGATGGCATCGTTCTCAAATCAGGAAAAGATGCTGATGGCTTGCGGGTTAATCGACCAACCGAAAATGTATCTATCACCAATTGCACCATACATCGTGCGCACGGCGCAGTCGTACTTGGAAGTGAGATCGCAGGCGGAATCCGTAACGTGGTGGCAAGCAATATCACGTGCGAGGGTACCCAGATAGGTGTGCGGATCAAGAGCCGGCGCGGCCGCGGCGGTGTAATCGAAGATGTCCGTTTCGACAATTGGACAATGAAAAATGTCGGCCAAGGGATCAGCGTGACAAACTATTACATGATGGAAGGTGAAGTGAAAACGGACGAAGAACCCGTTACGGTGCGGACTCCGGTGTTTCGCAACATCGCTATCAGCAATATGACCATCGACCGCGCGCGCGTGGCGATCAATATCGAAGGGCTGTGCCGGAGATGCCGATTTCAGGGCTGCGCATCAGCGACGTGATTGCATCTTCGAAAATTGGGTTGAAAGCGTCCAACACCATAGCATTGGAACTGCATAACGTTCAGGTCAACGCGGATAGCGGTGTAGCATTTTTCGTATGGAATTCAACGGAATTAGAACTGGATGGTGTGGCAACACGCAAACCGTCTCTCGAAGCTCCTCTGATACGGCTTGACAATTGTCCAGGAACAATAATTCGGAACTGCCATGTGCTTGCAGGTACCGGCACTTTTCTTTCTGTAGCCCCCGGCGAATTGAAGAATGTTATACTTGAAGGAAACGTGATCAATACAGCGCATCAGGCTTCAGAGGAAAGCGCTGCGTTTTATTTGCGATCGAGAGAGCGGCCAACAGAAGGCGATTGAAACGGGCATCCTGACCATACCCTTAGGTCCTATATTGTTTTCTGTATACATACCGCGAAATAATAAAATGATAATGTGACTCATATTTGTAAAATCAGTACCTTACCGTGAAGGAGAACTGAGGAGAGATCATGGAAATATCGAAACGAATTGCTTTGGTTGCGCACGATAACTGTAAAAAAGATTTGGTTGAATGGGTAGAATGGAACTGGAAATTACTCTTAAACCACAAGTTGATCTGCACAGGAACGACTGGCCGCCTTGTCGAAGAAACAATATCCAAAAAATTGGAAAAAGGTGATACACTCAAGCATCATATTGTGAAACTCAAATCCGGTCCGTTCGGAGGCGATCAGCAGCTTGGTGCAATGATAGCAGAAGAAAAAATCGATCTATTGATTTTCTTTTGGGATCCTATGCAGCCGCATCCCCACGATGTCGATGTGAAAGCATTGCTCCGGATTTCTGTCCTTTATAATGTTCCTACATCGTGCAATAGGGCAACGGCAGATTATATTATTTCGTCCCCCTTAATGAAGGAACGATATATTCAAAAGGTAACAGATTACACTCCATACATCGAAAGGACCATTCCGTTATCATAGAGAAAACCGCCGGAAAAGGAATCTAAGTTTCACCAAATAGCCGGCAGGCAAAATGTGTCGATGAAGGGTTCGGTAAGTTCGTGATGTTGTTGAATTGAGGGGGAGTTTTTCGTAATTTTAAGTGAAATACTGGCCCCGTAGCTCAGTGGATAGAGCAACAGCCTTCTAAGCTGTGGGTCGCGTGTTCGAGTCACGCCGGGGTCACTTCCCAAAGGTACCATAATCTAATGAAATCAGGAGAGTAGCGGAGATTTTAAGAATCCGCATCTTGTGGAAATAGAAAGTGTTCTGAGTCGGAGGCTCATGCGCCTTTGGCGCAGAGTCACGCCGGCTTGTCCGCCATGCATCATCTTTTGGCGGGAGATCACTTGATTGTGCATATCCTTTTTTATTAGTTCTTTTTATGGTGAATAAGAATAAATCGAAGGAATTTGAAATTTTATTAGATACGCCATTTTGTTCATAAACTATTTTTTCAATGCCGCCTTAGAGAAGAGATAATCCGGGATGGAGGCATCAAGAACAATAGAGTCAACAAAAAACTCTGTTCCCTCTCCATCTTTGAGGACATCTTTATACAAGACCGACTTTGCAATCCATCGATTCTGTACTTCCATCACCTCGCGCACGTCGATCGTCTTCAAGAGCTTGCCGCTCTTGGCACAGAGATTCTCTTTCAGAATGACATAGCGTGCTTTGTCAACCCAAGCCTTCCGGCTCTCATAAGCGATGTCTTCCTTTTTTGCAGTGAGGTCTAAAACCCAGCACGGACGTCCGTTCACAGTTTCTTCAGAGGAGATTTTTGCCGTGTAGAGGTTGGGTAAATGCGGGTCCTCCATCATGTCCTCGTAGGAAAGATCGGAACCCATCATTGACTGACGCAACATATGACCGGAAATCAAGATTGTCCGATCCGTGGAAGGGGAGTAGGTCCACAACATGTCTTGAAGCTTAAGCATCTTCGTGCCTTTCTCCCGGGCAGGAGCCAGAAATTCAGTGAACGCCTCTTTTGTACCTCGCTGCCAGGACTTTGCTTCTATAGTCCGGCTGCCACGCTCTCCATGAATCACCATGCGCGAAGTGAGAATCTTGTTTTCCGAAAACATGTTTTGATCTACTTTTTTTAGGATCTCGTCTCCCGAGGGAGTTTGCCCCCAAATTGTTACGAATGGAAAGAAAAGTATAAACCAGAATAGATGTCTCATGTTTCAAGCTCCTTAAACAATTGCGATGTTTGTCGATTGAAAATGCCGATGCCGGATGTTACACTGCCGAGCACTGTGGCAAGAATACCCGGCAGAAAACCGATGACAAAAGTCGATGGCTCTACTTGTGCCCTGATAATATCAGTGAGCATCATGGTGCTGTTCTTCATCATCGATCCAATGTCGAATCCGTGTACTTGCAGATAGTACGCACATGCTACTCCAATCGCCGTCCCGAGCAGGGAACCGACAATGCCGATCACTAGCGATTCAACGATCATTGATCGATAGATGTGACCGTTTTCTTCACCGACTGCAAGCCGCAAACCAAATTCGCCATACCGCCGCAAGCTTCCGGTCAAACCTGCATTCCATAAGACAATGGACATAACGAAAACAAAGAGACCAAGGATCATACGTGTGAATTTTCCGACAAGATCAAGATAGTCGGAGAGACCACTTTGGTTTCGCAATGTTCCCATGATTGGCGAGAACTTCTCTGCGGTATTCGGGAAGTGTGCATTAAATCCATTGACCATGATGTCTGCGAGGTCTTCATGATAGAGGTCATCCCGGTAAAAGCCCAAAATTTCTCCGGCGCCTTGCTGCATATCCAGTGCTTGTTGCATATCGGAGAGGTCGGCAATGATTGCACTTCGATCCATCTGTCCCACGCCAAATCGGATCGTTCCGGCAATTGTAAAATTTGTGAATGACATGCTGCCGTACATCGTCGAGCTGATAACTGTAGCTTTTTGACCCGGCTGAACATGGAGTTTCTGTGCAAGCTCTTCCGCTATCAAGAGATCGCCATGCTTTTTGAGTAATTCTCCTCGAACAAGCGCAGGCCGGATATTCAGTATTTTCCACTCCGGACTATCGGCAGAAAGGAGGTTTACTCCCATGCCGACCACAGGGGTTTGTTCTTTTGTTTCACCCTTCTCGTCTGGTATATCAAGAAGCCCTCCGAAAGTAATACGCGGTGTCCAGAGAAGATCAGGATAACTCTTTCTCAAAGAAGAAAGAAGCGTATCGATGCCGAGGAGTGCCAAATCATTGGGAACTTGGTCAACGTGCGCCGCATAGGCTTTTGTCATCACACGCACATGCCCTGTTTGATAATGTGCAGTGGTTTGGATGAGTCCGGAAACTGCTCCATTGATCCAGGCGTGCAAGAACACTGTGAGCATGACACCTGCTGCGACTATCAACACAGGGAAAAGTGAACGAGACCGATCGCGAAGCAATCCTTTGAGGAGAAATTTAATCATGAAAATTTCCCTCTCAATGCGTCCGTCGGCTTCAAGTTGGAAATTTTTCTTGTCGGTAAAAAGCTAACGATCGTTGTAACGAGCAGGACCAGAAGTGTGGTTCCTGCGATCAATCCTGCAGAATAGGTTGGAAAGAGTTTTTCACCGAGCGCAATACCGGCGTTGTCAAGTGCTCCTGGAAGAGCTATGCCTGTTCGCGCAACGTAGTTGAGGAGCGGAATGCCGTAGGCTGCAGCGACGATTGCCGCGAGTACTCCGTGGAAAGCCCCCTCCAGCGTAAAGAGTGCAATGATCTTCAGCCGTGTCATCCCGAGCGCCATAAGCGTGCCCATCTCTTTCTTGCGGCGGAAGATGGACAGAACTTGGGTATCAAAGATTGCAAGCATTGCAAGGAACAGAAGAATCACGTATAAGACGCTTCCCTGGATCGTCTTGCTCCTGAAGAGGGCATGAATATCCTGCAAAAGATAATTAAGACTTCTGAACTCCCATCCGGCCAGCTGTTTTGGTTGTTGGACATTGTTTTTCAGTACAACCATTGTCACCTGTCCGGGCATTGTCGTCAGTGATTGAAGCCGATCTAGAGAAATCCAGATTTGCTCATTGTCAATTTCCTGAACTGTAGTCTTCATGACTTCTACGATCTTGACCTCTCTCGCGTCGAATGTACCATGAACATCGCGCCATTGGACTGTGAGCTCGTCACCTTTATGTAGCCCGATGCTTTTTGCCATTCTGCTTCCGATGAGAGCCGGTATGCTTCCTTGATCGCTCTTTAAAAGGAACGAAGGAATAGATAAGACACTCTGGTTCGAGTCAATTCCTTTGATGAGGATATTCCGAAAACGGCCCTCAGGGTAAATCATAGCCTGACAGATGAGGATTGGAGTTGCTTCATTATTCTTAACAAGAGCCTGAAGTTCCGCGGGAATGGCAGCATGCGCATCTGTGAGCGTAAGTGGATCATAGGGATCATACGCTTTCACCCAGAACTGGCCGCCGCCATAGAGGGCGTCAATGGTCGCTCGTTCAACCTGATCATTCATGCCGTTGTACATACCCTGCAAAAAAATGATGGCAACGAAAGAAAAGGAAAGTGCGACGACATTGAGCCAGGTTCGAAGACCTGCGCCGAGAATATTTCGCAAAGCGAGTTTTAGAATCAACACGGTTCACCTTACTTTCATGATTTCGTTTCATCCTTTTCGACTCTTCCGTCGACAAGGGTGATTTTTCTCTTGAGGTATGCTATAACCTTTTCGTCGTGCGTAGCAAAGACAAATGTAGTTTTGAGTTCTTCATTCAACTGCAACATGGTTTTCATGATATTATGTGAATTCTCCGCATCAAGGTTGGCTGTAGGCTCATCGGCAAGAACAAGTTCCGGCTTTTTAACGACAGCTCTGGCTATTGCCACACGCTGACTCTGCCCGCCCGAGAGTTGTGCGGGCTTGGACTCGGCGCGCTCTGCTAAACCAACCCATTCAAGTGCATCCATCACGAGTTTCTTTCGCGTGGATGAATCCTTGCCGAGAAGCAGCAAAGGGAACTCCACGTTCTCGAACACTGTGTAGACTGGCAGCAAGTTGAATGTTTGAAAAATGAAACCGATATGGTTCTTCCGAAGCTGTGCAGCCTCCTTGTGTGAGAGCAGTTCCGATTTCTGTCCCAGCACTTCTGCACTGCCGTTGGTCGGAGCGTCAAGACAGCCGATGATGTTCAAAAGCGTCGTCTTGCCCGATCCACTGGGACCTACTAATCCGAGGAATTCGCCTTTGCCCACAGAGAGATTAATCTTGTCCAATGCCTTTAGGGTATTAAGTCCCAGAGGGTAGATTTTGTCCAGGTTTTCTGTTTTTATGACTATTGTATTTTGCATATGTATTCCATTGTTCTTGCTTACGATTTCATTTTCCATCGTTTGATGGTGAGAAAAATACCTCTCAATGATTAAACACGATCATGAGTTGAATTCCATTCCCTGCAAAGAGGCTATTGCCCCCTTGAGTTTGATAAAGTTGAATATTGTTTGGATTCCAGAATCCAAGGAGATAAATGATCCAATTATCATATGTTCTTTGCAAAGTAATAAGGCGGTACCAATCCTGATCTATCCAGTCGCGATACAATATGATCGATATTCGATCAAGGGTACCCAACGAATAATTCAATGACAAACCGGAAAAGCCGATGCCGTCTGCCGGACCGAAAACGTTGCTTGGATGTTCATCCCGGAAATATTCAGTGAGGACGGTTAATCCATTTCCGATATCGAAAGTGTAATCGGCGCCTAATGTCCATAGTCGTTGATATTTCATTCCAGGAATTTCGGTTTGTTCATGAATAATTACTGCCTCGAACCATACTCCGATTCCTATGTCCCATTTCCCGTCGAGCGCAAATCTATTTTCAGGAACGGAATATCCCCCGGTGTCTGTCGGGATTCCCGTCAGATTGCTGAGATCGGCTTCACGATGATGATACGATATTCCCGTCTCACCGCTCAAGAGACGTGCTTGTATTCTACTTCCATATTCAACGCTTTTCTTTTGTGTTGGCGCAATTTCCCATCCTTTGGTCTCCTCGTTGCCGTAAAGTCCCCATAGCCAGATGTTGGTATTGGTAAGAAAGTAGTATCGCGTGAGCAGACCATACACTCCATTAGTAAGCTGCAGCGGATCGCGCGGATCAATTTTGTCGAACCACATGAGTGGCCGAAAGAGCGTTGCAGTACCGAAGCTTATTTTTTGCAGTCCAACACGTGCTTCGAACACATCCGATGCGAGCCGGATCGATGCACGGTATGGTTTTATTATTCCGTCGTATCTCGTCTGCTGGTTTTTTGCAAAGATTTCGGTAGTGTAGGCATCGAGCGACAAATCCATATCGGCATTAAGATCATCATTTAATTTTTGTTTCAAAGATAATTCGGGGATATAGCGAAGACCTGTTTGGGAAACCTGAGAGTTGTCGGGAGTAAACATGATCCAGCCGGAGGCTTGGCCGTCCAAGGAGCAAGTTTGTCCCCGTGCCGGTGTGAGTTCGCAAGAAATAAGAACAAGTAAAATTATGCAGTTAGTTCTTGTTTTTAAATGTTCCTTCCTGAATACAACGGGCAGCGCCAGAAAGATTATTTCTATTTTTGATTTTGCCAATAGGAAAATAAGAGTTCAATCAGATAGTTCTTAATATCATTGAGCGGAAACAATTCAGGCGCGGCAACATAGTTTGCAGCGACACCATCGAAGAGAACACCAATGAGATAACAATCGAGATCGGGTTTTTTTGATCCTGCTTGGATAAGCAGGTCACGCATTCTCTTAAGATAGATTTCGATGTACTGTTTACCTTTTCTTCTTAATATTTTTCGCCAGCTCTCATCGAGGTTCAACCGCAATGAGAGTAGAATCAATAACGGTTCCTTTTCCAATAACCCCAGCCATTCATTAATAAAGGAAGTAAGTTTTTCTTTGGGGTCTCGTGCATCATCATCCTGGTTGAATTTTGGCAAAAACCTATCGATCTCTTCGTCGATGATCGCTAACAATATATCTTCTTTAGTATGAAAGTGGGAGAAAATGAGACCTTTGGAGACTTTGCCTTTTTTTGCAATCTCATCCGTAGTGGTCGCTGAAAAACCTTTCTTTGCAAACAATTCCAGAGCTGCCAAAACGATAGCGCTACGGCTTTTTGCTTTCATTTGTTCGGATAATAACTTTGATCGTGGCGACATGATCGTATTTCCATATATGACTGACTACTTAGTCAATATAAATAAAAGAAGAAAGGAAGTCAATACTTTGTAAGGAATATTTTCTCGAAATACTTTATCTCTTAAATTGAAAAAAGGGGTGATCGGTTATGGCACCGTAGCTCAGTGGATAGAGCAACAGCCTTCTAAGCTGTGGGTCGCGTGTTCTCAGCCAGAGGCTGATCCGCCTTCGGCGGAGAGTTACGCCGGCTTGCCCGCTATGCATCATTTTTTGGCGGGCTCATTTATAATTAGTATCACGCCTTGCGTGGTTCATTCTTCTGGACAAGCCGAGCTTGTTGAACGTTTTGTGTGAAACCCCGTGTTGTTTGCGGGGAGCGCCTGGTTAGGCGGTATGACCGTCAGTAACGAGTTGTTTGGTTCTGAATCTATGCTTTTGTCTGCTTTGACTTGAAAGCAGAAATGATCGCTGTAAGCGCAGCACCAAAAACTGCTCCACAGGCAAATAGTCCGATTATTTGGGCTGTCCGCACATTTTCGGTGAACATTGTTAATCCTATCACACCGGAAATTACCATCAGCGCAATATTCCTTATAGTCTCCTTGAATGATTGATATGGGTTAGTATCGATGGTTTATAGTACTTTTTCTTGCTAATGGCCATGGCGCTTCGCGCCACAAGTTCATTCTGAAAAGGTTATTACTAAAAACTAAAACCTCTGCTCGCCATGAATTTTGCAGTGCACTCTTTAATAAATATAGCATCACGCTCTTCGAGTGATTCAATCTTCCGGACAAACCGAGCTTGCCTGCCCCGCTGTTTCGCGTTTTTTGCGTCCCGTGTTTTTTACGGGATTAGCGGGGAGCGCCTGGTTAGGCAGCCCCTGCCTCATGTTTCCACATCTTCATCACGTCCAAAGATTTTGGGATATAAAACGGAAAGGAACCAGACTATAGATAGAGCAATCCAGATGAATGGATAAAACCAATTATAATTGCTAACGCGTGCATTGTCTGGAGATAACGGATCATACAGAACAGAAACCGTCCATCCGTGGCGCATTCCCCATTTTGGAATACGCTCCTTGATTCGGAACGTCTGACCCTCAACATTATATTGAATGGTGTAGTAATGATCGTCAGTTGCCACTATTTGTCCTTGTGTTTCGTCTGCCATTAAGGTAAAGCTCAAATAGTCCCACAGAAGGTATATCCCAGCAAAAAATCCAATAGTTGACGCAACAATGATAAACGCAGATTTGGGGTCATGTAGACTTTGGAGGATGTTCATTTAAATTCTCGAATTATGATAAATGAGATTACATTTGATCGTGAAGATGCTTTACAACATTGGGGCAGCCTAACGGATGGGCGCTAAGCTTGTCCCCAAATGTTTTTGTTGGGGACTGCGGCGCTGATAACTTTCATATTGCTGAAAACGAAATGGCGCCTCACATTGATATATTCCGCGCCATGGCGCTTTGCGCCACGAGTTCATTCGCAAAACTAAATTAATAAATATAAAAGTTATAGGTACTAAAAACTGAATAATAAAAACGAAAACCCACCACCAGCCATGCTAAACGTACCAACGCTCATTCCGTCAGCTAGCTTGTTGAGCGCTTTCTGCGAAATCCCGCTGTTTCGCGTTGTGTGCGTCCCGATGTTTTATATCGGGATGGCGGGGAGCGCCTGGTTAGGCAACATACCCGAACTATTTCTTGAGTGCAGGGAATTGATGATAATCTTTCCAGACAGGTGGCTCATTTCGAATTCGAGAGGCATAGGATTGATTATTGATTTGTATTAATACCTGCTTGTTAGAATTAGGCAGTACAAAAAATCCATACGGTTTCACTTGATCACCAGGTTCCATACTTTGATATGACTTTAAATCAAAGCTGAGAACTATTTGATCATTCCCTTCTTGAATGGAGATTACTGAAATGCCCGCTGTGTTCCAGGATTTTCCCAGAAATATGGCAATGACCATACATTTATTGAAATCAATAATTGGTATTCCGAGCCGATTATAGTATTGGTCATATATTTGTTTCTTCTCCCATCCCATATGTTCAAGCCACGTAGTGTCCCATTGAGATTCAGTAATGATACGCAAACAACTTGGGGTTGAAATATGGCTATCAGCACCACTCATGATCACGTAAGGCCTAATATGTTCATCTTGTGCTCTACTGTTGAAGTTCAAACAAAGAAGCAAGGTACCGATCATTAAGAATTTAGTCATTGTCATAATAAATATCTCCGTATGTTGCCTAACGGACCGGCTCCCGATAAATCGGGATGCGGCGCTGATAAGTTTCAATATACACAAAACGAAACAAGTTCATGATACCAACTTTCAATTAAACACAAAACCTATGCGTGCCATGCTTAACGTACCCAGCTGGCAACCGTCAGCTTGTCCCAAAGGGATCCCTTCGGGAAGCGCCTGGTTAGGCGGCGGATTACGATTTTTTATTTTTTACACGTTGACAAATCCATAACACGGATACTTTCATCGACAAGAGAATTATACAGCCGAACAAAACTAATCGACTTCTGGGTAATCGTCTCTACCAAGGCATCTCTTCCCAATTTTTCATCTATCGTTTTAGCCATGAAACACCCGACAACATAGAATGCTCTATCTATAGAACCTATCTGCCAAAGAGAATCCCTTAATTCTTTTTCAGTCAACGTAAAAGACTTCTTACAAAGGTTATTCATAGCATTAAGTAACGACTTTACATCTTCCATGTTTTCATACATTTTATAATCATCTTTCAGCTGATCGGTTCGGCAATGCGGGAATTCCTTAAGAGCTTTGTAACCAACATAGGTAGCCATTCCTTCATTCTGAAGATTATCATAAATGTTAGAAATCAGGGAATCCTGATGATTTGCGCACAATTTATTTTGCCTATATTGGGCGAATCCTTGATGGAACAATTCGTGGATAAACAAATTGTCCTTATCCGCATTAGCACCATAAATTACAATACTATTTCCGCTTTGAAAACCGGACCACATAATAGCCGTTGTAAAGTAGATTGTAATAGTTATTTTTGGACAGTCTTTAGGTAAAAACGAACAAAGATATGGAACTGCTCTTTCGTTAAATTCTTTTTCTTTACTCATTGTCGATTGCGCTGCTACAAGCTGAGAATTCTTCGCTCTGTCATTGACGGGAATATCTTTTGAAGCTTGCATCCATTTATTCCATTGTTCCATCGGTATGGGACGTGAACTAATTTTATGCCATTGCTTCACTAGTCGATAGGCTGAATCACTTGCCCAAAAAGCATCAGGATCAGCAAACACTATTTCAGGATGCAAGACAAGCATCTCTAGAGATGAATCGTTAAATCGGATCACCGATTGGAGAAAGGGGGATTTTGTCTTTTCGTTATCTGATTGATAAACTTGTTGAGATTCTGATGAAAGAGGGCAAAGAAAATTTAATTGAAGACATAAAAACAACATTACTTTTATTTTTTTTGTTATGATAGTGATTTTCTTCTTGCTCATTTTTGAATACTCCTTTTATTTAGATATGATTAAAATCTCTGATCTTTCAATCATTAAATCGTTCTTAATTTATACAGGAAAATCTTTTTATTAGACTCCATCATATATAAGATGGTTGGGCAGTACCATCCACTTTAAAGGATTAGCCGCCTAACGGATCGGCGCTAAGCTGCGGCACTGATAACTTTCAAAATGTTGAAAACGAAATGGCGCCTCACATTGATATATTCCGCGCCATGGCGCTTTGCGCCACAAGTTCATGCTGAAAAATTTATTATTAAGAACCGAAACCTATGTTCGCCATGAATTTTGTAGTGAGCTTCCTGTCAAATATAGTATCACACTTCGTGTGATGCAATCTTCTGGACAAGCCGAGCTTGTTGAGCGCTTTATGCGAAACCCCATGTTGTTTGCGGGGAGCGCCTGGTTAGGGCTAACGCCTCTTCTTATTGAGTCCTTTTGCAATTATCTTGTCCCGCAAATTTTGAATTTCTTCTTTCAACGATCGTTCGCTAAGTCCTTCGGCGTTCGGAACATTCTCAAGAGCATAATTGATCATTCCTCTTTGTGTGGGAATTCGTACAAATTCCTCATCCTTTATCAATTGCTTGATCGTTTTTATTAAATCCTTTTCTTTCTCTATTCGCTGTTTCTCCATTTTCTCGCGATATGCTTCTCTGTCCTCATCAACTTTTTCTATCGCAACATTACGTTCCTCAGAGAATGACTGCCACCATGATTCTTCCAAAAAGAATTCCAATCCACCAAAATCTTTCACAATTGCTAATTTGAATGAATGCTCGGTGCCAATTTTATTTTTGTAGGTGGAAAGATTGGGGGCGGCAAGTGTCAGATCGACTTCTGTAGATTCGGAAGGTGAATTAGCTGTTACACCTTCAGTATCGTCATCAAGTTCATCTTCATATTCATCATCGTCATCCTCTATTTCATAAACGAGGTCAGCTTCTTCAAGTTTGTCCACAGAAACAAAAATAGCCTTTGCTTCTAGAACTTTAGCCGCGATGAAATAATCTTCCAATGTGCCTTGGAAGATTGGTGCTTGGGCGTTCTCTTTGTCCGCATCTCCTTCCACAGGTATTGGATGTAAACCATGTGATGAAATAGATTGAAGAATGTCTTTTGTATCCATATTGCGTTACCCCTAACGGACCGGCGCTAAGTTTATCCTCAAATGTTTTTGTTGGGGACTGCGTCATTATTTTCAAAGGGAACAAAAAGGACAAACACATTGAGTGACTACTCTCAGAATTCCCCAAACCTAATGCATCCAGATAAAATCTACAATATAGCCGACTTAATAGCAATAAAAAATCCCGATGTCTGTAAGACATCGGGATTCATGGGGAGGGGGTAAACAACCACCGCGCGCCAACACAGTGATGCTATTCCGAGATCTTTCAACCTCAGAGACAGCCGATGATATCTTTGGGGATTGATATCAACTTACCCCCTTTATATTGTTGTTTCATAAACTATCGATTCCACATTCAATTACTACCTGTATCAATATATGAACATTTGAGAGAGAATCATATCTATTATAGTCTAACACTATCAACTGCAATTAGTTCCATTGTACCGACTCGAGTGCATTATTTTCTTAGAGTTTTAATAACTTATCCACAGAAATTGCCGAGAGGCCGGGAACAACTCCATTGGCGTTGGGGAGTCTTTCCTTTGTTCCAATACCCAAGGATTTCATGCCCGCTCGTCTTGCGGATTCGATCCCGGCAACAGCATCAGCATCTTCAACGACAAGACAATGAGCAGGAGAAACGCCGACATTTTTTGTCGCAAGCAGAAAAACTTCAGGGGTCCGGTTTGGAGTTTTCGATCCTCCATAAAACTTTCAATGGTTTCAATTATCTCCCAATAAAGAATCCTATCTCTTGTAGAACAAAAGACGGTATAGATTTCTCTGTTGGTGATGTCAGGAATTTCTTCCTGACATTTAACTGTATCGGTCAGGACGTAAGTCCTGACCGCATGAAATATAATCTTCTACTTCAGATTCCAGATCATCGCGCGTTTTTCCGGAGCTACATACATTGCGCCGTCTTTACCGCATCCGAATGCATCATAAAATGCTTGAAGGTTTGGCAATGAACCATTGACACGGAGTTCAGCAGGCGAGTGGACATCGGTTTTTACCTGCATCCGGAGCCGTTCCGGGCGCACATTCCGCCGCCACAGTTGTGCGAACGAAAGAAAGAATCGTTGCTCCGGTGTGAATCCATCAATGGGTTCAACATTCTTTCCCTTAAGAGTATTCTGCAGGGCAGTATAGGAGATGGCAAGTCCGCCGAGGTCGCCGATGTTTTCACCGAGTGTGGCTGTTCCGTTGACGTGAAGCGAATCAATAGGGACAAAGCCATCGAACTGGTGAGCGAGCATTCCCGTTCGTTCGTCGAATTTCTTGCGTGTCTCCGGTGTCCACCACATCTTCAAATTTCCTTCTGCGTCGAACTTGCTTCCTTGGTCATCGAAGCCGTGCGAGATTTCATGGCCGATAACGACACCGATACCGCCATAGTTGACAGCATCATCTGCTTTAAAATCAAAGAAGGGAGGCTGCAAGATTCCTGCGGGGAATACGATTTCATTCATCGATGGATTGTAATATGCGTTCACGATCTGTGGTGACATTCCCCATTCGGTCCTGTCCACCGGTTTACCAATCTTATCAATTTCCCGCCACATAGCAAACTGCGCTGCATGCCGAACATTTTCTAAATAAGAAGTTCGATCGATCGTGAGCTTCGTATAGTCCCGCCACTTGTCGGGATATCCAATTTTGATCATAATCGCATCGAGCTTTTTCAGTGCGGCTTGTTTGGTTGCATCATCCATCCATGTAATGGCATTAATATGCTCACGCAGTGCAAGCTTAATATTGTTGACCAATTCAAGAGCATGAGCCTTTGCTTCTGGAGGAAATGCTTTCGCAACATATACCTCGCCAACCGCTTCTCCTAAGAGATAATCCATCACACCACGGATACGTTTCCACCGCGGCTGCATTTCTTTCGCACCGGTCATGATAGTACCGTGGAACCGGAAATTCTCTGAGACGAAAGGGGAACTTAAAAAGTTTGCAGAGGTACTCACGACTCTCCACCGGAGATAGTTTTTCCATGTCTCAAGAGAAACAGTTCCCAGCATGATATTCACTTCTTTGAAAAATTCAGGTTGTCCGACATCCACGCTTCCCGGATTTGACCATCCCAGATCGGTAAAATATCGTTTCCAGTCGAAAGCGGGAGCGAGCGCTGCAAGCTGCTCCTGCGTCATTTTATTATAGTTCTTGTCCGGATCGCGAAGATCAGCAAGCCGACGCGATGTCTTAGCGAGCTGCGTTTCAAAAGCCATTACTGATTGTGCTGAAGCAGCCGCCTTTGCACCATCATCACCTATCAATTGAAACATCGCCGCCACATGTTTTACATATTCTTCACGAATTCGTTTGGAGCGTGCCTCTTCTGAAAAGTAGTAATCACGTTCAGGCAGCCCAAGACCTCCCTGGTGAATTTCACCGATGACTTCAATGCTATTCTTCGGATCCTGTTCTGAGCCAAAGTCGAAAAGGGGATTGAGATTCATGGAATGAAGACGACCGATTTCCCGTTGAAGATCCTGAATATTCTTGATCGCTTCGATGTGATCCAGTTCTCCGGCGATAGGTTTCATTCCCAGCGCTTCGATACCGGCAGAGTCCATACCGGTGGCATAAAAGTCGCCGATCTTTCGTTTGTTGCTTCCTGCGAGCGCCGATTTGTCTTTTGCTGCATCTTCAAGAATCTCATGAAGCACATCGCTGTTATGGTCTGCAAGGATATTGAAACTTCCCCATTGATCGAAGGCGGCAGGAATTGGATTGTTCTTGAGCCATGTGCCATTTGCATAGCGGAAGAAATCATCGCAGGGTTTTATAGAAAGATCCATATTGGCAGGATCAATTGGTTTTGTTTGATTCGGTGTATTCTGTCCCATTGCTGCACTGACGAGTAACAGTGCAACAGCGGCTTTGAGCGTTGCGAAGAGCTTCATTGGATTGATTCCTTGAAGTGGTTGGAAAGGTGTGGATGAAAATGTATGATAATCTTGTGCGAGTCTCATCTTTGAGGTCGGCACAATATAGAAACCGTCTGTGTGATTGTCAAGATCTATTCATCAAACAAAAAAGCCCGCCGGAGTGTTCCTGAAATAGGCTATAATTTTTTTTCATCAGTCTTCTTAAGTTGAATTTATAAGTTCAATAACTCATCAACTGAAATTGCCGAGAGGTCGGGAACAACTACATTGGCATTGGGGAGTCTTTCCTTTGTTCCAATACCTAAAGCTTTCATGCCTGCGCGTTTTGCGGATTCGATCCCCGCAACAGCATCTTCAACGACAAGACAATGAACAGGAGAAACGCCGACATTTTTTGCAGCAAGCAGAAAAACTTCAGGGTCTGGTTTGGAGTTTTCGATCTGGTGGCCATCGACAATTGCATCGAGTAAATGTTCGATCTTTACTTGTTTGATAATAGTCAAGGCATTGCGGCTGTTGGATGCAACGGCAATCTTAATGCCTCGATTTCTCAATTCGTGCAGTGCGGAAAGAGCGCCGGGGAGGAGCACTTCCGTTGTCACTTTTGAAAGTGATTCGACAAAATATCTGTTCTTCCTATCCGCGAGTTCTTGTTTCTGCTCGGGAGTGTAATGTTTTCCGGATGCTTTTGTTATGATTTCTATACATTCCATTCGTGCTACGCCGCGGAATTTGTGATTGAATTCATGGTCGAAGAAATCAAATCCTTCCTCGGCTGAAAGTTTTTTCCATGAGTGATAATGATATTCATCCGTCGAAACCAAAACGCCGTCGAGATCGAACAAAACAGCTTTTATCATTGAAACAGTCGCTCCAATCTTTCCACAAATTATGAATCTGTAATTAAGGTACGGAGAAGTCTCTCTATTTCAAAAAAAAGCACATCGCCCTTGATTTCAAAGAAACCAATTGTTACACTCACACTGACAACGATGAGTTTTCAACTGATATCACAATGACACAATAAAACATTCATCCTTCATAACTCAAATACAGACATCGATGATTGATTTTCTTAAACGTTTTTGGCATGAGCATCCACTGGCATCCATTGTTCTTCTTGCTCTTATCCCGCGTCTTGTTGCTGTAGTATTTTCCAAGGGCTACGGAATGCACGATGACCACTTTGGACCTATTGAGCAGCCATTCATCATTATGAATGACATAAGCTACTGGACCACCAGAACAACACCGCATGGGCATAGCATTGTCTATCCTTCAATTCATTATGTATTGTTTCAAGGATTCGAGACTCTAGGAATCCGAGATCCCCAGGCAAAGATGTATCTTGTGCGCTTCCTCCATGCACTCTATTCGCTTTTGATTGTATCTTTCGGATATAAAATTGCTGAGGTACTGAGCAACCGTGAAACAGCAAAGAAGGCAGGGCTTATCCTTGCACTCTTTTGGGCGTTTCCATTCCTCAGTGTCCGCAATCTTATCGAAATGGTTTGTATTCCACCGCTGATGGCAGGTTTCTACTATGCGCTGATCTCCAAAAATAATGGAATGCGGAACGCATTCATTGCCGGATTGTGGCTCGGACTTGCGTTTGTATTCCGTTACCAAACCCTTTCTATCACAGGAACACTAGGGCTGGTGTTTCTTTTCAGGAAAGATTTCAAGCAGATGGGATTGCTTGCCGCAGGTTTTTTCGTGACGGCGATTATCATTCAAGGGAGCGCAGATATATTTGCATGGGGATATCCATTCGCCTCGTTCCGTGAATATATGCTTTATAATGCATCCCATGGAAATGACTATACAACGGGAGCGTGGTATAATTATTTTTTATTGGTGCTCGCTGCTTTTATTCCACCGATGAGTTTCTTCCTGTTATATGGTTTTTTCAGGAATTGGCGGAAGACGTTGTTGATACTACTGCCGGTGATGGTATTCTTCGTTTCACATTCCTTATTTCCCAACAAGCAAGAGAGATTTATTTTCCCTGTGATACCGATAATCTTAACGTTGAGTGTTGTAGGTTGGGAAGAATTTGTACAAGAATCTGCTTTCTGGTCGCGACACCGGATCGCATTGAAGTCGCTTTGGATTTGGTTCTGGGTACTCAATTTCATCTTGCTGATTCCTTTTTCGACTTATTATTCTAAAAGATCTAGAGTCGAAGCAATGTATGCACTCTATGGAAAACAGGTCCATGGCATAGTGATGATAGGCGGATCATTAGGCACAACACAACCGCCGATGTTCTATACAGGAGTGTATCCAATTCCGATTTATCTGATTAATAACGATGAACAACTTGCTCAAATAAAATCCACATTGGACACTGCTTATATCCTCCCAAATTATGCTGTCTTTTTTGGACTGGAAGATATTGATCATCGTGTTCAGCAGATAGAATCCTCACTTGGATTGAGGCTTACATTAGAAAAACGCTTAGAGCCGAGCCTTTTGGATGATGTATTCTATCGGCTGAATCCGCGCTATAACAAGAACCAAACTGCATTTTTATTCGATATTGACACGAAATAATAGGGGAACGAACCATGTTCAGATTGTTGTTGATAGACTGAAGGAAGAGTGTTATTATCTAAGAAATCATCAAAAGGAAAGTTCTCTATGAAATATCGAACCCTCGGGAAAAAAGGGCCGGTGGTATCAGCGATCGGTCTAGGATGTATGGGAATGTCGGAATTTTACGGTACTGGAGACGAGAAAAAATCGATTGCCGTGATTCATGAAGCGATTGAGCTCGGAATTACATTCTTCGATACTGCCGATATGTACGGTGTTGGTGATAACGAGGAATTAGTTGGCAAAGCTATTCGTGGAAAGCGGGATAAACTCATCATTGCAACGAAGTTTGGCAATGTGCGTGGTTCGGATAGAAGCTTTCTGGGTGTGGATGGTCGGCCAGAATATGTTCGTTCTGCATGTTCAGCAAGTCTGCGTCGTCTCGGTATTGAGACCATCGATCTGTATTATCAGCATCGTGTTGACCATAACACACCAATCGAAGAAACCGTTGGAGCCATGTCCGAGCTTGTTCGCGAAGGAAAAGTTCGCTATCTCGGTCTTTCAGAAGCGGCGCCGGCAACTATTCGCAAAGCGTACACTGTTCATCCAATTTCCGCTTTGCAAACAGAGTATTCGCTCTGGACGCGCGATGTAGAGGCGGAAATTCTTCCAACCTGCCGCGAATTAGGAATTGGGTTTGTACCATATAGTCCGCTTGGCAGAGGATTCTTAACCGGAAAGATCAAGAAGCAGACGGACCTGTCGGAAGGAGACTTCCGGAAAAATTCACCGCGGTTTCAAGTGGAAAACTTGAATAAGAATCTGCGAATTCTTGAAATGCTGGAACAGCTTGCAAGTGAAAAGAAATGCACACCGGCTCAATTGGCCCTTGCATGGTGCCTTGCACAGGGAGACGATGTTGTACCAATTCCGGGAACGAAAAAATCGGAATATCTTCACGAAAATATTGCAGCAGTCAAAGTCCACCTGACATCGACGGATATTCGTACCATGAATTCGATGTTTCCAGTTGGTATTGCGGCGGGAGAAAGATACCCTGCAGTACAAATGCAGAGGTTAAGCAAGTAATAGATTATCCTCTAAGAGTTCCGAAATTAGGCAAAAGAAAATCTAGTCATTGAGATATTTTTTTGATCGTATTGTGAACTTGTCAAGAGTTTAAAAGCAAGATATAAATCAGGGTCATGACATAGTATTCTCAGAGAATTCAGTTCTGAGTTCGCCGACGAAGCATATCGATTCAACCTTCATAAAACTATTACCATCGCTTTGAACTGCAGGGGACTTTTGTCTATATTCTGATATGGAACATGCACAAACTCTTCTCGTTCTTGATTTCGGATCACAGTACACACAACTCATTGCCCGGCGGGTGCGGGAGTTGGGAGTCTATTCCGAAATCCACCCGTTCAACTATTCCATTAATAAAATCAAAGACCAATGTCCGGTAGGCATCATTCTTTCCGGCGGACCATCAAGTGTCTACGAAAAAGACGCACCAAAACCTGATCCCAAAATTTTTGATCTTGGTATTCCCATTCTCGGGATCTGCTATGGCCTGCAATTATTCGCAGATCGGATGCATGGGAAAGTCAATTCTGCTGCACGCCGTGAATATGGCAAGGCGGAGCTTTTTATCGATGACCACAATGATCTCTTTGCCGGCTTAGATGCATCAACATCGGTGTGGATGAGTCATGGAGATGCGCTGAGTCAACTGCCCGAAGGATTTGAGCCAATTGCACATTCTCGCAACGCGCCTATTTGTGCAATCCGTCATGGTGAGAAGAAGATGTTCGGTGTTCAATTCCATCCTGAAGTTGTTCATACGCCAGATGGAAAGAAAATTCTTGGGAATTTTTTATTCAAAGTGTGCGGTGCAAAAGGGAATTGGACACCGGCTTCATTTGTGGAAAAAACGGAAAAAGAAATTCGTACGCGAGTCGGGTCTTCAAGAGTTTTATGTGCATTGAGCGGCGGCGTTGATTCGTCCGTTCTTGCGATGCTCCTGCAGCGAGCTGTGGGCGACCAGCTTCATTGTGTCCATATCAACAATGGATTGATGAGGAAAAACGAAAGTGAGCAGGTTGTTCAAACCTTCCGCGATACTTTTCATATCAATCTTTCCTCTGTCGATGCGACAGACATCTTTCTTTCTCGGCTTGCGGGAGTGGATGATCCGGAAAAAAAGCGGAAGATCATCGGAAAGACATTCATCGAGGTCTTTGAAGAAGAAGCGAAGAAATTGGGCGGTGCGGTAGAATTTCTTGCACAAGGCACACTGTATCCCGATGTGATCGAATCGGTTTCATTCAAAGGTCCTTCCGTTACGATCAAGACGCACCATAACGTTGGCGGGCTGCCGGAGAAGATGAATTTTAAGCTCATTGAGCCGTTCCGTGAATTATTCAAAGATGAAGTCCGGAACATTGGACGACTGCTTGGTGTGCCGGCAGATTTAATTGGACGGCATCCGTTTCCTGGTCCCGGACTTGCCGTGCGCATACTCGGTGACATTACGAAGGTCAAGCTTGATTTGCTGCGCGAGGCTGACGACATATTTATTCAAGAACTGAAACGTTCAAATCTCTATGATGAAATTTGGCAGGCATTCGTCGTTCTCCTTCCAATACGTTCTGTGGGTGTAATGGGAGATGACCGTACATACGAAAATGCGGTTGCATTGCGAGCCGTAACGAGTGTCGATGGAATGACGGCAGATTGGGCAAGAATTCCGAACGATATTCTCTCACACGTATCCAACCGAATTACGAATGAACTGCGTGGCATCAATCGCGTTGTGTATGATATCAGTTCAAAACCTCCTGCTACCATTGAATGGGAGTGAAATCAATGAAACATGATGAGATGAAAGATGAATCGCCTATTACTCGTTACTTGTCACTGATCACCGATCGCTTTCATGATTGAACTTAAGAACGTCACAAAAAAGTTTGGTAACTTTACCGCGGTCGACAATCTGACCCTCACAGTACCACAAGGAGAGTTTTTTGGATTTCTTGGACCGAATGGGGCGGGAAAAACAACGACTATTAAAATGATTGTCGGCCTTTTTACTCCGACGGCCGGCGATATTATTGTAAACGGTTACAACATCCTCACCCATCCGATAGAAGCTAAACAATCCATAGGATATGTACCGGATATTCCGTTCTTATATGAAAAGTTGACCGGCCGTGAATTTTTTTATTTTATCGGAGGACTGTTTCGTATTCCCAAAACACTATTGCATGAACATATTGCGGAACTCATCGATCATTTCGAAATCGGCAGTTGGGTAGATAAACGGACAGAAGATTATTCGCAGGGGATGAAACAGCGGATAACGATTGCCGCCGCGTTGCTCCATCATCCAAAGACTATTATTATCGATGAACCGCTGATAGGGCTTGATCCGCGGAGCGCAAAAATTGTGCGTGAGACCCTGCGTCTACAGTCGAAGAACGGTGTCTCCATTTTAATGTCAACGCACAGTTTAGCCTTCGCTGAAGAATTATGCGACCGCATCGGCATTATCAACAACGGACGGTTAGTGTTGTGCGACACACGAGAACAGTTGCAAATTCACAAAGAGCGGTATGACGGGAAATTTGAATCTGTTTTTCTTGAAATGACCAAGCAGTAACGCGTATGCTCATTCACATCCTCCGCTACAAATTCCTTTCATATATAAAAACAACTTTCGACAGCCGTCTTGTTTCTATTGTGCGGGGAGTGGCGTCGCTGTTCGTTTTCAGCGGATTTGCATACGCTGCATACTTGTTTGCATCGGAAGCAACACGCTTCATGCTCGATCACACGCACACCGGTCTCTATCTCTTTCACACATTTATTTCGATGATGCTGTTCGTATTTTTTATTGCGGTCAATCTCGGCAATATTATCGTCTCGTACTCTACACTGTATCGTTCTATGGAAGTGAGCTTCCTTTTAACGAAGCCAATTTCCTTTACAACTATTTTTGTATTGAAGTTCCTAGACAATTTCTTTTACAGTTCTACGACGCTTTTTCTCGGTGCGTTTATGATGTTATTAGGATATGGCAGTTACTTTGGGTACCCGCTGTATTATCTTACAGGCGTGATGCTCTTTGTGCTCGTTCCATTCATGTTCCTTGCAGCATGTCTTGCTGTGTTGATTCTCATGGCGATCATGAAGCTTGCCGGCAGGATCGGATTTCGTAAGGTGATGGCAGGGCTTTTTATGATATATTTCTTTTTCATTTATATATTCTTTGATTCATCAAGTCCGATGAGACTTGTAGAAAAACTCAATCGCTTTATCCCAAACATGGATGCTTATCTTGTACAGTCAACTCCGGAATTTCTCCGGTATCTGCCGAATCAATGGGTGGCGGAATTTCTCTACTATAGTGCTCACGGAAAGATGATGAATGCCTTACCATATGCCGGCATTCTTCTCTTGGTCACGGCGGCTGCATTTTGTGTTTGTCTTTTTGTAGCACGCCGATTTTATTATCGAAGCTGGCTGATATCGCTGCACGTGCAGGCAACCGTTCAAGCTCCCGCCGATCCGGCGCGAAAACACTTCTTCGATTTTCGATCAAAGAGTATCTTCTCTTCACAGATTGAAGTATTACTGAAAAAAGAAGTATGGACATTCTTTCGTGAAGCCAGTCAGTGGATACACCTTGTTGTCATGATTATTCTCACGGGTCTTTTCTCTGTCAGCGTCAGTAACCTGAATCTTCGTTCACATGTTTTTGATATGCAACTGATAACATATTTAGTCTTGTTTTCTTTCGGCGGATTCATGGTGGGCTCACTTGCGCTTCGATTCGTCTTTCCTCTGATCGGGTTAGAGGGGCAAGCTTTTTGGACGCTCCGGACCAGTCCTATCAAAGGAAGCAAAATTTTCCTTGTTAAATTCTTCATGGGCTTTTTGATAGTGCTTATCCTTGCGGAATATATCGCAATCTCAAGCAATATCCCGTTTACAAAGATAACTGAGATGAGGCCGTTATTACTGTGGTTTGGGATATTCAGCGCGTTTTGGATCTCGCTCACGACTGTTACACTCAATCTTGGTTTTGGCGGCTACTTTGCAAATTATTTTGAGCGCAATCCTATCCGTGCAGCATCAACGCAAGGTGCAACGCTCACCTTTCTCGTGACGATCATCTATCTCATCGTCCTCGTGGCTCTTGTCTTTGTGCCGATCTCGGCTTACTTTACAACAGTATTTCGATTTCAATATTTTCCAATAAAGTTGATCGTGCTGCCGGGAACACTCTTTGCCGTTATTTCGTGTCTTCTCTCCGTGTTCGGCTTAATCATCGGTTTGCGGTCGATGCGCAGAGATTTTTAATTGCAACTTTCATTGTGTTGTGGTAATTTTAACATCAACAATCAATCAGCCTAACACTTTTTCTATGAACGTATTGATGAAAATTAAAATTCTTCTCCCTGCCGGCCTTTTTCTCATACTGGCTTTCTCGCGAGGTCTACAGTCTCAACCCTTACCGGATAGTATCGTCTTTAAGCCGGAAGTGGAGCGCGAATTTATTGAGGCAATGAAATTGTTTCGAGCCGGAAAGTTCGATACGGCTTCAGCAGTGTTTGTTCATATTATAAAAGAGTATCCCCGTAGCCATCGTACAACGGGTGCGTTCATTATGGGGGGAAAAGCCTATTATGAGTCTAAGAATTATAGAGAGTCGATTCGCCTCTTAAAGGATTTAATTGATCTTTATCCTCAATCCAGTTATATCGATGACGCGCATTATACACTCGGGTTGAATTACTACCGGATGGAGCGGTATGAAGATGCTGCGTCAGAGTTTTTCGCTGTCATTCAAATGTCACAAGCACAGCGTCTTGTAACTCGATCAAAGAAACTGTTAGAGATGATAGCGTCGTCGAACCTGACACTTGCGGAACTGCAGCGTCTCCGATTGGATGCAAAGAGCGAGGAGATGATAGCGCTTGTGACTGTACGGATTGCAGAGAAAATTTTGCGGGCGGGCGATTTTACTACCGCGGGGGAGATGCTTCACAAAGTGGCAGTTATGCCGCCCAATATCAAGTATGTCGCTGAGGCCCTTTCGCTGTTAGAACAGATAGAGAAACATGGCGGAGTAAAGATTGGTGTGGCGCTGCCGCTCATGCTCAAAGATGAAAATCCTGTGACACGGGCGCTCGGTATAGAATTTCTCCAGGGTATTCAACTCGCAGTTGATGAATATAATCAGACTGTTTCCGTGAAGATCGCTCTTGAAGTGCGGGATACGGAACGAAATCCGAGCATCGCTGCTAGGCAAGTAGCGGATCTATGCAGCGATGAAAATGTGTCTATTATTATCGGGCCGATTATAAGCGGCGAAGTCTTTGCCGCCGCAGGTATTGCAAACGAACGAGGTGTCCCGCTGATTACACCCACCGCAACAGCGAATGGCATTGCGGCAATCGGTCCTTTCATTTTTCAAGCGAATCCTGATTATGATATAAGGGGGCGCGATGCGGCAGCGTTCGCCTACAGTACACTTGGTGCGCGAAGGTTTGCGGTACTTGCACCGACCGACGCGGTGGGGAAGCAAATGGCGGATTCATTCATTGCCGAAGTTGATACACTCAACGGTGAGATGATTGACGTGCAATGGTACTCGGCTGGTACAAATGATCTGCGGATGGAACTTACAGCGATGCGGCGGAAGGCATTGGAAAGATTCGAAGTGCCAACAATCGATTTCGGGGCGAAAATGAAGCAATCTGAATTGAATAAATTTATCACTTGGGGTGTTAATCAACGCGTGCTGGACTCGCTTATCGAGCGCGGACTCACAGCTCCCGTAACTCTACTCTTTGGCGAACGCGGAAAACTCATCGCCGATTCCTTAAAACTTTCGACACATCTTGAAAGAATGAAATACGATAGTCTCGGATTTCCGGTTACGAATATCGATGCAATCTTTGTCCCGATTGCAAGTTCGGAAGAAATTCCCATTGTTAGTTCGCAGCTTAAATTTTTCAATATTCAGGCGCAGGTTCTTGGTACAGGCGATTGGAATGATATGACTGCACTCGATCAGAATCGTCAATATACAGATAGAACAATGTTTACTGTAGATGCATATATGAATTCCTCAAACGATATGTATCGAACATTTGAAGCGAAGTATCAGCGTGCAAACAATGATAAACCTCCAAGCACGAATGCGTTGTTTGGCTATGATGTAGCGAAGATGGTCATTCAAATCATTTCGCAGGGGAAAACACGACGCGCCGATGTCGCTGCCGCTCTCGCACATGTAGAAGAATTTGAAGGACTTCAATCGAAAATATCCCTCTCATTGAATCGTGTGAATACATGTCTCACGGTACTACAATACAAGAATCGCCAAATTCTTCGAATCGGAGAGATCGATCTCACCCGTCAGGGGAAGTAGAAGTTGAAACAGGTTCGCAAAACAATAAAGGTCTTGGAGCCGACGTTCTATCACGTTCCCATCAAAGGTTGGCCCTCAGACGAACGTCCCCGAGAGAAACTCCTCCAACGTGGAGCAAGTAATCTGACGGATGCTGAATTGCTGGCAATTCTTATTCGAACAGGAAAGAAGGGTGTCACTGCTGTCGATCTTGCGCGACATCTCTTGGCAGGAGAAAGGACATTGCGAGATGTTTCTTCAATGTCGGTTGAAAAAATTCGGTCATTAGGAATAGGTGAAAGTCGAGCTATCGCCATCGTTGCAGCGTTTGAACTTGCAAAACGACTGCCGGAAATGAGAGGTAAAGAACGGCTCACGATTCACTCACCTGAAGATATCGTTCAACACTTCAGGACGAAGTTGAGAGATCTCGTACAGGAAGAATTGTGGGTCTTTCCATTGAATGTAGTCAACCAACTTCTTGAACCAAGACAAATAAGCAAAGGAATTCTGAACTCATCACTCGCTCATCCAAGAGAGTGTTTCCGCGAAGCGATAACCCAATCTGCTGCTGCGGTTGTTTTCGTGCATAATCATCCCAGTGGTAATCCGGAACCAAGCCAAGAAGACCTTGTTATCACCAAACAACTCGTGGACGCTGGAAAAATTATCGGTATTGCAGTACATGACCACATTATTATTGCAGGAGATAGATTTACCAGCCTTGCTGAGCGGAAATTGATGCTGTGAGGACTCTTATTGATTATTACTTCAAAGTGATTGAACTATTCGTGTTAATATTCTTGAAAATTTTGCTTGACTTTTCTTGCTCTTATTCTTAATATGTGTCGAGTTTTATTAGAGGTTGTATAGTTCCCCCAGTCAGTACACTAGGTCATCGTAAGGAGAAGAACACAATGAAAAAACCCTTCGCCCTCATTATCATCGGATGCGCGATGGTAATAGGCTCATTCGTCGGCTGCAGCAGTAAAGCTTCAAATGAAGAAATGCAGCAGTTAAACGATTTGAAAACAGAAGTAACATCGCTCGAAAAAGGAATTGCGGCACGTGAATCCGAGAAAGCTGATCTGTTGAAATCGATCGCAGAGAAGGATGCACAACTCGCGCAGTGCGCTAAAGACAAGCAAGCACTTCAACAGCGTCTTCAAGGTGTGAAGTAATCGGATAGCCCAACAAGGAGAATAAAAAAATGAAATACGTGATTCGTTTAAGTCTGATAGTAATATTAGTTGGTGCGGTTACCTGTTTGTCGTTTACTCAAGAAAAAATGTCGAAGGAAGACTGGCAAGAAGCAATTACCAAGCTTACTGCCAAAAGCACTGAACTCAAGAGCAAACTTGATAGTCTGCAAAAGGAGGTAACCGATCTCCAGGCGCAAGAAGCAACAAAAGTACAAGCATTAAAGCAATGCTCAGATGAACTTGCAACAATGCAGGGACAACAGGAAGCTCCATTTGTAGCAAAGCTTGATGCCATTGATGCTCGTCTGAATGAATTGTCCAAATTATCAAATCAGGATTTATGGGCGCGCCGGGCCGAATTGGATAGCGTTCAAAAGTGGATTAATATTGCGGGGCAAGATCCTCTCAGCGTAATCCAAAAGTATCAAGACCGCTTGAAGGATCAACAGAGTCGTTTGGATGGATTAAAGAAGACATTAGAACAAATTATCGCTTCCGGTGAAATTATGCCGACCTATACCGTCGGTACATGGGCAAGAAATAGGGATTGTTTGTGGAATATTGCCAAGAAACCAAAGATTTATGATAATCCATTCTTGTGGCCGAAGATTTGGCAAGGTAACCGAGACCAGATTAAGAATCCTGATGTGATTCATCCGGGTCAAAAACTGAAGATTCCTCCGAAGGCAGATCTGACGAAGGAAGAAAACAGAGCATTACGTTCTTATTGGTCAAAGAGGCGGGAAAAAGCAGCCGCAGTAAATCCATAAAAGAGATTGAATCACGCACAATTTGCGTGGATATACAGAACATGAATATAGACGCCCTCACGGTAGTAGTAGCTGCCGGAGGGCGTTTGTTTTTTTATTGTCACATGTGAAAGGAGTCATGAAAAATTGACTGAAAAGAAGATACCGCTTGCCGGTGTTGATGTTGTTCAATTACTCGGTTTCAACGATGCAAATCTTCAAATGATTGAAGAACGATTCGATGCGAACTTGACAGTTCGTGGAGATCAGTTAATGATCCGTGGATCGCAATTTGAAATCGGGAAGATTGAAAAAGTGGTCGGCGAGCTGATTTATATGTTAAATAAAAACGGCAGTCTGAATCCTAATGATATAGATACAGTCATCGATCTTGTTTCGGTCAACGGCTCGGCACCAGATGTCTCCTCAGAGACGCAGGTGGAAGATAGCGATTCTGTTATTTTGTATACGAAGATGGGTATTGTAAAAGCCAGAACACAGGGACAGAAACGCTATATCCAGCAGATTCGGAAAAACGATATTGTTTTTGCAATTGGTCCAGCCGGTACAGGGAAAACATACCTCGCGGTTGCAATGGCGGTTGCGGCCCTTAAAAATCGCGATGTCACGCGCATTATCCTTGCACGTCCCGCGGTGGAAGCGGGAGAGAGCTTAGGATTTTTACCCGGCGATTTCCGTGAGAAGATCGACCCGTACTTGCGCCCGCTCTATGACGCGCTGGATGATATGCTCTCGGCAGAGAAACTTCGTGGGTACCTCGAGAAGCGCATTGTTGAAATTGTGCCGCTCGCCTATATGCGCGGGAGAACACTCCACAACGCATTTGTTATTCTCGATGAAGCACAGAATGCTACTGCCATGCAGATGAAAATGTTCCTGACGCGACTTGGTCCAAATTCCCGTGCCATCATAACCGGTGATGTCACTCAAATCGACTTACCAACCAAAACGACATCCGGTCTTGTACAGATACAGGAGGTGTTGAAAAAAGTACAAGGCGTTACATTCTGTTCCTTCGATAAGAATGATGTCGTGCGGCATAAACTGGTGAAGGACATCATCGAAGCGTACGATCGTTACCACACCAACGGAACAGGAGACGGCAAAGGCATCGGTGGAAATTAAATTGCATCAGATCTTCGATTTCTTTTTTGTATTCCAAATTTCATCCATCTCTTTCATTGAAACCGTCCCGATACGTTTTCCTCGGCGTTGAAGTTCTTCTTCGACATGGTAGAATCGTTTGGTGAACTTATTCGTCGCTCCATTGAGCGCAAACTCCGGATTGATTCCAATAAATCTGGAATAGTTCACAAGCGCGAACAGTACGTCACCGAATTCTTCTTCAATCCGATCTTGCTTTTTCGATTGCTCAGCACCTGCAAGCTCTTTGATCTCCTCGACCACTTTTTTCCACACATCGCGTTTCTTTTTCCAATCAAATCCTACTTTCGAAGCTTTTTCCTGAATGCGAAGCGCCCGGAGGAGCGCGGGCATTTCTTTCGGTACACCATCAATCACTGAAGTTCTGCCTTCTTGAAGCTTGATATGTTCCCAGTTTCTTTTTACTTCGTGGGCATTTTCCACTTGAGTATTGCCAAACACATGAGGGTGCCGTCGGATCATCTTTTCTGAGATGGATTCGATGACGTCATTGAGTGTAAACGCCTGCTCTTCTTCTGCCATAACAGCATGGAGGACAATATGCAGCAGTACATCTCCAAGTTCCCGTTTTAGCTCGGTGAGGTCTTGCTGGTCGATGGCTTCGACGACCTCATATGTTTCCTCGATTAAACTGTGGCGGATGGATTGATGCGTTTGCTCTCGGTCCCACGGGCATTCTTTTCTCAGACGTTTGACGACTTTGATAAATTTTTTGAATGAATCATTTTCTTTCTTTTTTCGCATTCACACTCCGATTTTTGTTTATCATACCGAAAAACAATACCAGAATCAAACCTTCAGAATCAAACGTTTGTTTTTATAGAAGTTATTGCGTAATTTGAACATAATTCTGGGGCTGTAGCTCAGCTGGGAGAGCGCTTCGTTCGCAACGAAGAGGTCGTCAGTTCGATCCTGATCAGCTCCACGAGCTTGCAGACAGAAGTTATTATTGATCTTGAAAATGTTTAATGGAAAATTGTAGTTAATAATTGGATTACATACACAAATTCGGAGTTTTATTGGTTTCTTTGGGGTCAAGTCCTGCGCAACAAAGCATTGCCCAACCCCGCCAGATCCGGAAGGAAGCAACGGTCAGCAACCAGTTTTGTGTGACGCAGGGAAACTTGACCTCTTTTTTTTGTCGGATTTCTAAACCTTACAGCCACCACCGGAGGCTCCTGCTTCAGAAACGCACGAAAAACGGTAACCATATGGTTCATTTTCTTATAACCATCATCATTCATGCCATCAGATTTATGCATTCAGGGAAGCATTATTCTGAATTTGGCAGGACACTTCGTTTCAGCCGATTTGGAAGAGGACTCACGCAAGTGTTTCCTCGCCTCGAATGGTATCAGTATTCAGGCGGGACTTTTCCACTTCGTTTTGAAACGCGGCAAGTTCACAATATCAATTTATTGCTGCAGTGGAAAAGGATTTTGCATGAAAAAAGATATTATCATCAATTCAACTGCGAACGAACATCGCATTGCCATTCTTGAGGATGGCAAGACCGCTGAACTGTTCGTAGAAACACCAGGTAAAGATCGTAATGTTGGAGACATCTATCTTGGAAAAGTTGCCAAAGTAATGCCTGGCATTCGTGCCGCATTTGTCGATATTGGCATGGGACAAGATGCCTTCCTGCATTTCTCTGATATCGGTTCCATTGAAGAATACAGTTCGCTGTTCGAAGAAGACGAAGACGAAAAGGAAGAAGAAGCCGCAGAAGTAGTTACAGAAACGGCACTTCAAGGTTCCAACGATGGGGCGCACGTTAGCGGGGGAAACGGTGTTCCTCCTGCCAGCGAGCAATCAGACGGAAGAGAACGGCATCACAATCAACAACGACGCCATCACTCTGCGCAGAATTTTCCACAGGTCAATCTGCAAAAGGGACAAGAGATACTTGTGCAGATTACAAAAGAACCGATAGGGAAAAAAGGGGTGCGGGTTCGTTCGGCAATTTCACTTCCTGGACGATTCCTCGTTCTCATTCCTTTCGATGGGAAAGTAGGAGTTTCCAAAAAGCTTTCCAACTTCAAAGAGAAACGACGGCTTCGAAAAGTGTTGCGCACAATGCTGCCGAAAGGATTCGGTGCCATCATCCGCACCGTTGCCGATGGGAAAACAGACGAGATGCTCCAGCAAGATCTGAACGATCTCGTTAAGACTTGGGAGGGTATCGAGAAAGCCGTGAAATCGGCAAAAGCTCCCGCGCTCATTTACAAAGATATGAACACTACATCGAGCGTCATCCGCGATCTGTTTCAGGAAACGGTTGAGCACGTGGTCGTAGATGAAAAAAAGCTTTTCAAAGAGATTCGGACCTATGTCCAATGGATGTCGCCTGATATGCTCAATCGAGTGGAATACTATCGGGAGAAGGAACCAGTTTTTGATAAGTACGGAATTGAGAAGGATATTCAGGTCCTTCTGAGTAAAAAAGTATGGTTAAAGAGCGGCGGGTACTTGTTCATCGAGAAGACGGAAGCAATGACTGTTATCGACGTGAACAGCGGACGGTATGCTGCAAAGAGAGAACAGGAATTGAACTCGCTGCGTACCAATCTTGAAGCGGCACGCGAAGTTTGCCGGCAGGTTCGGCTGCGTGACATCGGCGGCCTCATCGTGGTTGATTTCATAGATCTGGAGGACGATAAGAACCAGAAGAAGATCTATGATGAAATGAAGAAAGAATTGCGGAGAGATCGTGCAAAAGTTACGGTACTGCCGATGACGGAATTTGGTTTGGTGCAGATGACACGCCAGAGAATTCGCCAAAATGTGCAACTGAGTTTCAGTGAAGCGTGTCCTACGTGCGGCGGTACCGGTCAAGTACAATCCAAGACGTCGACGATGAACCAGATTGAACGCTGGATCAAGCGATTCAAAACGGAGAAGCGCGAGTATCGGTTGGAGTTACGTGTTCATCCAACCATTGCAGAATATCTTTGTGTTGGCACGATCAGCCGGTTGACAAAGCTGCAATTTAAGTTCTTCGTCAAGGTGAAGCTTGTTCTGGATCCTGCACTCCCTGCTGAAGAATTCAAATTTTTCTCCGTGAAGCAGCAGAAAGAAATTACCGACCAGTATAAATAGAAGTTCTCTTATATGAAAATTTTTATCGATACAGCGAATATCGACGAAATACGAGAAGCAATGAGTCTTGGCATGCTTGATGGAGTTTAAAGTGATCGATCAACTCATGAAACATCCACTCACGGACATCGGTATCGAAAGATTTCTTGCTGACTGGAAAAAAACTCAAGGAAAATAATGCTGAAACGCACTCCATTTTACAGCCTTCACACAGCCCTTGGAGCGAAGATGGTGGAATTTGCCGGCTATGAAATGCCGGTCCATTACTCCGGCATCATTGAAGAGCATCTTACTGTTCGTCAGAAAGTCGGTGTCTTCGATGTTACACATATGGGAGAATTTTTCGTACGCGGCAGCGACGCACTTGCGTTTCTTCAGAAAGTAACAATTAATGACGTTGCTAGATTGAAGCCGGGAAGAGTGCAGTATTCCGCAATGTGTTATCATGACGGCGGCATCATTGACGACCTTCTTATTTACCGGATGGAACATCAGTATATGCTCGTTGTGAACGCATCGAATCTTCAAAAAGATTTTGATTGGCTGCAATCTCGGAAATTTGGTGACGTGGAAATTGAGAACGTGAGCGATATAACAGCATTGCTTTCGATTCAGGGTCCAAAATCGCTTGCGACACTCCAGAAGTTGACGAAGGAAGATCTGTCGAAAGTTGAATATTACAGTTTCACTCGTAATACACTCGCAGGAATTTCCATGATCATTTCACGTACCGGCTATACTGGTGAGCTTGGATTTGAACTCTATTTCAATGCTGATGCTGACCAGGCAAAAAAAATATGGAATGCGATCTTTGACGCAGGCAAGGAATTTGGTATCACACCCGTAGGACTTGGTGCACGTGATACGTTAAGACTCGAAATGGGATTCTATCTCTATGGAAACGACATCGACAAGACCACACACCCGCTCGAAGCTGGTTTGGGGTGGATTACGAAGCTTAACAAGAATGATTTTAATGGAAGAGATGCAATCGTAAAGGCAAAACAAGAAGGCTTGAAGCGAAAGTTAATCGGGTTCACAATTTCGGATAGGACGCTGGCACGTCACGGCTATACAATTATGTACAACGCTCGTGTTGTGGGACAGGTAACAAGTGGAACATTTTCACCATCGCTTCAAAAGGGTATCGGCATGGGATACGTTGCTTCCGAACTTGCCAACGTCGGAACAATCATTTCGATTCTTGTGCGAGGGAAAGAAATTTCGGCGACTATTGTGGCAGTACCATTTCTCCAGAAGCATTAGTACAAAGGGGTATGCATGAAAATAGATCTCAGTTTTAACGCCGGACAGTTTGACGAGCTGCAATTGCGCGATAAAAACGTCATAGTGCTTGATGTCTTACGTGCAAGCTCCACTATCACTGTCGCTCTCAACAATGGGGCGCGTGAAATTATTCCGGTTGCAAGTATCGAATCTGCGGTGAAGATTTCCGGAAGCCTTTTTGGTGAGGTGACGCTCCGTGGAGGCGAACGCAACGGAAAAACCATTGAAGGATTTAACCTTGGGAATTCACCGCTGGAGTACAGCGAGACTGCAGTGAAAGGAAAGTCCATCATTTACTGCACAACGAACGGTTCTGTAGCGATGGCGAAGAGCCGATATGCACGCACCTTGGCAGTTGGTTCATTCATCAACTTGACAGCAACAACAGATTTTATTCGAAACGAGAATAAAGATTTTCTTTTTATTTGTGCGGGCACGGCGAATACCATTGGAAATTTCAGTTTAGAAGATGCAGTGTGTGCCGGGATGATGATCCAGAATCTTTTGAAGGCTGATTCGCTGGAGGTAGAGTTGAGTGATTCAGCCAAAGCTGCTCACGCACTCTCTAAATCATTCGGACGTTCAATTCTCAAAATGTTGAAGACCTCTGAACATGGCAAGTATCTCATCGAGATCGGTTTTGCAGAGGATTTAAGAATTTGTGCTCAAGTCGATTCGGTTCCGGTGCTTCCGATTCTGATCGGCACTGTTATCAAACTCAAAAAAGAAGAACCAAGCATCGAGCCTGCATAGGCAGCGAGTTCCCAAGATGTCCTGAATGGCAGAGAATCAAACTATATCCTCAACGAAACGATCACCACATCATCGTCAGCAGATCGGCGCGTTCATCGGAATTCTTGCTTCGCTGATGTTGCTGCTGAGTATTGTTTCGTATTCCCCCCAAGATCAAATGATGGGAGGAGTTTCCTTTTTAGATATTTGGAAAGCGATTACCGACGCTGGGTCTGTAAAGCAAACCAATAATTTGATGAGCGTGATCGGTGCAATGATTGCAGATTGGTTCATCAACTCAACTATTGGCTTGGCTGTCATTATTGTTCCATTCCTCGGTTTTGTATGGTCTTTCTATTTACTGAACAAAAAAAAACTACGCCAAAAAATCATCCTCACTAATTACACAATCATTCTTGCAATTCTTTTCGCTTCATCTGCTGGGTTGGTAAAACAATTTGAAAACAACTTGCCCGATGTATGGAGCGGGGTCGTTGGCTTTTTCGTGGCACGTGTATTATCGAATTTGATTGGTTTAACTGGCGCAACGCTTTTAATTGTAGGTACATTCTTTATTGTATTGACTTTATTGGCGGATTTAGATTATAAAGTGACATGGATGAAACTGCGCGAGTCCATTGCTGCATGGATAGAATGGCTGAGAGAGAAACGGGAAGCATGGAATGTGCGACATCATGCTCAGAAGAAAGATATTCAAACAAAACGTGCGCAAGAAACGGTGCGAATCAAGAAACCTTCAGAAGAATTGTCTGAACAAAGTCGTACGAGGCCGCTTGTTACTCCGGTCAATCCAGCCATGGAATCAACACCTTTAAAACCGACAACGGAAGCAATTCCATCGGCTGCTCCTCAACCGACCGGGCAACAGACTGATCCTGAACTCACAATCGATATCCGCGAAAAAGTGCTCGAGGCAGAGGTAGATTATGATGATCGCACCTTTGAAACAAAAGAAGATGTGGTTGAAGAAATTGACTATGTCTTTCCTTCGGTTGATCTCCTCGACATACATCGAGGAAGTGAAGAAGTGAACGAGGAGGAACTGAAAGCGAATGCAGAATTGCTGCGATCCAAACTTTCCGACTTTTCCGTCGAGATCGACAGCGTTTCGGTGACCCCTGGTCCGGTTGTTACACTCTACGAGCTTGTACCTGCCGCCGGTGTAAAAATTAGCAGAATCGAAAGTCTGCAGGACGATATCGCGCTTGCATTGAAGGCAAAAGGCATACGTATTATTGCTCCGATGCCCGGGAAGGGAACTGTTGGTGTCGAGATTCCTAATCATAACCCATCTCTGGTGACAATTCGTGGTATTATTAATTCTGCAAAGTTCCGGGATTCGAAAGCGATCCTTCCGCTCGCAATGGGGAAGACGATCTCCGGGGAAGTGTATGTAGACGATCTTGCCAAAATGCCGCATCTGCTCATGGCCGGCTCAACAGGTTCCGGAAAAAGTGTCGGTATTAACACTATTATCACCAGTATTATTTATCGCTTGCACCCGAGCGATGTCAAGTTCGTTATCATTGACCCAAAGAAAATTGAATTGTCGCTCTTCAAGAAATTACGCAATCATTATCTTGCCGTTTCGCCCGACTTGGATGAAGAGATTATTACTGAGCCGAACAATGCGGTGCTCGTCTTGAAAAGTGTCGAATTAGAAATGGAGAACCGATACAATCGGCTTGCCTCTGCAGGTGTACGGAATATAGCGGACTACAACGAACGTTTTGCCGCCGGCCGCTTGCACGATACAAAGACTATAAAGCATCATAAAATTCCCTACCTCATTGTCGTCATAGACGAGCTTGCCGATTTGATGCTTACAGCCGCAAAAGAAGTAGAGGAGCCGATTGCACGCCTGGCGCAGCTGGCTCGCGCCGTTGGTATTCATTTGGTTGTCGCAACGCAGCGTCCATCGGTCGATGTGATCACCGGTGTCATCAAAGCAAATTTCCCTGCACGACTTGCGTACCAAGTTGCTTCAAAGATCGATTCCCGCACGATCCTTGATATGAACGGCGCAGACCAATTACTTGGTAATGGTGATATGCTGTACTTGCCTTCCGGCTCTCCGAAACCGCACCGAATTCAGAACGCTTTTATCTCAACGGATGAAGTTGAACGAATCACCAATCACATCGGTAAACAAAAGGGATACAGCCATCCGTACAAATTGCCCTCGGTTCTGGAAAAGAAGAGACAATCGAACGCCGGTGGAAGCGTCAGCGAGGATGAATTGTTTGGAGAAGCGGCGCACATTGTCGTGCGCCATCAGCAGGGTTCGGTGTCGCTCTTGCAACGGAGATTGAAAGTAGGATATTCACGTGCTGCACGACTTATCGATGAACTTGAAGCCGCAGGTATTGTCGGTCAATTCGATGGAAGCAAAGCACGGGAAGTATTAGTAGAAACAGAAGCGGAATTGGAAACTATACTCAAGAGCCTTTGAAAATGAAAACAATACTTATGCTGGGGTTGATGTTTTTGGGTGCCAGGGAAATTTTGGCACAAGAAAAAGAATTAACAGTGAAGTATGTGACGGAGAATTTACAGCGTGGATATGAGATGATCGACGACGCTACTGCGCAATTTGAGCAGCACGTCCGGTTTGGTTTCTCGAACATTGAACAGACTTTCAGCGGCACGCTCATGATGAAGAAACCAAACCACTACCGCATAGAATCAGAGCATCAAACAATTGTCACAGATGGAACGACGGTGTGGGCATATTCTAAAGCGAACAATCAGGTTATTATCGACAGATATAAGGAGAACAGCAACTCGCTCTCGCCGGAACAATTTATGTTGAATCTTCCCGAGAATTATTACGCTTCAGTGCTTGGTTCAGAAAAGTTTTCAGAGGGAACGGTTATTCTCCTTAAACTCGTACCGAAAGATGATCGGTCTTTTGTGAAGTCGGTGAAACTCTCAGTGGAAGAACACGGCTGGCTGGTCCGCAAGATTATGATTCTTGATGTCAACGAAACAGAAACTACTTATACGGTCAAAGATATCAAACTGAATACCAACATCAAAGAAAAAACATTTGTGTTTGAAACGCCGGAGGGTGCGGAAGTTGTAGACCTTCGCTAAGTACACCTTATTCCTCGTATGACAAAAAAGACAGAAAGTATTTTCCGATACTCAATCAGTTTTATCATTGCATTTATTTTTCTCTATTTCGCTTTCAGAGGTGTAAAGCTCTCCGAATTATGGGAGTCATTAAAAGGCGCTAACTACTGGTGGGTAGCATTACTCATTCCGTTGAACATTCTCATGAATTGGGTCCGGGCAGAACGCTGGGCGCATTTGCTCGCTCCTATCAAATCCCCCATCTCAAAACGGAATCTTTTCGCGGGTGTGATGATTGGATATGCCATAAACAATGTACTGCCACGCGTCGGTGAATTTGTTCGTCCGTACATTGTTGGAAAGCGGGAAGGTATTTCCAGAACCTCGGTATTCGGTACTGTCATCGTTGAACGCATTTTAGATTTCATGAGTTTCTTTTTCATTGTCTGTGTTGTTCTCTTTCTGTATCCACGTTCTCTCGATCCATTCGTGAATCAGCCCGACGCTGTGCGTCCATTATTCCTTATCGGTTCCATTGCAGCTCTTGCCATTTTCGTTCTTCTTTTTTTCAAAGCGGAAGCCTTCTTTCGGTTTCTGGCAAAAATGCTCTTTTTTATTCCGCATAAACATAAAGAGAAAGTGGAAATAGTACTGGATAAATTTTATACCGGATTTGCTGTGGCGAAACTGCGCGATAAATTCGGTGTGATTTTATTCCAGAGTTTTTTAATCTGGGGGCTGAATGCGCTGATCATGTTTGTGCCTTTTTTTGCATTTACTCCACTGATGGAATCGGGAATGAATTTTGGCGCTTCGGTGGTACTCTTAGTTATTTCTTCCATTGCCTGGATTTTACCGGCGCCAGGTGCCATGGGAACATATCATTGGTTTTTACAGGTCGCGATGATGAAGCTCTATGGAATTGATGAGACGACAGCATTAAGTTATGCGATTGTTACACACGAAGTGGGATATCTCGTTGTCATGATCTTCGGTGCGTATTATTATTTTCGCGATCACCTTCACGTGTCTGATTTAGCGAGTGCATCTTCGAATGAAGAACAATAAAACCATCTGCAATGGATAAGTCGTTCGAACTTTAAGTCCCTGTTGCTTGTATGCCCAGTATTCAACACGGAGTAATTCAATAATAGAAAAGGAGTTGTTCGTTGAGTGTGTTTGATGCGGTTCTTCTTGCAGTTCTTCAGGGGCTGACAGAGTTTCTCCCCGTGAGCAGTTCCGGTCATCTGGTACTTGCCCAGCAGTTGCTCAACCTGCACAACCCACAAATTGTGTCGTTCGATATCTTTGTTCATTTTGGAACGCTTATCAGTGTGGTGATCGTTTTTTGGAACGACATTATTGAAATCCTGCGCTCTTTTATCAAAGCGTTAACAACATTCAAAGCAAAGGAAGAACATAGGAAAACAGAATATTTTCATTTAGGAATTGCCATTGTCATCGGTTCCATTCCAGCAGGAATCATCGGTTTGGCATTCCATCGTCAGATAGAAGAAATCTTCACGGATCCAAAATTTGTTGCGATGAATATTGTGATCACTGGACTGATTCTTTTTCTTACTCGACTTGCAAAACCGGTAAAGGGAAAAAAGGTCGGCATTCTCTCTTCGATGATAATCGGTTTTGCGCAGATGGTGGCAATTCTGCCGGGAATATCACGCTCCGGTTTGACGATGAGTGCCGCGCTTTTTTTGAAAATATCTCCTGTGCAAGCAGCACGCTTTTCATTCCTTCTTTCCATACCTGTGATCGCGGGTGCGACGTTGCTGAAAGCATACACTCTCATCGCACTTGGCACAACGATTGGTCTCTTGCAAATTATTATTGGTATTGCAGTGTCGGCAATTGTCGGATATGTTGCCATTAAGGTGTTGCTGCGTATTATGGAAAAAGGGAAATTTAGCTGGTTCTCTTTATACTGTTTGGTGATAGGAATATTTGGCATCTTTTTTATGTAAGGATGAAACCATGAATACAAAAACACTTGCAATGATTCTCACTATTTTCTTAGGAATTTCGCAATCCATAGGTTGTCAATCAGATACTACAAAAAGGAAGACCGTGAACATTACCATCGAAACCACCAAAGGCGATATTGAAGTCGAACTCTATGAAACCGACGCGCCAAAAACCGTTGCTAACTTTACCGGACTTGCAGAAGAAGGATACTTCAACGGTATTATTTTTCATCGTATTTCAAAAGGGTTCGTCATTCAAGGCGGCGATTCAACCGGAACGGGAAGCGGTGGAAAGAGTATTTATGGAAAAGAATTTGCCGATGAATTGAATCCCTCGACTCCATCCTATCAAGAAGGATACAAACGCGGCACTGTCGCGATGGCGAACCGCGGACCGAACACCAATACGAGCCAGTTTTTTATTATTCTGAAAGACGCATCATGGATGCCGAAACAATACACCATTTTCGGGAAAGTGACGAAGGGAATGGATGTGGTCGATTCGATTGCGGCGGTCGATATTATTCCGCAAATGGGACCTACAGATGGAAAACCGAAAGTCGATGTTGTCATGGAAAAAGTTTCCGTGAAGAAATAGTACTGGAACGACGGAGACAATCAGAGTGGCAATGTCGAAATCCAAGAAGGAGAAATTTCCTTCCTATGATGTTTTTCTTGAAACGGTGAAGGGGAAGAAGTATGCACCGGTCTATCTCTTCATCGGTGAGGAAGATTTTCTCGTCGAAGAATGTGTCGATCGAATCATTCGAGAACTGCTGACGACTGATACGAAGGCTTTCAATCTTGATGTTGTGTATGGAAGCAAAGTGGATGCGCGCGAAGTGATAGCGCATGCGGCCTCTTTCCCGATGATGAGCGATCGGAGGATCGTAGTCGTGAAAGAGTTCGACAAACTGATTTCAGGTGATACGGCGAAAGAGATTGTTTCGGCATATATCGCACATCCATTGGATTCGACGTGTCTTGTGCTGTTGGCGGAGAAACCGGATTTTCGCACCAAGCCGTTTGTTGATTTAAAAAAATCCGACATTGTTTTCGCATTCAACCCCCTCTATGACAATCAAGTGCCGGCATGGATATCTGAACGATGTAAAATAATGGGAAAGGATGTGGATCTTGAAGCATGCCGGTTGCTGCAGGCGTACATCGGAAATTCACTCCGGGCGATTCAAAATGAATTAGACAAACTTTTCACCTATCTCGGTGAACGAACACGTGTGACACCGGAAGATGTTGCGGATGTTGTCGGTGTGACACGCGGATTCAACGTATTTGATTTGCAAAATGCCATTGGGAGGAAAAATCTTGAAGAAGCGCTGCGGATCGTGAAGCGCATGATTGAAACCGGTGAGACATCTCAACTCACCATCGTGATGTTGACCAGATACTTCAATCTTCTCTGGAAATTGCAGAATCTTCTCGCTCATGATATTTCGGAAACAGAGGCGCTTGCAGCAACAAGGATTTCACCTTATTACTTCAAAGACTATATTGCTGCGATAAAGCGATTTTCACCGACACAAATTGAACATGCTTTTCGTGTGCTTCTCGATGCGGATGTTCAATTGAAAAGCACGTCGCCTGATCCCTACCATTTGATGGAGATGTTGGTGTATTCACTTATTCGTGACCATCGACCTGAAGAAACAGCTCTATCGTGAGACACAGGCTTCTATTATTCGTATGCTCTTTCGTTTGAATGAACTTCTCACACCGCCGACAACGGTTGAATGGACACTTCTGTTGTTCATTCTCACAGGTTTACTCGTGTGTGTTGTGGCAAGCGAACTCATCCGAAAACATTTCCATTGGCCTGCGGAAGTGACCAGGAAATTTGTGCACATCACTGTTGGATTCCTCATCTTTTTCTCTCCTATGCTCTTTCAATCAGCGCTTATCCCTTTGCTCCTCTCTTCTTTTGCCGTAGCGATCATGGCGATTGCAGTGCGGACAGGTCTCCTGGTCGGTCTTCATGGGACATCCCGGTTCTCGTACGGAACAATCTTTTATCCATTTTCCTTCTTTGTGTTGATTCTCTTGTTCTGGAATGAGCATCCGGAAATTATCTCGCTGTCTATGGTAAGTCTTGCCACAGGAGATGCAGCAGCAGCGATGGTTGGTGAATCTTTCCGTTCGGTACGAGAGTACCGACTCACATCCGACAAGAAATCCATTGAAGGTTCCATCACGATGTTCGCAGTGACGTCCATCACCCTGTTCTGTAGCATGATCTTTCTTGGACTTCAAACTTTGCACTCGTTGGGATATTTAGCGGCCATTGCGATGGTTTCAGCGAGCATTGCCACGGCTTGGGAAGCGCTCTCATCAAAGGGATTGGATAATTTTACGATACCGTTGTCTGTCGCGTTTGTTCTTTCTTTTTATCTTATTCCCTCGCAGATGCAGGATCCAAACCGATTTACCATTGGTGTTTTCTTGTCTCTTCTTATTGCAATCGCTTCATATTATTTTAAATTTCTCACTGCCAGCGGTTCTGTCGCTGCGTTTCTCCTTGCCAGTACAATCTATGGATTCGGCGGGTGGCAGTGGACAGTTCCCATCGTAACGTTTTTTGTTCTTTCCAGTTTGCTCTCGAAAGCGGGGAAGAAGAGGAAAGAACAATTCGAACATCTCTTCGAAAAAACAAGCACGCGCGATTGGGGACAGGTAGCGGCGAATGGCGGTATCGCTGGAATACTGATACTTGCTCAGTATGCTTTCCCCGATGAAAATTTCTATCCGGCGTACCTTGGCGCAATTGCAGCAGTTACAGCAGATACGTGGGGTACAGAAATTGGTATCTGGTTCGGAGGTAAGACGATTTCCCTTTCCCGTTTTAAAGTTGTCGAGCCAGGTACCAATGGCGGTATTTCGTTGGCAGGATTTATCGGCGGGACGGTTGGTGCATTGATCGCATCTGCAAGTGCATTTCCTTGGGCGGCGACGGAGCGAATGATACTCATTGCCACTCTCTCAGGAATCATCGGAAGTTTTTTTGACAGCATGCTCGGCGGAACAGTGCAATCGATATATCAGTGCTCGATATGCAGCAAGTACACCGAGCGAAAATTACATTGTGGTTCTGCAACAGTTTTTATAAAAGGTATTCGATGGATGACAAACGATGCGGTCAATTTGGTTTGTGCTTTGGCGGGTGCTATAGTTGCATGGGGATTATATTGATTTACATAGAGAAGCAATCGGATTCATCAACTTAAAAATAGTATATCAAAAAGGAAATTTATGAGTACGGACAAAATTCGCCAATTAAAGCAATTGCGGGAAAAAGCGACGCACGGTGGCGGACTCACCAAGATTGAGGATCGGCATAAGCACGGGAAGCTGACTGCGCGCGAGCGCATTGACCTTCTGCTGGACGAAGGGAGCTTTGAAGAAATTGGAATGTTTGTTCATCACCGGTCTCGAGAATTCGGGCTGGAGAAATACAAATATCTTGGTGATGGTGTGGTGACGGGCAGAGGAACGATCAGTGGGCGGCATGTAGTTGTCTACAGTCAGGACTTTACAGTCTTCGGCGGCTCGCTTTCTGAGACACACGCAGAAAAGATCTGCAAGATTTTGGAATTGGCGCTGAAGAATGGTGTACCTGTTATTGGATTGAATGACTCCGGTGGTGCGCGCATTCAGGAAGGAGTTGTGAGTCTAGGCGGGTATGCAGATATTTTTCTGCAAAATACTCTTGCGTCCGGTGTCGTACCGCAAATCTCTGCCGTCTTAGGTCCATGCGCCGGCGGAGCAGTTTATTCTCCAGCTATTACTGATTTCATTTTTATGGTGAAAGATACCAGTTATATGTTTGTTACCGGACCTAATGTAGTAAAGACGGTGACACATGAAGATGTATCGTTCGAAGACCTTGGCGGTGCATTGACGCATGCTGTCAAAAGCGGTGTGGCGCATTTTGCTGTGGAGAACGAGTTGGAATGCATCGAGGGAATCAAGAAACTCTTGAGTTACATTCCATCGAACAATATGGATGATCCGCCGTTCGTTGAGCCTCATGACAGCGAGGATCGGATGGATATCGAGCTTGATTCGGTTGTGCCGGAAAATCCGAGCAAACCGTACGACATCAAAGAGATCATCACCAGATTAATCGATGACGGTGAATTCTTTGAAGTACAAGAACTCTATGCTCAGAATATGGTTGTGGGGTTCGCCCGGCTTGGCGGATACTCAGTTGGAATAGTGGCAAATCAACCGTCTATTCTTGCCGGTGTACTTGATATCGAAACATCTCTCAAAGGTGCGCGGTTCGTTCGCTTCTGTGATGCCTTCAATATTCCGCTGATCATCTTGCAGGATGTTCCTGGATTTCTTCCGGGCACCGATCAGGAATGGAGGGGTCTCATCAAGCATGGCGCCAAATTGCTTTATGCGTTCTGTGAAGCAACCGTTCCAAAGATTACCATCATCACTCGCAAATCATACGGCGGTGCATATTGTGTCATGAACTCCAAACATATCCGCGGCGATGTGAACTATGCATGGCCCACTGCTGAGATTGCCGTTATGGGACCGAAAGGAGCAGTGGAAATTATATTCAAGAAGGAGATCGAAAACTCAGGAGAGAAAGAGAAAGCAATCGCGGAGAAAGTAAATGATTACACCGAGCGATTCGCCAATCCGTATGTTGCAGCGGAGCGAGGATATGTCGATGAAGTTATTCTACCGCATGAAACTCGGCCGAAACTGATCAAAGCGCTCCGATTCCTGGAGAACAAGGTCGATACAAATCCCAGAAAGAAACATGGCAACATTCCGCTTTGAGATGGTCAATTCCCTTGCTTAAGTGGTAAGGATACGTTATTTTGAATAAAGAAATTGATTCATGATAATATGTTGAGGCTGATGCAGCGGTTTGTAGTTACGTTCTTATCATTAATAATCCTCAGTTGTTCTTCAGAACGAACGACGCGTTCTCACATTGATACTTCATCTCCTTCTGACACAGACCTCAAAAGTCTTGCTGCAGATACCATAAACAGTTCAGTCGATACATCGAACGTAAAGATAAATGGTAACGGGAACGGCACAGGTTCTGCAGACACATCCGACTACGATTCAGAACTCATCCTCCAGCGGCTTGAACAGGCACGGCAGCATTATTTGCTTGCACTTGCCTCACAGGAAGCTGGTGATTCTCTCAGCTGCGGTACGGAATTCGAGACAGCCATCCAAATCCTCAATGAATTAAGTGAATACTCACATATTGACAGTTCTAAAGAATACCTAGATTTAAGCAAGAGTTTGATTGAAGATTATGAAAAGTACATTGCGCAGATCGACAGTCTTGGCCCTGATGCATCTGTCTATGCACTTCGGGAAAAATTAAATCAAGTAGTTGAACAAGGTGATACCACCGGTTTGAAGATTCCCCACATTGAGATCAAGGGAACACAAGTTCCACTGCCCTTCAATGAGTACGTTGAACGAGCAACCGCCTTTTTTATGAGCCGGGGCCGGCATTATATGGAGCGTTGGCTGTATCTTTCAGGCAGGTATTGCCCCATGATGACAAGAATTTTTAGGGAAGAAGGAACTCCTGAAGAACTTGTTTACTTAGCCATGCCGGAAAGCGGTTTGCGTACTGATGCGCGTTCATGGGCGCGTGCTGTAGGATTATGGCAATTTATGAAGGGAACCGGTGCGTTGTACGGACTGCGTGTAAATTGGTGGATTGATGAACGCCGGGATTTTGAGAAATCCACACGTGCGGCAGCAAGACATCTCAAGGACTTGTACAGTGAATTAGGTGATTGGAATTTAGTGCTGGGTGCGTATAATGCAGGTGCCGGAAGAATTTTTCGTGCTATACGCAGGAGCGGCGCGTCGGATTATTGGGAGATGCGGCAACATCTGCCGCGGCAAACACGTAATTATATTCCACAGTATATTGCAGTCGCACGGATTGTTCTGAATCCACAAAAGCATGGATTTACAAACATACCAATAGCAGATTCGCTCGCTTTCGATGTTGTAGAAATCAATGACTGTATCGATTTGCGGGTGCTGGCAAAATGCGCACTGACAACAGTTGACACACTGCAGGATCTTAATCCTGAATTACTTCGTTGGTGCACACCGCCTGGTGTAACGGGATATCGATTCCGGATTCCGCTTGGAAGGAAAGATACATTTCTCATCAACTATGCAAAAATTCCTGCAGAGCAAAAAAAGGATTGGGCAATCCATACTGTGAAACGAGGCGAGACAGTTTCTTCTATCGCTCGGAGATATGGTTTAGCCGCCTCACTTTTAAGAGATCTGAATAATATACACAGCGATCGCCGTCTCTCGGTCGGCACGGTACTAGCGCTTCCCCTTCCGAGAGATATTGCGGATAGCAAAGTCCCATATGATTATTCACCGGAAGTCAGAGGGATGAACTTTGGTTCGATAAAATCCTACGCAGCTAGTGATCATATCAACAAAGCAAAACTGCGGCACGCGAAGCGAGAAGTAAAACAGCCGAAGGGGAAAGAGAAACTCGTCTATCATGTTAAACGCGGCGACACGATAGGGCATATTGCCGAGTGGTACGGTGTGCGTGCAAGCGATATCCGTAACTGGAATGATATTTCCTACGGGAGTTATATTCATGCAGGACAAGCAATTGCCATCTGGGTTCAGGCATCGAAAACAAAACTGCTAAAAAGAGTTGACACCATGGAGTTTTCGGAGAAGCAAGCGATGACAAAGGGTGACCTTGCTGAGGCGGCGCAAGCAGAGGAAGGAAAGACCAGAATAAAATCATCATCGACTGAATGGATCCAACATGCAGTGAAATACGGCGAGACGTTAGAAAAAATCGCAAAGATCTATGAAGTAAGCATCAACGACCTCAAGCAATGGAATAATCTCCGTTCATCACGCATCACCACCGGACAGACCTTGGAAATTTATGATAAGCCTGAAGAGCGCGTAAAGCTTATTGCGGCACCTGCTAAAATACATGCAGCTCCTCCCGTCAAAACTTCCAGTACAGGTATTTTTTCACCAACCCACACAGTAAAAAAAGGTGAAAGCATCTATACAATAGCAAGATTGTACGGTGTTGATCTGCAGAAGTTCAAGAATTACAACACCTTGCGAGGCAATAAAATTCTCGTCGGACAAGTCCTCAGGATTCCTCCTAAAACAAATCTCTGAATTGTGGATTCACATTATTCAGAAAATTGTGCTTCACTGAAAACATTGTTCTTTCAGTCCGTTCTCTTTTAACTTGCCTTTCGGAAATATCTTACTTACGTTGCTGTCGTGTTTATAGCGCAATAACCATGATCACGCTGATTCATTTCAAACCTTTCAAGAAATTATTTTTGCCAGTACAAATCACTATTTCACTTTACCATATTTCGACAAGGAGAATTTCTATGGTCAACTTCTACCGAAGAACAATCGCTTTTATGCTGACCCTGCTTCTTGTTTGTGCGTCGATGCTGAATGCGCAGGTGACAACCGCTTCAATGAGTGGTATTGTTACGGATAAATCCGGACAGCCATTGATTGGCGCAACAGTACGTGCGATACACGAACCCTCGGGTACGCAGTATGGGACGAGCACGCGTGAGGATGGAAGGTTTAATTTAACGGGATTACGTATCGGTGGACCATATACGATTAAAATTACCTATGTTGGATACGCAGCCCAGGAAAAGAATGGAATTAATCTTGAGCTGGGTCAAAACATGCAAGTTAATATTTCTCTCACAGAAGCAGCAGTGGAGGCGAAAGTTGTTGTCGTGACCGGCGAACAGCAAAACATTCTTAGCGCTGCCCACACCGGAGCGGTTTCGAACGTTTCGCGTTCGAATATCGAGAGTCTTCCTTCAATTACAAGAACATTTACGGATTATCTGAAATTGTCTCCGTATTTCGTCGGTAACAATGCTCAGGGAAGAAGTTATAAATATAATAACATTCAAATTGACGGTGCAAACTTTAACGACCTATTTGGCTTAGGTACGACGGGTATGCCGGGTCTTTCAACTGTCGCTCCGATCAGTTTGGAATCGATTCAGGAATTCCAGATATCTGTTTCGCCCTTCGACGTACGTCAGAGCGGTTTCACGGGAGCAGGTGTAAACGCTGTAACACGAAGCGGCGGTAACGATCTTTCCGGTGCCGTGTATGGCTATGGACGAAATCAGAGTTTCGTCGGAAACAGTCCCGATTACTTGCATTCGAAGTATGCGGATTTTTACGATTTACAGGAAGGTTTTAGAATCGGCGGAGCAATCGTGAAAGATAAATTGTTCTATTTTGTCAGCGGTGAGTTGACTCAGTATAATAGACCGTTGACCCGAACCTTCGGATCTTCGACCTCTAACAATACATATTCGCTGAATCAGGACAGTTTGAATATGTTTGTCAACAAATTGAAGCAGCTCGGATACGATCCGGGTTCCTTTATGGATTTATATTTCAAACGTCAAAGTGCAAAGTTCCTCTTGCGCTTCGATTATAATATTGACGAAAACAATAAATTGACGGTGCGCGATAATTTTATGACTGGCACGGATGATAACAGTCCTTCAGTCGGAAGCTTCTATGCCGCGAACACGATGTACCAATTGGTAAACACGACAAATTCATTGGTGGCGCAATTGAACAGCGTTTTGAACGATAACATGTCCAACGAATTGTTCGTCGGTTATACATATTCGAAAGACGCTCCCGTCTATAAGGGATCTTTATTCCCATTGATTGAAATCTACAATGTGTATGATCAAAACTCGGCGAACGGTGTAATAAAGGGTCTTAATGTATTTGCCGGTGCAGAAAATTACCGTATAAAAAATCTGTTAACTCAACAAGATCTTGAATTGACAGACAACCTTACCTACTTCATGGGAAAGCATACAATTACAGTTGGTACACATGATGAAATGTTTTCGTTCGAAAATTTGTACATTGCTAATGCATACGGCAATTACGATTACAATTATTATGCCGATTTCTTGAATAACAGACCGGCTTATCAATATCAATTGAGTTATTCGTTGACCAGCAATCCTGATCAAGATGCGAAATTCAAAGCCATTCAATATGGTCTCTATGCTCAGGATGAATGGAATGTTCTTCCAAGTCTACGTGTCACTTATGGCTTGAGAATTGATATCCCGACATTACTTGATAATCCAGCGTACAATGCAAAATTCGGTACCGTGTTTGGGCTTTCGACGAGCGTTGTCCCGAGTGGCCAGGTTATGTATTCACCCCGTGTGGCATTTAACTACGACGTGTTAGGAGATCGTTCCGTTCAAGCTCATGCGGGAACTGGTCTCTTTACAGGTCGTGTGCCATATGTTTGGATTTCCAACCAATACGGTAATACGGGCGTCGAATTTGCTCGTTTAAATCTCTATAATACGATGACATTTTTTCCAACTGCTGACCAACAACGCCAAGCAGCAGCAAATGCAGCGCCTGTCGCGACCACGGAAGTTGACATCACGGACAAAAATTTCAAGATGCCGCAAATCTGGCGTACCAGCGCTGGTGTTGATATAAAACTGCCGTTTGATTTTGTTGGAACAATAGAAGGTGTTTATTCGCAGGTTGAGAACGATATTATGTATCAAGATATTAATATGAAACAAACAGGAACATATTCGGCTGACGGACGTCCTCTTTATGGAACGACTAAATCGACGGCAACAACACCTAACAGCGGTTGGACATATTCAAAAGTGGATGCGATCGATTTTACAAATGCAATCCTGCTGTCGAATACAAATCAGGGATATTCTTCCAATCTTACAGCCCAGATTCAGCGTGCTAATGTCGGCGATGGATGGGATGCAAATATCGCATATGTATACGGTGTATCGAAAGATATGAACAGCGGTAACTCTTCTCAAGCAGCTTCGCAATGGAAGTACAACCACGCCGTCGATCCGAATAATCCAACGTTAAGCTATTCACAGTATGATCGGAGAAATCGTGTTATGGCAACCGTTTCTTACCGGCTTGATGAAGGGAAAGGCTATGCAACAACATTTGGTACATACTATAGTGGTTTGTCCGGCCAGCCGTACTCATGGTTGGTCAGCGGAGATGTCAATGGTGACGGACAGACTTCAAACGATTTAGCATATATTCCGAATACAGGAGATATCGGAACAAAGTTGATCATTAAAAATTCTGCCGGGATACTTATTAAGACTCCTACTGATGCTGCGAATGATCCTACGTGTTCATATCTTTTCAGATTCATCGACAACGATCCATATTTGAGTGCGCATAAGGGTCAATTCGCCGGCAGAATGGCTGCAAATACAATATGGTCTGGACAAATCGATCTGCATATCGGGCAAGACCTTCCAGCGTTCGAGAATCACATTATCGAAATATCTTTTGATATTCTGAACGTGATGAATCTGCTCAATCAGAATTGGGGCTGGGTTAGAACCATAACCAATCAGCAAGCGTATTTATTAACCTTCGCAGGGTATTCGGGAAATATTCCGGTGTACACGGTTGGTACGATTACCGACAATTCGTATAATTTAGATCCGGCTTCTCGCTGGGAGTTATAGCTTGGCATAAAATATTCTTTCTAAAACGTCAGCCTTTTACATGTCAAAATAAAACCCCGTCAAATCTTGGCGGGGTTTTATTTTATACGAAGGAACAATCTTATTGCGACAAGCGGCTATAACATAAGCGCTGCCGGATTTTCCATCAACTTCTTAAAATCCTGCAGGAAACGTGCAGCAATCGCACCATCGATGATGCGATGGTCGGAGGAAAGCGTAACCTTCATTGTGTGCCCGATAACAATCTGTCCTTTCTTGACCACTGGCTTTTCTACAATAGAGCCGACCGCGAGTATGGCGCCTTCCGGCGGATTGATGATGGCAGCGAAATCTTCTACTCCAAACATTCCGAGGTTGCTTATCGTAAAAGTGGCGCCTTGATATTCTTCCGGCTTGAGTTTGCGGCTGCGAGCTCGTTCTGCGAGATCATGCAGTTCTGAATTGAGATGAAGAATAGTTTTCTGCTCGCAATTTCGCAAAACGGGAGTCACCAAGCCGTCATCCAGTGCAACAGCGACGGCAACATGCGCCTCGCCGAATTGCCGTATAGTATTTCCCAGATAGGCAGCATTGATGCTGGGGTGATTCATCAATGTCATGGCGGCAGTTTTTACGAGAATATCCGTAAAACTAATTTTTGAATCGGTGGCAGTGTTAAGCTGTTCGCGAAAAGCGATTGCAGGTTCCATATCGATTTCACCTGTGACATAGAAATGTGGCACGGTTTGTTTGCTCTCCTGCATTCTTTTAGCAATCGTTTTGCGGATGAGGGACAGCTCGATATCGCGATGACCGCCGCGAATGATCGGTGCGGCCGGTTTGAACTGCAATGGTTCTTTACCGCGTAAGAGCGGTTCAACATCCCGTTTGATAATGCGCCCTTGCGGTCCGCTTCCGGAAATGGCTCGCAGCTCGATCTTGTTTTCCGTGGCAAGTCTCTTTGCTAATGGTGAAGCTTTCACATGTCCGTCCGCGCCGATGGAAGAGGCATGCTGTAAAGATGGCGGCAGTGATTTCGACGATTCCTTTGCTGCTTCGGTTTTCGGTATTTGTTGTGCAGCAAGAGGGGCATCAGTCAATAATGCAGAGATATCCTCATTCGCTTCGGCAATGATAGCGATGGGAGCGCCAATTTCCGCCTTGCCTCCTTCAGGAATCATGATTTTGCGCAGGATGCCGGAGTCGTACGCTTCCAATTCCATATCTGCTTTATCGGATTCGATCTCGACAAGTGTTTCACCTTGTTTTACTTTTTCGCCTTCTTTCTTCAGCCATTTCAGGATGACACCTTCTGTCATGGTATCGCTTAGTTTTGGCATCAAGATTTTTGTCGCCATAGGTTCCTCAACGTATTAAATGCTGTCAGGAGTTTCCTGCTGACTGTAAGAATATAATAATGCTTACACGTAAATTCCAATGACCCCCACTCTATCTCCCCCTACAGGGGAGAGGAGTGAAACCCCAAAACAAAACTTGTTAATCCAGATACATGACTTTTCGTACAGCACGGATTACTTTTTGGATATTGGGAAGTGATGCTACTTCTAAATTATGCGCATAGGGAAGAGGTACATCTTCCTGCGTGACACGCTCAACCGGTGCATCGAGATAATCGAAACAATGATTGCTTACTTCATGTGAAATCTGCGCGCCGACTCCTGCAAAGGGCCAGCCTTCTTCCACGATCACCAACCGGTTTGTCTTTTTGACGGAATTGAAGATCAATTCCCAGTCCATCGGTTTAATCGTGCGCGGATCGATGAGTTCCACGCTGATGCCTTCTTCCGCAAGACGGCCAACCGCTTTGACCGCTATATGCTGAAGGACCCTGGACCATGAGACGATGGTAACATCCGCTCCCTCCTTTATCACTTCTCCGACGCCGAAGGGAATGGTGTACTCGCCTTCCGGTATTTCGCCTTTCTCGCCGTACATCATTTCACTTTCGATGAAGATGACAGGATTGTTATCGCGAATGGAAGTCTTTAATAATCCTTTTGCATCTCGCGGATTGGAAGGCATAACGACTTTCAACCCCGGGAAATGAGCGTAGATGGATTCAAGAGCTTGCGAGTGTGTTGCTGCAAGACTGTGTGCTGCACCCCCTGGTCCGCGGAAAACAATCGGCACATTGAAATTCCCGCCAGACATGGATAGCATCTTGGCGGCATTATTGACGATCTGGTCGAAGGCGACGAGGGAAAAATTCCATGTCATGAACTCGACGATAGGGCGGAGACCGACCATAGCAGCGCCGATGCCGATTCCGGAAAATCCGGCTTCAGCGATTGGTGTGTCAATGATGCGCTTGGGTCCATATTTTGTGAGCAGACCTTGGCTCACTTTGTACGCGCCATTATATTGGGCAACTTCTTCGCCCATCAGGAAGACGCGTTCATCGCGCGCCATTTCTTCATCCATTGCTTGATTCAGCGCTTCACGTATACTGACAACAGGCATTTATTTCATCTCCACGTTCTCATGTCGTTATCAAAAAGAAGAACTCTAAATCACAAATCCTTAATTCTAAATCCCACATTCGTTTACTCAACATAAACATCAGTATAGAGTTCTTCCAGGGGTGGTTCTGGGCTGCTCTCTGTAAATTGGACGCATTCTTCAATGATACTCTTGATGCGTGCTTCGGCAGATTCAAAATATTCATCTGCAGCAAGATGTGCGTCTTTCAACGCTTCTGCGAATACTGTTAGCGGATCCAATTTCTTCTGTGTCTCCACTTCTTCCTTCGTGCGGTAATGGCCATGAATCGGGTCGGACATGGAATGTCCCCGGTAACGGAACGTCTGCATTTCCAGCAGGCTTGGTTCGTACGATGAGCGGGCGTGGTCCACAGCGGTTTTGACGGTTTGATAAATTTTCAATACATCATTTCCGTCTACTATGACAGCGCTGCGCATATTGTAGGCGGCTGCCTTTTTATGGAGTGCCTCTATTGAGGATGCACGATCAACGGATGTTCCCATTCCATATTTATTATTTTCTATGATGTAGATGACGGGAAGTTTCCAGAGAGCGGCAAGGTTGAGCGATTCGTGGAATTCGCCGATGTTCGTTGCACCATCACCCATAAAGCAGAGACAGACACGTTTTTCGCCGCGGTATTTGCATGCGAATGCAGCGCCGGTTCCTATGGGAATGTGTCCACCAACAATCGCGTGACCGCCTAAAAAGTTTTTCTCACGGTCGAACAAATGCATGGAGCCGCCTTTTCCTTTTGTTGTGCCGGCGTGCTTGCCGAGAAGCTCTGCAAGAATGCGGCGCGGATCGACTCCTTTGGAAATAGCAAGTCCATGATCGCGATACGCAGTGATGACATAATCATCCGGAGTAATTGCACCAATGGAGCCAGCAGCGATTGCTTCCTGCCCGTTGTAGAGGTGGCAAAAGCCGCCAATCTTGCCCATACCGTATAATTGAGCACACTTTTCCTCGAAACGGCGGATGAGAAGCATTTCATCGTACCACTTGAGGAGAATTTCCGGTGCAATGCCAAGTAGATTCTTGGTAACAGGCTTCGTTAAAGGCAGTATATTGTTCATTGCTTAGTCGTGACTCTTCGTTGAGTTTATAGATATTCTTTCTTTTTAACACATAAATATAGCAAGAAGTTGCAGAAAAGGAAGAGGAGAGGGAAAAGATAGAAGGGAGAAAAGGAGAGCAAAGGAGGAGTTGAGCCATTTCCGCCAGAGGCGGACGCGTCTTTTGTGCAAAGTAGATGAGATATGAGGAAGTTGAGAGATTGAGACAGTTAAAAGTACATAATTGCAGTTTGAGGAAAAGATCTTAGAAGGAAATGTCATTCCCGCGGAATCTGCGGATAGTGAGGTTTTTACCCATGTGATATTTATTCCATCGCTTTCTTTGATGCGCAAAGCGACCCCTCTGTCCCGAAGAATCATTATTCTTCGGGACACCTCCCCTTAAGTAAAGGGAGGACAGACAGAAAGATGGACGGATAGAAATATGAATAGAATCTTGCTATCGCAAGATACAGTTACAGGCCTCCGGCTGAAATCGAAAAGTGTAATCTCAAGGATGAACTGAGATCACTGATGCGAACAGATTAAAAGTAGAGACAATATTTTTTCACCGATTGAAATAGCCCTTGCATTTTCTAGTCTATTCGCTACCGATTTCGCGGGCTAGTGTAAATAATCCGAAAAGGAATATGTCATTCCCGAATTTTGTAATCAGGAATCCAGGGTGCAGAAAGTCCCGCCGGTTTTTAGCGGGGATACTCCTGCGCTAATCACGTTAGATATAATTCATTGGGACAGGAGATAAGTCAATCTGAGTTGGAGTACAAAAGTTTTAAATAGCTAAAGAGTAAATGTCTTCAACCTGCCTTTTATTTTTATCCTAGAATTCTAAAATTTCATTCTATTGATTGTTTGGCTACGCCTCCCTACCTTACAATACGGAAATGAAGAGGAAGGGGGTATCAGTGAATTTAACGAATGAAGAAAAGCGAACACTCCTGAAGATTGCGCGATCTTCTATTCAATCTGCACTCGGTGGAAAACCGCTTCCACAGAAAGAATATAAGAGCGAATTGTTGAGCCGACCCTCCGGTGTTTTCGTCACTCTCCGCATTGGCGAAAACCTTCGCGGCTGTATTGGATATGTTGAGCCTTTTTTTCCGCTTGCTCAAGCAACGCAAGAGGCGGCAGTAAAGGCTGCTATGGAAGATCCGCGTTTCATGCCGATGACTTTGGTTGAATTGGCGAGCATCACGATTGAAATTTCCGTTCTCTCGCCGCTCTCTGAGCTGCACGATAAGACGAAGATTGAAATCGGGAAGCATGGTCTTGTGATCGACGCTGGGTTGAGGCGCGGATTGTTGCTGCCGCAGGTGGCAACGGAGTACGGATGGGATCGAGAACAATTTCTCGAACACACAGCATCGAAGGCAGGATTACCGTCCGATGCTTGGAAACGGAATGAAGTAAAACTTTTCACGTTCACTGTGGAAAAATTTGAAGAGTCTGAATTTGAAAAAGAAGAAAAGAAAAAATTATGAGTGAGAAAGAAATTGTACGTGCTCCGGCAGTTGCCGGGATGTTTTATGAGAGATCACCGGCTGCGCTTCGCAGGAACATCGATGAGATGCTGAACCGCGTACAACTGCCGAAAGTTGAAGGTACAGTGCGTGCAGTGGTTTCGCCTCATGCGGGATACGTGTATTCCGGATTTACGGCTGCACATGCTTTTAAACTTCTCGAAGGCAGAAAGTACGATTGTGTCATTGCTGTTGGTCCGAGCCATCGGGAATACTTTGACGGCATTTCTATTTACTCAGGTGATGCGTATGAAACGCCTCTCGGAAAAGTGCCTATCAATCATGAGGTGCGATCAGAATTACTGCAGGGGGAAAAGAATATCGTTGCTTCGGCTGCAGGGCATCGCGCGGAGCATTCGCTTGAAGTGCAATTGCCATTTCTCCAACGTGTGCTTGAGGAGTTTTCCGTTGTACCGATAATCATGGGAGATCAGCGACGGCAATTATGCGAACAACTGAGTGCTGCACTTGCACGTGTTATGGCAAACAAAAATGTCCTTTTAGTCGCGAGCAGTGATCTGTCGCATTTCCATGTTTATGATGAAGCTGTGCTCCTGGATAAGCGTGTCATCCAAGCAGTGGAACGTTTCGACTCGGATGTATTCATCGATGAATTGGAAAATAAGACGTTCGAAGCGTGTGGCGGAGGCCCCATTGCAGTAGCCATGAAAACGGCACAACAAGTAGGTGCAAATCGGGTGGAGGTATTGCACTACTGTAACTCAGGTGATATCACGGGAGATAAAAGCGGAGTTGTCGGGTATCTTGCAGCTGCATTCATTGAACATGGCAAATAGTACTTGGCCATACTTAATAAAATTTATTTAAAAAATCTTGAGCTGGGTAATAAATAAATATTAGAGAAGTAATTGAAAGGTTGTATTATTTTTAATATAATAATGGAAATTTACTTGAACGAGTTGGATGTTAGCGTAGAATTGAAAAATAATTTGTGCCTACACAGAGTGATATTGGGAACTATAAGATAAAGATATTTGAGCTTCTATTGATTTTGTGTCATCATATGTTTCAAATTCACATTTATTATCGAATAAATCACAAATCATCTTATATTCAAAAATAATCTGACTGACACTCAACATTTCTTTACCATAATGGCTCTTTTGTATATGATAAATATCATTTAATGGTTCATCTTCTTGCTGAAAATATTTTATTATATATTGACACAGCTTTTCTGATAAAGATAAGTTGTATTTCTTTTTCTGAACGAATGCTCTCAAAATTGATAATGCTGGAAATGGATTTTTTTCAAAAACAATATCTATCTCTTTCTTTTCAAAACTTTTAAAAAATGCCGACTCAATAAATAATTTATTTTTGATGTCAAAAATTATGCCATCCGTGCTTAAGAAAACGGAATACGGGAGATTCTTTGGCTCGGCAGTAAAATATTTTTTTCTTATAGCCCACGTTTCTTCAAGAGACCAAATATCAAGAAAAACATCTCTTAATAAACAGTTTACACCGCCAAATCTTGTTCTCCGTATTATTGAACGGTTAAAGATGGTCGAAAGGTTTTCATTAGATATACCAGAGACAACAATATCTAAATCACGCACTTGATTCGTTTTAAAAAAAACAATGTCCCTAATAGCCCCTCCAAACACAAATAAATCACACTTGTCTAAAAGAAAATGATAATTCTTTTCATACCCACAGAAAGTCTTGTTTATGAATTTTAATAGAAGATCAATATCGTTATTTAATTCCACCAATTCGAATTCCTGATAAATTTTGATATAAATTTAATGCATGATTGTCTGTCATTCCACTAATAAAATCTGTGGCAAGATGATATTGTATATCTTCATGTTCAATATCCTTATATTTTTCTACTAATTTTCTTAAACCCGGTGAAATTAATAAAAATAATTTTCCTTCTTCGGTTCCTTGATTATTTCTATTCCCACTATGAACTGACTTTACAAAAAAATCTAATAAACCATGTATTACTTTGCAACCTAATATTTCCAAAGAAAGTACACTCGGGATAACGTAAACATATTTTCTAGCAAAATCTTGGCAAGTGCTATATAGATGTGATGCGGTTGAAGCCTTTATCAATTCTTTGGAAAAATCACACTCCATTATCTTTGAATAGTTTTCACAAAATGCGTTTACACATGCTCGGAACATTATACCAGTAGATTCTATTCGAAATTCTTGAATAGCTATAGAGTCAGCCAAGCCGTTTCCCCATGTCTTCCTCAAATCATCCCGTTTCTTTTTAAATTTAGTGATTAATTTTTTTTCGTCAATATCCTTAAGATTGTCACCCATATATTCTATGAAAGTATGGCAGGGTATCTCTTTTTTTCGGAGAGCATCTTCTATGTCAATGGCAGAATATGCGATATCATCTGCTGCTTCCATAAGAAATGCCAAAGGATGACGAGATAATTTCTCAATTCCATTTTTTTTGATTACATCCTCAAAGACATCTTTTTCCGTTTGAAAGTAGCCGAATTTTTTTAATGGCCTAGGTCCTTTTGGAATAAATTCTGTTGAACTACAAGGATATTTTATAAGACTTGCAAGTGTTCCATAAGTTAAATTAAGTCCCATTTCATCTCGTAAGAATTGTGTATAGGTTGCAATCCTAAATGCTTGTGCATTTCCTTCGAAATTTTCAAAATCTTTTCTTTGTGCCACACTTAAAGATGGCTTATGGTCTGAAAAGAACTTAGTGAACCATGATCTTATTGATTCTTCGCCGAAATGGCCAAAAGGTGGATTACCTATATCATGTAATAGACAAACGGTAGAAAGAATTGCTGCAATTTCATTTTCATCAACTTCGTCTCTTTTTATCCTTTTTCTCTTCTTTAAGGTCTTAAATACATCAGTTCCGAAAGATCGTCCCAGTGTTGATACTTCGAGAGAATGTGCTAATCTTGTTCTAACAAAATCATCTCTTTCTAGCGGAAAAACTTGTGCTTTATCTTTTAATCGACGGAAAGATGAACAATAGATTACCCTGTCATAATCCCTTTCAAATGGATTCCTTTGGTCTGAGCGATTTTTATCACTCTTTCTTCGACGTTCTTTGTTAAGGAGTTTATGCCATTCAAGCATATTATTACATTGATTACTTTAAACAATACAATAAGGATATATATTATAAATATCAACAAGAAATTACATCTTGTTGAAATTCCAAAAGAAGGAATATTTTTGTATCATAGTACATATAGTTTTGTATCGACTTTTCTGACGCACAAAATGGTTGACAGGTATTTAAAAAGGCGTCAACATGAAAACCGGTAAAAGAACAGCATAAAGGATAGACATTGAAAGCACTTATCGCCAGCGGCGGACGCGGGACAAGGTTGCGCCCGATAACGCACACACAGAATAAACATCTCATCCCGATCGCGAACAAACCGATCCTCTACTATGCCATTGAAGCGGCAGCGGATGCAGGCATCAAGGAAATCGGTATCGTGCATAATGCCGACAGTCAGGAAGTTCCGAAGTACATTGGCGACGGTTCAAAGTGGGGCGTGAAGATTACGTACATCCCGCAGGAAACTCCCGGCGGACTTGCACAGGTCGTACAATTGGCCGAGAAGTTTATTGCAGGCGACAAGTTCATTTTTTATCTCGGTGACAATATGCTCATCGGCGGTGTGAAACGATTTGTGGATGAATTTGAGAAGAGCGGATGTAATTGTTACTTGACATTATCGAGAGTGAAAGATCCGGAACGATTTGGCGTCCCCGAAATCCGCGATGGGAAAATTGTGCGAGTGGAAGAGAAACCAAAACAGCCGAAGAGCAACTATGCTGTTGCGGGTATTTATCTTTATGATCATCACATTTTCGAAGCAGTCAAAAGCCTCAAACCCAGTGCACGCGGTGAGTTAGAAATATCCGATGCACACACACTGCTTATTGAGCGTGGCTTGAAGATAGGGTACTCGGAAATCACCGGCTGGTGGAAAGACACTGGAAAACCCACCGATTTATTGGAAGCGAATCGATTGATTTTGGATAACATCGCACCTCGAAACGATGGTACTGTAGATAAACAATCTGAAGTAGCGGGCCGGGTCGTGATAGAGAAAGATGCGCGCATCATCAACAGCAAGATTCGCGGTCCTGTTATCATCGGGAAAAATTGTGTTATTGAAAATAGCTACATCGGCCCGTTTACTTCCATTGGTGATAGAACTGAAGTGCGGAACAGTGAAATTGAGTACAGCATTGTTCTCCGGGATTGTAAGGTCACGAGTGTCGGTATTCGGATTGAAGGGAGCATTCTCGGCAACGACGTTGAAGTCGTAGAGGCAGTTGGAAAACCGCAGGTACATCGTTTTATGATCGGTGACCAAAGCAGGATTGAAGTAGCATGAACATGCAGATAGCAAATGCGATCGATGACGAAAGATACAAATAGTTAAGATTCAATTACTTATTATCATAGAGAGTGCAAGAGAATATGAGTCAGAATAATAAGACTGCAGGTGATCAAACAAAGGCAATGGAGAAGATTGTTTCTCTGGCAAAGAGACGCGGATTCGTATTTCAATCGAGTGAAATTTATGGCGGCTTGAATGGATGCTGGGATTATGGCCCGTTGGGCGTTGAGATGCTCAATAACCTGAAACAACAATGGTGGAAAAGCATGACCTATCGTGAGAATGTAGAAGGGCTCGATGCTTCCATTCTGATGCACCCGCGTGTGTGGGAAGCCTCAGGACACGTTGAGAATTTTACAGATCCGATGGTTGATTGTAAACAGTGCAAAGCACGGTACCGGGTAGACGTTCTTTTTGACGACTTATCAATAAAAAAGAAAAAAGACGTTCTCCGCGAACTCGATGCACAAAAGTTTGGCGGGCAGCAAAAAGATGAGACGATCATTGAAGAATTCGCAAAACTTGTAACAACCGATCAAGATGCTGCGCGTATCGTATTGATGCTGCCATGCCCTACTTGCGGCAATAAAGGCACATTCACGGAAGCACGCAAATTTAATCTGATGTTCAAGACATTTGTTGGGCCGGTGGAAGATTCATCATCGATTGTCTTTTTACGGCCGGAAACAGCGCAGGGAATATTTGTCAACTTTTTGAATGTGCAATCTGCGTCGCGGCAGAAACTGCCCTTTGGCATTGCACAAATCGGGAAAGCATTCCGAAACGAAATCAACACAAAGAATTTTCTTTTCCGCACACGCGAATTTGAACAAATGGAAATGCAATTCTTCGTGAAGCCCGGTACCGATGTCCAACAGTTCGAATACTGGCGCGGCGAACGCATGCAATGGTACATCGATCTCGGAATGACGAAAGAAAAGCTGCAATGGCATCAACATCCGAAGGATAAATTAGCGCATTATGCCAAGGATGCGTATGATGTCGAGTACCTGTTCCCATTTGGCTGGGGCGAGATTGAAGGCGTGCATAATCGTACGGATTTCGATTTATCACGCCATGAACAATTTTCCGGTAAGAGTATGAAATATTTCGATGAGGAAACAAAGGAGAAATTCACACCATTTGTTATCGAGACATCTGCCGGTGCAAGTCGATCGTTTATGGCATTCCTTGTGGATTCGTATCGTGAAGAAGAAGCGCCCAATGCCGAAGGCGCTATGGAACTGCGTGTTGTGATGAAGCTTCATCCTAAGCTTGCGCCTATTAAAGCGGCAATCTTTCCGCTTGTCAATCGCGACGGCATGCCGGAGTTTTCACGTAAGCTCGAAGCCGATTTGCGGCCGTATTTCCGTGTATTCTATGATGACAGCGGCGCAGTGGGCAGGCGGTACAGAAGGCAGGATGAAGTCGGAACGCCGTATTGCATAACAATTGATTCTCAAACTTTACAGGATCAGACGGTCACCGTGCGCGACCGCGACAGCATGGTGCAGGAGCGTATAGCAAGCACAGGTCTCAAAGATTACCTAGCAAAGAAATTGATCTCATGAGGGAAGAACTTTTCATTACGATACCATTGGACTCAACAAGCATCAATCCCCTTCAATATCGGGATACATATAAGAAAGTGGAAAATATATATTTTCTTTCGGCGTTTCTCCTTCTTTTTGTCTGTTCCAGCGCTCAATCACAGTGGCTTGACGATCCTGTCCTCGACCAACGAGTAATGCGAGGTATTGATAAGCTCTACAACTATGAATTCGATAGGGCTGATTCAGACTTTACGGAAGTGATTCGCCTGCGTCCGGATCATCCGGTCGGATACTTCTTTCGGGCGATGATTCAGTGGGAACGCATCATCAGTAATTTTGATGATGAGTCGCAGGATGACAAATTATACCAGATGCTTGATGTGGTCATTGATATGTGTGAGAAACGTTTGGATGAACACCCCAATGATGTGACAGCAATGTTCTTCAATGGAGGTGCGATTGGTTTTCGCGGACGATTGCGAGCGAACAGAGGCAAATGGCTTGGTGCCGCCAACGACGGCATCGTTGCGCTGCCGTTGGTGCGAAGAGCATACGAACTGGAGCCGAACAATTATGATGTTTTGTTGGGAATCGGTATTTACAATTATTACGCGTCCGTTATACCCGAAAATTATCCAATCGTCAAACCGGCGATGATCTTCTTTCCGAGCGGTGACCGGAAAAAGGGATTAGAGCAGCTTCGCCAAGCATCACAAAATGCGAAGTATGCAAAAGTTGAGGCAATGTATTTTCTCATGCAGAACTATTTCGTCTATGAGAAAGACTATGCGAAAGCTTTAGAACTTGCCCGAAAGCTGCATACGAAGTATCCGAACAATTCCATGTTTCATCGCTATGTAGCTCGTTGTTTGGTCAGTACAGGATATCTTGGCGAAGCGAAAGACCTCTTCGTAGATATCGAGAAACGATGTTCAAAAAAACAGTTGGGGTATGATACATACGATGCACGTGAAGCGTACTTTTACCTTGGGAAATTTGATTTTATGGCCGGACGATTTGATACAGCTCTGAACAATTTGTACCGATGCGATGAGTTGAGCAGAAAACTCGATAAAGACGAGCCATCCGGATTCATGTCGCTTGGGAATTTACTCATCGGCATGATTTATGATGCACAAGGGAAGAGGCAAGATGCGATGCAGCAATATCAAAAAGTACTGGCGATGAAAGAATATGAAGATTCCCATAAGGAATCAAAAAAGTATCTTGATAAACCATACACACGCAACTGATGAAAACTCAAATTCTTTTACTTGCCCTCGTTGCTTCTCTCGCCGTTGTTCTCGGCGGCACTATGATCGCTTCACGTAAGAGCTGGCCGACGCGCGTTCAAGAGATACTTCTTGCACTCAGTGCGGGATTTATTCTTGCGCTCGTCTTCCTCAAGCTGGTGCCTGTCAGTTTCGGATTTGTAGGTGAGTCTGCTGCTGTTTGGATTCTTATCGGTTTTGCGACAATCCATTTCTTCGAGCATACCATTGTTGGACACTTCCATTTTGGTGAAGAGACTCACCGCGATGTAATGATGTCAAAAATTACCGGCTATTCTGCGTTCACGGGGTTATTCATCCACGCTTTTTTCGATGGGTTATCCATCTCGGTCGGTTTTCAATATGACTTCTATCTTGGACTTCTCATTTTCCTGGCAATCCTCTTGCATAAGTTTCCGGAAGGGCTCACGATCGGTTCGATCATGATGAGTGCAGGATTCTCGCGCAGGGTCGTACTGTATTCTGCAATAGGTATAGGTCTTGCAACTTTTATTGGAGCCTGTTCAGTTTTTTTGCTGGAACATGTCGATGCCCAGCTTGCCGGTATTGCGTTCGCGTTTTCTGCTGGTACTGTAACGTATGTGGGTGCAAGCGACTTGATTCCTGAAGTGAACAAAACAAAAAGCCGCTTACCGCCGCTCTTGGTCTTTGGGGGAATGATTCTTTTCTATCTGAGTGAAAAACTTCTAGACACGATACTACGATAGGTGTGGAAAGATGTTCAACACTTTTTGAACATCTGACATTTACTGAGAGCTATAGACTGAGACCGAGAGAAATACGGTGTAACCCGCTGATATTGCCGTAAGAGTTGAACGCGTAATCAAATTGATAGTCCTTCACAATAATTCCAGCACCCATAGAGAAACCGGCAAGACCAGCACTTGTTCCCATTTTGAAGTCCTTCCGCTGCTGGTTATTATACCCAACACGTAACCGGAGTGATTCACTCATTAATATCTCGGCACCGACAGTAAAAGCACTGAAGCGATCCCAAAACGTGTCACCTTTTTCATTAAGCCGATGGAAGTCGAGGTTCAGAAACATTGGAAGATGTTCAGGTCGCTTCGTGATGCCGAATATGACATCAAGGGGAAGTGATTCGGTTGTGCTCATATATGTTTTCAACTGTGTACCAAGATTCAAAATGCTGCCGCCGATTGTAAGATTCTGAGAAGGAATATCATAGAGGAATCCCAAATCGACTGCAAGTGCATTTGAGCTGTACTCTGCTATAGAGGAATAAATATATTTTACATTAACGCCGACAAGGATATCGTCGTCATAATGTGCTGCGATGCCAGTAATAAACGCCAGTTCTTTTGCGCCGAACGTTCCGATAACATTTAAATTCTCATCGGTTCGATTAAATGAACCGTAATCGATGTAGGTGATGCCGCCGCCTATATTTCCGATTCCTTCAACATTCTGAGCATAGCTCAACGATCCCATATTGACATCCAGGAGATAATCTAAGTAGCTGGCGGAAATCTTAGGCCTGCTCAAAGTTCCAAGGGCTGCCGGATTATAGAACAGCACATTCGGGTCGTCTTTCATCGAGACGAAACTGCCATTGAGAGCTGCGGCTCGTGCACTCACATCGATGCGAAGAAAATCGTACGTCGCTTGTTGAGCAAAGAGTGTTGCCACAATGCAAGCAGTGGCAATGAGAGAAAGAAATGTTCGTTTCATTCAATAGAATCTACCAAAATTGAGAATAAAATTCAAGCAACACAATTAAAATGAATTGGAATATGAAAATAACTTGCAACTCTGGCGCTACTCTCTTATTATATCCAAGCGATTGATATTCACTGCAGAAGGAGGTATGTGTGGCTGAGAAGAATCTCACGGCGATTTTATTATGGTCGTGTCCTGATAAGAAAGGATTAGTATCCCGCATTGCTCAATTCATTTTTGAGCGCGGCGGAAACATACTCGATTTAGACGAACATGTGGACCGGTCGGAAAAAATATTCTTTCTTCGTGTGGCATGGGATATGAGCGGATTTAGCGTGGCTCCAGAAAAATTAGAAGAGATATTTCTGCCTCTTGTGAAAGAATATAGTGCTGAATGTTCCATAAGGCTGGATCGGGAGAAGCGGCGTTTAGCTATCTTCGTTTCAAAATATAATCATTGCCTTCAAGAGATTCTCTGGCGGCATGAACTGGGAGAGTTCGATGCAGAGATAGCAGTCATTATATCCAACCATCCTGATCTGAGCTCCTTGGCCGAACGATATCATATTCCATTTCATGTTTTTCCCATCACACAGGACAATAAAATCCAACAGGAATCAAAAGAACTTGAGTTGTTAAAACAGGAAAATATAGACACAATCGTCTTAGCTCGTTATATGCAAGTTGTGTCACCAAAGTATGTCGAGAAATATCCCCATCATATCATCAATATCCATCATTCCTTCTTACCTGCATTTGCCGGGGGAAACCCATACAGGCAAGCGTATGAGCGAGGAGTGAAGATCGTCGGCGCGACATGTCATTACGTAACGGATGTGCTCGATGAATGTCCGATCATCGAACAGGATATTATCCGTATCTCGCATAAGGATTCGCTGGATGATTTGATTCGCAAGGGAAGAGATCTGGAACGATTGGTTTTGGCTCGCGGAGTGCGATTGCATTTGCAAGATCGAGTTCTTGTTCATGGAAGAAAAACAGTCGTGTTTGATTAATTTGCATATTCAGAATTCATGTTGAAAATAGTTTGACAGACTCACTAGGCAAAAATGTGCCAAGCGTTTATGTTTGATGGCTGGAAGAAAAAGTCTCGTGGAAACCGATTGCAGAAAATGGGAGTAAGAAGGAAATACTCGGCTATTTGATTGATTCTGCCAGCGATAATCATCAGAGATTCGAGCGTACTCAATTGTTTGACGAATGATGATTTCCTACTTATGCATACATTGAAGAGAAATTTCATCTAAAAATTTCTTTTGCAAATCAATCGGTTTTTTCGTATTTTAATTAAAGTATAATCATAGAAAGCAATAGAGGATTGAGATGAAAGAAGGAATTCACCCCACATATAAAAAAGCTGTGGTTACATGCGTATGCGGCAATGTATTTGAAACTCGTTCTACCACGGGCAACCTCCATATAGAAATTTGCGCAAATTGCCATCCGTTTTTCACCGGTAAGCAAAAACTCCTCGATTCAGCAGGACGCATTGAGAAGTTCAAACGGAAGTACGCTGCAAAACCAGAGGAACCAAAAGCAGCTGTAGCCGGGGCATAAAAACGACGTTGCTATTCTAAGGCGGAATGTGTTGTCAGAATGCATTCCGCTTTTTTGTTGTCGGTAGTGCGAAGGTTTGAAATGTCGAACCTCCACGAATGTACCTTTTATAGAAATGACCTGACCGATGGCATCACAACTCTACACCTTCAAAATAAATCAATTCCTGCACTTCTCGCCGTTTGTTCAACTCCGGCCTGTTTCTGTAATTTACAGTGCGGGACATTCTCGCTGAAAGATAATGGAATGCAAGAAAACGCCGCTCCACAAGAACATCCGCAACAATCAGAAAGTATATATGCCGGTCCGCGCGGCACAGCAGTGAAGATACTGAACCGCGTTGAGCGTTCGGATGCCTATCTTGATAAGCTGCTTGATGCGGAATTAAGTTCGGATGCGATGAATGAATTAGACAAAGGTCTTATGAACGAGATCGTCACTGGTGTGATTCGTTGGAAAATGAAACTCGACTGGGTTCTCACGGGATTCTTCCATGGCAATTTCACAAAAGCAGAAACGAATATCAAGAATGCACTTCGTGTGGCATTGTATCAAATTCAATTTCTCGACCGGGTCCCGCACTCGGCTGCCGTCAATGAAGCAGTTGAGTTCATCAAACGGATGCGCGGGCAGAAAGTCGGCGATCTCGTCAACGCGGTCCTCCGCAATATCCTCCGGAATATAGAAAACATTCGCTATCCCGATCAGGAAGAAGATAAAATTCGTCACCTTGCTGTGATCGAATCTCATCCGGTATGGATGACGAAACGGTGGGTGGAACGCTACGGATATGATGAAGCGAAATTGATGATGGAGGCAAACAATTCCATTCCTGATTTAGCGTTACGGATCAATCGATTGAAAGTGGATTTGAATTATTTTTTCTCGTTATTAGACAAAAATCAAATTCAATATACACGTTCTCAATATTTTGATTTCTTTGTTCGTGTACAACACATGGCCGGCATCGGAAGATCAGAACTTTTTAAGCAGGGATATTTTTCTGTTCAGGATGAGAGCGCCGGTATTCCTGTCCTCTTGCTCGATCCAAAACAGGGAGAACGCGTCATCGATCTCTGCTCGGCACCCGGAGGGAAGACAACATTTATCGGAGAACTGATGAAAAACTCCGGTGAAATCATTGCTGTCGATCGTTATGAGACTCGGCTCAATCTCGTGAAGAACGCATGCCAGCGTTTAGGCATAACCAATGTTCATCTTGTTGCTGAAGATGGTGCGATTCTTGAGATACCTCCTGCCGACAAAGTGTTGGTGGATGCACCGTGCTCAGGACTTGGTGTTCTCTCGAAGAAACCAGATGCCAAGTGGAAACGGGATGTTGATGATATTCAAAAACTCGTGCATCTGCAAAGTTCGCTTCTCGAAAATGCCGCGAAACTTGTGAAACCGGGCGGAGTGCTCGTTTATAGTACGTGCACAATCGAACCGGAAGAAAATTTCGATCTTATCAAAGAATTCCTTGTTCGACATCTTGAGTTCTCCATTGAACCGGCGAATATGTTTGTTCATCAGAATTTCGTGGGAAGTCAAGGGCAAGTGGAAACATTCCAGCATAAGCATGGGATGGACGGATCGTTTTCAGTTCGACTGAAGAAAAAACAAGAAGCCACAATGATTGAAGTATGAGAACTCTCATGATGAACCTTGATTGCTGAGGGCTATTCTCTATGAAACTCAATGAACTTCTCGCTGCAGAGTTGAAACGGCTCAAAGACACAAAGACTTTCAAATATGAAACCGCTCTTCAGAGCGCTCAAGGTGGAATCGTTAGGGTAAATGGTAAGGAAGTGGTTATGCTTGCTTCGAACAATTATCTTGGTATGTCCAACCATCCGGTTGTTGTGAAAGCCGCAATCGACGGAATGAAGAAATACGGATATGGACTTGCTTCGGTGCGTTTTCTCACCGGCACTCAAACGATTCATCTTGAATTGGAAAAGAAGATATCAAAGTTTTTAAAATCCGAAGATACTATTCTTTTCTCATCGTCATTTGCGGCAAATGTCGCATTTTTCCAGGCGTTGACCAACGAAAAACTTGGCTTTGAAAATTACAAAGATGTGATTTATAGCGATCGATTGAATCACGCAAGCATCATTGATGGTCAAAGGTTATGCAAGGCAGAAACAACAGACCATAAGATTTATCAACATGGTGATGTTGCCGATCTCGAACGACAATTGGAAGAAGACAAAGATAAAGACTATCGTATTCGGATGATAGCGAGCGACGGTGTCTTCAGTATGGAAGGAGACCTTGCACCGATACCAAGGATTCTTGAACTGGCAAAGAAATACGAGGCAGTGGTTTTTGTAGATGATGCGCACGGAATCGGTGTTTGCGGTAAGAGTGGACGAGGTACAGCAGAACAGTTCGGTGTGCTTGGCAAAGTTGATTGTACTGTTGGCACGCTCGGAAAAGCAATAGGCGGAGCAGCCGGAGGTTTTATCAGCGGTTCAAAAGATTTCGTTGAATATATGCGCCAGAAAGGACGACCGTACATCTTTTCGAACTCACTTCCCCCTGCGGTCGTGTGCGGTTCACTGGCGGCATTTGATTTATTGATGAAAGATAAATCTATCGTTCAACGACTGCATGAAAACACAACGTACTTCCGCAAGGAAATCAAGAGTCTGGGCTTCAAGATTATCGAAGGTTCGCATCCCATAGTGCCGGTGATGCTCGGTGAAGCATCCATCGCACAGGAAATGAGCAATGCTTTACTAAAGGCAGGGGTTTATATAAAAGGTCTTTGGTATCCGGTAGTACCGAAGGGAGAAGCACGATTGCGTGCTCAAATCTCGGCATCGTTAAAGAAAAAAGATATCGACCGTGCATTAGAGGCATTTAAAAAAGTTGGGAAGAAAATGAAAGTGATTTAAAAATGCAGAAGGTAAAAAAGTAGAAAAATTCGCTACTCGTAACTGGACAGCACAATGTAACTACAAACCACGAAGCACTAATAACCAAGAACTAACACCTCCCTATGGCATCACACTCAAGACTCGCTTTCATTGATCTTCTTCGCGGATGGGCGTTGTTGGTGATGATTGAAGTGCATGTTTTTAACGCTTTCCTCTTGCCGTATTTCAGAGCAACTCCATGGTTCCATGTTCTCGACTTTATCAACGGTCTTGTGGCGCCAAGCTTCATATTCATCTCCGGATTTGTTTTCCTTCTTGCAAGTCAAAAGAAATTGGAGTCATTCCGTACGTTCGGCTCGGCATTTTGGAAACAGTTAGGAAGAATTGGATTGATCTGGATTGTAGGATATAGCCTTCATCTTCCATTCTTTTCATTCCAGCGTGCAATCACGGAAGCGACAGAAGCTCAGTGGCTGAGTTTCTATCAATCAGACGTTCTGCATTGCATAGCATTTGGTTTGGTCATACTTTTTTTCTCAAGGTTGCTTATAGTGAACGATCGGACGTATCGGATATTCCTGTTTTCAAGCGGATTACTCGTTGTATTGGCGACGATGTTTCTTTGGGATATTGATTTCAACACTTTGATTCCTGCGCCTCTTGCCGCATATTTCAACGGTAAGCATTACTCGCTTTTTCCACTTTTCCCGTGGATGGCTTTTATGCTCTTTGGAGGTTACTTTGCTTCTGGATACATTCAAGCGCGTGCCCAGCAGAAAGAAAATGATTTCATCTTACGTTTTGCACTCATTGGGGCAATTCTGTTTACGATATGCTTGATCGGGGGGGAATTGCCTGTGCACATTCACATCGGATCGGATGATGTTAGTGCGAATCCTTTTTTTTTCGTCCTGCGTCTGGGTATTGTGATGTTGCTTCTTACGGCGTGCTGGTTCTATGCAGATTACCGCAAAACTCAAAAGTCGTTCGTCTTGGATGTCAGCCGCGAGTCGTTGATGGTATATGCAGCCCATTTGCTTGTCATCTACGGACGATTTTGGAATGAACATAGCTTATGGTTTTATTATGACAAGACCTTTGGAGTATGGAAATGTATCGCAGGAACATTTGTTCTCACTTTGGTAATGATTGGTGCGGCGATGATGTGGGGATGGCTCAAACGAAATCATCTGCCGCTTGCACGAATGTTCTTCTGGATGTTTGCTGGAACGATCACGGCATTGTATTTCATGAGCTGATTCTGAGAGGAATAAACCAAGTAAAAAGTAGAGAATAAAAAGGATTGGAGAAGGGAAAAAATGGAAATTGTATCGCTTATAGTTTTAATTGTTGTTGTGGTTCTCGTGTTGGTAATTCTCGTACGAATATTTCAGCGAAAAGGAGATGATTCAACACAAGCAGCATTGATCTTTCAACAGCAAGTGGATTCTTTACGCGGGGAAGTGAATCAAAATCTTAAGAACACGACCGATACATTTGTTATGTCTCTGAAGAACACAACGGATCTGGTTCTGAAGAGCCTGCAATCCACAACAGAGAGTATGAACCAGCATCTGAGCAGTGTGACATCGCAATTGCAGAATAACACCGGTCAGATGGGGTCGCGATTGGATACTGCGGCAAAAGTGATTCAAGATGTTCAGAATAAACTCGGCGAACTTGGGAAAGCGACACAAGAGATCAAGGAACTTGGACAGAGCGTTTCGAAATTGGAGGAAATGCTCAAAGCTCCCAAGCTTCGCGGCGGACTTGGCGAATTGTTGTTGGAAGATTTACTCAAGCAAGTTCTTCCGGCAAATGCGTATGACATTCAATACACATTTCGGAACGGCCAAACAGTCGATGCGATCATCAATACAGCCGGCGGAAAAGTGCCGGTAGATTCCAAGTTCCCGCTGGAAAATTTTCGCAAGATGCTCGATGCAAAGTCGGACCAGGAAAAGAAAACCGCTGCCCGCCTTTTTAAGTCGGACGTGAAGAAACATATTGATTCAATCGCAGAGAAATATATTTTGCCGGATGAAGGGACATTCGACTTTGCGTTGATGTATATCCCGGCTGAAAACATCTATTACGAAACTATCATCAAAGATGAATCCTATGACGAGGAGGATGGATTGTATTCGTACGCTACCAAGCGAAGGGTGGTTCCGGTTTCGCCAAACAGCTTCTATGCGCATTTACGAGTCATCGCGCTTGGCTTAAAAGGATTGCAAATTCAACGCAGTGCAAAAGAGATTTTTCAGAATCTTGAGCTGCTCGGCACAGAATTGCGAAAATTCAGCGATGTATTTGAGACACTTGGCATGCAGTTGAACAATGCAAAGAACAACTATGACAAAGCCGATAAACAATTGGCAGGCTTGACGGAGAAATTTAAAACGGTGCAGTCGATACCGGATGCCAAAGCGCAGAATCAGTTAGATGCGTTTTCGAAGGAATCTTCACAATAATCTTTGGAAGGTATTTACAACCGAATCTCGAATGACTTTCGGTAGGTTTGCCGATGTGTTTCCATTCTCTAAAAATAATACTTGCATGTTTCTGAAAAAATCACTCTCGTCTGTTGAAATGATTTATTCCACTATCATTCGATAAATCATTTTACTTTAATACAAAAAGGGGGAGTGCGGGCGGTTCTTTTTTTCTCTACACCTACGTTCATAAAGATTTTTCATGGATTTAAGTGTCCCCTTTGCGGGATTGAATCAAAAGGGATAATCATTTCATATTCATTTAGGGAGGCAGTATGAAACGCGCGTGTGCTGTTTGTATTCTACTCTCAACACTATGTATATCACAGATTTTTGCTCAACAACCAAATGACGATTGGGTTGTTTTCGGTGGAACTCAGTTTGCATGTAAGACCGGAACAGCAAAAA
>JBEKEV010000008.1:0-143190 GCA_050013655.1 Bacteroidota bacterium | reverse complement strand
GTTCGTCTCGGGGCGTCAGGACTTAAGCCTTTGTGCTTCTTCATCCCGTTCGCGGGAGCGCCGATCTCATTGTAGGAATACCCCGCCTTAATATTTTCCTAATATAGAATTCGTTAGGCTGCGGGAAAAGAAAGAAAATGGAAAAAGTTAAACAGCACTTTGAAGAAGAGGCCCACGAGTTTGACGCGATTATTCGTCATCTCATTCCTTACTATGAACAAATGCTTGATGCACTCATTGCAGCTTTGCCATTTAATCAGAGCCAGGCATTTCACGTAATTGATCTTGGATGTGGAACAGGCACAATTGCAAAACGGATTAAGAATGTTTATCCTCAAGCTAACATCACTTGTGTTGATATTGCTGACAAGATGCTGCAAGTAGCACAGACGAAACTCGGTGTTGGCGAAGATGTGCGCTATCAAATTGCAAACTTTGAAAATTATGAGTTTGATTCAATCTATGAAGTAGCAATATCATCACTTGCTTTGCATCATTTAGTTAGTGATGACGACAAAATTAAGTTTTATAAAAAGATTTATTCCTGTTTAAGTCCCGGTGGTGTTTTTTATAACGCTGATAACGTTCTTGGTTCAGGCTCTCATCTGCAGGGGCTTTATATAGAGAAATGGCGCGAGTATATGTATCGACAAGTTTCTATCGAGGAAATTGAACAAAAGTGGATACCTAAGCATTACGTCGAAGATCATCCGGCTGACTTAATCAGTCAATTGACTTGGCTGCATGATATCGGCTTTATTCAAATTGATGTCATTTGGAAGTACTATAACTTTGCTGTATATGGAGGAAGCAAACCCCGCCGCCTAACCAGGCGCTCAAGCTGACGGAATGAGCGTGCTGCAAATTGCATGGCTTGTGGTGGGTTTAGGTTTTTATTATTAACTTTTCAGTACCTTGTTGGTTAGGGAATATTTAATTTGGTTATCAGCATGAACTTGTTTCGTTTTGTGCATTTTGAAAATAATCAGCGCCGCAGCTTAGCGCCGGTCCGTTAGACCGCCTACTAGATTGGAGATAGAATAATGAAACAACAATGTTATATGGCGTCGATCTATGGTTCTTGGCTTTTTATCATCGCTATATTTGTCTTCTATATTTCGCGTGGCAATTACTTGGAAGCAGTTCTCTTGCCTTTATTTGTCACATACTTTCTCTGGTTGTATGTGAAGTATTTTCCCAAACTGTCCCAGGTGATGGGATATGGTTCAGTGAATGATCAGGTTGCAGAAAATGTCCAACGCTCTGTCGCTACAGTCCACTTCTATTCCGGTATTGGATGTCCCTTTTGCCCAATAGTTAAGAGAAGGCTTAAGGAATTGCAGCAACGAATTGGATTTACTCTTGTCGAACAGGATGTGACGCTCAAGCCCGATATCTTGATAGCGAAAGGTATACGAGCATTACCAGTAATTGAAATCGGAAATGTTCGATGGGTAGGAAATGCTACAAGTCAGCAGCTAGCGCAGTTCATCGCGGCGAATTCAACGGCTGTGTAGGCGGTCTAACCAGGCGCTTCCCGAAGGGATCCCTTTGGGACAAGCTGACGGAATGAGCTGAGGTACGTTAAGCATGGCGGGTGGTGGGTCGGCGTTTTTATTATTCAGTTTTTAGTAACAATAACTTTGATAATAATCAATTTGGTTATCAGCATGAACTTGTTTCGTTATCAGCAATTTGAAAATTATCAGTGCCGCATCCCGATTTATCGGGAGCCCGTCCGTTAGACAACCAGTTCTTAGGATAATTCTTTATGGAAAAGAAAAACATCGTTCACAAAGCCTGGAAAATTATTTTGGGCGTTGTCTTTTTATGCCTGATGGTTTTTATTACCGTTATCGTTTTTCGACAACCGGCTAAACCATTGTCCAATGCAAAAGTTGAAATTCCACATAGTACTAATTGTCCAATATTTGCTGATAACGAAAGTAATTCTGAGGAAAAGAGAGTTGCCAGGCATTTTGCTGTTGATACGTTACCCGGTTTAATGCAAAAAGGGCTTATTCATAATTATCAGAGGAACGCCTTGGGCACTTACCTTTCAGTCAATGGAAAGCTTTGGAAATGTCGGTCACTCTTTTTTAAGCAAAGTTTATTGAGAGAAGTGTTTGTGTTTAATAAAGTCAATGGCTATGGACTATCGACGCGGATAATTGATAGCACATCGGGAAAGCTTTATGCACGAATATCCTCATCGGCTAAAATGGATTTCTATGATTAGCGTACTGGTTGCCTAACCAGGCGCTCAAGCTGACGGTTGCCAGCTGGGTACGTTAAGCATTGCTGGTGGTGGTTTTTCGTTTTTATTATTCAGTTTTTAGTACCTATAACTTTGATATTTATTAATTTGGTTATCAGCATGAACTTGTTTCGTTTTCAACAACTTGAAAATTATCAGTGCCGCAGCTTAGCGCCAATCCGTTAGGTGGCAACAAAAGCAAATAAACTGTTCAGATTCTGAGTATCTTAATCATTCAATTAAATGAGGTGGTGATATGAAAAAACTGGTATATGTTGTAATATTTATTCTAGCTATACAACCGATGTATTCAGCAGATTTTAGGAATGCTTCTTGGGGTATGAGTAGAGCTCAAGTTGAGGCGACTGAGGCATTAAGTGTTGTTAATAGTAGTGACTACGAATTAATTTATTTGGGTAGTGTGTCTGGCATACCTTGTTTTATAAAATATATATTTGCCGAGGATTCATTAGTAGACGCATGGTTTATATTCCATAATATTGCTAGTCATGATTTGCGTGATAGCGTATATAATACTGTTGGTCGTGTTCTTGTAGATAAATATGGTCGTCCTCACGATGGTGGCGTAGGATATGATACTCGAACTATAGTATCTGATCCTGAAACTGGCAAGCGTGATTATTCAAGATTCTTGTCTGCATCGTGGCGTACCAAAGTAACTTCTATTGAACTTTCGACGTTGTATGAGGATCCGATTACTAATGGACTAGTGGGTTTTGATGATCGTAAATTTCGTGTGTTAGTTCACTATTCTTGTAATGAATTAAGGAATCTTGCCCAGAGGAGTTCTTGGAAACGTCAGTGTGAGGAGTTCGATCGTCAGGATAAGTATCTTAAGGATCATGGAATTGGCGTTGGCACTGTGAAAGTCACAAGATAATGATTAATTATTTAAATGAGGTAGAGTATGAAAATACATTGAAGCTATTTTTACCAAGTAGGAGAAACAGCATAGCAACATAAATCCAAGACAAAAATGGGACACACTGGTTCATTAGTTTTTGCATTGTCACGCAACAGTATTAACTCGAAAGAAATAATAATGCACAAATCCCTTACACGCAGATTAGAAGCACAATCTCAAAAAGGTAAAAAAGTATTTTTTAAATCAAAACGGAATGACAATATAGAATTGGTCGGTGAAGTCGTTGATGAGGTTTATGTAATTTTCGTTGATTACAAGCATATGATACAAAAGATACGTTTTGCAGAGGGTCAAAGTTGGGACGCAAAAAGCAAGTTCTTCTATCGTTTCGGATATTATACTTATGATAAGAATTATAAAAATATCAAATGGGGGCAGTATACACCATCAATTAGAGAAAAGGATTTAAGAATATTGCTTCGGATGGCGAGAAGAAAAGGTTGGAAAATATTTTAAGGGGGAAAACAATGGTACCCAAGAGAAAGCTTCAAACTATATCTGAAGTCTCATCAATAGGTGGTTTTATCTCAACACAAATCTTGGGTTCTAAACTCAATGCTTCGCTTTCGATCTCTGTCCAGACATTGAACAAGCTTAACTCCCTGGATTCAAGAATTGGACAAATAGAGAAACAAGTTCAAGAACAGTATACCAACTCTGAAAAGCAACGTATGCTTCGTGAAGCCATTTTTCAAATTCGCTCATTTCTTGATAATAAATTTCAAGTTATTAAAGATAATGTCGTTCGTTACGTTACAGTAAAAGAAGTTCTGAACATATTTGATACTTTAGGATTGTCTTCATCTTCGTTTGACGAAATACGAGACAAACAGTTTTTCATTGAAACAGCCACTATACTAAATAATATATTCACTTCATTTTCTGACAAAGATAAAACCGACGGTGATCAAATCATTAAATCACAAAATATGCTTAATAAACTTCGTTCTCTTTTTGCTCAATTGAATACTCAATTAGCGAATATTCAGACTGCCGACACACACGCATCAACCATTGGATCCATTATTTTAGTTCTAATCTCTGGATGCAATTTCATGATTTATTTTGCGGTTTCAGAAGAAACATTCTTTTCTACTTTAGGTATTATATCTGCTTTGTTTTCCATTCCATTTATTTGGGGTTGGATTAAATACACACTGAAGAAACAAGATTTGCTTGAAGATTTATCATCTCGTGTTCGTGGACTAGGTTTAGCTGTTGGTTATCCACGAACTCAAAAAGTTCTCGCTATTAAATTACAATCTTCAATTAAACAATGCGAACAAGAAATGGAATCATTTCTTCAAGAACATCCAGAGTTTACGCTTATCGAAGTTAAAATATAAGATATAAAAATGTTGCCACCTAACCAGGCGCTCAAGCTGACGGTTGCCAGCTGGGTACGTTAAGCATGGCTGGTGGTGGGTTTTCGTTTTTATTATTAACTTTTCAGTACCTCGTTGGTTGAGTGCAAATTAATTTGGTTTATCGCATGAACTTGTTTCGTTTTCAGCATTTTGAAAATATTCAGCGCCGCAGCTTAGCGCCGGTCCGTTAGGCGACAATAGGAGAATATTATGGAACAAAAGGGAAAAAACCAATTTGCGAGTGATGAAGTTCCTTTTTATAAATCTGTTGAAGGACTAATCAAGGGTACAATAAAATTCTGTGCCTGGTTATTATTTCTACATCTCATTTCATTTGTAGTACGAGGATATGACCCCAGTTTGGTGTATGCTAAACCTTTTGGAATACGTTTTATATTCACAATACTTCTATGGTTATTTAGTCCAGATTTGTACGAAAGAATATGCTCACGACCGCTAACACGTAATGAATTAATAAAAATTGCCCTTGATATTATCTTATTATTTGGTTTAACAATATTTACATTATGGCGTTTTTTAGAACTGTACATTTTTTGAGTTGCCGCCTAACCAGGCGCTTCCCGAAGGGATCCCTTTGGGACAAGCTGCCGGTTGCCAGCTGGGTGCGAAATTCATGGCGAATATAGGTTGAATGCAGAATTGAAAGTCATCAGCATGAACTTGTTTCGTTGGTTGCATTACGAAAATTATCAAAGCCGCAGTCCCCAACAAAAACATTTGGGGATAAACTTAGCGCCGGTCCGTTAGGCTGCAACCAATAAAGGAGAATCGCAATGAAAGATATTGAATTGATAATACAAGATATAGTTCGTTGCATTTCTGTTTCTGGAGTTATAATTGGCCTCGCCTATTTGATTTATGGTTCGAGCGTTTTCATTCCAACACGCTGGCCATTTCAGTATCTTATTTCAGGTATTACAATTGGAATAGCATTTGCTACATTTCGAGATAAAAACTATCGAGAAGGAATTGCTTTGTTGGCTTTATGGTATATAATTCTATTTGGTTCAGTTACAGGACGACATAGTTGGATGTTTATATTAGAAGGCACATATATAATTATTATATCCATTGCTGTCTTCTTTTGTATCACGATTGTTCGGAAGCCATTTATTAATAATGAATTTCTCCGTGTCTGCACTTCGACAGTCATTCTCGGAATAGCGAATTCTTTTATTGTTGTTCTATTAAATCTTTTTTCGCTTACACATATATATCCTCACTTATCTCAAATATTCGATGCAATGTTCTTGAATCTGAAGATTGGAGCAATGCTTGGCTTATTTATGGGTGTTGGAGTTGAATTGTCAGATGGCATTATTAATCCAATATTATTTAAAAAGAAGGTTGCCAGCTAACCAGGCGCTCCCCGCTAATCCCGTAAAAAACACGGGACGCAAAAAACGCGAATACAACGGGGCAGGCAAGCTCGGCTTGCAGCTGAAGCCTTTGATAATTATTTCCACCCCGGATTCATCAGCATATTCTATTAATTTCTTCATAAATGACACACTCATTTGCACTTTTTGCTATTTGACCTCTCTTTCTTTATCTTTCTAATGAATCGGAGATTGAACAAAGGCTTCCGTTCTTCACCTTCATAAAACAGGCTTAACGAACATTAGTCTCGGATAGAGGATTCTCTTATGCTCCGCCGCTCTCTTTATCTCGTTATTCTCAGTATCATCTGTGCCGGTATCGTACTGTCACAGAACGTTGTTGTCCTGAAAATCGACGGTGTTATCAATCCGGCAGCAGCGGCATTTATCGAACGGGGTATCGAAAATGCCCGCGAGAAGAATGCCGAATGCCTCATCATACAGATGGATACTCCCGGCGGCTTGCTCAAATCAACCCGTGTGATAGTCAGTTCATTTCTTGAATCGAAGATTCCTATCGTCGTCTATGTTTCTCCCGGAGGCGCACAGGCGGGTTCTGCCGGTGTGTTTATCACTATGGCGGCACACATTGCGGCGATGGCTCCAGGCACAAACATCGGAGCAGCACATCCTGTGGAAATGGAAGGGAAAATGGATTCGGTGATGAGCGAAAAAGTGACCAACGATGCCGCGGCGTTTATTCGTACGATCGCCGAAAAACGAAACCGTAACCTGAAGTGGGCAGAAGATGCTGTCCGGAAAAGCCAGGCTATTACGGAAACAGAAGCGCTTGACACAAATGTCATCGATCTCATTGCGAAGAATCTTGACAGTCTGCTTTCTCAGATTGACGGGAAACAAGTCGAAACAGTGAATGGGCTTGTGACATTACATACCAAAGGTGCACGGATTGAACAGATGGAAATGGGATGGGCAGAAAAGTTTTTGGATGTCTTGAGTAATCCTAGTATCGCTCTCATTCTTTTTCAGCTCGGCACAATCGGTTTAATACTCGAGTTGTACAATCCAGGTTCTATCTTTCCCGGCATTGTCGGTGTCATCAGTCTGGTGCTTGCCTTTTATTCTATGCATACTCTGCCAATCAACTATGCCGGACTTGCGCTCATCATCTTTGGCATTATTCTCTTCCTCTTGGAGATAAAAATCATCAGCCACGGCATGCTGGCAATCGGTGGGGCTGTCTCAACTTTTCTAGGATCAATTATGCTTATTCGCACTTCAAGTGTTCTTGAGTTTGTAGAAATATCTTGGTCTGTGATATTTGCATCGGTGATTATAACCACAATCTTTTTTGTCTTCATCCTCGGATTGGGGATTAAAGCTCAACGCCGAAAACCAACAACAGGCGTTGATGGACTCACTGGAGAAAGTGGAGATGTTATCGAAACACTGAAACCAGAAGGTATCGTTCGTGTCAATGGAGAACTCTGGAATGCAGAATCATTGTCAGGAACAATTGAAAAAGGTGGTCGTATACGAGTTGTTAAAATCAAGGGATTAAAATTGTTTGTCGAACCATTCACAATATCAAAGGAGTGATTATGGAATCAGGATTTATATATATATTTCTTTTAGGATTTGCCTTTTTTCTTCTCGCGGTCAATTCAATTAAAATTTTGCGTGAATATGATCGCGGTGTCATATTCCGCTTAGGACGGTTGTTAGGAGTAAAGGGACCTGGAGTTGTCTGGTTATGGCCCGGTATTGATAGAATGGTGAAAGTGAGTCTGCGAACAGTCGTTATGGATGTCCCGCCGCAGGATATCATCACACAGGATAATGTCTCGTTGAAAGTTAACGCTGTTGTGTACTTTCGAGTGATGCAGCCGGAAAAAGCCGTTGTGGAAGTAGAGAACTATCTCTTTGCCACATCCCAGCTTTCGCAGACAACATTGCGAAGCGTGCTGGGACAATCCGAATTAGACGATCTTCTTTCCCAGCGCGACAAGATCAATCAGAAGCTTCAGCAAATTATCGACAGCCACACAGAACCGTGGGGTGTGAAGGTATCCAATGTTGAAGTGAAACAGATTGATCTGCCGCAAGAGATGCAGCGGGCAATGGCGAAACAGGCAGAAGCCGAACGCGAACGCCGCTCCAAGGTCATCGCGGCGGAAGGTGAATTCCAGGCATCACAGCGGCTTTCAGATGCGGCAAAAGTATTGAGCGAACAGCCAAGCGCTCTGACGCTGCGCTATCTGCAAACACTACGCGAGATTGCCACGGAGAATAATTCCACCACCATTTTCCCCGTGCCGATCGATTTGTTGAGACCGTTTATGACTATGGACAAACTGCAGAAATGATGAATGGACTCATTGCTCTACGGACATAATCCTGAAGAGCGCATTGTTGCCGTCCAACAGTTGAACGATCAGACGATCAGGTTGTTCAAGCGAGTTGAGGGGAAGATTCTACATAGAGATGTGGAATTCTTCCCCTTCTTTTTTCTGACGGACGAAGCACTTATCAAGGAATTCCCAAAAAAATTCTGGTTGAAGAAGCTTGCCGGGAACAACTTCTATCAGTTCATTGCGGCATTCTCCCGCTGGAGTGAAATGTGGGAAGCGGTACACTTCATTCTTCGACAATATAATAAAAGCCATTCGCCGCGTATCTCATCGTATCAGGAGTTAAAAGAAATCCTGGTCCGTGCTGATCCGGTTCGCCAGTTCCTCCTGCAATCTGGAATAACATTGTTCAAAGGAATGGAATTTGAAGATCTTGTACGTCTTCATATCGATGTTCAATGTGCATCTGCAACAGGAAAGAAACGAAGCAGTAAGAGCATGGAAGAACACATTCTCGTCATCACACTTCTCACAAGTGATGGGAACAAATATATCCTGAAAACGCCCAAACAAAACGAACAGGTTGTCTTGAAGCAATGTATCCAGCACATCAACGAAATTGATCCTGATGTTATTGAGGGATATGATTTATTCGGAACGATTCTTCCGGCTCTCGGTCGTGCCTGCGAACGACAGCAAATAACATTTGCTGTCGGCAGAAGCGGCAGCGATATGCGGACACCGAGCGGATTTAGCACTGCGGGACTTGGGGAAAACGAATGGTTTTCATACGATGTTTTCGGCAGACACCTCGTAGACACTATAACGGTTGCAGAAACAGAAATGAACACCAAGAGAGTTGAGCAATCATTTAGTTTGACTTCATTAGCCAAACATTTCGGTATTCCTATTGATACAGAACATGCTCTTCCATCCCAAGCGATGAAAGATCGGAAACGTACACCGAAGCAAGTGGCAGTTCAATCCCTGCAGAATGTTCTCATGGTACGCGACCTCAGCAACTTACTTCTGCCTCCACTCTTTTATCTTGCTCAGATGTGTCCATTCAACTTCAGAATGCTCATCCATACCAGCGCGGCTTCACGCATCGAATCGTTCATGCTGAGAGAATACGTGCGGCAAAAACATTCGGTTCCCAAACCCATGGAAGGTTCTCGCAACATCAATATCCCGGCAGAGATTTTTCACATCGGTGTCTTTTCCGACGTCCTCTATATTGAACTCGAGGGATTATATCCCTCTATGATCCTCCGTCAAAACATCAAGCCCAGAACAGACGATCTCGATGTTTTTCTCTCGCTCCTGACAAGTCTCACTTCTTTGCAGCAAAAAACACTCGGCCAAAAGCATGCAATCCAATCGCGAGGCACAAACCCGGATGCCCGGTTGAATTCACTGAAACGTCTGCTCGATTCTTTTCATCTCTCCCTTGGCTCCCCAAAAGGCCTTTACAACGATCCGGATCAAGCCGAAATCGTACTTGCTGCAAGCCGAGAAATTCTGAAAGAGATCATACATCAAATCGAACTCTTCAATGCCACCATCATCCAATCTGACGATCGAGGATTCTTTCTCCTACTACCGGATAATATCATTGGTGAGGCAAACCGAAAAAATTTTATCGATCGGCTCTCGAACATTTTCCCCAATGGTATCACTCTTCTGTCATCACATCATTATAAGAAGATGCTCAGTTACAGGAAAAGTAACTATGCAGTGCTTGATCAAAACAACAATGTCCTCATCAAAGGAAATAGTCTCATATCACGCGGCATGGAACGCTATTTGAGAATGTTCATCCAGCGATTCATTGAATGCATGCTTATGAACGATCTAACACGATTACATCATACATATGCAACCGCCTACACTCAGATTGTAAAACACAATTGGACTTCCATGGACTTCTGTAAAACAGAATTTTTGCGTGTGGATACAGAGACATATCAGAGAGAAATTGCTGCTGGTCGGATCACTCATTCTCCGGCATTGGAAGCAGCGGTTCGTTCAAGTCTCTTTGTCAAAGCAAATACCAGGCTCTCGTACTATATCTCTGGAACTGAGACGGATGTCGATGTTGCTCGTTCTTCACGTTTGGTTGAAGATTGGGACCCTCTGGGAACCGACGAAAACGTCGCTTACTACCTTGCAAAGCTGCATGAAGCAGCAAATAAGTTCCGGGAATTTTTTGAACCGACCGCACTCGATCGAATTCTTTCTCTAGATGATATATTCGGTTTTTCTGATGAAGGAATCCGCATTCTCGAGCGTAAAGTCGCGCCGGAAGCAGCTGAGAGTAAACCGGACACCGAGGATTACGGTATTTGGCTGGCTGAAGGAGAATAATTCAATAAAACGAAAAACCCACCGTCGACACTTGCATTTTAATATACCAAATTGTAATATTCTGAAGTAATTCAATGCACCGGTTTTGTTTCATCGTCATTTGTTTTCACTATCACATGGGCCTTGGTGAATTTGTTCGTGTGGCTCAAATGAGTCGGTTCACTTGAGAATTGTGTTAGGGTTGAGCAATAAAGGTGTAGCATCCAGTGCGCCTTTTTCGCTGAAAGACAAAGCAGCGGTGTGATGTTCAATGTATCAAGGGGACGAACCCGTATGGAACAGGGTACAGTCAAGTGGTTCAACAATTCAAAAGGATTCGGTTTCATCAAACGAGAAACTGGTGAAGACGTATTCGTGCATTACAAGTCCATCAGCGGAGACTGCTACAGGACGCTCAAGGAAGGCGACAAAGTAGAATTCGAAGTTGAAACGGGACCAAAAGGCTTGCAGGCCGTTAAAGTCGTAAAGATCACATAAGAGATCTTTTACATTGCAAAACCCGTCAAGGATTCTTCTCGACGGGTTTTTTTATGTACAAAGTGATTGCGTTCACTAACGTTGGTGGTCCATGTTCCATATATGCAGATAACGAACGATGTCTTCGGTTGTCGTCCCCGGTGTGAAGAGCTCACCCACTCCCATACTCCTCAATGCTTGAATGTCTTTTTGAGGAATGATTCCTCCGCCGAAGAGAAGAACATCCTCCATCCCTTTCGTTTTCATCATCTGTAGTATTTTTGGAAAGATCGTCATATGTGCCCCGCTTAGCAGGCTCACACCGATCGCATCGACATCTTCCTGCAACGCGGATTCCACGATCACTTCCGCTGTTTTGCGAAGTCCCGAGTAAATCACTTCAAATCCGGCATCCCGCAATGCCGCAGCGACAACCTTCGCTCCACGATCATGACCATCCAATCCGGCTTTGGCAATAAGGACTCGTATCTTTCGTTTCATTGCTATGTTTTCGTTTTATTCTGTAATTCCAGGTAAGCAATAAATCTTTGTAATGTCGAATAAAAACGAGCAAGAGGAAATCCGACAACATTATAGAAACATCCATTCACTTTTTCGACAAAGACGGCTCCAAAATCATCTTGAATTCCATACGATCCTGCCTTATCCATCGGCGATCCTGAATCGATATAGGAAACAATTTCTTTTTCATCCAGCTTCCGGAATCGTACTTTCGTTTCTTCCACTCCTGCTACATGTTTCTTCGATTCTACATCGATCAAAGCAAAGCCGGTGTACACCGAATGCTCACGTCCGCTCAACAGTTTCAACATCCGCTTCGCATCATCTTTGGATGTCGGTTTGCCGAGGACATGGTGATCGAGCACGACAATCGTATCTGCTCCGATCACAATTCCTTTTTGCAGACTGGCAGCTACTTCAGAAGCCTTATCGATTGCAATGCGTTTTGCATTATCACCGGGTGATTCGTTCGGAGATAACACTTCTGAGACATGACTCGGGATAACACGAAACTTCAACCCAATCTGCTTCAGTAAAATTTTTCTACGAGGTGATTGAGATGCAAGAATCAAAGGTTTCATAAAGACATCCAAAAACAAAAAAAGCGACGCATAATGCTCGCTTATTCAAAATTCTCTATAAACAATAATTTATCGGAACATTGCTTTGATACTTCCCCATGTACGTTTCGCGGTAGAGCTAGTACCGTCGTTATACAATGTCCCTACAATAGCACTTTGACTTCGGAAAGTTTGATCTGTACCCATAGCTATTACTTTATAACAAAAATATTTAATTGTGGTTTTGAATAAACCTGTATCCTTGAATTCGAATACTCCACATTTCTGATCACCAATTTTCACAAACTGACCAACATTGCTGGTACTTCTATAGATTTCATAGTGATCGACTCCAGTTTCCGAGTCAACCGTCCAACTTATTAATATTGTGCCGTCACTTTGAGGTTGTGGATCTTTTAGACTAATAGTCTGAGCTGAAGCAACTCCATATACGATTACAAACAGAAGAGCTGTTGTGAAAATATTTTTTCGCCCCAATTTCATCTGCCTTTAATATAGTTTTTGGTTTTGAATTCCGCAAGTGTTGATTGAATCATTTTTTTTCTCTGGAAAAATGCCATGAATAGCTCTTGACACGATCACAAAACCGCTATTTCAGGACAGAACTTTGTTTGCGTCATTTCTTCGGTTTTCGCTTAAAAATGACATCCGATAATTCCGAAATGATCAGACCTAATAGAATCAATAGTCCTCCAACAATTCCAACCATTCCGATCTGTTCACCAATAATCAAAAAGGCAAAGAGCGCCGCAAGAGGCGGTTCCATCGAATAAATGACTGCGCTCCGTGTCGGCGTTGTATATTTTTGATACTTCGCCATAACGTACAATGCTACGACTGTTGGCATGATAGCGAGATAGGCCATCAGTATGAGAAAATTACCGTTGATATTCATGTACGCTGTTTCCAAAAATGGCATAGCCAGCACCGAAAGCAATGCAGTTGAAACAAATTGCACGAAGGTAAGATGCGCAGGATCATGTTCCTTCCCAAAAATACTCAGATAGACTGTATAGAGACTAAATAGTACGGCACAAATAAGAGTGAGTGCATCTCCGATATTGAACTCTGAGCCTTTGGGTGAGGTCAAAAAAAATAAACCAATCGCAACCAAAACAACACCAACGATATTTCCAAGTTTGGGTGATTTTCGTTCAAGGATCAATTGAAACAAAGGTGTGAACACAACCATGAGGCCTGTAACAAATGCAGATTTAGACGCAGTTGTGTATTTCAATCCCACAGTTTGCAACGCAAAACCGACAAAGAGCAAAACACCAAGAATAGTACCCTTCGCGATTGCATCCTTTGAGATTACCCGCAATTTTCGAAAGAATATTACTGCGAATAGAATCGATGCGACAGCGAATCGAATGGAAATGTACACAAAGGGAGACGCATTCTCTAAAACAATCTTCGTCAGAACAAATGTGCTTCCCCAAACAACCGTAATGGAAAGCAAATATAATTCTGCACGAGTACGAAGAGTCATTTGCACTTCATCAAACAATGACTACTCGATAGGAGGATATGAAGCGAACAGTTTTCCCCACTGTGTCTGTCTGAGCCATCGCTCAAACACGCGATGATCTCGAAACGGCCATCGGTAGTAATCATGATAGAATTCCGAACCGAAGATGAAAAGGTTGACGAGTGGAGTCCGGAAGAAAATATTCTGAAGTCCCTTAAGAGGCCCAAACCAGAGAAGATCACCGGCTCGACTTGCTGTATTGTCGCCAACAGAAAAATGCCAGTTCTCTCTTGAGATATCTTCACCCACGAGAGTGATCTCTCTCGGATCCCCGCATCCTAACCCGCATTGATGCGCCAAATTGATATATTGAATTGAAAGCGGATCGAATCCCATCATCTTTGCGGCAACTGCATCTATTGCAACCTGATCGGCACTGGCAAGTATAAGATTTTTCTCAACCGGATACATAGTTCTGGGCCCAGGACCATTTCCTGCGGTGGTTCCATCCATCACAGCAAAAACACCAGAATGGATTTCTTTTTGGATGGCGAGCAAATCAACAAGAGTCTCGTGAATCCAAGTATGTGTATAGTGCCGATGTGTAGCCAACAAACCGCCGAATGCATTCTTCATTGCACCCGTCGTGGTTGTGTAGATATGACATTTCACTGTTGGCAGGTGAACAATGTTCTTTCCAAAGAAATAATCGGGAATCCGAATGCCATCAGGAAAGATTTGGTCAAGCACAAGCAAGGGAGACTTCGGAGAGTACTCGATCCATTTCATATCCCCTTCACGGAAATTGAAGAGAACTGGTATCTGATACTTCTTGAACAGCGGTGTGTATTTATTCAGATCTTCACCTTTGAACGCGTCGGTCACCACGGTCTTGTTTTGCACACACACCACATCGTTAAGACCGTTTTTTTTCAATCCGAGAATCGTCCCCTCCATTTGCCACGGCGTTGTATTGGCTCCAGGAAATGGGAAATGCCAAGAGATATTATCTTTTAATATTGTTGTCACTCCTGGTTTGAGGGCGTCTTTTATCCCCGCCATTTCCATAGCACGCTGCGTGTCTTCCAGTACTGTTTGCGGAGTTGTCTTCATAACAGCAACCTTGGAAGAACTTGTTTGTAGACCTGCAATTTTTTGGGGCGATCTTGATTCGGGTAGCTTCATATGAGTACATTCATTTTGCTTAATTATGTGAATAAATAATAACGACACACACAAGGAACCATACCATAATGTTCACAATCGTCGGCGCGTCGCTTAAGAGTAAATGCATTGGATTATCATCGATTTTTCTATCCCGCATGATAAAAATGTACCGAAAAATGCCAAACAAGACAAATACCGTCGTAAAAATAAGGTTTTCTGTTTTAAAGGTTTTTACTGTACGATCAGCGACTGTATATAATGCATAAGAGATTGCCATTCCGGATGCTGCTATAGTCATGATCTGATCCATGAACGCGAGGTTGTATTGTTTGAGAACAGGTCTGGTATCAAAGGACTCGCTGGTTGAGCTAAACATTAACTCACCACGTCGTTTAGAAACCGCAAGAAATACTGAAACAAAAAGCGTACAAAGAATCAGCCAAGAGGAAATCTCTACTTCGATGGCAAACACACCGGCGAGTACACGCAGCATAAATCCCGCGGCAATCATGAACACATCCACTAAGACCACTCGTTTTAATCCGAAAGAATACGCTAGATTCAGAAGCCCATATAAGATGACTGTATACCAAAAATACAAGTTGAGATGTGGTACTATGCAAACTATTAACACCAGAAGAATGCCGATAATTACAAAAGCTTCAGGCAAGCCGGTTGCACCGGATGCAAGCGGACGATTCCGCTTAATCGGGTGAAGCTTGTCTGCTTCACGATCGAGAATATCATTGACAACATAGATGGTACTCGAGACAAGACAGAATCCGCTAAACGCAAGCGTTTCCCGCCAAATGTATTGTAAATCGAAAAGATGTTTCGCAAAAATCAATGGCGCAAAAAGAAATGCATTTTTTAGCCATTGGCTTGGGCGTATTATTTTGAATGCATTGATAATATTCTTCTTCATTGCCCTTTCTCCTCTCTCGACAAAGTAATTCTTTTTCATACGAACGAAATCACGTTCGGCCAAATCGTTTGTCGAGTTCTTCAAGCGGAATCTTCACGATCACCGGTCTGCCATGTGGACAAACAAATGGCATTTTCGTGAGGAACAGATGTTCGATCAATACTACCATCTCAGTAATATTCAACTTATCACCTGCTTTGATCGCTGCCTTGCATGCGAACGATTTTGCCAGATTATCGCGCACATCGGATATACCGGCGTGTTCGTTGTTTTTAAACTCATCCAACACATCCTGCAAGATTTTCCTTTCATTCCCAATGCGAACATCAGCCGGAATTCCTTCAATCACCACGGTATTTTTACCGAATAATTTTATATCAAAACCGAGCCGTTCAAGGTGTACTTGCAGCTCTTTCACCAGCGAATAGTCACTTGTGCTTACCTCAATCGTTTCAGGAAATAATAACTGCTGGATTGACGGCAAGCTGTTTTCGAAATTCGACAGTACACGCTCATAGAGAATTCGCTCGTGGGCAACGTGTTGATCAACAATCATCAATCCATTACGAATCTGTGAGATAATGTACTTGTTGTGCGCCTGCCAAATGGGTTTGCTTTCTTGCGATAGGGATGGATCACCCGCTGTACGCTGAGAGAGAATTCGATTGTTCGCCGATGAAGACACATTGAACGGTAAGGATGCTTCGGAATTTGAAGCGGATGGCTTCAATTCATCGAGGCCGATAATATTCGGTGTCATCGGTGCTTTAGACTCGCCGGGACGCGCAAGAGTACCAATAGGAAAGACGGGTGCACTCGTCTGAGTCTCTATTGCCTTGTTCCATACCTGACTATCAAATTGGAGCTTGGTATCAATTGGTGATATTGCATTTCCATCTTTGAATGACACCGAAGGCACTAAATCATTCTCCGCAAGCGCTCTTCGCACAACCGACAGGACCATCCGATAGATGTTTGATTCATTCTCAAATTTTACTTCCATTTTTGTCGGATGAACGTTGACATCGACCTTTCGCGGATCAAGAGTGAGGTTCAGAATAAAGAACGGAAAAGACCCTTTTTCCAGTAAATGTTCATACGCTTGAAAGACAGCATGATTGATCATCTTGCTAAAGATAAATCGTCTGTTCATAAAGACCAACTGTTCAGCGCGACTCTTACGTGCAAAGTTCGGTTTGCCAAGAAATCCACTGACCGTCATGAGGCCATTCGTATCTTCAAATTTTATTATCGATTGGTAGAGGGCTTTCCCAAAAATGGCAGTCACTCTTCCTTCGGTTGAGTTCGACTTCAAATCGAGCATCACTTCATCGTCGCTTATATAGAACCATTCAACTTCTGGATACGCAACGGCCATCCGCACAATAGAATCAGTGATATTCTTTAATTCTGTGTGCCGGGTCTTGAGGAAGTTGCGGCGAGCCGGAGTATTATAAAAAAGATTGCGGACCGTGATGCTTGTTCCGCATTCAAGCGCTGACTTAGTTTTTTCTTTTACTTCATCACCCTCAATTCGGAGAAACGTGGCAAGGTCATCCGATTCAGTGCGTGTTTTGAGTTCCACTTGTGCAACCGCCGTAATCGATGCCAGTGCCTCTCCGCGAAAACCGAGCGTCTGAATCTCTTCTAAATCGCGGGCTGAACGAATTTTGCTTGTCGCATGTCTTCGAAATGCCAGAGACGCGTCTTGTTCCGACATTCCCTCGCCATTATCCACAACTTGGATCGATGCTTTTCCCGCATCTTTTACCATAATACTGATGCGCGTTGCCTTGGCATCGAGCGAGTTCTCAATCAACTCCTTCACTACCGAGGCAGGGCGCTGCACAACTTCTCCAGCGGCAATCTTGTTCGATAATTCAGGAGTCAGTATGTGAATTTTAGAAGACATGGAATACTTAATTGCTATCTATCTCACTGCCCTCAAACAGCGCATCAACGAATGCGCGGCGATCGAATGGCTGGAGGTCATCAATACTTTCGCCAACACCGATAAATTTTACCGGCAATTTCATTTCATTGCTAATGGCAAGCACAATACCTCCTTTTGCTGTGCCATCAAGTTTTGTTAACACAATTCCGGTCACATCAACAGCGGCGGCAAAATATTTGACCTGTTGCAGCCCGTTCTGCCCGGTCGATGCATCAAGCACTAAGAGCACTTCGTGCGGTGCACCGGGCAATCGTTTGTCCATCACCCGTTTAATTTTTTTAAGTTCTTCCATCAAGTTCGTTTTTGTGTGAAGCCGTCCTGCAGTATCGATGATGACAACATCGGATTGCCGGGAGAGAGCAGAGTTGAGCGCGTCAAATGCCACGGCTGCCGGATCTGAACCGCGCGACTGTTGAACGATATCCACCCCAGCACGCCGTGCCCAGATCTCAAGCTGCTCATTTGCCGCAGCGCGGAATGTATCAGCCGCTCCGATGACAACCTTATGCCCTGCCTGCCGGTACTGATACGCCATCTTTCCGATCGTTGTTGTCTTTCCAACACCATTCACACCAACAACCATCACAACATACGGTTTTGAAGTTGCCGGCAATGTTGTCAATGACGGTTCCTCATCATCGTTCACATGAAGAATCGCTGCAACTTCCTCCTTGAGCAATACAACAAGCTGAGTCGCCGATTCATATTTATTTTCTTTGACACGCTGCTTCAGATGCGTGAGAATAATGTTTGCAGTCTCCACACCGACATCACCTGCGATAAGGATTTCTTCCAGCTGATTTAGCAACTCATCATCAATCTTGCTCTTTGTTGCTGCAAGCTGCTGCACCTTATTGACGATGGAATCCCTTGTCTTCGCAAGTCCAGCTTTCAGTTTGGTGAGTGTTTCAAAAAATGCCATAGAATCAATTCGTTATATCAACGTTTCTGCCGATAAAGAGTCTTTGAGCATAACTCCACGATGACCATACCATCACGACAACACTTCCCCAGAGTGAATAAGTCAAGAGGTGGTTCAACGCATCCATCCGAAGTGTTGCTAAGAAAAAAGTAACGGCAATACAGCTTACTGAAATTTTCCCGGGCCAATTAGATTGAGGAACAATTCTTTTATTTCGATGGATATATAATCCACCGGAAAAAATAAGAAGGTCTCGCAGCAATACGAACACGACAAACCAAAGAGGTACATCACCGGTTATAGCAAGTAAGATGGCATATACTCCGATACCAATCTTATCTGCCAGTGGATCGATGATTTTGCCAATTTCTGTTACTTGGTGCAATTTTCTTGCAAGAAATCCATCGAGAAAATCCGTCGCAACTGCAACAAGGATAACACCGATTGTCCATAACCTATGATGAGGGAATTCCGTTAAGAGGCAGTAGCCCATAGGAATGACTATAATGATTCGACTGGCACTGATGAAATTGGAAACAGTAAGATAACGGTACGTCATTACTGGTCGTTTTCGTTCTTTGCAGCCTCTGGATCGATTGGAACAGGATACTTACCATCGAAACAAGCAGTACAATAATTCCTGCCGTCATCCGTAGGAGCCGAAGCGAGAAGTTTTTCCATCGGCAGATATGAGAGACTCTCAACACCTAATTCTTTTCCGATCGCCTCGATATCACCGTTGAAACGATTTGCAATCAATTCCTCACGACTGGGGAAATCCATTCCATAGTAACATGGGAATTTAATGGGAGGGCACGAAACACGGAAGTGCACTTCTTTCGGTCCTGCTTCTCTAATCAGTTTCACTAATTGTTTTGATGTCGTTCCGCGAACGATCGAATCATCAACGATAACAACTTTCTTTCCTTTGAGAACACCCTTCACGGTATTGAACTTCGTCTTTACCTTAAGCTCACGATGGTTTTGCTGGGGCTGGATAAACGTACGCCCAACATAGTGACTGCGGATCAGACCAAGCTCAAGCCGGACATTCCGCCCTTGTTTGTTACTTTCGGTAACATAACCCAGGGTACAAGTATTGCTGGAGTCCGGAACATTGATGATAATAACTTTATCTTCAGGTGATTTGGGAATAACCGGATTTTCACTGGCAAGCAACTTTCCTAACTTGCGTCGCACTTTATCAACGTTGACACCAAAGATTTTACTGTCCGGACGGGAGAAATAGATGTACTCAAAGATGCAGTGATGTGGTTGCGAAGATTTCTTCGTAATCCAATAAGATTGTATCTTTCCTGTCGCCAGCACATCGTTATCGATAACCACAATTTCGCCCGGAGCGATATCACGGATGTACTCTGCGCCGATAATATCAAACGCACACGTTTCAGAGGCAACAACATATGCTCCTTCCACCTTGCCCAGCGCCAGCGGACGGAACCCATGCCAATCGCGGGCAGCGATCAAGCTATTGTCTGTTAAGATGACGAGTGAAAAAGCACCATCGACCGTATCAAGCGCCTCTTTGATCTGCAGGATTTGATCTTTGTGCTTGCTCCGTGCAGCAAGATGCAAGATAATCTCGCTGTCGGATGTTGATTGGAAAATTGTTCCATCTTCTTGAAGCGTATGGCGCAGCGTTCGGTAGTTTGTCAGGTTACCGTTGTGCCCGAGCGCAAGATTACCGGATCTATAATTGACTACAAAAGGCTGGATATTCGACTTGTTATCTGCTGACCCGGTCGTTGAGTATCGGTTATGCCCGATTGCCGAATTCCCCTTTAACTTTTCTTTTAAGACCTCGGCATCCTTGAAGACATCAGAAACGAGCCCTTCTCCTTTTTGAATATTGAAGCGCCATTTTTTCTTATCTTCAAGCCACTCACTTGTGACAATACCGGCCGCCTCTTGGCCTCGATGCTGTAGCGCGTGTAAACCGTAGTAACACATGACGGAAGCTTCTGGATGACCAAACACTCCGAAAACGCCGCAATGGCAGCGCGGCTTTCCTTCCAAATGTGCAAATTCTTTCATGCTGTTATAAAGATACGAAAAAAAAATCGGGCTTCCAAGAATGGGAAAAAGATTCCCGAAACCTAACCCAGAAATGACATAGAAAGATTTCGGGAATCTGACCAAATAAAAAAGGAGAAAACCCTTTTAGATTTTCTCCCTTCACCGCTAACCCTTAATGGGTCAGCAAGGATTATAATTTGTAAGCGATACCAATATTGAGAATACCCAAACCATATCCCAATTCTGCCTGCACTGCCCAGTGTGGATCAAAATAGTACCGGCCGCCGATAAATATTCCAATCTCTAAATAACTCGCTGATGCTGAAGGAGAATAAGAGCCAAATATATCTCCATATCCGCCATTATATGTCCAAGAACTAGAAACAATATTATATCCTAATAGTATTCCACCATACGTGTCGATTTTGGGATTATGGAATAAATCCAAATGATATGCGCCACGTGCTCCGATCAGGAAATAAGTATATTTATATGTTCCATCAATATAATCATCCGAGGATGATGAATAACCAAGCACGCCACCTAACGAGATGTTTTCGGTAACACCATATTCATAACCACCGGTAATTGCTATTCCAGATGAACCACCATAAGCACCAGCAAAACCGCCAAGTCCAAGCCCTATGTTTATAACCTGGTCACCCTTGTTATATGCCATCTGTCCGAAGGACATAGAGGCAATGAAAACAACCAGCACAGAAAGTAGAAGAATGCGTTTCATTATGTAACTCCTTGTTATATATGAGTGTATCAGTTAATTGAGTAACAGCGGTTTATCCCTTATGAACCTGTGCATGCAAAAAAACACTTAAAAATATATACTTACAACATATGAATGTCAAGCGTTTTTTCTAATAATAGAATCTATTTATTAAATAGCTTCGAAAGAAATCTGAAGAGATGTTTCAGTGAACTATGCTATTTCAGTGATAAACTATATCGATCATAGGATATCATGATATTATCAACATATTCCACCGTTTGTCTGGGATTTCGGAAATATCCGCTGGGCGGACAGCCATCACTCCAAATGCGGCTATGCAACGTGTAATTCTTCTTAGTTAAAAACGGAAATGCCTCTCGGACGGAAGACCATCGATGAGGGTCATTCCCCATATAAGAAGCAATTTTCTGAGCGTCAAGAACACGTCCAAGTCCTGCATTATATGCGGCAAGTGAAAGACAGGTTCTGTCTTCTTCTTGTATATTCTCGAACATTGCATAAAGCGACTTGAGATGATAAATGCCAGCTTTGATATTATTGCGTGGAGTTATTGTTTCTTCTACACCCAATTTCTCTGCCAGTTCGATCTGTGTAACCGGCATAATCTGCATCAATCCATAGGCACCTTTATAACTTACCGCCTCATAGTTAAATCGTGATTCCTGTTTCATCATTGCAAGTATCAAAACCCAATCTATGCCGTATTCTTGTGCATACTTTTTTACTAAAGGAAGGTACTGGTCAAGACCTGCCGTGTTCATTGATGCAAATGGTGAAGGTTGCTCTGGGAATGCCCCCTCGATCAATGCATCATTTGGACTGTTGGTTTTTTGAACAAAAGATGCCCCCGTAATTTGCTGTGAACATCCATGTAAAATTAATGAACTGAAAACCAGTAAAATCATTCCAAAAAAACTGCCCCTTTGTAGCCATTTCCCTTTTTCAACAATATTCATGAAACCTCAAAATGGTTTAACATTAGTTATCTTTTAGAACATTCAAAATTCTATATACGTTCCATTTCTCTACATTCTATTACTATAACAATTTAGCTAATTCCCTTCAAGAAATCAATGAAGAAATGACTTTCTTTGTATTGATGTCCTTTTTTAGAGCAATTTTGCCATATTACATTTGAGTTTTTCACTCAATTTCGACAATTTTAATTTTACTCTTGAATCCCGCCACAATCGAAATACATCGTTTCGGTTTTTCCAGGTATTCAGCTAGAAGTTCAATTAATTTTTCGTTCGCCTTTCCTTCTCGAGGTGGATCAGTCACGAAAATGGTAAATGTTCCGTCTTCAGCACGCTTTACCTCATTTTTCCTAGCGTTGGGTTTTACTTTGACCGTAAGTTTCATAGTCTTTTATGAATGAAAAAGCCGCACTGAAAAAAATCTGTGCGGCTTGGCTTTGTTGTTCGACGAATCATACTTTTGGTTTACAATCGTATGACATGTCTTAAATTTCGTTCTACAATCATAAGACATATTCTAGGCAGTTATTCTCCATTCCCCCATTCAAGTACTTCTAACCGTGCACGAGCAGTACCATTAAGAATCAAGTCAATTTCCTTCGCTGCGCCCATCGATAGATCCATGATGCGCCCCTCCTTAAAGGGTCCCCGGTCATTCACTCGTATGATAACAGTTTTATTGTTCTCTAAGTTTGTAACGCGTACTTTCGTTCCAAATGGAAAAGTTCGATGAGCAGCTGTGAGCGCATGCATATCGTACGTCTCGCCGCTTGAAGTCTGCTTGCCATGAAAATCATCTGCATAGTAGGAGACAACACCTTCGAGTGTTAGTAGAACTTTTCCGGATATATGTTTCCCGGATTGATCTATCCCCTGCGGTGTTTTGGTTCCTTTAGAATGATCACCTCGCTCCGCGAACCTCGGTGAGGATGTACAACCGAGGAGCGAGATTAAGACTATTCCATATATTGCCTGTCTGTTAGAGCAATTCATTCATTTGCTTGCGGCGAAGGTAATCAACAACCTCCTTGACGTCTTGCGAGCGTCCTTTTTTACAGATGAGAACCGCATCATCAGTTGTAACGACGATCATGTCATCCACACCAATCATTGCAACAACTCTGCTACCTGCGTCGATATAATTGCGATGCGAATCTTTCACAATCACTGTTCCGCACAGCGCATTTCCGTCTCCATTCTTCGGAGTGAGACGCACTACTTCATCCCATGAGCCGACATCGCTCCACCCAAAATCTCCTTTTGCCACAAAAACTTTGGACGCTTTTTCCATCACGCCATAATCGATGGAGATACTGCGAATGACGCCATAGACATGTTCTAATGTCGATTGATACGCATCGGTACCGATGACAGGCCCCAGCTTCGCCAACTGATCGCCAAGTTCCGGAAGATGTTTTTCAATTTCCTGTAAAATAACGCGAGCTTTCCAGATAAACATTCCGCTATTCCAGAGAAAATCTCCGCTCTTTAAAAATTTTTCAGCTGTCTCAAGATTGGGTTTCTCGGCAAACGTTTTCACGCGGTAGATGCCATCTGCCAAATAAGGATTCTGTTCTGGAGTATCTTCGAATTGGATGTACCCATATCCGGTTTCCGGATGAGTCGGTTTGATCCCGATCGTGACCAATGCATCATTCTCTGTTGCCACATGTGCAGCGCGTTGAATGACATGTAGAAATTCTTCCGTATCGCCAATAATATGATCTGCCGGTAGAACGACCATAATGGCTTCAGGATCGTAGTGATGGATCCACTTCGCTGCCAGTCCGATACACGGCGCTGTATTTCTTCCAAGCGGCTCCATGAGTACGTTCTGCGATGGCAGTGAAGGTACCTGCTGGTGGATGATATCTTTTTGAAGCTTGTTTGTTACTACCATCGCCTTGTCCGATGGAACCAGCGGTCGGATACGAGCAACCGTATTAAAGATCATCGATCCGGAACCGACAATTTCCAACACTTGCTTTGGTGAACGCTCACGGCTTCTCGGCCAGAACCGTGATCCGACACCGCCCGCCATGATTACTGCGTAAATATTTTGTCGATTTATACTCGTCATTCAAACATAGTTTTAAAATCTCGGAGAATTTCAATTGCCGGGTCCAACAAACCGGTTCGATTGTTTTGTTCACTTCGTGCCCACTGGTTCACTGGATCTTGAATGTTTGAGACAATGTTCATAACACGAATGTCATCGAGGTACTGATTGTCTGAAATATAATGGAGGAATTCCACAAGCAATTGACAGAACTGTTTATAATCTTCCGGCACCAAATCAGCGGTGACCACCGTATTGCATTCATTGATAACATCGGATAACAATGTCATTCGATCATCGTTTCCGCTTTGTACGGATTCCGAAAAGCGTTCCAGCAAGCTGGCAAAACCATGCTCCTGCTCACTTCCCATTGTTGTGCTACCGCCCATCGATGGTGCCTGTGGGGGAGCTTGCGGCTCTTTCCCCCACGAATCAAGCAACACTTCCGGTGTCGCCTCCGGCTCAGGCGATGGCGTCTGTTCATGCAGAGGTTCTGATGGTGACATTGACATTCCTGTAAGAGCAGGCGACGCGGTCGACTCAAATCCTGGTAAAGACGGAAGATCGAGCGTCTCTGCAGTAGAAGTCGATTCTTGTGATGATGCAGAAATATCTCCCAATGCATAGCGTAACTTTTCAAACACGAGAGTTTCTTCGGCAATCGTCGATTCATCCAAAGTGGCATCTTTTTCCACCTTATCTGCAATCCACATCAAGCTCAAAGCAAATTCAGCGAACCCTTTTACTTGATAGAGAGAATTGAGTTCCGCGTGAATATCCGAAGCAGAGGTGACCCTATCTCGAATCCGATCAAGACTGGTTTGATGTTCGTACGAACGAAGTTCCCATTTCGGTAGACGCTCGAGGAGAATGGAGATGTATTTCTGTGAGTGGTTCATACATTCCTATTTATTCGTGGAACACGAGATGGCACTGCGCAAAAACTTTCGTAGGGGATGCATAAAAATATGGAAGGGCACATCATACAGTCCTCCACTATGATGATGTTTGCTTTTGGTCCGACGTGTTTGCAAATATCGCGAAGATGAAAAGCGATTGCACCAAGGTCAACAACTACGATAGCGAAATTAGCGGTTTTCTGCACTTATGAACGCTGTTTCAAGTGATGAATGACTTTATGAGAAAACGACTCGGATGAATATAACCCTTCGCGCCTTGATTGTCAATAAATACCTCCGGAAATGCAAAACCCACTGAAAGCCTACAGCGGCTTTCCCTATGAATTCACGCCTGCAATCTTTAAACGGTTTAATGCACGATAGAGCGCAAGCCGTGCACGTTCAAAGTTGATTTCCGGTTTCTTCTCCGCTATACGTTTCTGAGCACGATCACGAGATGCTTTTGCTCGTTCTGCATCGATTTCATCAGTACGTTCTGCGGTTTCAGCCAATAAAAGGATATGATTCTCCCGCACTTCAACAAAACCGCCTGAAATAGCATAATGGAATTCAGTGCCACTGACTTCCTTGATTTTAACTTCACCAATCTTCAGCGATGAGAGTAATGGTGCATGATTATAAAGCACCTGGAATCCACCAACGACACCTGGAGCGCTAAAACTTGTCACTTCACCTTTGAAAACAACACGCCGGGGTGTCACGATTTCCAGTTGAAGAATTTTATCTGCCATACTTATGCTGCTTGTAATTGTTTCGCTTTCTCGACTGCTTCTTCAATCGTACCCACCATCAAGAATGCATTCTCAGGGATGTCGTCATATTCACCATCGAGAATACCTTTGAAGCCGTGAATCGTATCTTCGATTTTCACATATTTGCCTGGAATAGAAGTGAATTGTTCCGCAACAAAGAATGGTTGTGAAAGGAACTTCTCGATTTTTCGTGCGCGCGTAACAGTCTGCTTATCTTCATCAGAAAGTTCATCCATACCAAGAATGCTGATGATGTCTTGGAGGTCTTTATATGCTTGTAAAACCTCTTTCACTCGCTTTGCCACAGTATAATGCTCTGCATCGAGGATGTTCGGATCGAGAATACGCGAAGTAGAATCCAGCGGATCGACTGCCGGATAAATTCCCTTATCAACAATCTGCCGGCTCAACACGGTCGTTGCATCCAGATGAGAGAAGGTCGTTGCAGGCGCCGGATCGGTCAAATCATCTGCAGGAACGTAAATCGCCTGCACAGATGTGATGGAACCTTTTTTGGTCGATGTAATGCGCTCCTGAAGCTCACCCATTTCCGTTCCAAGAGTTGGCTGATACCCGACGGCAGATGGCATACGTCCAAGAAGCGCAGAGACTTCTGAACCAGCTTGCACGAATCTAAAAATATTATCGATGAACAGAAGAACATCTTTCCCTTCCTCGTCACGGAAGTACTCCGCCATCGTCAGTGCCGTGAGGCCAACACGCTGACGTGCACCGGGAGGTTCATTCATCTGTCCGAATATAAGCGCTGTCTTGGCAAGCACGCCAGATTCTTTCATCTCGAGCCAGAGATCATTGCCTTCGCGTGTGCGCTCTCCCACTCCAGCAAATACAGAATATCCGCCGTGATGGGTAGCGATGTTATGAATAAGTTCTTGAATAATAACAGTCTTGCCAACGCCGGCTCCGCCAAAAAGTCCCGTCTTCCCGCCTTTTGTGTACGGTTCAAGCAGATCAATGACTTTAATTCCTGTTTCAAACATTTCCTTTTTTGTCGTGAGTTGATCAAAACTCGGAGCTTGACGATGGATAGGATAATGCATTTTTGCTTGGATAGGTGGAAGCCCATCAATACCGACGCCAAGCACATTGATTAAGCGTCCGAGTACAGCGGGACCGACAGGAACAGTGATAGGGGCGCCCGTGTCATACGCAAGCATTCCTCTTACCAGACCGTCCGTGGAATCCATTGCCACCGTGCGCACACGATCTTCACCCAATTGCTGTTGAACTTCAACGATTAAGTCTTCATCTCTTCCTTCAACATTCTTTCTTGGAATTCGGACTGCATTCATTATTTCGGGCAACTTGCCATCCGAAAAATCGATATCAACCACCGGTCCAATCACTTGGACGATTTTACCTTCGTTCATATAATCCTTTCAGAGAACAACATTTTTACAAACTTAAGTAAATTATGAAAAGATGCCGCCACAATCAATCATTTTTTCATATTCACTTTGGGTGACAACTCTTACAGAGGAAGAAGGTGAGCTAAAAGGATCCTGATGGCTATGAGAACGAGTAGAACGCCTCCCACAATAGCCGCTCGCTTACCAATTTTCTTGGAAAACTGCCGGCCAAGTAAAATGCCGATAAATGACACAACGCCTGTGACGATACCGATAACAACAGCAGGATACCAGATGGATACTTGCGATAGCGCCAAACTCAATCCAATCGCTAACGCATCCAAACTTGTCGCAACAGAGAGAATAACCAGCATCATTCCCCGGCTCGGATCCTGTTGGACGGTACGTTCGTTACCAGCTTGGGCAGATCGAATCATGCGCACAGCAACCCACAGAAGTAGTCCGAACGCAATCCAGTGATCGAATGACTGGATATAGTGTTCGATGCTTAAACCTGCAAGCCAGCCAAAAACAGGCATTAAAAATTGAAAAAGTCCAAAATGAAAGGACAGCCGCAGCATTGCCCGCGGTTCCGTCGTTACACCAGTTGATCCTGCACTAATGGAAATTGCAAATGCATCCGAAGCTAAAACGAGTGCAATGAGAAAAACTTCAAGAAATGACATTATTTATCTTCTGTTAACAGTAAAAGGTAAAAAAATCCGCTCAACGGCGGATTCAACACAAAAACTGTTTTCTGAGCTGGTGGTCGGACTTGAACCGACGACCTGCGGTTTACGAAACCGCTGCTCTACCACTGAGCTACACCAGCATGAAATTATCGGGATTGCTCTACCACTGAGCTACTTTAGCATTTACACGAAACATATTTGAATATAGACAAAAAGTCCCCGCAGAGCAACAGGATTTTGCGACACAGACACTTGACAATTGAGAGGTTACTCTGTATTATCTCTCAGAGCATGAAACTCTGTAGTTAGTTCTTTTATCGACCAACGTAAGGAGGATCTTATGAAACCTGCTAACGTCCCGCTGTCAAAGGAACTTAGAATGAATAAAACGATACAAAGAAAAATTGGAACTAGTGTTCTGAAGTCAAGGTTCAAAGACCAAAGTACAAGGCGACAACGCATTATCCTCAGCGTTAACGCTGGTCACGTTCGAGGAGGGCATTCGTTCCATTGAATTCAAATGCAAAATGAACTTACACTCAGCCTTTCGATTTCCGAGAGGCTTTTTTATATCGACTGATGAATCCCATAGAAATGATGACCATCGTTCAAATTCTCTTTCTTTTCAGCAGTGCTCTTCTACAGTCCGAGCAAACAGACACACTTGCTGTGTTTCATGGTTCAAGAATCGAGAAAAAGATTGCATTGACCTTTGACGCTTGTCCTTCTTCCACACACGGCGGATTTGATTCAAGCATCGTCCAAACACTTGTCGATTCCGGTGTGCCAGCGACATTTTTCTTGAGTGGAAAGTGGATCTTGAAGCATAGACGGGAAACGAAAATGCTCGCATCCGTACCGAACTTTGAATTAGGGAACCATAGCTATTCACATCCTCATTGCATGAATATTTCAGATGACAGTGTTCAGCATGAATTACAACGGACAGAATTATTGTTAAAAAACATTTCTAAAACTTCTTCGCGTTTATTCCGTCCACCATACGTAGAGACAGATGGAAGAATCGAACGTATCGCGCAGAACCTTGGACTTGTAACAGTGATGTATGATCTCGCTTCCGGTGATCCCGATTCTACAATTTCGCGAGACCGTCTTATTCGGTACGTTGTTTCTCATGCACGAAATGGTTCCATTATTGTGATGCATGTGAATGGACGCGGCTGGCATACCGCGGAAGCGCTACCCGTGATCATCCAGTCGCTTCGACACAAAGGGTTCGTTTTTATAAAGGTCAGCGATTTGCTTACGGTTCATGGTTCTGCAACTGATTTTTCCGTCAAGAAGAAGAACCGATGATTTTCTAAGAGCGCTTCAACAACACAAATGTTGTATCATCTCTCAAGTCTGTCCCTGCACGAAAAAAGACAAGATCATTATTGACGCGTTCTCGGAGTTTTTCGACAGTTTCACTGTTGAATGTTTTTATCAATCCGGCAATTCTTTCTTGCCCATATTCCTTTCCGTCTGCATTCACTGATTCACTTACACCATCGGTGAAGAGAAACAGCACATCGCCTTGATGCAGTTGAAGAGCCTCGGTTTCAAGTGAACATCCGAAATCGGTGTTTATTTTCTGGTCTGTTGATGCATCGCCATTCGACGAAGCTGCCAATCCCACAGCAAAACCATTCGGCCTGAGCCACGAGACACTTTTTTCTCCTGTACTGTAGAGTAACGCCGGTGGATGACCTGCACGGCAGAGTTCGATTTTTCCATCGGAGTGAAGCTTAACCAAGAAAAGCGAAAGGAAATAGTTTCGTTTGAGTTGGCCGTACATATGCGAATTGAGGCGAATGAGCAATTCTCGCAAGTCGCTTGTCTCAGTTGCAAACAATTGAAGCGCAGTCTGCATTTTCACAACATAGAGCGCCGAGGAAATACCTTTTCCAGAAACATCACCAATGACAATGAGCGTGCTGCCATCCGGCAGAGTCAGTATATCATAATAGTCGCCGCCGACTTCTTTCGCTACTTCGCTGTGTGCGGCAAGTTCATATCCTGGAAGCGTCGCAATGCTGATCGGTTGAAGACTCAATTGAATATCTCGTGCCACGCTCAACTCGTCCTTTGTAACCAACTTTTCGGCAAGCTCCATCGCCAGGAGAATGCTAACGATAATAAAAGAATAGACTGCGGATGTTATTTTTTCTTGAGAAGCTGCAATAAGAATAAAGATCAAAGCGATAGCATACATCAATCGTCGGGGCGGCGTGAGTTTCAAGAGGAAAGCGATAAAGAGAAGCCACAGAAGCTTGACCGATCGCTTGATTCTGTTCGGATTTTCCTCTATAGACTTCATGTTCCTCGCGTAAAATTCGTACATTCCGCGCATATCTTCGCTGAGAGATTTATTCAGGTCATTCCAAGTCAAATCGCGGGTGAGGATTTCACGCAGATTATGGAAGAAACGAGTCATTCGAGAAACCATAATATTGATTATCGATCTTTCACTAATGCATAGTATTACGGTAGCTGTAGGGAAAAGTTCTCGATGGGAGAAAGATGTTTAGACAATTTCTTTCACCAGTATGCCCGCCAAGATTCATCAAGGTTCTTGTTTGAGTACGGGTCGACGTTCAAGAAATGAACGTACATCGTACCCTTTCTCTTGGAGCTGTTGTTGATTTCTTTCTAGAAAATCTACAATTACTTCTGAAGAAATCGCTGGAGCTATGCCATACATAATATCAGTGCGGCTTTCGACATAGATATCTCCTTTGAAAGGTGCATCCAACTCAAAATCGGCGATTTCTCCTTCCTTGAACGGAGTCATAAAATATTGTTGACGTGCCGGTACGAGAGTTACCATGCCAACGAGTTCAAAATTTGGAACACCATCACGAATGGCAAGCACGATTCCACCGCTGAAGCCCCTATTAGACACTGCATCAGTAAGAAATGAACCTTGTTTATCTCGATTAGGACTGCTGACAATTCCTTTGGTAACCATTTGATATCCAGTCGGATAACCAAACAGGTACACAAACGTTCCCCATTCAAGCTCTTTGGCTTTGCCGAGTGGATAATTGAATACAGCAACATTTTGAGCCGACTGCTCATACATCCTCTGTCCAACAACAGCCAAATCACTTCCCTTGTCAATAGCTAATATCTCAAGATCGCGCGAACCCTGAATGGATGCCGCATAGATTGACTGACGATCTTTCACAGCAATGCTTTGAATAAATTCAGTTTCCTTTCTATTTTCTTCGCGATAGTACGTAATCATCGTATCCAAAAAGTCGACAACGTGTGCACATGTGAGCAAGGCTATCCGTTTATTCTCAGAGTAAATCGTTGTTGCGCTTCCTGATGATGTTCTATTCAAGAATACTTCTTTGATCGCTTTCTTCTTCAGTAAAGGGTCTTGAAGATCACTGAGACGAATTTTCGTTTCTGGTGGAAAAAAATAACTCTTATAATATGCGATACAACTTATCATCCGAACAGATTCTGAAATCTTCTCGAGTTGATCGGAACATCCGCGATATGGAAACTCTGAATCATACTTTCCATCTGCCAGTGTAGGACATACTTCTCTATAGGAGGTTGAAGAACAAGATAACGAAAGCAGTATACTAAGAGAGAGGGTACTCCATTTTATAATAATATGACTTCTCATTAATTTTCTTCGCTCTTTTTTTGAATCGTCTTCAGGGCACTTACCAAATAATAAAAGGAACATGCACCATCGCGAAAATAGTGAACTTCAATACAGTCTCTTTTCTTGTTGTCGGAGAAAGGCTTCCGAAATATATAGCTTTTGCAATCGTATTACTCATCATCGCAAGAATAATTGCTGAGGTAAAAATATGCATCGTTCCATCCGATCCTTGGACGATAGAAAGGATAAAAGGAGTAATATCTGAGAGACCGATAACCGCAGATAAACCCAGCAAACCATAGTCCCCTACTGTTGTTTTTACAAATCCCGTCACAACAGAGAGGATGATAAACAATAGCGCAAAACCAATAGCTGGCCGTACTTCAAATGGATTTTGCAATTCAGGCATTTCTGATTCCGATGTGTGCAATTCCTTCCGAAACATCCAGAGTGAGAGAACGACACCAATCGCGGCGAGTATGACAAAACGATACCATAAATTCGGGAGAAATGATCCATTAATAAACCAGATCAGTACCAACATGCGCAGATACGTCACACTGCTTGCAAGCAAAGCTGCTTGCAACGCACTGCTGCCTCGCGCAGGATTGCTCCGCGCCATCCTGCCAACAGAAAGTGTTACTGCAGTACTCGAGACAATACCGCCGAATATTCCGGACAACCACAATCCGACTTTTGCACCAAATTTTTTCTCTAACAAATATCCAACAAATCCGAGAGTGGATACAATGATAACAATCTCCCAAACTTTCGTAGGATTGATGTGAAAACGCGTGAACTCTTGATTCGGTAAAACCGGCAAAATAATAAGCGTTACCAAGAGGAATTTGACAATCGCCAGAAATTCCACTTTGCTCAACCGTTCTACGTACGATTCGAGCATCGCTTTTTCTGAAAGCAGCATGGTATTGACAATGCCCATCGCCATAGCAATCCAAACATCTACCAGCATTGCCAATGCACCTGTGATAAACGTCAGTAAAGCAGAGACTTCACTTGTTGTTCCGAAACGATCAGATCGAATCTTGGCGACATAAGCAATGCCTGTGAGTGTGGCGATTGCCAACAATCCTGTCGGCAGCATGAATGTCACACCAATCTGATACAACCATGCGCACCCAAATCCGAACATACTGATAATAGGGTGTGTGCGGACACCACCGAATATAAGTTTCCGATCAACCTTGATGCTTTCACGTTCAAGGCCGACAAGGAAACCAAGCGCAAGAGCGACAATAAACCGCAGTTGAATAGTCCATTCGATCGTACCTAATGCCATATGTTCACTTGCTTATGAATGAGGAAGGATAGCTGCTTCGACTTCCATGATTTGAAACGCCATGCGAAGATCTTGCGGATTGATTTCGATGATGAAGCCGCGCTTTCCTCCATTAATATAGATCTTTTGCAAATCCAATATAGTCTTTTCCACATATACAGGCAATGGATACCGTGTACCGAATGGACTTGTACCGCCAAATTGATAACCGGTATAGCGTTGCGCCGTGCTGGCACCGCATGGTGTCACATGCTTCGCGCCTATAATTCGCGCCATCTGCTTTGTTGAAACCTCGCGGTCTCCATGCATCAAAATGATCAGCGGTTTTTTCTGATCGGTTTCCATCACTAGTGTCTTAACAACAAGATTCTCTGGTACACCTATCATCTCCGCTGTAAGTCTTGTACCCCCGTGTTTTTCATATTTATAAACTTGCGGAATGAAAGATATTTTCTTTTCACGCAAAATTCGGATAGCCGGAGTAACGGGATAATCGTCTTTTGGCATTTTATTGTCTTGTATAACAAAAGCGAATGTGATAAATCATACACACGGATTTTGCGTTTTGTGCATCTGCCATCGTTCCCGCCAGAACGCGCAGCGGGCTGGTTGGCGGATAGGCGGGTATCCATTGTCCAGACACCCCTTACTAGATTCCCGAAAAAAGTATTCGAGAATGACGGTTTGTTTTATTTTACTTTTTTCATCTCCCATTCAGTGCCGAGCTTAGACGGACAATGGATGGGACCTGATTCTTTCCACTTATTTCGATATTCATCTTCCGTCATGCTGTGTGATCAAAATGTTGCCGCATCCGAATATTTCGCAAGTTCCGTTGCCGAGTCTTTCTCCACATCTGCATGAAGACTGTTTCCCTTCGAATCCATCGTGACAATCACAGGAAAATTCTTCACACGTATGTGCCACATCGCTTCCGGTACACCAAACTCCAGAAAATCCACTCCTTCCACTTCTTCAATACACTTTGCATAGTACTGTGCCGCACCGCCAATGGCGCTTAAGTAAACAGCGCCGATATCTTTCAACGCTGCGAGTGTTTTTGTTCCCATTCCGCCTTTACCGATCACTGCTCGCACATTGAACTTCCGAATGATTTCTCCTTGATACGGTTCCTCGCGTATACTCGTCGTTGGGCCTGCAGCATTCATAAACCACTTGTTTCCCTTTTTCAATGCAACCGGACCGCAGTGATAGATCGCGCCGCCCTCAAGAGTCACCGGTGAGTCATGCGTCATCAAATGATGATGCAACACGTCTCGTCCCATATGCATAACACCATTGAGCAATAAAACATCGCCAACCTTCAGCGCGCGCGCTTGTTCTTCCGAGAGCGGTACTGTCAAAGAAATCTCTCTCCCCGTTAAGGGCAAATTCTCCTCTTTCGCCATGCGCATCACCGGAGTATCTTCCTTGTAGAGCCAGCGTTTGATCGCTCCAGTCTTTGAATCAAGGATAACACCAAGCCGCCTATAAGCCCAGCAGTTATATGCCACCGATACAAAAAAACTCGCGGGTAACCGATGATACGATGCAATCTTACAACCGATGAGCGTTGCCAATCCGCCAAAGCCCATTGTGCCAATGTTCAACTTGTTAGCATTCTGCAAAACGTAGTCTTCCAGTTTCGCAAGTTCCGGATTTGGATTGATATCGTCCAGAGTACGGAAGAGTTGCTGTTTTGCGTAATGGTACGCGGAGGCACGATCACCGCCGATCGCGACACCGAGAGCACCGACACTGCACCCCTGTCCCTGAGCTTGCCAGACAGCATGAAGCAAACATTTGCGAATTCCATCCATCGTGCGGTCGGCTCTGCCAAGATTCTGCAATTCGCATGGTAGCGAATACTGAATGTTTTTATTTTCACAACCGCCGCCTTTGAGGATAAGTCTTATTTCGATCTCTTTTTCATCCCATTGTTCAAAGTGCATCACCGGACAACCCTCTCCAAGATTGTTACCGCTGTTTTTTCCTGTAAGAGAATCGACTGCATTCGGACGCAGCTTGCCAAGCTTTGTTGCTTCAACAATTGCTTCTCTTATTTCTTCCTGCATGAAGATCTGGTTTGTGCCGGCCGGCGTCTTGATTTCGAATGTTGGCATACCGGTATCCTGACAGATCGGCGCTTCATTATCGCATGCCATATCAGTATTGACTGCCATCATCTGCAATGCGAGTGCTGCTTGACTTCCCAGAGTCTCACGCTCAATGGCCCATGTAAGTGCGCGTCGCACATCCGGCGGAAGATTTGTTGAAGTCTCACTAATGAGTGACAGCATGCTTGCTTTGAATTGCGACATTCTAGGAGAAGATTTGACTTCGACGACACGTTTCAGTTTAGAAGCCGGTTTACGTTTGGGAACAGTTTTCTTACCGATTTTTTTGAAAGATTTTTTTGTTTTTGCCATTGCTCTTCTCCTTCGTACGTCCAGAACATTATCAAAGTGTCTTACGTCTTCATTTCTCATTTATCCAATTCAACATTGGTGATTGGTACATCCCAGTGACCGAGCAATATTTCAAATCTCCGTTGTTCTTCTTTCTTAAATGTTTCTTGATCAGAATAAAGTTGGCGACTGATGCTTTCTTCGCTAAAACCGTCATCAGTCACTTGGATATTTTTCCAAACAATTGTTACCCTCCAGTCCCAACGTCCTTCTTCGGTTGCATGAAACCGTGGTTTCACCAGAGTGATCTTTAGGATTCGTCCCATTTCAATTTGCTTTTTCAAGACAGGATAATGGTTCTTTTTGTACAACCGAATGAACTCATCTGCATGTCCCCATATAGTTTTATAATAATATTCAACTGTGTATGGTTTGTCCGGAAGGGGGTTTTGAGAAGTTGTAGACATGTGTCGCTCCAATGTTATTCGCTGAAAACTTATTCTGATAAAAGGTAGTAGAATTCAGAGAAAGTAACAATAAACAACAAGCATTTTCTGTCAGAGGCGGCAGCCCGTCAGAGCTCATCAAGGCGAGCAGAGAGGGTTATTCGACTTTCATGTAACTAAAAACCAATGAATAATTGTTAAATTGAAGCATCAACAACGATGGTTTACACCCGGACACGCAGCTTACATGCTTCCGTAACACGCGCTACATCAACGACTATTGCTGCCAGTCTGATACACACATGACGCATCATGGGATATCAGTTTTTTTTGGTTTGTACTCCGGATATAATCGAGTTAAGCAATCAGGACAAAGTCCATGAGAAAATTCTACATCGGCGTGTTTCTTGATGTAGGTTTCCACACCTTCCCAGTACCCTTTATCATCGCGAATTTTCTTACAGCCCGCACAGATAGGAAGCAGTCCTTTCAATGCTTTGACATTGTCGAGAGCCAATTGCAATTCAATATTTAATCGACGCAGTTCCATGAGATCGGCAAACCGTGCGACTGCAATAATAATAGCCCGTTCTATTTCCGGAGCGCTGGGCGGTTTCATAAGATAAGCGCCAACACCTGCCTGACTTGCTTTGCGTACCATTTCCGGATCGTCATGTCCAGTAAGGAGCACAACAGGTCGAGGACATTGTTCATGAATCAATCGAGATGCTTCCAGACCGTCCATTTCCGGCATCTCAATATCCATCAGCACGACGTCGGGTTGCAGTAACTGTGTCATTTCGACTGCTTGCCGTCCATTCGTTGCTTTTCCTATCACCATATGTCCGATCTTCACCAACTGGCGCCGGATGATAGCACTCATCGATTCCTGATCGTCTGCAATCACAACTCGCAATGGCTTTGAGGCAACCATATTCACTCTCAATTATTTATGTATGATAGAGATAAAAGAATTTCCCTCTAATTTCTGCTTTTTTTCTTTCACTTCCTACTTACTACGAATCGAAGATGGACATTGTCACCCCCATAACTTCAGTTAAAGGGACTATTACTTGCCGCCCACAGTCATCTCAGTTACTTTGATGGTCGGTCCTGTGATAGAGTCTTTGAATTGTAAATCATTACCGACCATTTGAATCCCTTGCAGCAGCTGCGCAAGATTTCCGGAAATAGTAATTTCTGCGACTGGGTACGTCAGTTCGCCTTTCTCAATCCAAATCCCGAAAGCTCCACGAGAAATATCTCCTGTCGTCGGGACTTGACCAAAACCAATCGTGCCTGTCAAAAACAACCCCTTATCGACAGACTTGATGATTTGTTCTGGTGTGGATGAACCCGCTGAGAGATAAAGATTGTTTGGACCGCCGCTGTTCCCGGTAGATTTCATACTGAGTTTCCGAGCAGCATAGGTATCCAACAAATAGTTCCTCAATATCCCATTCTCCATTATAACTGTTCTGCGTAACGGTACACCTTCACCATCGAATGGTTCTGTGCCCGGTGCTCCCGGCTTTAAACCGTCGTCGATAATTGTGACGAGTTCGTTTCCAATCTTCTCTCCGATTTGTCCTGCAAGGAATGATTGCTTCAGGTACACATTGTTTCCCCCGACGCACGTTGAAAAAAAACCGAGAATTTCCGCAGTCATGAGCGACTCAAAAACAACGGGAACATTCTGCGATTCCACTTTCTTGCCACCAATTAATCTTGTGACCCGGTGAATGGCTTTTTTCGCAATCGTTTCTGCAGATTCCAGACCTTCAAGATTCACAGAAGAATCGTACCAACCCTCATCAAATAGGTTGGATGCTTCACCAGCCTGGAGACTAACTCCACAGGAACAACTTGTCCGTTTGAAAGAACTGCTAAAACCATTAGAGTTTGACAGGTATCTTTCACCAATGTACGTGCTGAATGTAGATCCAAAGGTTTTCTTAACACGATTATCAGCTAGACAAATTGCTTCTGTTTCTTTTGCCGCTGCAATCTTCTTTTCTGGAGCCATTTCCAAGATTGCCGGATCGTAGATTTTCAATGCTGTGACATCAACGGTAAGAGGTTCCTTCTCTGGCAGACCAGCAAACGGATCGGGACTCGAAAGTTTCGCCCGAAGGATTGCATTGGTTACCAATTTTTGCAATGTGTCCTTCGAAAAATCTGATGAACTTGCCCTTGCCTCTTTGCCTTCAACAAAAATGCGGAACCCTAAGCCTTTGGAAACCGCTTCTGTCAATTTCTCAATTTCACCCTGACGTATATCCACCCTGAAATTTGTTCCTTGGTTTATAGAGACTTCCACTTGACTCGCACCGTTTTTCTGGCCGAATTCTACAAGCTCTTCTGCCAACTGTAAGAGATTTTGGTCTTTCATTTTCGACCTCCTACCGTCATCTGACGAAGTTTCAGCGTCGGCGTTCCAGCAGTCACTGCTGCTGATTGTCCATCCTTACCGCAGGTACCGAGGAAAAATGCCGTGTCGTTGGCAATTAATTCAACCTCGTTTAGAATTTGCACATTTGTACCTATGAGCGTTGCATTCTTCACAGGCCGAGTGATCTTACCATCTTCAATGAGATATCCCAAATTAACCGAGAAAGTAAATTTACCGGAATCACTGACTTGTCCTCCTTGATACGTCTCTGCATAGAATCCTTTTTTAACCGATCGAATGATCTCTTCTACCGATGCATTGCCTGGCGCAAGAACAGTGTTCGCCATGCGAGGAATTGGATTGTTTCTATATGTTTGGCGCCGACCATGTCCATCCGGTTCCATATTCATCAGTTTCGCAGAAAGCCGATCCTGCAAGTATCCGACAAGCTTGCCATTTTCGATCAACATCTTTTTCTGGGGAATCGTCCCTTCATCATCAACATTGTAACTCCCGCGATAAAAAGGAATCGTTGGGTCATCGTAAATTGTTACAATCGGATCGGCAACCTGTGTCCCAAATTTATCCCACATAATAGATGTTTTTTTTCGATTGCCATCGGCTTCTAGCGGATGACCGACAGCTTCATGAATCATAACACCTGACTGACGGCTTCCGAGTACCACCGGTTGTTCACCTGCAACCGGATCAACAGCAGATAGCAAATTAATCGCTTCTTCCGAAGCTTTCTTACCGGTAACCTCCGGCGTCTCTGTTGTGTTGAAGAAATTGAGCCCAACGCGTCCCCCTGCCGATTTGAATCCGGTGCTACGAATATCATTTTCTTCTGCAGTAGCAGAGACAACCATCCTCATCTGTGGGCGAGCATCTGCGATAATTAATCCTTCACTATTGACAATTGTAATATATTGAAGTTCATCAACCAGCGACGACTGAACTTTAACGATTCGCTTATCATAAGTCTGCGCTGCAATATAGGCTTTTCTCACGAGATCAACTTTGACATCGAGCTTCACATCGCTCATTGGTACATTGAGATCGTAAACATGCAGGCCTGAGGATTTTTCTGTAAGATTTGCGATTGTGAATTTAGAATTGCCAGAGGCAATTGCAGCCGCCGTTAATGCCGTCTGTTTCATCTTCTCAAAGGAAAAGTCATCAGTGTATCCATAACCGGTTTGCGTCCCTTTCAGTACACGAATACCTACACCGAGAGTTATATTTTCGGATGAATCCTTGATAATATCTTCTTCCATGGATACTGAATTTAAAGTTCTATACTCAAAAAAGAGTTCTGAGAATTCTCCCCCTTTTGAGAGAGCGATCTCTAGAATCTTCTTCATATCCTCCCGCGAGACGCCAAAACGTTCTTCGAAGAAGGTTGGCGATGGAAGTGGAACAATTCCTTTGGCAAGCATATCAAACCAGAGTCCAGAAGTTAAGGTTGCTACAAGACCGATACTGCTTTTCCGAAGGAAGTCTCTCCGCCTATTGTCAACCATGGAAACACCTCCTGATTGATACATGGAACATATCGAATATGAATCTGTGGCCTTTTTCGATGCATCATTGCCTGCACGTCATAATTGTTTTAACAATACCGATATATCTTTAGACAAACACTATCTCATCGCCAAAGAGATGTAAGAAGTGCTCAGTGGTTTAAGAGAAGGAAGTATAAAAATAGCATCAATTTTCTCAATATTGAAAGTTTATTTTCCCGGTTTCATAATCACGCCTCTATTCTTCCGTCCGTTAATCTTGGCACTGAACGGTTTATCAAACCTCAAGTGGCGAACGTGATTAAATTCCTGAAACGCCGGCTGCACTTTCAGCCAATCCCAATCGATGAACCCAAGATTGTGCGAGGTATTGACAGTAAAGTAACCCACGCGAAATGAAGTAATGTTTTGAAAAAAATGCGACCCTTGTGACGGTGTTACATCGATGTCTTTAAAACCAGACTCAACAATCACCGACGCGCCTGAGATTTGGTCCCATGTGACAGGAATACCAAGCCACGGATCCATGCTTCCCCATCGACCCATTCCAATCAACACATATGGTCGATGTTCTGAAAGCAATCGGGCATTGATTTCACTGACTTCACGTGCCGTTTCTTTACTCTTTGATCTGTCAAACTTATCCGAATCCACCATGACTATATCGTAAATATCCTGGACAGCACCATTGCCGAGCACCTGCTCGCTCTGACAAATAAGATTTTCGCGAACGAATTGATCGACATCAAGCTCTTCAAATTCAAGGTTCATGACTAAGGGACGAATCTGCAACATTGCGAACTCTTTCGGTTCGCCCGGTGATGTATTCATATTGACTGCAAATTCGACTTCGACATGCGTGCCCATACCCCATGTCCCCATCTCTAAGATCAAATCAAGAATTTCCGGTAATGGGAATATCCGATGCTTCAAGACCGGGGCAAATGTAACAACACGTTTCCCGGCGCGTGACACTCCATCATATACAGAATCGTCTTCCGGGGAATAGGTGGATCCGACATAGAAGAGCGTATGATCTTCCTCCGCTGTGTTCAGATCATAATGTTTGATCATCACATCCGGTGTCTCATGATTTTCATGGCTGAACGTTGCCGTGAGATCGAGTGCAAGGTACTCTTGCTGGGCATTACGAATCGTCTCCTTTGTTGTAAAGAATTGCATGAGGTGACGCGGATACTTGGGACAAAAACGAACTGAATTATGTCCTTCTACCACAGTGTACCCTAATCCGAGTGCAACCTGAACGATGCCGTCTTCTGATTTCTGCGGCGGTACAGGATAGAAATTATAGGATTTTGCAACGCCGGCAAATTCAGGATAAAATCGATTATGATGTGATGTACCGACCATTCGCTGGATGATAACCGCCATCTTCTCTTCTTCGAGACGGTAGGGAGTCGCTTTCATGTAGTCTTTTGCCTTTTTACTGAAAGTAGAGGCATACACAAGCTTTATGCTTTCCAACAATTCATGTAGTCGGACAGTGGGATCGGAATTCTTGTTCGGCAACATATATGTTTGATACACACCGGCAAACGGTTGATATTGTGAATCTTCCAACAAACTGGATGAGCGTACAGCCAACGGCTCGTGCATGATTTCAAGAAAATCGATCAACCGAAAGACTACATCAGGCGGAAAGTACGGCGCATCGGTGAAACGCTGGAGAACTTCTTCGTCACTTTTTGATTCCAGAATGAAATTCTCAAGTTTATTTTCCAATAAAAACCTGTCAAAAACATCCGTCGCAATAACCACCGCCGATGGAACGGATATTTCCACTCCTTCAAATCTATCACGAATGTTATAGTTGTTGATGAGCGTATTGATGAAACCTAATCCGCGCGCCTTACCTCCTACCGAACCGGTACCAATTCGCGCAAAGCTGTTTTGAGGATCAAACGATTCCTTGGAAAATTCCGTAATGATGCCCAACTGACGTGTTTCTAAATACAGCCGCAAAGCACCGATTAAATCGTTCCGTAATTCAGTGGCGCTCGGGAAGTCTTCAACCTTTTGCGGACGGAGCTTGTGAGCTAGCCAGAATTCCGTTCTTGCCTTCAGCCAATTTGAAAAGTGATTACGCTTAGCATGATATTGGATGCATTCATCCGGGACAGTTTGGAGATGCTCTTCCAACTGTTTTAAGTTCGTCGCTCTTCCTACTTCCGTCCCGTCCGGCATACGAAAAATGAAATCGCCGAACCCGAAATGCGTCATAACGAAGTTATTCAGGTCATGCAATAGTGTTGGTGAACCCTTTTGCAGGAATGCAGCTCCGATTTCAAATGCTTTCGTCGCTGCTTTTACATCGCCTGACTGGAGGAGGATAGGAATATCTTCCCTTCTTTGTCGCACGGCTTTCGCAAACTTGAAACCTGCTTCAGGGTCTTTCACTCCTTCACGAAGGAAATCAATGTCCGAAATGACGCCGAGCACAAAGTCTTCGTATTTCTCGAAATACGACCAAGCTTCTTCATATGTTGAACAAAGCAAAATTTTCGGCCGTGCCCGCATCCTGAGAAATTTATGTGTCAAATTGACGCCTTCTGAAATGAGCCGTTGGGACTGATTGAGAATCTGTGTGTAGAGTAGCGGCAAATATGACGAGTAGAAGCTGATATCATCTTCTACCAAAATAATAACTTGCACACCAACGGTCGCAGTATCACTTTGAACATTGAGCCTGTCTTCAACGTACTTAATCATCGCAACCAAGAGACGGTAATCGCCCGTCCATATGAATATACGATCGAACACCGATGTATCGTAATTCAAGATGATTTCTTTTTTTTCTCGATTGTCGTACGCCAACAAGATCATGGGAATATCGATGCCTGTCTGTCGTACTTTTTGCGCAAATCGGATAACATGCATATCTTCAATATGCATTGTGGTGATGACAAGATCGAATTTTTCGCCGGAGGTTAGAAGCTCGATTGCCTCTTCACCGCTGGTCACATGCGTAATCTCTGGTGGGTGACTCAGATTGAGGACTTGAAATTCCTGTCGAATCAGTTCATATAATCTGCCATCTTCTTCAAACAGGTACTGATCATAAAGGCTGGCGACGAGCAGGATGTCGCGCACCTTAATGTGCATCAGTTTCTGGAACGACTTAATACGGCTTCCATATATATCTTCTGTCGAAAACCGATCAAATCGATTCATATGAACATAACACAAATTTTTAAGACACTATCAATTATCTTATGAAAACTCCCTGACACAAGCAGTGCGAAATATATCTTGAACAAGTAAACTTCAGATATAAATCTGCTATACCAAGCCCTGTTCGAGCATAGCATTAGCGACTTTGAGAAATCCAGCAATATTAGCGCCGTTGACATAATTTCCGGGTGTACCAAACCGTTCAGACATTTCTACACATGTCTTGTGAATGCTTTTCATAATCTGACGCAGCCGGTTGTCCACCTCTTCGCGCGGCCATGGTAAGCGCATACTATTTTGTGACATTTCCAGACCGGATGTTGCCACGCCGCCAGCATTTGCCGCTTTCCCCGGGCCATAAAGGATTCTTGCATCAAGAAAGAGTTTCACGCCATCGAGCGTTGTCGGCATATTTGCTCCTTCCGCTACAACATAGACACCATTCTTCAGCAAGTTTTGCGCATCCTTGCCGTTGACTTCGTTCTGCGTTGCGCTCGGGAATGCGCATTCCGCATTATGATTCCAAAGCGGATTGTAGTCGAGTTTCGGATCAACGGGCGTGTAGACCGCCTTTTTATATTTTTCAGTGTATTCCGAGATGCGTCCGCGCCGAACGTTTTTCAATTCCATTGCGAATGCGAGCTTCTTCTCGTCAATACCTTCTTCATCGTAAATATAACCACTTGAATCCGAAAGTGTTACTACTTTTCCACCAAGTTGGTTAACTTTTTCGACAGTGTATTGCGCCACGTTACCACTTCCGGAAACGAGACATTTTTTGCCTTCCAACGTTTTTCCGCGTGTCGCAAGCATTTCTGATGCAAAATAGACCGCCCCATACCCAGTTGCTTCCGGGCGAATAAGTGAGCCCCCCCAATTCAGTCCTTTTCCGGTAAGCACACCTGTGAATTCATTCCGTAGCTTCTTATACTGGCCGAAGAGATATCCAATTTCACGTCCACCAACGCCAATATCACCAGCAGGGACATCCGTATCAGCACCGACGTGACGGTACAATTCGCTCATAAATGCCTGACAAAAGCGCATCACTTCATTATCGCTTTTCCCTTTAGGATCAAAATCTGCACCGCCCTTGCCGCCGCCCATCGGCAGCGTTGTAAGACTATTCTTGAACACTTGTTCGAATGCAAGAAATTTAAGAATGCTCAGTGTAACGGATGGATGGAAGCGTAATCCGCCTTTATAAGGACCTATAGCGCTGTTCATCTGAATCCGGAATCCACGGTTAACATGAATTTCACCCTGATCATCCATCCATGGAACACGAAAGATGACAATCCTTTCGGGCTCGACCATACGCTCAAGAATTTTTGCAGCACGGTATTCCGAGTGGCGCGCGAACACCGGCTCTAAAGATTCGCATACTTCTTCTACCGCTTGATGAAACTCCGGTTCATTGGAATTCTTTGCCTTTACATAGGCAATAATTTTGTTGATGTAGTCAGACATAGGATCCTCATAACTTTAATTTTTGTAGAATATCTCCGCATATTAGTTTTGTACAGGGATAAACAGATCGTGCAAGAGCAACACGGGGAGATATGAATTGAATATCGCAACGCAAGCTCTATATTATTGGACATATGATTGCGTTTTAGTTTAATAGGATTCAATATAGAGCTTTTTCTACAAAATGCTATTGGAACAAAACAGCAACAATAGCATTCTTGATATATGTCACTCGATAAGAAACCAATCATTGGAGTAAGAAAGTCCAATGGAATCAAGGTTTTTATACATAGTTGAAAATCCTCTATTAGAATTTCATTTATCCTTAAAAAATAAAACGTCAGATGAGCTTCTTCCGAGCCAATCTGACGTCAACAAATCACAACGAGAGAATAATTATAAATTTGCTTGAATTGCTTTCTTTTCTGAAGCACGAATAGAACGCAAAGATAATTCAAACAGACCAAACAATACTCCTGTAAATACCAAATCTCCTGCTAGCGTATTCCAGAAAAATGGAATAGCCATGACATAGCATTCAACAAAACCTTGCCATGTCCTCGGGTAAAACCATCCACCGCCTGTGAGCCACACACCAAAGTTAGTAATGATAAAAAAGAGAATGGAGCTGAGAAGCGCAGCTCCCAAGACGGGCAAGAATTTCTTATGCGATTTCAACCATAGTCCCATGAATCCGATGAGCACAAAGCTGCCGTAGACAAAGAGAATGGTGTTGTGAAAACCAATAAAGAAATCACTGATCACAAGCGCAGCGAGTGGGACGATGAGTGCGAATCGTTTTTCGAGGTACACGCCACCTGCAAGTGCCATCGCGGCAATCGGAGTGAAATTATCAGGATGCGGAAGAAGCCTGGATAATGCCGCAGCCAGAATTAACGTTGAACCAATAAGAATAGTACGCATAAATCCTCCAAATAAAATGAACTGGTTAATTATACATCATTTTTCTTTTTGAACCAAATCAATACTCGACCTCTGCGGACACGCGCACACTCCTTCCGGGCATGGGATAGCTGGGATAAGACTGGTAATCTTCATCGAAGACATTCTGGACGGTACATCGCACGGTCAGCTTTGTGGAAGACAGCGGAAATGTCTTCGAGAAATTCACGTTGGTAATTGCGTACGCCGGCAAAAAACTGCTGTTTACGTTTTCGTAATCAACATAGCGCAATCCTGTATATATCTCATTGATAGATACTCTTCCTATTTCCGTTTCAAATGAAAGACCAAGGACTCCCGATGCAAGCGGAACAAACGACAAATATTTATTGTATGTGGAATCTGTTTCGGAAATTTTATCCTTCTTTCTTGCATCGACAAAAGAAAAACCTGCATAGGCATCGAAACGATTATCGATAGAATTGTAATCGTAACGCACGTCCAAACCGGAACTCTCAGCCTGGCCGATGTTATAGGGACCGAATGTCCCGTTGACAATTTTATCCTTTGCAGCAATATTGAAATATGTTATTTCCAATGTCTGTCTACCGGTTTGATCGATCGATCCCAGAACACCAACATCGAATGCCGTTGATCGTTCAGGACTTAAACTTGGGTTGTTGTAATTTGGATAGTATAAATCATTAAATGTCGGCACGCGGAAATCCTGCCCCCAACTGCTGCGAATGTGCACATTATATTGTTCGTTGATGCGGATATTTGCTCCGAGCTTCGGAGAAAGCGCATCATCCTTCACATCTGAATAATAATCTTCCCGCAATGTTTGATAGAGAACGACAAGGTTGAACCAATCGGATTCGTTTTCTAATCTGCATTCATTTGAGAGATACACGGATTTTTGAATTCTTACCGGATTCATGATAAAAGGAAATCCAAATGAAATACCATTAGCTTCCAGTGTATTCTCACCGTACTCAGCTCCGCCAACTACACGATCCCATGAAATTGGTTTCCACTCACATTGTGCATTGAGCATCCAATAAAAGCTTCTGTACGAAAGATCGGTTGCGTTGGACGTATCCCGAGAATTTTCGAGATTATGATTAACGTTGGCATTCATTGTCGCCGAAATATTTTCCTCGAGCTGGCAAGTCGTACCTAAAGTTGCACGAAATGTTTCATCGCTTAGCCGTGCATCGGCAGAAGGAAAGGCAAGAGAACCTGGGTCTCCTCGTTCAAATTTTACATATTGAATAAATGAGTTAACAGTAATATCGTTAGATGGTCGGTAATCACCATTCCAGTACGTAAGTGTCCGGTTATAGTCCGCATTCGTTCGATTGAGCGTCGTATCTGCGGCATTGATTCGATGGTACAAAAAGGGGAAATCATCGCTGCCGGATTCGTGAGAAATACCGGCGACCATTCCGATGCTATCGAATCTCCCTCCCAACTCAAACGCTTCATTGCGCGCACCGAAAGAACCGATATCTCCTTTTACCGACGCGTGCAAATCTTGTGAAGCCTTCCGCGTAATAAGATTCACAACACCACCCGTCGCATTGCCGCCGTAAAGAGCCGAAGCACCACCTGATACAAATTCCACACGGTCGATGGAAGAGAGAGGCAAGAGTGCAAGATCAACAATGCCATTTTGCGGATCGTTTATCGGATTTCCATTAAGTAAGATTGTAATGTTCGCCGATAGCAATCCGCGTGTACTGATCGTCTTCACTCCCCCTGTTGCGCCATAATCCCTGATATTAACGCCGTCGACAATTTGCAAAATGTCGGCAGCTGTCGTTCCATTAATTCTTTGAATTTCTTCCGATGATATCAGGCGTACCTGAGCAGGCGCATCTTCCGGTGCTATTGCACTACGCGTTGCCGTGACAACAACCTCCTGTCCTTTATAAATTTTGGTCGTATCGTCGCCGGCTGCATGCGCAAGGCTTGCGGCAATACATCCTGTGAGAAAAAAAAAATTCAATGTGTGCTGCATAACCATATCTCCTTTGAATGATGGTGAACGAAAAAAGCCCCAACCTTCATCAAAGATTGGGGCTTCACACTCATCAAAGAAGACGTGCGTGAACCACCTTCCCTCGAAGGTTCATGAGGCACATAGCTCTGGCAGGTCTCCTGGCTCTTCCGATCTTCAATTCGTCTTCCCATGGCACATTGGGCGCCACAGTGACTTTACAATGAAGATACAATTCTGCATCATGCAGAATCGGAATTACAGTTGCGGGGCAGCTTTCGCATTATCCCACGATCGGCGGGGTTTACGAAATTCCCTTTTCATCCCGATACACGATGTGCATCGGGACACCAGAACTGGAATTAAAAAGAACATTGACAACGATACCAACGTAATAAACAAGAAATGAAAAAGCAACGATTACAACAACTAGAAAACTTAAAACGGCAGATCATCGACTTTATCCGCTCCTGGTTCTTCAACCGGTTGTTGCAACGATGGTGCGGCTGAGCCAGCTGAGGATGCGTTTGCATGGCTGGCACCTTTGGAATCCAACATCAGCAATTGATCGACAACAATTTCTGTAATATCCCTCTTGACGCCGTTTTTATCGTCGTAGCTGCGATATTGAATGCGCCCTTCGACATACACTTTACTGCCTTTCTTCAAATATTCACCCACAATTTCAGCAAGTTTTCTCCATGCAACAAGCTTATGCCATTGAGTTTTTTCTTGAACATTGCCATCCTGATCTTTCCAAGACTCACTGGTCGCCATCGAAAACGAGGCAACCGCAACGCCACTACTGGTGTACCGCAATTCAGGATCCTGTCCAAGGTTTCCTATGAGAATAATTTTGTTAATGCTTCTTGATGCCATGCGAATTCCCTCCTTAAAGTGAACGGCAATACTTCAATGAATACCGAATAAAATTAGGTTAATTCAAAACGAATGTCAAGAAATGAATCCGGTGAATTAATCGCCCATCTTAAAAATATGAAGTCTCCTCGGTGATAGAATAAAAAGTCGATTTCCGATACAAGCGATATCTTGAATTCGATCAATATGTTCTCCGGTTACCAAATAACTGCGCAGAATCAATTTTTGAAAAACACCTTCCTGAGAAAACTGCCACAAGGTATCAGGTGATGCTAAGAGAAGACCATTGTCTGACTTTGCGAAACCGGTAAGTCCCGAGACAATACCATCTCCGATACTGCTGAGATAATTTCCGAAATAATCAAAAACGACGATCCGTGTCTTCTCGCCTACAAAAATTCGCGATGTAGTAACAACAAGTTTGATCGGATTCTTGAGCTTCCCTTTTCCGGCGTCGATATCGCCGAATGAACGCTCAAAGAATTGTTGCGGATTGAACTTGAGAACGCGTAAATTTTCTCCGTCGAGGATAAGTAAATCTCCCAGTTCAGATACGGCAACATCGAGGGGATAACCGAACCGCGAGACAATATCGGAAGTATCCCGCGTTGAGAACGAAGATAGATAATTGAGATACCGATCAAATCGCTGGATGCGGTGATTGCCATAATCAGACACGTAAATATTGATGCCGTCCGTTGCTATGCCTGTCGGCGTATCGAAGGAACCATCCGACCATCCGAATCCCCCGATACTCCTTGGCGATTGTGTTACATCCGAAAAGACAAATATTTTATTCTGATCGGCATCAAGAACATAGATCGCCCCTTGCGTCCTCGCGAATACACGTGTTGCCCGTTCGAATGAACCGACAGAAAATTCTTCAATCGGTATAGAATCTACTGACTGTGCACAAACTGATACTGTCCAGGCAAACAGAGAAAGTATTATTGCAGGTTTCGCTGCCATTCTTCATCCTGAATTTCGCCGCGTTTTGTGGAATGAACAAGGGTATAATCTCCAAATCCTGTTCGATCAACAAAGACAAAAATGACGCTGCTTTCAATCTGATTATAATTCCATATCTCGTAGGGTTTGGCATTGTCTGAGTTTGGGTAACGTTGAACTTCGTCCGGCTCAGCATAGAGTATATACACACGCCCTCGGTCTGTTTTCCATCCCTCTTTGCCCATCACTCGATAACGCTCATTTGCCGAAATAATGCGTTGGAGATAAATCGCCCGTGTTAAGTCGTTTCTATTTCCGTTGCCACTTTCAACATCTGTCCAAAATTTTGATAGGAAGTCGCGTCGCGCCTCTACCCCCGTCAGCTTAGCACACATCTTGATGTCTTCATTCGTTGCGATGTATTGAATCTTCTTCATTTCATCCTTTAATTCATCATCTGTCATTCCGGAAAATTCAGCAATTTTTGCAGAAGTTGATGCAACAGATATTTGTTTCACTTGAGGGTTATATATATATATCACTTTTTCACTTTGAGCGATCCCATGGCCTAGGGTATCAGAAATAATATACTGGTATTTATATTTTCCAGAACTTAGAGAAGTGATATTGAGTGTTGTGATATCGACTGCATCGGTTACTGAAAATTGACGTGCTCGAGTTCGATGTTTTAGGACACTATCCTTTGAATCGACTACTTGTACTTTTATCAAATATACCAACCCTTTTTGTAGATTATACAGCTCGGCATAAGAGAATATTGTAGGTGATTCAATCGAACCAAAAACAAGACTTGGATTGGGAATGACACGGTAAGAATTTTTATAAAAAGGATCTTTTCGATCTGAAGATTCGGAAATATTTGTGGATAATTCAATATCACTCAGAGCGATTGTACTCGGCCTTTTTTCAATATTCACAACAAAGAGGGAACTATCACAACGTGACCTATTTAAACTATTAGACCCATGCACAGCAATCGAATACGAACCAAGTTCTAATTGGTAGATAATCTTACTTACAATCGATTTCGTCATAAGTACAGAAGCTGTATCGAGGATACGAACTGGGACAATATACCGATCAGCATGAATAAGTGTTCCACTTGATTTCTTTTGGATCGTCATTCGCAGCTCAATGTTCCCATGATAGCCAATGGAATCTTTTGTCAGCATCACTTGATTTGGATAAAAAGCAGTTGCAATTTCTAAAAACGAAGTCGAATCACTTTGCCAAAACCGATTATATGCAACATTTATTGTAAACCGGTCGTTCATTCGAACGTTTTGAGAATAGGCCTCGGAATACAGAATGAAAAGTTGAATAACACAGAAAGTAATAACTATACGATTCTTCATTTGTTCATTCGATTTTAGTTGTGTATGGAAGATTCAATTGCCAATTATCAATCATCTCAACAACTCTGAACTCTTTCTAAGGTAATATTATTTCTATTGTTAAACGACAATAAAAAAACCGCCGCATAAATCCATGTGGCGGTTCGTTTTTCTAGAAGTTGTTTACAAATTATCAGAAATTCATCCGGATATCAATCAAATGATTACCGGAGAAATACTGAACGGGGACATATGCATAATCAAAGCTGATTCCGAGTCCTACAATATTTTGAAGATTCAATCCAGCGCCGAGTGAATAGTTCTGAAAAATTGAAACAGTCCCACTTTGATCAGTGCTGTAAAGATAACCAAGACGCAGGGATATTGCGTTCATCAATGTTAATTGACCGCCGATACGATAACTGTCAATACCATAATTATCATTTTCATAGGCCGCGCTGAGTGTGAAACTGTTGTCTACACCTATCGATTCCGTATATCCGAGGCCGATATCAATGACGGAAGGCATTTGAAAGCTCGCTGCTTCAATCTTGTAATATGTCACACCACGAATGGAGTTTGCATCTGTCGCTTGACGCCAGAGACTTGAGCCGTCATATTGCATAGTCGTACCGACATTTCTGACAACAACTCCCAGACTTAAGCCCTTCAATGAGGCCGGATTTTGATATTGCACACCCACATCAAACGCAATACCAGTTGCTGAGACGCCGCCAAAACCTTCATTCACCAAATTGGTTGTTACGCCAACACTGACGCGATCAGAGAGTTGTTTGGAGTAGGTCAATCCGAGAGTGAAAAACGTTGGATTGATTACCTGTCCATTGCCATCTGGTGCATCTTCAGTTGTAACAGGTATCGTACCGATATTGAATGACCGAAGTGAGAATCCCAGAGATCCAAAGCCCTCAAATCTGGTGCCAATTGCAAGGTAGCTGATTCCGATATCTGCTATATATGCACGGTAAGAAAACAGTGCACTGGTTAGAGATTCACCTCCATCCAATCCAGCGGGATTCCAGGAGATCGCATCAGTTCCACTCACTGATGAGATACCAGCACCGGACATCGCGACATTTTTTGCGCCTATTGGTATCAACAACTCCGGTGCCGCCGATGTCCCTGCTTTGCTTTGCGCCATTAGCGATACAGCGCTAAGCAAAACAATGTTTATTACTATTAACGCTATTAATACAATCTTCTTCATAACTCGCTCCTTATTTAATAGTTGGAGGCATTCAATGACATCGCAATCCTCACCATCAATACGTAGGTAATATTTGAACTTCCTGGACAAGTGCAAGTTTCAATATCTTTGATTTGCCGATATCCGGCATATCGATATGAATAATATAGATGCCGCTTGCAACGGGAAGACTCTTTTCGTTTCTAAGATCCCACTTCGTAAATTGTGTGGTTGCATCGGACTTCGTAAGTGTCCTGACAAGAACGCCAGCTAGATTAAAGATGCGAATCGTAGCATTTGTGGGCAGATGACTAAACTCGACATATTTATTGAGCCTGCTCGTTTCGTAATTATTCATCCCGTAATATGGATTCGGGAAGACGTTGATTTTATCAATGTCCGATTTTGCCAAATCCGTACTTGTAGTGGAATTCATTCCGGCCGTTGTAAATGTCCACGTGTCTACAGTTTTGAGCGGCTTTGCAGTTTTGATTGTCCACACATCGCCGTTTACATACGCAGGCGCTGTAGGATCGGCTAAGATATACCATCCTGACCATACGCAAGAATCTGCTCCTAAGGCGCTCCCCAATGTAGTACCAGTATATTTGGCTTTCGCGGTAGGACTATAATCTTCTGTCACAAAGAACCAATACTCACGGTCACTAGTTTGGGCACCCGGAGCCCAGATATGGTTATTTGTATTATCCGGACTGGGGTTCGCTTCCATAAAAACAAAATCAATCTGGCGTTTGTGTGTTCCATCCGGATTTAGCTCCCACACTTTAAACGGTTGAGGATAGTATCCATCATATGGTGCGGTTGCAGAGCCCGTCGCTGCAGTACGTGTGAAACAGTATGCATTTTGTCCACCACCCGCAGAGTTGTCGAACTCCATCTGCACGTCCTGGGCTACCTGATCGGCTGTAAGCATACTGTTTATAAATTGATCAGCAACATATGGAGTCGCATTAACGCCGCTGAAATTAAAGTCGGATTTAGGAGTATATGTTAACGAACCTAATTCTTGACCCGCAACATAATATGGCTGTCCTTTCAATCCAATCTGAAATCCATCGATAATAGGATTGGCCGAACTATATGAATAGTCTGCTATATTTTTAAGCAACGTGTCACCCTTGGTAACATCTACGATATTCCATTTCCCTACTCCAACCTTGTTTCCAAGTGTATCTACAACGAGAGAATCTTTTACAGATATAAAAACTTTATAATTATCTCCGGTTATCTTTGCCGGATCGATTACCCCAGCTTGCATCGTTGCAGTCGCAATTCCCGATGAATGAACAATGGTAATCGGATCGTTATATGCACTATGTAAACGATTACCAGGATTGGGCATATGCGGAGTTAATGCCAGAATAGTTGGTGAATTTTCCAGGCATGGAGTCGACGGCGCATAATCAGGATTATTGTTTGAAGTATCATTATATATTGGATTGAAAGAATATGCAGTTACTCCAAAGAAGTATGTTTGTCCATCAATAAGCGGACGATTCCGGATATAATCTTTCGTAATATCCTGAAACCGCTTTATTCCGGAATTTGTACCGGCCTGAACAACTACCGTTATAGTTGCTCCGCTAACAGGATCAATCGCCGGAGCAAGAATAGCTTTAAGTGTATCGAGATTACCATTAGCATCAACAGCAAGATCATACGTCGCAATTTTTATTGCGTCCTTGAGTGTGGAACTTGCAGAAGGGAATTGATACACGTTATATCCTTGAAACGCATAATGCTTGTTTACCGTTGTTTCTGTGGCGTTACTCGAAGCACTGCCGCCCCAGTTTAAGATAATTTCCTTATCAAGCTCGGATGCGCTCACCTGTGGCGGCGGCGGCGGTGCCGGCAGCTTGAACAGGTTCGTAAATGCACGAGCTGCGAACGTTGTCGTAAACTTGAGAGCCGTGATACTTGAAAGATTGTCTGTTCCCATTCCATCCACAAGGGCTATAACAGATTCAGCCGTGTCATTAAGATTCATCTGGAAGGGACCATGTACAGTCACGAGCCTACGGTCACCGGCTGTAAGATCACTTCCATCTATCCAGCCTGTTCCCGTCACTGGGTTGCCGCTAAGAACAAATGGCGTGACGATATTATGATCGGACGCATAAATAGAAGACGAATAAAAAGGAGAGCCGGCTGGGTAAGCTGGACGAGGCAAGTCTCCTCGCATCAAGTTGTACCACTGTTTTGTTCCTTCATATGTTGCGTTATCAGGGTCAGAAATAGTCGTTCCTGATGCAAAATATTCTGCAGCAGTTAAAGGTGTAGGAATTGTTTGTCCCGGATGAGCGGGATCCGGTCGTGTATGCCAGTAACCGTATCCATGTCTCCACTGAAAATCTATCACTGCAGAATCAGCCATATTCCCCGTATAGTGTGCTACACCATTTAAAAAGACAAAGCCAACGGCAGCCGGGGCCAAACCTATGGCTGCAAACTTCGCATCGTGTGAAGTCGAATTATAAACGTAATTCAAATTCAGCGTTGAGTCTGATCCGGCAAAATCATCGCCTCCATCGCCGTCATCTGGATCAGCCCACTGGACAACATACATACTATCGATGTGTGAAGTACTTAGTATTCCGGGATTTCCTTTATAGATCAACTTTACTTGTTTAAAAATCATATTATTAAGGGGTGTTGAAGATGCATATGCCCAAAGCGTCATCTGCTCTTCCATCCCTGTCGGTGGTGAACCGGCAAATGTCTGGGAAACAGTCGGGTTCAAATCATTACACACAAACCAGATTGTTTTTGAAGCACCGGCAATTCCCGGAATATGATGAGGATTCGTTGGATCGAATGCGCCATCATGTCTGATGGTCCCATCGCGGTCGTCGGACCAAGGAGCGCCTTTGGAAGCCGGCCATTCTGTCCAATCTTTAAAATATTGTGCGGCGATTTGCGCTCTATCAGCATCCGATACACTGGCCTGCGGTTTTTGGAAAAAAGTCGCAGCATCAACTGTCAAATCGGGCCACAGTTTTGAATCATTCTGGATCGAAGGAGGCATATCTGGGCGAACGCCGAAAGCCCTTGACCCCGCATCATTTTGGTCATCCGTAGTTCCGTCTGAATGGATTGCTCCAGCCTGCATACCTACGAAATACGTATTGCCGGTTACACGGAGCGTCTGTGAATATTTAGCGTCATTGACTAATCCGCCAAAGACAATGCCTTCAGAATAGATGGTGCCAACTCCAGATCCTCTGGGGAATTCACCGTTCCACGATTGACTTACTAACCAATTAAAGAGTCCATCAGGGTGTACCCATGACGTAACGTTATTGGCATTCATAAGAATATATGGCTGTCCTGCAGCAGTCTTCGCGAGCCCTCTCCCATTCCCTATCTTCTCCTTTGCAAAAGAAGTAAGAGATGCAATAAGAAGGAACGCGAGAATCAAGATCATTACTTTTATATGAGACTTCATAGCGGCAATCTCCTGTACGTTAGAAATCTTTGTTCGATAATCAGAATTCAAGTTTTGCTCCTACGCGTAACTGACGTGGTGTTCCAAAATTATTGAATCCATTACTACGGAATTGGTTTTGACTATTCTGCAGATTAATCACATTATAGAGTTGTGAAAACATAGGTCCATATTGTTGAAGAGTCGTAGCGCTTTGACTCGGATCAGTTAAATATCCATCATCGTAGGCATTACCGGTCCGATAAAACACATTAAGCACATTTTGTGTGTTCAAGATGTTTTGAATATAACAATAGATGTTTACATCAAGAGACCCGATGGAGAATGATTTATCAATACGCAAATCAAGTTGATAACACCAAGGTGTAACGGAATTACCTATCGGTCCTAGTGGGAAGCGTGTCCGTGCATCAAAATCATTCAGAATGTTACCGAGGTCTGTTTCCTGCTGACCGCCCGAACCCGTAGCCTGTGTAAACGGGTGGCCGGAGTTGAATGTGAATTGTAAATTGACGCCAAGGCGTTCTAAAATCGGTCCGCCTTCTCCTTTATCCCAGCGATAATCTATCGACACAGTTCCTCGGTGAGCATTTTCATAATCCAACGGTATAACCATGCTTGGCTTCACCGCATTACCTTGAACATTCACTAATCCGACAGCACTGTTCGCAAATGAATTTGTGCCACGGGCATCTTGTAAGGTGTAGTTCACTTGCGCCTGCAATCGATTTGTTCTTCGTATACGCAGGCTCAATTCCAATCCCATCACATTTGTAAAATCGCCATTCGAATAGGCGAAAAAATTTGCGGGATCTGATCCAGCCGGTTGAGGAAAGAAATTAACCTGGAGTTGCCCATCGACATTTTTATAGAAACCCGTAACGTCGAGCGCAGCGACATCACTAAACTGCTGCGCGAAACCAATCTCGTACGATACTGTCTTCTCAGGTTGCAGATTGTAACCGATCGGATTGTTGTAATAGTTACCGTTCTCAAACACATGAACTGCGACCGCTTGCGATCGATATGCGGTATATAGCGGCGGACCCTGAACATACTCACCATATTGCATATGGAATGTTGTTTTGTCTGTCGCGGGGAATGAAAATCCTACGCGTGGTTCCACGTACATGAATGTATTCCCCTTCTTTGGAGTGTCGAGCGTGAAATTATCCTTATCATATCCTAAGTCAGATACTTTATTGAAATTCCAATCATCCAGATACATTGCATCGAATCTTAATCCAAAATTGACAATGATATCACTCATTTCCATCTTATCCTGGATGTAGGCTGCTCCATAAAACGGATGTTTGGGTGCATCTGTTCCGCTGGTGATCGGATTGCCAAATTCATCGAAACCGTAATTGTTCACCTGAAGCGAGCGCAGGGTTTTTGCCCACGCCACAGGGTCGCGTGTGACATTCGGATCAGCGAGCATATTTGTGTAGACTTCTCCGGGAGCGATTGCATAATGGGAGATCGTCCAGTATTCAAACGATCCACCAATCTTCAATGAATGACTCTGCAAGTCTGATGAAATGGCACCCGAGATTCCAATATGGCTCCGCCTATCTTTTGCATATGTATCGTCGGTGAAATCTCCGGGGCGTAAAAATGTAAAACCACTGAAATTATATCTGAATGGTGCACTCGTCAGAGATGGAAATAACCATCCTTGTTGTGCTGCCGATACGCTATCGCCATAGGCCGCCAGATTATCGCCAAAACATGGAACGTATGTTTTATACCGTTGATCGACATAATCAACACTCACTTCAGCAAAGGTCTTCTGGGAAATCGAATATGTCAATTTCCCATTGAGTAGAAGGTTGCTATTATCTGTAACGTCGCTACTTCCTTCATTAAAAATATCCTCCAACAGATTGTCGTCTTCATTTCGAGACCATGTAAATGCTCCACCCAATCGCACTTGAACCGGCTGAAAATTGAACAACAAAGTGCCATTCGTAGTATAGCGATTGTTCATTGCACCCGGAACATTTCCACCGGGCCATTGAAGTAATGCGGAATCACCTGTTGTAATTGCCTTTCCCGTATAATCTTTAAGGCTTTGCTGGTAACCGAAATTCGCTCCAGTCCAAAAAGTGGGGTTCTGGTCGCGCATAAAATTATTTTCACCTGCGACGAATAGCTTTATTTTATCAGCCATCAATGGCAATCCTAATGTGACGACATAGTCTGAATAACCGTATGAGTATGTATCTAAGGCCTTGCCTCCAGGGTAATTTCCGAAATTATCAGTCTCAGCCTGGAAAGTAATCTTCGCCTGGGATCCACCTGTTTTAAATGTTTGACCGATAATACCACCATTGGCTCCACCAAATTCTGCGCCAAATCCACCGGATTGGACGTTGACCTCTTCAAGTGCTTCCGGAATCGTCGTTACAAGAGAACCAGTGTTGGTAAAACTAGTGTTATTGTTTCTCACGGTCGAGCCCACAACATCTTGTACACTCGCACCTTCAATTGTATAGCCAACCTCTTCAGTACGGCTGCCGCGAATGTAGGTCATCCCGTTTTGAACAACAATGCCTGGTTGTGATGAAAAATATCCTTGAATTCCACGTACAGGAAGGTTCTCGATTTCATCTGCGCTCTGAATACGAACAGCATTTGTAGCTGATTTTTCGACCAAAGGTCTTTGCGCAATGATCTCAACTGACTGAACCTCCACTGCAGTGCTTGACATTTGTATATTGACTTCTCTTGTAAGTCCATCAAGCACGGTTACACCCGTGATGGTCGTAGACTGATAGCCGATGTAGGTGGCTTTAACATTATACTTGCCTACCGGCACGTTAGAAATAACGAAGCCGCCATCGATATCGGTCGCGGAACCCCATGTTGTTCCTTCGAGAATGACGGAAGCTCCAACCAACGTCTCCTTTGTCCCGCGGTCTGTAACTATTCCGGAAATTTTTCCGTACTGAGCAAATAACACCGCTGAAGATATAAAGAGTAGGAACATAACTGCAATGTATCGTTTCATTATACGATCCTCCTTTTACCTTAATCTTCTTTTAAAATTATGGATTGCAAATTACTCGCCGTCTTTGAACCATACAACACGACAGAGTATCTACCTTCTGAGAGAGAGACTGCTGAAGCACTTACTAAGGTATCCTCCTGAGCACCAACTATATAATACTTTGGGGCGTTGGTGAGTGGAGCTTGAATATAAGATGAGGATTTCAGGAAACCGAGCGCTGCTGTGGAAGAATCTGTCACTACTGTGTCTACCATCACACCCGTCAGATGAAAGTTCACACCACTCTTGATGGTTGTGGCAGTATCAGATGATAAATTTATAAATCGTACCAGAACATTCCGAGGAACAAATGTGACTGCGCCAGAATAAGTAACCCGTTCATAGAATATTGCATACGTGCGACTCGTATCTCCAGTTTGCTGGATACTAAAGAAGCTGGACTTATAATCGGGTGCTATTGCCTGCTTTACAGTGTCCACTGTTGTTCCATAGGTGAATGCAAATTTACGTCCCCCGGCGGGCAAATCGACGTAACCTGAATAATTTTGGAAAGCAAAGGATCCGACACTAATACCATCAACACTCACACTCATTGTCGATCCATTATTCGCAAGATCAACGAACTTTACAGACGTCCGAATATCCACAGATGAGGCCACTGGGTTATCGACCTTAACGCAGCCGTTGAAATAAAAAGCCAGCGTAACACATACTACGATCGCCGACCCAAACTTCAGGAAAAGTTTCATATTTCCTCCATTAAATAATTGATACGACATAACAGATAATCATTTACCTGATGTCTTTGAAAAGAAAAGCATGGGATTGGTAACAAAAGATAAGCTTCCTTACATGACATGCGCGGAGATTTCTTCACGCAAGGAATCGCGTCACCTCCTTCTTGAGTATGTGCGACTTTTTTATTTGTCAAGAATATATATTTTGTTGCCTTGTTTGTCAAGTCCTTTTTTAGAAAATATTAGGAAACTTTAAGAAATTGACAGGAACTAAAGTTTAGCGTTCTTCCTTATTTCTGTTTTACCCCACTTATCTCAATCTGGTGAAGTTTCATAGAAACAGGACGACTGTTTAAGCAGGCAAAGAGGGTTTATACACTAACAAATAAGGGTAAAAACAAAACGACCTCGAGTATGTCTACGCGAGGTCGTTCAGAAATGGAGTGTCGTAAAATTCTACACAGCTTCTTTCTTCTTCTTGGGTGATGTCTGAAAATGCGAGTCGATGAATTTGAGCAGTTCCAATCGTCCGTCACCACTGATAATAGAAAACGGCACGATACCACGGCAGCATCCTTCGGTCAACTGCCTATGAAAATGATCTTTATAAAGCTCAATTTGCTTTCCCAATTTACTAAATGGAAGTTTATCCGATTTTGTGAGAACAAGCAGATAGGGAACTTCATAGTATTCCAGCCAATCCATCATCATCAGGTCGAGCGGTGTCGGCTCCTGACGTGAATCGATGAGCTGCATCGCTAGAGCAACCGGTTGTCCGCGTTTCAGGAAATCTTCAATCAACTTTTTCCAGCCTGCGCGCATTTGTTCCGGTACTTTTGCATAACCGTACCCGGGCAAATCAACAAAATAAAACGAGTTGTTAATAATATAATAGTTGATCTCGCGCGTCTTTCCAGGAACAGTACTGGTGCGTGCAAGGTTTTTCTTGTTGCACATCTTGTTTAATAATGAGGATTTGCCAACATTTGATCGGCCGATGTACACGATCTCGCATAATTCATTTTTTGGAAGTTGTCGAAGATCGACAACACCCTGTAAAAATTCTGCTGATACAATCTTGAGCATATGTTTCTCCCATGCTTATAGAAGCAAGAAAGGATAGCTGTCTGCTATCCTTTCTCGTTCCACTTTCTTACGACCCCGTGATCGGGGGTGATCCGACACTTGTTTCAGGTGCGCTTGGTACTGTCTTCTGTTCAACTGCCTCGGAAGCGGTTGCTGCATCCTTACTCTTCTTTGTCTTCATTGCACCTTTCTTTCGAGGAGCGGATTTTTTTGCTGCCTTCGCTGCCGCTTTATCTTGACCAACATTGAAATCGACAAGCTCCAACACTGCAAGCTCAGCACCATCACCTAACCGTCTGCCGAGTTTCACAACGCGTGTATAGCCGCCGGGACGTGTGGCAACTTTTGGCGCGATATCTTTGAACAAGCTCGATACCGCTTCCCTACTGCGAAGAGCCGCAAATACTTCGCGCCGAGCTGCAATATTCTTCTTGTCAGGTACGGTTTCATTTGCAACTGCATTTTTCGCACGAGTAATAATCTTCTCAACAAACATTCGCGTTTCTTTTGCCTTCGCAACGGTTGTTTTGATTTTCTTGTGCACAATCAATGCCGTGCACAATGCCGCCAGTGTTGCTTTGCGGTGACTTGCGGTTCTATTGAGTTTTCGTCCTGAGTTCTGATGACGCATACTTTACATTCCTTCTACGACTTAGTCGTTACCTTCTTTCAAATACTTGTCCACATCCATTCCAAACGTTAATCCATGCTGCTCAACGATTTCGGAAAGCTCTGCCAGTGATTTGCGCCCAAAGTTGCGGAACTTCAATAACTCGGATTCACTCCTGTGCACGAGATCTGCCAGTGTTTTGATATTAGCAGAGCGCAGACAGTTATGCGAACGCACCGATAATTCCAATTCATCCACAGACAACCGAAGAATCTTGCGCACTCTGCCGACTTCTGCTTCCTGCTCTGTCTCTGCTTTTTCCGCCTCCGGTTCCACGCCGAAGTTGATGAAGAGCTGCAAGTGATCACGCAAGATTTTTGCAGCATACGTGACTGCCTCTTCCGGAGTAACCGAACCATCGGTTTCAATATCGAGCACGAGCTTTTCGAAATCTGTCTGCCCGCCCACACGCGTCGGCTCAACTGTATAACGCACATTGGTGATGGGTGTAAAGATCGAATCGATGGCTATTGTTCCTAACGGCTGGTCTGATGATTTATTTTCCTCTGCGGGAACATATCCCTTACCACGTCCAAGACGAAGTTCGATTTCGAAGTCCGCATCTTTATTAAGCGAAGCGAGATGGTGATCCGGATTCAGAACTTCAACTTCCGTGGAAGCTTTCTGAATATCTCCAGCCTTCAACTTGCCAGGACCTTTTACGTGCAGCGTCACCTTGGACGCTTTCTTATTGATCGGTTTGATACGAACCTGTTTCAGGTTCAAGATAAAATCCGCAACATCTTCCACCATCCCTTTGATCGTCGAAAATTCATGGTGAATTCCTTCAACACGAATTGCAGTAATTGCTGTGCCCGGCAATGACGACAATAAAACACGGCGCATCGAATTTCCCATCGTCACTCCAAATCCCTTTTCTAAAGGTTGAAGTGTAAATTTCCCCGTGGTGGTGGAATATGTCGACTGTTCCAGTTCGACTCTTTCAGGTATTTGAAGAGTACTCATAATGTTCCTTTTCCCGAGTTCATCGAGGCGGATAATAGTTCTTGGCTCATAGTTCAATTACTTCGAGTACAACTCAACAATCAGTTGCTCATTTGCATTCAATGGAATTTCTGCACGTTCTGGAATATTCAGAAACGTGCCGGTCATCGTTGCTTTGTCGATGTTGAGCCAGGGCAGCATAGAAGTGTCCTTCACGCGTTTCATTGCATCATGGATCAGTGAAAGTTTCTTCGCATGGTCCCGCACCTGTATAACATCACCCGGACTCACAAGGAACGATGGGACATCAACGATCTTATTGTTGACTACAAAATGTCTGTGAACGACCAACTGCCGTGCTGATTTACGCGATGGTGCAAAACCCAACCGATAGATTACATTATCAAGTCGTCGTTCCAGCATTTTTACCAATGCATCACCGGTTCGACCAGATTGCTGAGACGCTCGATGGAAATAATTTCGGAATTGTGCTTCCAGAATTCCATACATCCGACGGACTTTCTGTTTTTCACGCAATTGCACGCCATACTCGGAAATCCTCGATCGCCGGGATTGCCCATGCTGACCTGGTGCATAATTCCTCTTTTCCAAAGGACATTTTTCCGTCAAGCACTTTGTTCCTTTAAGAAACAACTTTTGCTTCTCTCGACGGCACAGTTTGCAATTGGCATCAATGTATCTTGCCATAATTCTCCTAATTCATTTTATGATTTTGTGATTTCGTGATTCTGTGATTGATCCATCACTCAATCACTCAATCAGCCAATCGTACCTTCACTACACTCTTCGACGCTTTGGTGGACGGCATCCGTTATGCGGAATCGGTGTAATATCTCGAATCAACATAACTTCGAGTCCCGCTGTTTGCAAGGACCGAACCGCTGCTTCACGTCCGCCACCCGGCCCTTTGATGAACACTTCTACACGGCGAAGGCCGAGGCCATGTGCTTCCTTCGCAGCCGCTTCTGCGGCAACCTGTGCAGCAAATGGAGTGCTCTTGCGTGATCCTTTGAATCCGTTCTTGCCTGATGTCGACCATGCAATGACATTCCCGTACGTATCAGTCAATGTCACAATAGTATTATTGAAGGTCGCCTTAATGAACGCCTTCCCGTTGGCATCAACGTGAACTTTCTTTTTCTTCTTTGTTACAGGTGCTGTTTGTTTTGCCAATGCAATTTTCCTTCTAAAAGATTTTCAACTGATTGACTACTTCTTCTCGAGTGCTTTCTTCTTGCCGGCGACCGTCTTTCTCTTACCTTTGCGCGTGCGCGAGTTGGTACGTGTTCTCTGTCCACGAACCGGAAGCCCTTTGCGATGACGCAAACCGCGGTAACAGCCAATATCCATCAACCGTTTGGTGTTGAGTTGATATTCACTCCGCAATGCACCTTCCACCTTAAAGTCTGATTGAATGATGGAACGAATCGCCGCCACCTCTTCATCGTTCAAATCGCCGACCCGCTTTGCACGATCGACCTTTGCCTTATCAAGAATCTCCAGCGCTGCGGAGCGGCCGATACCGTATATATAGGTGAGGCCGATTTCTGAACGCTTATTTTTGGGTAAATCAACTCCAGCAATACGAGCCACGTCGTTACTCCTTGTTTATCCTTGCCGCTGTTTGTGTTTTGGATTTTTGCAAATTACTCGAATGACACCTTTGCGCCGAATAATCTTGCAGTTCTCACACAATTTTTTTACTGATGACCGAACCTTCATACTTTGCTCCTCAATTCCTTAATCCCATACGAGTCTCTATTTGTATCGATATGTGATACGACCTTTTGATAAATCGTACGGCGACATTTCCACTGTTACTCTATCCCCGACAAGAATTTTGATGTAATGCATCCGCATTTTTCCAGAGATATGTGCAAAGATTTCCACGGCGTTATCGAGTTTCACACGAAACGTTGCATTCGGCAGCGTATCGGTAATTACTCCATCAACTTTGATCGGTCCTTGCTTCGCCATTCTTCCTTAGGACAAGGTAAGTATCTCTGCCTTGCCGTGTACAATCGCTATTGTATGTTCAAAATGCGCCGATGGTTTTCCATCGACTGTCAAGACTGTCCAACCATCTGTTGCCACTTTTACCCGCCACGTTCCCGCATTGACCATCGGTTCGATGGCGAGCGTCATTCCATCTTTTAATACGACACCTGTTCCCGGTTCTCCAAAATTCGGAATAGACGGCTCTTCGTGCAACTTCCTACCAACTCCGTGACCGACTAAATCCCGGACAACTGAAAACCCATTTGTTTCTACATGGTGTTGAATCGCGTTCGAAACATCATGCACTCTCTTGCCCGCAACCGCTTGTTCAATTCCTTTTGCAAGCGATTCTTGTGTGACACGCATCAGCCGTTGTTTCTCTTCGGATACTTCTCCAATTGCGAAAGAACACGCTCCATCACCATAAAAACCATTCTTCTTCACACCAACATCAATGGACAACAAATCTCCATCTTTTAACATTCGCTTGCTCGGGATACCATGCACAACTTCTGCATCTATCGACGTGCAAAGCGTTGCCGGAAATAAATTTTTCTTATCCCAGCCATATCCTTTAAACGCCGGCTCACCGCCCATCGAGCGAATAAAGTCTTCTGCAACTTTGTCAAGCTCCAGTGTGGTCATGCCCGGTCGAACTTGTGCACCCACCAACTTGAGCACATCGGCGACGATTCGGCTGCTCTCACGAATGAACTCAATCTCTTCGATCGATTTCAGAGGAATCATCGCAGATAACGAGACCTACCGTCTGCCTCTGAGCTTACCACTCTTCATAAACCCATCATAGTGACGCATCAATAAATGCGACTCGACTTGCTGCAATGTATCCAATGCAACACCTACCATAATAAGTAAACTTGTTCCACCAAAGAATGACGCAAAGCCCGGTGTCACACCTAATTTAATCATCATCGTTGGGAGGATGGCAATAATCGCCAGCCCGATCGAACCTGGAAGCGTGATCTTTGTTAAAATATTATCGACAAATTCTGCTGTATGTGTACCGGGACGAATGCCAGGAATAAATCCACCCTGCTTCTTCATATTATCTGCAACGTCTTTCGGATTGAAAGCAATAGCAGTATAGAAATAGGTGAAGAAAACAATCATCAACGCATAGACGAACGAATAAGTCCATGAAGTATAACCAAACCAATTATTGGACAACTCATTCATGAAATCGTTCTCCGGGAAGAACGAGAAAACAATCTGCGGAACGAACATGATCGCTTGTGCAAAGATAATCGGCATGACACCAGCGGTGTTTACGCGCAGCGGGATGTATTGTGTTACACCGCCGTATACTTTTCTTCCCACAACCCGCTTCGCATATTGTACTGGAATGCGGCGAGTACCTTGCGTAATAAGAACAACACCTGCGACAATGAAGCCCATGAGAACTAAGATCACTAACTCGACGATGAGATTTCGAGTACCGCCTGTAACAAGCTGGGCTTCATTCAGAATAGCATGCGGGAAACGGGCTACGATACCAATGAATATAATCAACGAGATTCCATTACCGATGCCGCGCTCAGTGATCTGCTCACCCAGCCACATCATAAAGATAGTACCCGTTGTAAGAATAATCATCGTACTCACATAGAATCCGGGACCACGGACTCCCATCGGTACGATGGGATTTCCACCGGGAGCAACGCTCATAAGTTTCGCTACCACACCGCTCGCCTGCATAAGCGATATAGCGACAGTGCCATAACGAGTGTATTGCGTAATTTTCTTGCGTCCCTCCTCGCCTTCCTTCTGCAGCTTGGCGAAGTACGGAACCACCGCGCCGAGCAATTGGATGACAATAGATGCGCTGATGTACGGCATAATGCCGAGTGCAAAGATTGCCGCATTGCTGAATGCACCTCCGACAAAAAGATCATACAATCCAAAAAGCGTATTCTCAGACGATTTCCGGATCGTGTCTGCCAAAAGAACTGCATCGACGCCAGGCAACGTAATGTGCGAGCCGATACGTACGATAATCAGCAAGAGGGTTGTGAACAACAGTCTCTCGCGCAGCTCCTGGATTTTAAAAATATTCGTAAAGGTTTCAGTCAGCTTACTCATGAGTTCGCGGTTGTCTTCGTAAGAACTGTGGTTTTTCCTCCGGCGGCTTCGATCTTCGAAATCGCCGATTTACTAAATGCATGTGCCGTAACATCTAATTTTGTTTTTATTTCACCATTACCAAGAATTTTTATAGGAACATTTTTCTTAGCAGTTGTTCCAGTTTTGAAAAGAACTTCCGGTGTCACCACGCCATTGGAAACTTTCTTTTTTTCAGCCAGTATGCCGAGCGTTGCGATGTTCACGACTTGCATTTCGATACGATTGCGTGGTGTGAAACCGAACTTCGGCACACGTCGCGTCAGCGGCATCTGTCCACCTTCAAACCACATCTTAAACTTATGACCCGAACGGGATTTTGCACCCTTGTGTCCCTTGGTTGCTGTTCCACCGTGCCCGGAACCTTGACCGCGGCCGATTCGCTTTGTCTTTCTCCGCGAACCTTTCGCTGGTGTTAAATTGCTAAGAATGTCTTTCGCCATTACTGTACCTCTTCCACTTTGACAAGATGCCGGACTCTGTTGATCATACCACGAATCTGCGGAGTGTCATTTTTAACAACAAAATAATTCGGCCTGCCGAGTCCCAGCGCTTTGATGGTACGCTTGGCAATCTCAAGATGGTCAACAATGCTCTTGATCTGTGTAATTTTAATTCTCTTCGGTTCCGGCATAGTACGTCTTCACTAAGAGTTTATTGAAACAGTTCCTGAATTGTTATTCCGCGGCGTTCGGCAATCATTCGAGCATCTGAAAGATTCAAAAGCGCCTGCATAGTTGCTTTAACAACGTTGTGGGAATTCGGTGAACCCATTTGCTTCGTGAGCACATCTTTCACGCCTGCCATTTCCAGAACAGCACGGACACCGCCGCCGGCTATGAGACCGGTTCCGGGAGCTGCCGGTTTGAGCATCACCTTTCCTGCGCCAAACTTTCCAATGACCGAATGTGGAATAGTTCCCTTCACAATAGGGACAAAAACGAGGCTTTTCTTCGCATCGTCTGTACCTTTTGCAATTGCATCTTGTACTTCATTCGCCTTTCCGAGACCGACGCCAATGTGACCATTACCATCACCTACAACAACGATAGCATTGAAACTGAAGCGGCGTCCACCTTTGACCACCTTCGCTACACGGTTGACGTTCACTAATCGTTCTTTAAGTTCGAATTCGCCTGCTTTGACTTTTACCATGTTTTTCATACGAGTATGGGGAGTTAAAATTTCAGTCCGCCTTCGCGAGCACCATCCGCGAGTGCTTTAACACGGCCATGATATAGATAACCGCTTCGGTCAAAGACCACTTCTTTGATATTTTTTTCAAGCGCTTTTTTTGCTGCTGCAACACCAATGAGCTTGTAGCGTGCAATCGGAGTTTTCGCTTGCTTCACATCCTCGCGAAGATCCTTTGACAATGTTGATACTGACAACAACGTTTTTCCAGTTGTGTCGTCAATGATCTGTGCATAGGCATGTTTAGCGCTGCGAAACACGACCAAACGAGGACGTTCCAGCGTACCTTTAATTTTCTTTCGGATGCGCACTTGTTTTTTTGCAAGGCGTTCTACTGTGTTTTTTCGAATCATAATTCCTTCTTCCTTACCTCAAAATCTTCTTCTGCACTATTTCGCAGCCGTAGCAGCTGCTTTACCAGCTTTACGGCGGATGTACTCGCCTTCGTACTTGACGCCCTTGCCTTTATACGGCTCCGGCGGACGGAACGAACGTATCTTCGCTGCAACCAAACCAACAAGTTGTTTGTGGGCGCCGCTGATGAGAATACTTGTCTGAGTCGGTGCTTCAATTTTAATTCCTTCCGGCGCGCCAAATAAAATCGGGTGACTGTAACCAAGGAGAAGATTTAATCGTGTCCCCTTCATTTCAGCACGGTAACCAACACCAATGATTTCCAGCTTTCTGGAAAATCCTTCGGTTACGCCAGTAATCATATTCTGAATCAGTGCGCGCCATAATCCGTGCAATGCACGATATTTCGTTTCATCCGACTTTCGACTGAGAAGGATTTGCTGATCCTTCACCTCGACACTGATATCCGAATGTACTTTTTCCTCTAAGACACCTTTTGGTCCCTTGACGGATACAACGCCATCCTTCAAAGTGACTGTGACGCCTTTAGGAATCTGAACCGGTTTTCTACCAATACGTGACACTGTTTTTCTCTCCTCTTCAAACACTTACCAGATGTAAGCAAGAATTTCGCCGCCAACATTATCTCTCTTCGCCTGTGCATCTGTCATCACACCTCTCGACGTGGTGATGATCGCAACACCTAAGCCACCGAGCACACGAGGCAATTCATTGGAGCCGCGGTATAATCGAATACCCGGCTTACTCACTCGACGTAATCCGGTGATGACCGGTTTTCCGCTGTGATACTTGAGATTCACCCGGAGGACATTCTGCTTCTTGTCCTCGAGCACTGTGAACCCAGAAATATAATTTTTCTCCAGAAGAATTTGAGAAATCGCCTTCTTCAATTTGGAGGACGGTATATCTACCCGACGGTGCTTCGCTTTTGCTGCGTTGCGGATTCTCGTAAGATAATCGGCAATAGGATCAGTTTTCGACATCGATTGAACTCTCTTAATTATTGTATTACCAACTTGCTTTGCGAACACCTGGAATCTTGCCTTCAAGCGCGAGTTTACGAAGACAGATCCTGCAAAGGCCGAACTTGCGATAATAACTGCGCGGACGCCCGCAGATACTGCAACGATTGTGTTGTGATACTTTGTGTTTTGGCGTTCTCTTCGCCTTTACTCGCATAGCTAAGCGTGCCAAACGAACTCCTTTGCTTTACTTGTTCTGGGTTACGGGTTGAACAACTTCTTGCCGTTTGACAAACGGTATGCCAAGCTCTTTTAATAATTCATACGCTTCAACGTCATTCTTGGCAGTCGTGACGAACGTAATGTCCATTCCAGAGATCCGTGTTACTTTGTCTACATCAATTTCCGGGAAAATAATCTGTTCTTTAACTCCAACAGTATAATTACCATGACCATCAAACGACTTATCCGAAACACCCCTGAAGTCACGCACACGCGGCAATGCGACACTCACAAATCTATCCAAAAACTCGTACATCTTAGCTCGACGTAACGTGACGCGGCATCCAATGGGAAGATTCTCGCGCAACTTGAAATTTGAGATTGCCTTCTTGGATTTCGTGATCGCTACTTTCTGTCCGGTAATGGCTTCCAATTCGTGAACGGCAACATCCAATAATTTTGGATCCTGTGTTGCTTGCCCTACACCGATGTTGATAGAAATTTTTTCCAACCGTGGCACTTGCATCTTGCTCTTGTACTGAAATTTCTTCATCATCGATGGAACGGTTTCCTTGTGATAACGCTCAAACAAACGAGCAGCCACTCCTTTTTCCTGTCCGCCTGCTTCTTTCTTGCCTTTGGACTCGGGAGTAGCCTTTGCAACTTTTTCCTTTTTAGGAGTTGTTTCTTTCGCCATGGATTACTCTCTTAGAACATCTCATTGCATAATTTGCAGGTTCTCATTGTCTTCTTTTTGCCGCTCGTTGCATCTTTCACATGTTTGTGTCCAATACGAGTCGGTTTATTGCACTTGGGACAAACGACCTTCACGTTTGACGCGCGAATACTTCCTTCTTTTTGAACAACTCCACCTTGCGGATTCTTCTGTGAAGGACGTGTGGCCCTTTTAATTATATTAACGTTCTCGATAATCACCCGCTGTGTATCGGGAAACACTTTCAACACTTTACCTTGCTTTTTTCGGAACGCGCCCGAAACGACGAAGGCTGTATCATTCTTATGTATGTGTAGATTCTGCGCCATAATTTTTAAAGCACCTCAGGTGCCAAGGAAATAATTTTCATAAATTGACGTTCACGTAATTCTCGCGCAACCGGACCAAAGATGCGCGTTCCGCGCGGCTCGCCCAGTGGAGTGAGCAGCACAGCAGCATTTTCATCGAAGCGGATATAGGAACCATCCTTCCGTCGAATTTCCTTCTTCGTTCGTACAACAACGGCGCGTGACACTTCGCCTTTTTTTACAGGAGCACCGGGAATGGCACTCTTCACGGACACCACAATGAGATCGCCGACACCGGCATAACGCCTATCGTGGCCACCGAGGACACGGATGCATCGCACTTTTTTCGCACCCGAATTATCGGCAACAACTAAATTAGTTTCTTCCTGGATCATCGTCTTCGCCTACTTCGCTTTTTGAACAATTTCCACCAACCGCCAGCGCTTGCGTGCGCTCATTGGGCGGGTTTCCATAATTTTCACCGTATCTCCGATACCAGCTTCTTGTTTCTCGTCATGCGCCATCAACTTGGTGGTAAGGCGGAATATTTTTTTATAGAGTGCATGTGCAACCTGTCGTTCAACTGCAACTATGATACTCTTTGCCATTTTGTTACTAACCACTTTGCCGATTCGAACTTTGCGCCGCGCGCGTTTCAGAGTTTCCTTTGGTGCTTCTGTCATCGTTATCTCACATTACTTTTGTTTCTCAACCTGCGCAGGTTGTTCGGTTGATGGATTCAGTTGTCGATCGCGGAGAATCGTTTTGATCCGCGCAATAGTCTTACGAACGTGGCCTAACTTCATCGGGTTCTCCAACTGTCCAATGACTTTCTGAAATCTTAGATGGGACAGGTTCTCTTCTTCTTCTTGAATTCTCTTCAGCAGTTCTGCGTCCGAGAGTTGTCGCAAATCATGTGCCTTCATCGCTTTACCTCTTATACACCCTGATAATCAATACGGGTGACAAACCTTGTTTTAATTGCGAGTTTGTGTGCTGCAAGCTTCATCGCTTCTGCTGCGGTTACGCGGTTGATTCCACCCAACTCAAACAAAACTCGTCCTGGTTTCACTACGGCTACCCAAAATTCCGGCGAGCCTTTACCGCTTCCCATACGAGTCTCTGCGGGCTTCTTTGTAACCGGCTTATCAGGAAAAATGCGAATCCACACTTTGCCTTCGCGTTTCATCATACGGGTCAGTGCAACACGGGATGCTTCAATCTGACGCTGAGTTACCCATCCCGGTTCCATCGCTTTCAAACCAAAATCACCAAATGCAATCGTTGCACCTCGCGTCGCTTTCCCTTTCATTCGTCCGCGCTGCGCTTTTCTAAATTTCACTCTTTTTGGCATCAACATAACTCAACACTCCTTAGGACCGCGGTCCGATGATTTCACCTTTGCAGATCCATACTTTGACGCCGATGGCTCCATAGATGGTGTGCGCGGTTGCACCTGCATAATCGATATCTGCCCGGAGTGTCTGCAAGGGAATACGCCCGTCCTTATAGTGCTCCGTTCGCGCGATTTCTGCGCCACCAAGACGCCCTGCGCACATCACCTTAATTCCTTCTGCACCCATGCGCATGGCAGCGGTAATCGATTGTTTCATTGCGCGGCGGAAGGAGATTCGTCCTTCCAGCTGTCCGGCAATGGCTTCTGCCACAAGATAGGCATCCAATTCCGGGCGTTTGATTTCATGGATAAGAATTTTAATTTCTTTTGATGTTACTTTTTTCAGTTCTTCTTCCAACTGAGCAATTTCTTTACCGCTCTTGCCAATCACAATGCCCGGCCGTGACGTGTGAATGGTGACTACTGCGCGTTTAGGAGTTCGATCAATCTGAACTCGTGCAATACCAGCTTTTTTCAATCGGCTTCGAACGTAGTTCCGTACCACACTATCTTCCTGCAATTTACCTGCAAAGCTTTTATCATCGTACCAGTTTGAATCCCACGCACGCACGATTCCGAGACGAAATCCAACTGGATGAGTTTTTTGGCCCAAGTGATCCTCCGATTAACTTTCGGTTACTTCTTTTGACACTGTTTCTGATTTCTTTGTTGCGGTTTTTTTATTTTCAACTACCGCTTTTGTTTTTAGTGCCGGCTTCGTTGCTTGTGCACGCTGCGCCAACACGATAGTGATATGATTTGAACGTTTTCGCACACGGAATGCTCGCCCCATAGGCGCAGGCATCACGCGCTTCGTCATTGCTCCGCCATCGACAAACGCTTCCTTAATAAACAAAGTAGCAGTGTCCACGCGTCCGCTCTCTTCTTTATTCTGAGCATTAGAGATCGCTGACCGAAGAACTCTCTCTGCCGTTTTTGCGGCGTGCTTCGTTGTGAAGTGAAGAATGCTCAATGCCTCTTCTACTCCTTTACCGCGAATCAGGTCAATAACCAATCGCATCTTGCGCGGCGAAGTTCCGATATATTTATTAATTGCTTTTGTTTCCATGGTTTACTCTTCAACAAACAGTTCTTACTCTGGTGCCGTGGTCTTTTCACTCTTGATACCCGGGTGTGCACGAAATATTCGGGTTGGTGCAAACTCACCGAGCTTGTGTCCCACCATCGCTTCATGGATATACACCGGAATGAATTTATTTCCGTTGTGCACTGCGAAGGTATGTCCCACAAATTCTGGGATAATGGTGCTCGACCGCGACCATGTTTTAACGACACGCTTCTGGTTCGTCTTGTTGAGTACTTCTATTTTCCCCTGCAATTTGAGGTCGACATACGGCCCCTTTTTGATTGAACGGCTCATAGGTGCTTACCGATTACTTACGACGTTTAATAATGTATTTGTTTGATTGATTCTTCCGCCTGCGCGTCTTCAAACCTTTGGCATACTTGCCCCACGGCGATTCAGGATGCTGTCCTCCGCCGCCGCTCTTTGAACGACCTTCACCGCCACCCATTGGGTGGTCTACGGGGTTCATCGCCATACCTCGTGACTGTGGACGAATGCCGAGCCAGCGAGAGCGTCCGGCTTTTCCGAGGCTTATGTTCTCGTGATCTGCATTGCCAACAGTACCGATAGTTGCATAGCATTCAGAATGGAACTTACGAATTTCTCCTGACGGCATTTTGACCGAGACCCAATCATCTTCTTTCGCCATCACCTGCAAGGAATTGCCTGCACTACGACCAACCTGTCCGCCTTTGCCTGGAAACATTTCGACGTTATATATAAATGTGCCTGCTGGAATATTTTTCAGCGGCAGCGCATTCCCGAGATCAACTTCAGCTTGTGGACCTGAGACAATTTTTGTACCGACTTTCATTCCCATAGCAGCGATAATGTAGCGTTTCTCGCCATCGGGATAATGCACCAGCGCAATACGAGCAGCGCGATTCGGGTCGTACTCTATAGCAGCAATTGTTCCAATGATACCATGTTTATCTCGTTTGAAATCAATAATTCGGTACTGACGTTTGTGTCCACCACCGCGATGCCTCGAAGTGATGCGTCCGAGATTATTTCGTCCACCCGATTTCTTGTTCGACTCGAGCAACGCTTTTTCCGGTTCTTTTTTCGTTATCTCTTCGAACGTCGAGATTGAATAGAATCTCGTCGCTGGAGTCATTGGTCGTAATTTTCGAATTGCCATAGTCTCTTATACTTTCACAATCAGACATTACCGAAGTAATCGATTTTATCGCCTTCTTTGAGCGTTACGATCGCCTTCTTCCATGTCTTGGTGTGTCCTTCAAAACGACCGCGACGTGTCATCTGGCTCTTACGTTTGCCCTTGACCAGCACAGTCCGAATGCTTGTTACTTTAACGCTAAATTTCTTTTCGATAGCCTTACCGACTACTATCTTATTCACCGAAATCGGAACCTCAAACGCGTATTGACGTTTTTCACCAAGCTCGGTCATTTTTTCTGTGATAATCGGTCGAATGAGAATACCTATCATTGCCTGTTGTCCTAGTTCTTCAAAGATTGTTGCAGTAGATCCACAGCGCTCTTTTGAATCAGAAGCACCTGGTTCTTGAGAATTTCAAATGTCGAAGCTTTGTCCGCCTCGCGTACCTGCAGTTTTGCGATATTGCGTCCTGACTTCACCAGCGTTTGATCTGTTCCTTTTGTCAGCAATAATGTTTTTTGTTTGTCGATAGCAAGAGCTTTCAGCACCGATGACATTCTTTTCGTTTTCACTTCATCAAATTGAAAATCTTCAATCACCTTAATAGCTCCATCTTTCGCTTTATAGCTTAGGGCCGATTTGCGCGCAAGCCTCCGAACTTTAATCGGAAGATTGACCGAATACTCATGCGGAGTTGGTCCAAAGATTGAACCGCCACCCACCCATATCGGAGAGCGCGTTGATCCGGAGCGAGCACGGCCTGTCTTCTTTTGCTTGAACGGTTTTCTGCCACCGCCGCTCACTTCGCTGCGTCCCTTCACTTTGTGCGTGCCCTGGCGCTTATTTGCTTGAATGCTGCGCACTGCTTGATAGATAGCATGATCGTTCGGTTCGATCTCAAAAATTTTCGGATCAAGTTCGACCGTTACGCCGCTTATCGTGCCATCTATTTTATAGACATCAACCTGCATAATACTTTTTCCTTACAAGGCAACCCTTAATGACGCTTCTTCTCAATTTCCAAATACCCGTTAATCGCACCGGGAACAGAACCGCGAATAATGAGAATATTGGATTCCGGAATAACCTTCACAACCTTCAGATTCTTGACAGTGACACGATCAAATCCCATCCGACCACCCATTCGCATGCCTTTAAAGACACGCGAGGGATATGAACTTCCCCCTATGGATCCAGGAGCGCGGACACGATCCGACGCACCATGCGTTGTCATACCGACGCCGCTGAAATGGTGGCGTTTCACCACGCCTTGAAATCCACGACCCTTCGATTTTCCACTTACATCAACAATATCGCCTGGAAGAAACATATCCACTTTAATTTCGTCGCCAGCTTTCAAATGAGTTCCATTGAAGCCTTTGAACTCGCGCATGAGGCGCAACATCTTCGTTGCTGCTTTTGCGAAATGTCCCTTCAGCGGCTTGTTGACAAGACGATCTTTCTTTTCATCAAAACCAAGTTGGACTGCTTCATACCCATCTTTCTCTTTGGTTCTGACCTGGGTTACGTAACATGGACCCGCTTCGATAACGGTACAAGGAACTACTTCGCCATTCTCATCGAAGAGACTTGTCATTCCAATTTTCTTGCCTAAAATACCACTCACTGTTTCCACTCCTTTGCGTCTTTAACGCATGAGCCTTTGGCTCAGTCATCCAAAATGAGAACGTTCACAAGGGGATTGCCGCTCTCATTACACACCTACTTCAAACATCTGTCGAATTAGACTTTAATCTCGACATCAACACCTGCAGGAAGCTCCAATTTCATCAATGCATCAACCGTACGACTTGTGGAGTTGAGAATATCTATCAATCTCTTGTGCGATCGTGTCTCGAACTGCTCGCGCGACTTTTTGTCAACGTGTGGAGAACGATTGACCGTATAGAGACTGCGCTTGGTTGGCAACGGAATCGGTCCCGATACTATCGCACCTGTCGATTTTACAGTTTTGATGATCTTTTCTGCAGATTTGTCGATCAAGTTATGATCGAACGATTTTAGTTTTATTCTTATTTTTTGTCCAGCCAAGGAAGACTCCTATACTACTCTCCGCTCTCGGGTTCCCCCAAGAGCGGAATAAACGATATTTTATTTTATGATTTTTCCAATAACACCTGCACCGACTGTGCGTCCGCCTTCACGAACCGCAAATCGCTGACCTTCTTCCATTGCGATGGGGGAGATCAACTCGATGTTAATTGCATCAAGATTATCACCCGGCATCACCATTTCGACTCCGGCGGGTAATTCTGCAACACCCGTCACATCGGTAGTACGGAAGTAGAATTGAGGACGATAACCAGTTAAGAATGGTGTATGACGTCCACCTTCTTCTTTCTTCAATACGTAAATCTGTGCAGTGAACTTCGTGTGTGGCGTAATTGATCCCGGCTTGGCGACAACCATACCACGTTCGAGTTCATCTTTTTCAACCCCACGCAATAACAAACCAGCATTATCACCTGCTACAACTTCATCCAATTCCTTGCGAAACATTTCAGCGCCTGTAATGACAGTCTTCTTATGTGCACCAAGACCGATCACCTCTACTTCATCGCCGACCTTTGCACGACCACGTTCAACACGACCTGTTCCGACCGTACCACGACCAGTAATAGAGAATACATCTTCGATCGGCATCAAAAATGGCTTGTCGACATTGCGCAACGGCAACGGGATGTACGAATCGACGGCATTCATTAATTCCATAATGCAATTGAATCGTGGATCGTCGACTTTCACTTCTGGATGAAGAGCAGCTTCCATTGCTTTTAATGCGGAACCGCGAATGATGGGCGTTTCATCGCCGGGGAATTCATACTTCTTGAGAAGATCACGAATTTCCATTTCAACAAGGTCCAACAGCTCCGGATCGTCAACCGCATCTACTTTATTCATAAATACAACGATCTTTGGGACACCCACTTGACGAGCAAGAAGAATGTGCTCGCGAGTTTGCGGCATTGGACCATCTGTTGCAGCAACTACGAGAATAGCGCCGTCCATTTGCGCAGCACCTGTGATCATGTTCTTGATATAGTCAGCGTGACCCGGGCAATCTACGTGCGCATAGTGACGCTTTTCGGTAGAATACTCAACGTGCGCAGTATTAATCGTTATACCACGCGCTTTTTCTTCTGGAGCATTGTCAATTGAATCGAATGTACGAACTGCAGAGAGACCCTTTTTGGCAAGCACCATAGTGATAGCAGCCGTCAGAGTGGTCTTTCCGTGGTCAACGTGGCCGATCGTACCGACATTTACGTGCGGCTTACTACGGTCAAATTTTTCCTTTGCCATGTGTTGATCTCCTTTAATTAGATGTAATTACTCATTCTATTAAAAAAATCTTATGCAGCTACGTTACTTTTACCGCGAACCTTTTCAACAATCTGTTCGGCAATATTCTTCGGTACTGGTTCGTAGTGTGAAAATTGCATTGTGTAGAGAGCGCGTCCCTGTGTCATCGAACGCACTTGTGTCGCATATCCAAACATCTCTGAAAGCGGCACATGCGCTGTCACTACTTGAGCATCTTTTCGAGATCCCATTCCTTCAATCTTGCCGCGGCGTGAATTGAGATCTCCCATGACATCGCCAAGATATTCTTCTGGGGTCACGACTTCTACTGCCATCACAGGTTCGAGAAGAACGGGTCCAGCTTTTTTTGCTCCCTCTTGGAATGCCATAGAGCCTGCAATTTTAAATGCCATTTCCGATGAATCGACCGCATGGAACGATCCATCGAACAATCTAATCTTAACATCTTCTACGGGATAGCCTGCAAGGACGCCATTACGCATCGCTTCAATGATTCCCTGCTCAACTGGTTTAATATATTCTTTTGGCACCGAGCCGCCGACAATATCGTTCTCAAACTCGAAACCTTTGCCTTTTTCGTTCGGCTCAACATCGATCCAGACATGTCCGAATTGACCGCGTCCGCCTGATTGACGAACAAACTTTCCTTCTGCTGTCACCTTCTTGGTGATTGTTTCTTTATAAGCAACTTGCGGTTTGCCGACATTCGCCTCGACCTTAAATTCACGTTTCATGCGGTCAATAATAATTTCGAGATGTAACTCACCCATACCGCTGATAATCGTCTGCCCTGTTTCTTCGTTTGTCGAGATACGGAATGTCGGATCTTCTTCGGCAAGACGCTGCATTGCCTCGCCCATTTTCTCCAAATCCACCTTCGTCTTCGGTTCGATTGCAACGTCGATCACCGGTTTAGGAAACTCCATCCGTTCGAGTACGATTGGATCATCTTCTGTTGCCAGTGTATCACCCGTACGAGTATTTTTCAGTCCAATAGCAGCAACGATATCACCCGCATATGCTTCCTGGATTTCTTCACGGTGATTCGCATGCATCCGAAGAATACGCGCAATTCGTTCCTTCCTATCAGAAACCACATTGTAGACATACGAACCTGCAGATAGTGTTCCGGCATAGACACGAAAATACGTTAATCGCCCGACAAAAGGATCGCTCATAATCTTAAACGCCAACGCCGTAAATTTTTCATCATCACTTACCTTCCGTACAACATCGTCATGCCGGTGTGGATGGTGACCATGAATTACTCCGGTGTTGATATCTAAAGGGGACGGCAATAAATCTACAACTGCGTCCATCAAATCTTGAACACCTTTGTTCTTGAATGAAGAACCGCAAAGGACGGGAATAATGCCGCCTTTTATTGTAGAGCGCCTTAGTACCCGTCGAACCTCTTCGGGCGAAATTTCTTTTCCTTCAAGATAGTTTTCAAGCAGCTTATCATCTTCATCTGCAACCGCCTCAAGCATCTTGATTCGATATTCATTTGCTCTCGATTTCAATTTTTCCGGTATTTCTATTTCATCCCACGTCGCACCCTGTGTCTCTTCATGATACATGCGAGCCTTCATCGAGATCAAATCTATGATGCCGGCAAACATGTCGCCTTCACCAACCGGTAATTGTATCGGGACGGCATTTGCCTTCAGACGAGTCTTCATCATATCCACTACGCCAAGGAAATCTGCTCCCGCACGATCCATCTTATTCACGAATGCGATACGGGGCACACCATACTTATCAGCCTGCCGCCACACTGTCTCGGACTGCGGTTCCACACCACCAACCGAACAGAACAAAGCAACAGCACCATCGAGCACGCGAAGCGAACGCTCGACTTCAATTGTAAAATCAACGTGACCCGGGGTATCAATAATATTGATGAGATGCTGGCGCCAGAAACATGTCGTTGCCGCACTGGTGATCGTGATACCGCGCTCTTTTTCTTGCTCCATCCAATCCATAGTTGCAGCGCCGTCATGAACTTCACCAAGACGATGCAAACGGCCCGTATAAAACAGAATACGCTCCGTTGTCGTCGTCTTACCGGCATCAATGTGCGCCATAATACCGATGTTCCTGGTTTTTTCTAAAGAATACTCACGAGGCATAAATTATTACATACTCCAGCCTATAGAATCAGCATGTGCCGATCATACAGATTACATGAAACAATAAAACACTACCACCTGAAATGTGCGAAAGCTTTATTGGCTTCAGCCATACGGTGTACATCATCTTTTTTCTTCACCGCACCGCCTTCACCAGAAGACGCAGCAAGTAATTCTGCCGCGAGCTTTTGCGACATCGATTTATCCGAGCGTTCTTGGGCGTAATTGATCAGCCAACGAATTGCGAGAGCGGTTCGTCGCTCGGGACGAACTTCTGTAGGCACCTGATAGGTTGCACCGCCAACTCTTCGTGCTCTTACTTCAATGAGTGGAGAAGCATTGTCCACTGCTTTTTTAAATATATCTAACGGATTCTTATCTGTTTTTTGCCCTATTTGTTCTAGGGCGCTGTACACGATCGTACGGGCTATATTCTTTTTCCCATCTTGTAATACACTATTGACAAAACGGGAAATAAGTTCATCACCGAACTTTGGATCCGGCGTCACACGCCGACGTATGGCTCTTTTTTTTCTCATCGATAATCAAGCTTGCTGCTTTGGCTTCTTAGCTCCGTATTTTGAACGTCCTTGCTTTCGATCTTGCACGCCCTGAGTATCTAATGTGCCACGAATAATATGATAACGCACACCAGGTAAATCCTTAACTCTTCCGCCTCGAATAAGGACGATAGAATGCTCTTGAAGATTATGCCCTTCACCGGGAATATATGCTGTAACTTCAATTCCATTCGTCAGACGAACACGTGCAACTTTACGCAATGCCGAATTAGGCTTTTTGGGAGTTGTCGTATACACGCGCGTGCAAACTCCTCTTTTCTGAGGATTGCCATCGAGAGCCGGTGACTTACTTTTCCACAACACCTTTTCTCGACTTTCTTTAACAAGTTGATTCACCGTCGGCAACTCTACATTCTCCAAATTTTCTACTTTAAGATGAAGTACAAGTTTTTTAATATAATGTTTTTTGATTTAGAAGTCAATGCAAAAAATCTCAATACAGTAAAAAACTAATCTACAACCTTGATCTTTCGTTTCGGTTTCTTCGTTTCTACTTCTGAAATAGTTGCTTCTTCGGAAACATCCTCAATCGCACCAGAAAGCACCGGTTCAGGAGCGGTGACAATAATATCCTTGAACTTCTTCTGTCCTGTTCCTGCTGGAATAAGGTGGCCCATAATGACATTTTCCTTCAGACCAAGAAGGTGATCGATCTTTCCTGCAATGGCTGCATCAGTCAATACTTTTGTGGTTTCCTGGAACGAAGCCGCAGAGATCCAGCTATCTGTTGTCAGAGATGCCTGAGTGATGCCTAAAAGAATAGGATCTGATGTGGCCTGTAAAGCATCGCGGAAATCAACAACCTTTTTAGATCTCTTCTTGAGGTCGCTATTTGTCTCACGCACATTCTTCTTGGATATTAATTGACCATTTTTCAGTTTTGCATCGCCCTTGTTGATGACAACGATTTTATCTTTCAGACCTTCGTTTTCGTCATGCAACTGGTTCTTGTCAGCGTGATCACCTTCGAGATACTTTGTGTCGCCCGGATCTGCGATTCGAACTTTTTGCATCATTTGCCGCACGATGACTTCAATGTGTTTGTCATTAATTTTAACGCCCTGCATCCGATAAACTTCTTGAATTTCGTTCACCAGATATTCCTGCACTGCAGTCGTTCCTTTAATGCGGAGAACATCATGAGGATCAATCGAGCCCGCCGACATACGTTCGCCTGCCCGAATCAAATCACCTTCCTGAACCAGAAGATGCTTGCCAAGTGGAACGAGATATGTGCGCTTGTCCTTACCATCCGCACTCTCGATGAACACTTCTCTCGAACCGCGTTTCGGTTGACCAAGAGTAACTGTTCCATCGATTTCACCGACGACTGCCGGATCGGTTGGGTGCCGTGCTTCGAAGAGTTCCGTTACTCGGGGTAAACCACCGGTGATGTCACGTGTCTTGCCAATATCACGTGGGATCTTGACTAAAATTGAACCAGCATGGATTTCCTCTCCGTCATCAACATTGACGTGCGCGCGCGTGGGAATAGGATACGATGCAACCTTCTGACCTTTCTTGTTGACGATTGCGATAGCTGGAATAAGAGTTTTCTCGCGACTATCAATGACTACTTTCTGAATGTGTCCTGTTTGCTCATCCGGTTCTTCTCGATACGTTACTTTCTCCTTCATATCGACATATTGAATTGTGCCGCTATGTTCAGAAACGATCACCGCGTTGTATGGATCCCATTCATAGACAAGTTCGCCTTTTGCAACCTTTGCATCATCTCGAACCAATAAGGTCGCACCATACGGTACATCATATTTTGTGAGAATTCGATTGTCGTTATCTAACACGTTAAGAACACCGCTTCGCCCCGAAACCATCAACCGGTTATCACCTTCCTTTGTGAACTCGATGAATTTGATACCGGCGTATTTGATGCACCCGTCAAATTTAGAAACGACTTGTGATTGTGCAGCAATAAGACTTGCCGTTCCGCCCGTATGGAACGTACGCAACGTCAATTGCGTACCGGGCTCTCCAATCGATTGTGCGGCAATAACACCAACCGCCATGCCCGGCTCCACGAGATTTCCCGTCGTAAGATCGCGACCATAACATTTTGCGCAAACACCACGACGAGAGTCGCATGTGAGTACTGAACGAATAATAACCGTCTCTATAGATGTTTCAGAAATCTGTTGCGCCTTGTCCTCGTCGATAAGCTCACCACCATGGACAATCACATCATTTGAAATCGGATCGATAATATCTTGGAGGGAGACGCGGCCGAGAATACGCTCAGTCAATGGTTCCTTAATATCTTCAGCCTCTTTCAATGCGCTGGTTGATACACCTTTGATCGTTCCGCAGTCGATTTCACCGATGATTGCATCTTGTGCAACGTCAACGAGTCGGCGCGTGAGGTACCCGGCATCGGCTGTTTTCAATGCGGTATCGGCAAGACCTTTACGTGCGCCATGCGTTGAAATAAAGTATTCAAGAATCGATAGGCCTTCGCGGAAGTTTGCGATGATCGGATTCTCAATCAGTTCTCCAGTTGCACCGGACATACTCTTTTGCGGCTTCGCCATCAATCCGCGCATACCTGCAAGCTGACGAACCTGCTCCTTTGAACCGCGTGCACCGGAATCGACCATCATATAAAGAGAGTTGAATCCATCGCGATCTCGCTGCAAAGCTTCAAACAATCTATCTGCAATTCTACTTGTAACACGTGTCCAGATATCAATCACCTTATTGTATCGCTCGCCATTCGTGATGAAACCTCGGAAGTATTGTGATTCTACATTCTCTACATCCTTTTGCGCTTTGACGACTAGATCAATTTTCTCTTTTGGAATAACAACATCACCGATAGAAACCGAAAGTCCGCCCTTGGTTGCATATGTGAATCCAAGCGTCTTCAGTTGATCAAGGAAATTTGCAGTGACCAAATTGCCGCAACGGCGGAACACCGTCGAAATTATTTGTACAAGACGTTTCTTGTTCAGTAACTCGTTCACAAAAGGAATTTCCGGTGGAACGATTTGATTGAAGATAGTCCGACCTGTCGTCGTTTCAACCAAGGTTCCGTTGATTCGTACTTTCACCCTTGCATGTAAACCAGCTCTGCCTTGATCATACGCAACGATAACCTCTTGGGGAGAAGCGAAGATATTTCCTTCTCCGACATCGCCTGTTTTCGATTTCGTCAGATAATAACAGCCGAGCACTTGATCTTGTGTTGGTGTAACGATCGGTGTGCCGCTTGCCGGAGAAAGAATATTATGACTTGAAAGCATCAGCATTCGCGCTTCAAGCTGTGCCTCGTATGAAAGCGGTATATGGACGGCCATCTGGTCACCATCGAAATCTGCATTGAATGCTGTGCAGACCATCGGATGAATACGAATAGCTTTGCCTTCAACCAGCACCGGTTGAAATGCTTGAATGCCGAGACGGTGTAATGTTGGTGCGCGGTTCAACATGACCGGATGTCCATCGATGATGTTTTCCAAGATGTCCCATACGTCAGGACCCTTCTTGTCTACCATCTTCTTCGCACTCTTCACAGTTTTGACCAACCCGCGTTCGATGAGCTTGCGGATAATGTGCGGTTTGAATAACTCCACTGCCATATCTTTCGGTAAACCGCATTGGTGCAAGTATAATTCTGGCCCAACCACAATAACCGAACGCCCAGAATAATCAACGCGCTTACCAAGCAGGTTCTGACGGAAGCGTCCCTGCTTCCCTTTGAGCATATCTGAAAGAGATTTCAAAGCTCGATTATTGTCGGAACGAACCGCATTCACACGACGTGAGTTGTCGAACAACGAATCAACCGCTTCCTGCAACATGCGCTTTTCATTGCGTAAAATTACTTCCGGCGCTTTAATTTCGATGAGGCGCTTCAGCCGATTATTACGGATGATAACGCGTCGATACAAATCATTCAGGTCCGATGTTGCAAAACGTCCACCTTCCAATGGAACTAATGGACGCAATTCTGGTGGAATAACCGGAATTACATCCAATACCATCCACTCCGGTTTGTTCGGTACATCGCTCTCCGGGCTGCGGAACGCTTCAACAACGCGCAAACGCTTCAACGCGTCTTGTTTTTTCTGGACTGAGGTTTCCATTGCAAGCTGCGCGCGCAATTCTGCAGCGAGATCCTCTACATGCACACGTCTCAATAAATCCTTAATCGCATCACCGCCCATCTTTGCAATAAACTTTTTTGGATCGTTATCCTCAAGTTCCTGATTCTCTTCCGGGAGCGAAGAAAGAACTTCGAGATACTGATCTTCTGAAATCAAATTGAACTGTTGCAAGCCGGTTGTTCCGGGATTGACAACGACATATGATTCGTAATAGATGATCTTTTCAAGTTCTTTACCGGCAATACCAAGAATTGTACCAATTTTGCTAGGTGCAGAGCGGAAGTACCAAATATGTACTACGGGCACTGCCAGTGTAATGTGTCCCTGCCGCTCGCGACGAACGCTCTTTTGCGTCACCTCGACGCCGCAACGATCGCATGTAATACCTTTATAACGAATGCGTTTGTACTTTCCGCAATGGCATTCCCAGTCGCGAACCGGACCGAATATTTTTTCGCAGAACAATCCATCCTTCTCGGGACGGAATGAACGGTAATTAATCGTCTCCGGCTTTGTTACTTCGCCGTGCGACCGGCTCAGGATCATATCCGGTGATGCAAGACTAATCGTAATTTTTGAAAATGTTTTCTTTGCTGCTAATTCTGTATAAGGCATACCGCCTCCATCAAACTATGTTCTTTTTTGGATGAGTGATGACTGCTTTTGAGCAGCGCGCATCACCATCATTCAATCTTCACTTCCAGACCCAGTCCCTGCAACTCGCGAACGAGTACATTAAATGATTCAGGTACATTTGGTTCAGGAAGGTTTTCACCTTTCACAACAGCTTCGTACACTTTGGCACGCCCAAGCACGTCATCAGATTTGACGGTGAGAATTTCTTGAAGAATATTCGCCGCACCGTATCCTTCGAGCGCCCACACTTCCATTTCTCCAAAACGCTGACCACCGAATTGCGCCTTACCACCTAACGGCTGCTGTGTGATGAGCGAGTATGGTCCGATAGAGCGAGCGTGAATTTTGTCGTCCACCATATGCGACAACTTCATCATATATAGGTATCCGACCGTGACTTCCTGGTCGAACGGTTCACCGCTTCGTCCATCGATCAGGAGCGTCTTCGATGTATTGCTAATGCCGGCTTTCTCCAGCCATTCCTGTACTTCTTCCCATCTTGCACCGTCAAAGATCGGTGAGGCAAAGTTTACGCCCAGTTTTATTCCTGCCCAGCCGAGCGCTACTTCAAATAACTGTCCCAAATTCATACGAGACGGCACACCCAATGGATTGAGTACGATATCAACCGGATGCCCGTCAGGAAGAAACGGCATATCTTCCATCGGCACAATAATAGAAACGACGCCTTTGTTTCCGTGACGACCGGCCATCTTGTCACCTACTTGAAGCTTGCGCTTCTTCGCGACATAGACTTTGGCGAGTTGCACAATACCTGGTGCCAATTCGTCGCCAAGTTGTATTTTATTTTTTTCGTGGCGATAGAGTTCTTCTATCTCGCTCATCTTCTGGCGAAAATTTTCATAGATGTGGATTATGGTATTCTGCTTGCGCTTATCATCGATCCACTCTTGATTATAATCAAGCTTGTCTAGATCTTCCATTTTTTGGAAAGTGTCCTCTTTAAACATGACACCGGCACGGATAGAAATTTCGCCATCTGTGTTCCGGATGCCAACAGATTTTTCACCTTCGAGCACTTGATCCAGCTTGCGTCCAAGCTTTTCGTGCAGATCTTTGATTTCCTTGCGCCGCAAGCGATCGAGTGATTCCAGTTTCTTTTTGTCTTCCTTCTTGCTCTCCGTATCCTTCTTCTTACGGCTGAAGAGCTTCGTTGAAATGACAATACCTTTCATACCTGGAGGTGCTTTCAGCGAAGCATCTTTTACATCGCCGGCTTTTTCTCCAAAAATCGCTTTTAACAATTTCTCTTCCGGTGTAGGATCGGTTTCACCTTTTGGTGTGATCTTACCGATCAGAATATCGCCTTCGTTCACTTCTGCACCGATACGGACGACTCCGTTTTCGTCAAGATCTTTCGTTGCTTCTTCACTGACATTCGGAATTTCCCTCGTGAGTTCTTCTTCACCGCGTTTCGTATCCCGCACCTGCAATTCAAACTCTTCAATATGCACGGACGTAAAGATATCTTCCGACACAATACGCTCACTGACAATGATGGCATCTTCGAAGTTATATCCGCGCCATGGCATAAACGCTACCAAAATATTTCTACCAAGTGCAAGTTCTCCGCCATCAGTCGCGCAACCATCAACCAGCACATCGTTTTTCTTGAAACGTTGACCTTCCTTGACAACTGGTTTTTGATTGATACAGGTATCTTGATTTGTGCGGAGGAATTTTGTGAGCTTATATTCTACCCGACGTTTGTCGTCGAAACTGATAATTGCCTCAGTGCTGTTCTCGTCAATATCGTACAACACGACAACGCTATCACCATTAACAGATTCGACTAAGCCGCTGCGTTCGGCAACAATGATCGTACGTGAGTCACGTGCGATGGTTTCTTCCAACCCAGTGCCGACAACGGGTGCTTCAGGTTGTAACAACGGAACAGCTTGGCGTTGCATATTTGATCCCATCAAAGCACGGTTAGCGTCATCATGCTCAAGGAATGGAATCAATGCTGCTGCTGCGCTTACAATCTGGTTCGGTGCAACGTCCATATACTGGATCTTATCAGGTTCTGTGACCGGATAGTCGCTTTGGAACCTCGCCTTTATTTTTTCTTCAAGGAAACGGCCGCGTTCATCCAGAACAGTGTTGGCCTGTGCGATAGTCACTTCATCTTCGCGCTCTGCCGTCAGGAATTCAATCTCTTCAACAACCTTGCCGTTCTTCACTTTCCGATATGGTGTTTCGATAAAACCAAAATCATTGATACGCGCATGGATGCAAAGCGAAGAAATCAAACCGATGTTTGGACCTTCCGGTGTCTCAATCGGGCAAAGTCGACCGTAGTGTGTATAATGCACGTCACGGACTTCGAAGCCTGCGCGTTCGCGCGTTAAACCGCCAGGTCCGAGCGCAGAAACACGCCGTTTGTGCGTCATCTCCGCCAATGGATTTGTCTGATCGAGAAATTGTGAAAGCTGGTTCGTTCCGAAGAACGCATTGATAACGCTGGTGATTGTTCGCGCGTTCACTAAATCCTGCGGTGTGATTGTTTCGGCATCACGTAAGTTCATCCGTTCACGAATAGTGCGGGTCATCCGAGACAATCCAATGTTGAATTGCTGGGCAAGCTGTTCGCCAACTGTTCGTACGCGACGATTCCCAAGATGATCTATGTCATCGACGGCTCGCTTCCCTTGCTGCATATCTATCAAATACTTGATGATAGCGATAATATCATCTTTCGTCAGCGTTGTTACATTTTCCGGGATATTCAAGTTGAGTTTAATGTTCATCCTGTGACGACCGACATCGCCAAGGTCATAGCGCTTCGGATTGAAGAACAATCGGTCGATGAGGTTCTTTGCCGTATCTAAATCCGGCGCTTCACCGGAACGCAACTGCGTATAAATTGCTTCAAGCGCATCTTCAGAAGAACGCGCAGCATCCTTCAAAATAGTATTTGCAATGACAGAGCTGGAGGATGCTTCGTCAGTTTTCAACAATCGAAGCTTTTTAATGTTCGCTTTTCTGAGATGCTTGATATGCTCTTCAGTGAGCTTTGTGTCTTTATTAATGAAGACTTCACCTGTCTTTTTATCGAACACATCACTGCACACTTTCCGGTCGATGTATTCCTTTAAATCAGCTTTCGCGGTATCAATCTCTTCCACGAGTCCGAACAAATCAAGAATATCGTCATCGGATGAATAACCAAGCGCACGCAACAATGTAGTGACGGGGAATTTTTTCTTCCTGTCGATGTAAGCGTACATGACATTGTTGATGTCGGTGGCAAATTCCACCCATGACCCGCGGAATGGAATAATGCGCGCAGAATACATCATCGTGCCGTTCGGATGCACCGATTCGCCGAAGAACACGCCTGGCGAACGATGCAACTGGCTCACCACGACGCGTTCAGCACCGTTGATGATGAACGTACCGCGATGCGTCATTGCAGGAAGATTACCAAGATAGACTTCCTGTTCGATTGTATCGACAAATTCTTTTCCGCCTTCTTTCTTGGCAGAGAGCCGGAGCTGCGCTTTCAGCGGAACAGCAAATGTCAAACCGCGTTCCTGGCACTCGACGACTGAATACTTCGGCTTTTCGACGTAGTACTCAGCGAATTCGAGAAGAAAATTCTCTCGCGCATCGCTGATCGGAAAATTCATTTCAAAAACTTGCTGCAAGCCGAGCTTCTTCCTGCGATGCGGAAGCGTATCGGCCTGAAGAAAGTTGTTAAACGAGTCGATCTGGACGTTCAGAAGGTCTGGCGTTTCGATGACCGATGGGATTCGTGCAAACGACACACGTTCTTGGGAACCATTGGATTGGTTTTTCAAAGGAACCACTCCTTGTTGATATTAAGATTTTTACATTCAACCTTGATGGTTGATTCATCGATTTCAAATGAAAAACAAACTTTCACAAAGTGACCGCCATATGCTCATCCTTAGACAGCATAAGCCGATGGTTCCAGATCCTCATAAAAGTCTAGCCATCGGCTTAGCGACCTATGCATCCACCGCAATCTAAACAAGATTTTCACTTGGAAAGTTCACGATGGATTTGCTACTCAACTTATTTGAGCTCGACAGTAGCGCCTGCTTCTTCGAGTTCCTTCTTCAACTTTTCAGCATCGTCTTTTGAGAGGCTTTCCTTCACGGTCTTTGGCGCACCATCGACGAGATCTTTAGCTTCTTTCAAGCCGAGACCAGTTGCTGCACGTACAACCTTGATGACGTTGATCTTCTGCGCGCCTGCACTTTTCAATTCGACATTGAACTCGGTTTGTTCTTCCGCGACGGCAGCTGGGGCAGCTGCGCCGGCCTGCATCATCGCGCCCATCATCGGGGCAGCGGCAGTAACACCAAACTTCTCTTCGAGTGCTTTCTTTAATTCTACAGCTTCAAGCAGAGTGAGTTTTTCAATTTTTTCAACAATTTCAGCGACGACTGACATGGTAATTCTCCTTTAAATAATAGTTTTCAAATTCTAAATTAAGCGGCCTTCTTCTTCTCGATCGCATCGAGAACATAGACGAGATCACGAGCAACTGCATTGATCGCGCCAACGATACCAGAAGCAGGTGCTCGTAAGCTTCCGAGAATAGCAGCGATCATATCCTTTCGCGATGGCATGTTCGCAAGTTCATTTAATCTTGTGGCATCGTAGACTTGTTTTTCGATGACAGCAGCTTTAAGCTTGAACTTTCCTATTTTCTCAGAATACTTCTTGATAATCTTTGCCGGTGCCGATGGATCGTCGTATGAAAATGCGATACCGGTCGGACCAACGAGCTTCTCATATACCCGATCATATCCGGTAAGTTGTTGAAGAGCTTTCCGTGCGAGTGTATTTTTCACTACGTTGTACTCAACTCCGGATTTCCGAAATTCACGACGCAGTTCTGTTTCCTCTGTGACCGTGAGTTTAGAAAAATCCGCAAAGTACATCGCAACAGCTCGCGCAGCTTTCTCAGCAACTTCGGCGATGATCGCCTCTTTCTCACTGCGTTTCATGGTTTCCCTTTATACGTTAGTTCTTGTTGTTGAATGAGAAGCCTCCGCGTTCAACGGAGCATCCAACGGTTTACGAGAACGTGAGTGCGTAATTTCTATTTCAATGCATCTCGGTTTCAGCACGGTCGATGTGCACGCCGGGCCCCATTGTTGTGGAGATGGCGATACTCTTAACATACTGGCCTTTTGCCGTTGCGGGTTTTAAACGCATGATGGTATTGAGAAATGAATGAATGTTCTCAACCAATTTTTCTTTTTCAAATCCTGCTTTACCAACTGTAGCATGGACAATACCCGCCTTCTCAACGCGGAATTCGATTTTGCCGGCTTTCACTTCCTTCACCGCTTTCGCGACATCCGGTGTCACCGTCCCGCTCTTTGGATTCGGCATTAAGCCGCGAGGACCGAGAATTTTTCCGAGTTTTCCAAGGTCGCCCATAACATCCGGCGTGGCAATAATCACATCGATATCCGCCCAACCTTGTTGGATCTTTTCCAGATACTCTTTGTACCCGACATAATCGGCACCTGCAGCCTTGGCTTCTTCATCCTTCGGCGGTTTGGCAATGACGAGTACACGAACTTCTTTTCCAATACCGTGCGGCAATGCTACTGTTCCTCGAAGTGCTTGATCTGCCTTCTTCGGGTCGAGACCAAGTCGAACAGCGATATCAACCCCTTCAGCAAACTTTGCGGAAGCAGATTGTTTTACCAACTCCACCGCATCAGTGATTGTATAATTCTTCGGTTGAATTTTTTTTGCAACGGCTCTGAATCGTTTACTATGCTGTTTCATTCTCTCACTCCATCTCGAACAATCTTATTCTTCAACCGTGATACCCATACTGCGGGCAGTGCCGGACACCATGCTCATTGCCGAATCGATGTTTGCTGCATTCAAATCCGGCATTTTCAATTCAGCAATTTCGCGAACTTGTTTCTTAGTTACTTTTCCAACTTTATTTTTGTTTGGTTCACCGGAACCCTTTTCCAACTTTGCAGCTTTCACCAACAATGTTGCCGCAGGCGGTGTTTTCGTGATAAATGAAAATGATTTATCACTGAACACGGTAATAACCACAGGAATGATGAGTCCCTGTTGATCTTTCGTTTTGGCGTTAAACTGTTTGCAGAATTCCATAATGTTGACGCCCTTTTGACCAAGCGCGGGACCCACCGGCGGTGCTGGATTTGCCTGACCGGCAGGAATTTGCAGTTTGATGAAGCCCGTTACCTTCTTTGCCATAGTACATGCCTTACGTTATGAATTACAAAATACTCTGATTACTTTTCTATCTCTACTTGTGAAAAATCAAGTTCTATCGGTGTCTTGCGCCCAAAGATACTGACCATCACTTTCACTTTGAGTTTTTCAAAATTTACTCCTTGGACGAATCCGTTGAAATTATTAAATGGCCCATCCGTCACTTTCACTGCTTCACCGACATGGAACGGAATATCGACGATTTGAGTCTCTTCCTTTTGTTCCATCTTACCGATGAGACGACGCACTTCATCCGGTTGTAATGCGGCCGGATTATTCTTGTCCGGTACAAATCCCATCACCGATGGGGCTTCAAGAATCACGTGGTTCGTCTCTTTATCCAAAATTGCTTCAACAAGGATGTACCCGGGGAAAAAATTCTTCACTTTCGACTTCTTTTTTCCATCCTTAATTTCAAACACTTTTTCAGATGGAATTAATACATTCGAGATTTTTTCCTGCAATCCTATCCGAGCAATTTCCGCATCCAAGTATGTCTTCACCTTGGCTTCGTGTCCCGAATATGTTCGAACTACATACCAGCGTTTATCCAATGTCTATCCTTCAAGATTTCAAAATTGCTGAAAGAACGCTGCTTACCGCATAGTCCACAATCCATGCAAAAACCGCTATAAGCAATGTGACAATGATGACAATTTTAGTCTGCTCCACGAGTTCTTCACGTGAAGGCCAAGTCACCTTATCCATCTCTTTCACAACATCTTTAAAGAAGTTTAAAATTTTTTCTTTCATCGCTCAATATCTTCTTTCTTGTTTTGAGTGATTGTGCACGTCAGGAGGGAGTCGAACCCCCAACCTGCGGTTTTGGAGACCGCTGCTCTGCCAATTGAGCTACTGACGTATCATCATTTTTGCTCACTGTGCAGGCGCAGACACGTCTGCTCTACTGATTGAATATCTCGCGTGTGTCCTTCAACTTGAGTAAACATCAGAATGCAAAAATCGTTACTTGGTTTCTTTATGCGGCGTTCGTTTATTGCACCAGGGGCAATACTTTTTGTACTCGACCCGTCCGGTTTGTTTCTTTTTATTCTTCGTTGTTGAATAATTACGCCGTTTACAACTTGTGCATTCTAAAGTAATGATGTCTCGCATATTCGTTCCTTCTTGTTCTTTCTACCATGTTCGAGCTTGCGATCGGGATTGAACCGATGACCTCTTCCTTACCAAGGAAGTGCTCTACCAACTGAGCTACGCAAGCGCTCAGACACTGTGGAGCGGGAGACGGGACTCGAACCCGCGACCAACAGCTTGGAAGGCTGTGACTCTACCAACTGAGTTACTCCCGCGTTCATACCATTCCAGCTCGTTCAATAACTCATCTATCAAACAACAACAGGCTATCAACCCCATCCCGCAAAATCTCCGTGGGCAGGGGAGGATTCGAACCTTCGAAGGCATGAGCCGTCAGATTTACAGTCTGATGCGTTTGACCGCTTCGCTACCTGCCCAACAACTCTGCCTGAGCTGGCTATCGGACTCGAACCGATGACCTGCTGATTACAAATCAGCTGCTCTACCAGCTGAGCTACGCCAGCAGAATTGTACCCAAAGCGATATTCAACCCTTCTGCGATTTCGCATGACCATAACCGCAGTAATTCAAGGACTTCGAGAATACAGGTGATTCGCCCGGTACACCGAATTGCCGAACTATAAATATAGAAAAAATTCGCTCATAGTCAACGGTATTTTTGAAAATATATTCTGAAAATACATTTTAGCCGTCCCTTAAAAAGTCATTTTTGAGTTTTTAATAGAGTCTGAAACGCTGTCGGACAAAAATTTGGTTCTTCGGTGTTATACCAAATTGTATCACACTTCTTGTGATTTTGTCTAACGCCTCCGGCTGAGCTGGACACTACAAAAACAATGGTCGAGACAGCGTCTCTCGACCTATAGGGCAAAACAACTCGTAGGGGTTTGATTTTTACCCGCCTCCTTATTGGGCCTGGCATCAAATCCAAAATCAGGACGTGATGTCCACCCAAAAAATGGAGGATAAAAATCACGTCCCTACAAAAGAGCGTTCCTCGATTTTTCTTATCTATCGCAAGTAACTTTCGGAAAGTATTCGCGTGTACGATCAAGAGGACTTTCCGAAAGTAACCAATTTTAGAATTTCTATCTCAAAGCTTGCTTGTTCTTGTTATCAAAGGATCAATTCTATGTGAAAAAATCATTGATAATTTGGTGATTTGTTTTATCGCAAAAGATATGACAGGTATATTGACGATGGGTAAGCCTATCAAGCAATGCAACCGAAACTAGATTACTCTCCCTCGTTTATGAAAATCAATAAAAATCTTCCCCTAAAATCGTTCATTAAATTATGGCCAAGTATGGGAAGACAATGCAAAAAATGGTTCCCATATAAAAAAAAGCATCCAGTCCTAGGAGAACTGGATGCTTTATATATATCGAAGATTGCTTAATCCACGCTTGATTTTATGCGGGGATAGCACAAAACATTATTTCATCAGAATCATTTTCTTCGTGGCTGTAAACGACCCTGATTGCATCTTATAGAAGTAAACACCGCTGCCAAAGCTGGCGGCATTCCATGTTGCAGGATATGAGCCGGCCTGCTTGAATTCATTCACCAGCGTTGCTACTTCACGACCCAAGAGATCATATACCTTCACCGATACAAATCCGGCTTTAGAAAGTTCATATGTAAAGTTTGTGCTCGGATTGAATGGATTTGGGTAATTTTGATCCAACGAAAACTTTGCAGGAACTTGAGTTGCTGCGTTCTCGACGCCTACTGTTCCCGTCCAACTCCATCGTGTATCACCAATGACTGTTCCATCTAGGGCAGCAGCAGTAAGATTGGTATTGCACTTAAAATTGCAATTTAATGAATACGTAAGATAGGCATAATTTACACGATTGTAGTCATCCGCAAGAGTCCAAAGACCAAGATACGCTTTTGTTTTATTTCCACCACTTGGAGATCTGTAGTAAGTCATCGTTGCGGTCATCAACGCAGGGACATTGTTCACATCCGCTGTTGTTGCCTGGAAGGCATTAATGGAATCTGTGCCTATTTTCTTACTAATGTGCCAAGGTAATGGAGATGGCAATGTAAGGGGTGGATTTGCACCTGCGTTAGCCCACCAAGTAGCGAGGGCTGGTGTAATGCGATAATAATTATTCTATCCGTTTCATCAACCAATTTGCATCGAGGGTACCCGGTTCGGTACGCAGTATCTCAAATATTACCTTTTTTGCCATTGGAGCTCTACCCTGTCTTATCAACCAATTAGCTTCACGTATAAGTGTAATGATATAATACTGCTCAAAATCCTTATGAAACTGTTACGGGCAGAACGCTGACGAGATTCTCATTCCAGAAGAATGAGACGATTTTTTCTTTGTTTATTATTTTCGGCAAGGGTAATAACATCATCAAATAAAGCGCACTATATTTAGTATTACTTTTCAGTTATCGGTTTCACGGCTGGCATTGCACTGATCATCTATCAGCCTTCGACGTAACGGTCAGATACTAAGAAACAGACGTCTAATCCACGTAAATAACTACTGGCTGTTGTTTTTTCGGCTACTGTTGAGTATGTTTCCATCATCATAAGGATACTCTGAATTCATGTTCAAACACCTCGGCATTGTTGGCGCGGGAACGATGGGCACGGGAATTGCCCAGATTGCCGCCCTTTCTAAAATAGATGTTCAGCTCTACGATGTCAACGAAACCATTTTACGCCGCTCGATCGAGCGCATCAAAGCTGATCTGCGAAAAATGATCAACTTGGGGGAACTGCCTCATGAGGAATTCTCTGCAACGCTCGAGCGCATCCGCACGCGAACGATTCTGCCCGATCTCGGTAACTGCGATTGCATCATCGAATCGGTCATCGAAGACATTCGAGTAAAGAAAGACCTCTTTAAACACCTTGATGCAAACACTAAAAGCACCGCTGTTTTGGCAAGTACTACTTCTTCGCTTTCCATCACATCAATCGCGGCTTTGACGAGGAATCCGGAACGTGTCATCGGCTTGCATTTTTTTCATCCAGTAAACACTGCTGCGCTTGTTGAAGTGGTAAAGGGTTACAAAACCAATACAGAGACTCTTGATCGAGCTATCGAATGGGTAAAGTTACTGGGAAAAGATCCTATTATCGTCAAGGATACTCCGGGATTCATCGCTAGCCGTATATCACTTCCAATGTTCGGCGAAGCACTGCGTTTGCTTGGGGAAAACGTTGCTTCTGCAGAACAGATTGATAATATTGTAAAGAAAGTCGGCGGTTTTTCTACGGGACCATTTGAAACATTGGACCAGATGGGCATTGATTCAGCGCTTGCTGAGACAGAATCATTGTATGATCAATCGTACGGCGAGCCGCGTCTGCGCCCGCACCCGATTCTCAAACAAATGGTGGAATCCGGATTAGTAGGGGAAAAATCGGCAAAGGGATTCTTCAATTACGAAGAAATGAAATAGCGGGACATAAAGATTGAAGAAGAATAAGAAAAAATCAGAAAAGAATATCAAGATTACCGCGAAGGTTACAAAAACTCCCTCGAAGAGCGCGAGGAAAGAAGTACCAAAAACTCCAAGCCTTCTGACTGAAAAGCATGACTTACAAAAAGTGGAAGTTCTGCGCTCTCAAGAGAGTTATAAATCTGACAAAGCCCTCGTGTACTTGGTCGGTGAAGCTCCTATGGTTGAGCAATACGCAGAATTGTGTATAGCTCATGGGTACGATGTGTGCGTTTCATGGAATGAACCACTTACGAAAAAACAAAACACTTTATCTTCCGACATCGTAATTTCAAGTACTGTTCCAGAAAATATATCCGTAGCGATTGAATTAACAAACATCGATGTTCTCGCAAAGAAAAAGAATCTTGAAAGGTTGGCAAAAGCATTACCAGAGACTGCGCCAATTCTCTCTTCGTCTATAACCATAACGGCAACAGAACAGTCCGCTTGGATAGCAGGGAAACACCGGCTTGTGGGTATCGCTGCGCTGCCAACTTTCATCGATAAATCGCTGGTCGAGGTCGCGCCGACAATCTATACACCGATGGAAACTTTAGAAGTCGTTTCACGGTTTTTCCTTACACTAGGCAAAGAAATTGAGATCGTGCAAGATAGAGTAGGTATGGTTCTACCGCGAATTTTGTGCCAAGTCATCAACGAAGCGGCATTTGCAATAACAGAAGACATCGCTGCACCTGACGATATTGACAAAGCATTAACACTTGGCATGCACTTCCCCCTGGGTCCGATCGAATGGGCTGAGCAAATCGGACTGGATCAGGTGTATGCCGTTCTCACAGCACTTCATACTGATTTACAAGAAGAACGCTACCGCATTGCGCCCATATTAAAACAAATGGCCTCGACGGGTGTATGGTGGAAACAATCATCAGCTCACTAAACGTAAGAGATGAAACTATGAAACTGACTTATCGTTTTATTGTTATGACATTCATTATCACCGGTATTGCTTTTTCACAACCAAAACTTTCTCTCGACAAACCTGAAGTCGACCTTGGGAAGATGTACGGCGGTGAAAAGAAAAAAGGAAAGATCGTATTGAAGAATATTGGCAACGACACATTACGCATCTTTTCTGTTCAACCTTCATGCGGATGTACAACGGTAAAACAGCCAAGAGGATTTCTCCTTCCCGGTCAATCCGATGATGTAGAATTGGAGTTTAACTCCGCCGGGTACCGTGGGAAAGTAGAAAAGCATGTGAGTATCAATACCAACGATCCGGCATCGCAATTTATTAGTGTCAAATTGCTCGCAGACGTAAAAGAAATACTTCAGCCGATCAGCGGATCAAATATGCTTTGGATGAATAATATAACGATTGGGAAACCTATAACACAAATAATGGCAGTGAAGAATGTATCGGGATCACCAATTGCCATTCTAAGAGATAGTGTTTCGTCGGCATCAATTTCCATTCAAATGGAGAAAAAGACTTTACAACCCGACGATACACTCAACATACAGGTAACGGTAGTACCGAATAAACCCGGTTATTCCAATGAACATTTTTATATTATAACGAACCATAAGATTCAGCCGTTTGTAGAAATGCGGGTTACCTATATTGGAATCAAAGAGAATTGAAGACATATCGTCAATCAATCCATGAGGCATTGCTCCTGATTGCCGCGGCAACAATACTGGGATTCGCTTACACATTTGTGACGAAACAAGGTTTTTTTTCTGAGAAAAAACCAGCCCCTTCTATGGCAGCCGCCAACTTGGAAATGATCTCATTAAAAAAGGCGAAGGAGCTGTATGGATCACAGGGCGTGCTCTTCGTCGATGCTCGACATGACTTCGAATATAAAATGGGACACATCCATGGCGCGATCAACATTGCATTGAGGGAAATCGATACACACCGCATCCAGTTAGAAAGCATACCAAAAGAAAAAATGCTCATCGTTTACTGCGACGGCGTTGAATGCAACTCTAGTATAGAATTGGCGCTTAAACTGATGGATTGGAAATTTACCAATGTGAAAGTTTTTTTCGGCGGATGGCAGGAATGGAAAACAAACAATTTACCTATTGATTATTGATAAAGAATAAAATCCTGCGTACGGTAGATGAGATACTATATTCTCGCTTGCCTTCGGTTCAACGAGTAAAATACATGAAATCGATTCTCACGAACACCATCCTCATTCTTCTTATTCGGGTTTTTCTTGGAGGATTATTCATCGTTGCAAGCTTAGATAAGATAGCTGATCCCGCTGCATTTGCATCATCTATTCTTAACTACAAAATCATAGGACCAACACTATCAATGTTAATTGCAACGATTCTCCCTTCTTTAGAACTCCTCTGCGGACTTGGTCTCATTCTCGGTTTGTATCCGCGCGCGAGTGCACTACTCATTACTTGTATGCTTGCTGGATTTACCATTCTCATAATTTCCGCCCTTTTGCGCGGGCTGGATATCTCGTGTGGATGTTTCACCCAAGATCCAAACCTTAACAAAATTGGATATGTTAAAATTTTAGAGAATGTTGGTATGATTATGCTGGGAATGTGGTTACTGTTCGTTCAGAATTACAATATAACACTCACTCAGTTCTTCCCACAACAGAAAAATGCACCGAGCGATAAGATTTGAATTTATGTTGAACATTGAACTCCGTTGAAATAGAAAATGCTTTTCCTTAAAGTTGATGAAAAAATTGTTTTAAAAATATTAGAGATGGACGATGCAGCTGCCTTATTTGATCTGGTCGAAAACAATCGTTCATACCTTCGGGAATGGGTTCCATGGGTAGATACCAACGCCACAATCGAAGAAAGCAAAGCATTCATTCAATCGACACGAGAGCAACATGAACAAAACCTCGGTTTCCAGTGCGGTATATGGTTCCACAATCAGCTTGTCGGTGTAATCGGCTTCCAACGTATCGATTGGATGAATAGAAATGTAGAGATAGGATATTGGATCAGTGCAGAACATCAAGGATTTGGAATTGTCACAAAATCATGTCAGACTTTAGTAGATTACGCATTCAATGAGTACCAACTCAATCGCGTCCAAATTCGCTGCGCAACCGGAAACAAAAAGAGTTGCGCCATTATAGAACGGCTCGGCTTTTTGAAAGAAGGAACAACACGACAAGCCGAATTCCTCTATGATCATTATGTAGATCTCTTCATGTATGGGATGACCGCCGATGAATGGAAAGTTCGGCACAGTATTGAGACACACAGGGATGTATAAGAAATCGATACAGCATTATGGGATCCAGAAATGCATTAAAAGTGATTCAACACATTAGCATATTTCAAATCTAAACGCTATTTTGATCAACATACAAACCGACATTGAATCCATAACTTTTTATTCACCAATTAAAAGGATCCTCATATGAAAGCTTCTCGTTTTTTCTGTCTCCTACTCGTTTGTCTTTTCATAGTTGCCCTGCCTGCGCAAGCCCAGCTGAAAAAGCGCGTAGCGGTGTCGCGTTTTGAAGATCGTACTGGCAGCGGCTATCACTCGCTCGGTGAAGGTATCGCTGATATGCTGGTGACCGCACTCGTGAAATCCGGCAAGTTTGCGGTTATCGAGCGGCAGGAGATTGAACGAATTATCAAAGAGCAACAATTTGGAACATCCTTTATGGTCACACCGGAAACCGCACCAAAGGTTGGACAGATTCTCGGTGCAGAATTGTTTATCGTAGGCAGTGTTTCAGAATTCGGCCAAAAAGAAAGTAATATTAGCGGCGGTATGTCGATTCTCGGCGGCGGAGTTTCTACAAAGCAATCACGCGCAGTTATCGATATTCGTCTCATCAACACAAGCACCGGAGAGATTGTTGCAGCAGAAAGCGAAGAAGGCACCGAGTCTTCTACCGGCATCTCTGTTCGTTATGAAGACATTGATTTCAGCAATCAGAATTCGTGGAATGATACCGACATCGGCAAAGCAGCACGCCAGGCTATCAATGGCTGCGTCAAACTGATTGCGGAAAACATGGAGAAGATACCATGGTCGGGAAAGATTTTGAAAATAAATGCCGACGGTACGGTGCTGATGAAACCCGGCTCTGAAGGAAAAGTGAAACCAGGCATGGAATTCTTCGTGTTCCACAAGGGAGAGGAAGTGAAAGATCCGGACACCGGAACGATCCTTGGTTCTGAAGAATCAAAGGTCGGAAAGATTGAAGTGATAGAAGATGCGTTGATGGGTAAAGCCGCTAAGGCGAAAGTGCTTGAAGGCACAAATTTTCAAGTCGGCGATATTGTGCGAGATAAAGAGAAATAAACAAAACAAATAACGTCAAACAGCAAGGGCAGTTACATTCGGACTGCCCTTTTTTTATTGAATCGCGTTTTCCACATTCCTTCTTCATGAGAGCCTCATCTCAGACATAGATCACTCCCTTTTTATCAAATCATTTTCTTATCTTAGAACAGCTAATAAACATTCCACATACTATTCCGACAGCGAGGTGTTTATGAATGGTTCCATCAATTTTCTTTTTCATCTCATCGGTTTTGGACTTCTTTTCACAGCCCTCTGGGGCGGGTGGATTCTTGAACAGCGAATCCGGGCAGAAAAGAACTGGGATCAAAAACTCTTCCTTGGAAAAATCAACCGCCGTTTCGGCTTGCTTTCTTCCATCGCCTCCATCATCATGCTTCTTACAGGTATCGTGAATATCTTCAACTTGCACCACGGTAATATTAATCTCTGGTACATTGAGGGATGGTTAATCGCAAAAATCATACTCTTCGCCTTTCTCCTCGTTAACGGCGCTATCTTCGGACCCATACTCATCCGGCGGCGTACAAAATTGATGCAAGGGATATCAGAGAAAACTGCACCGGAAGATGCCGAGGCGACTATCAAGATTATGAATAAAAGCATTTCGACGTTTTACCTTGTGCAATTCCTCCTCTTGATGATCATTCTGTATCTCTCTGTAGCGGGTGGAGGAAAACATCCGGGCATCATCTAATTATTATTATGGAAAGGAGAAATCCCATGAATCAGAACGCAAGGATGGATCACACACTGATCACGACAAATATTCAACTTGACGGGTATCGTGTTGTGAAGAACCTCGGTGTTGTTCGTGGAATCATTGTTCGATCACGATCGCTCCTCGGAAATATCGGGGCTGGATTTCAGATTCTTTTCGGAGGCAACATCAGCCTCTACACCCAGTTGTGCGAGCAGACTCGCAGGGATGCATACGAACTCATGATACTTCATGCTGAAGAACTCGGTGCGAATGCTGTACTTGCTTTTCGCTATGACGCAACTGAAATCGCTGCCGGTGTGACAGAAGTATTAGCTTACGGAACTGCAGTAATCGTGGAAAAAATCTAACGTAAAAATTTCTGCGCGGCGACATTCACCACGCAGAAATAATGCCTCTTAGTTTCATCCAATCAATACATCGCTGCGCCCAACTGATGACAGGCCCTCTGTCTTCCAATAACGCAAAGCCGTGTCCGCCTTTTTCGTAAATATGCATTTCTGCCGGAACTCCATGAGCACGAAGAGAAGTATAAAGATTGATGCTCTATGATACGGATACGCGATCATCATCGCCGGCATGGACGATGAATGCCGGTGGAGTATCATTGTTAATTCTATTGATAAAGGCATCATACGTACCATAAACTAATACCATAAAATTTGGCCGACAACTTATAGAGTCGACCCAATCATTCAGAACAGACTTCATCTGATGCGTTGCGACATGTACGGAAAGATGCGCTCCGGCGGAGAAACCCATCACGCCAACGTTATCAGAATTGATGCCAAATTCTTTGGCTCTGCTTCGAACCAAACTCAATGCCCGCTGAGCATCTTGCAATGCAATATCACTATTGAGCCGGTACGTAAGGACAAACGCAGCGATTCCATTGTTATTCAACCACTTGGCTATTGTATAACCTTCTTTTTCAATGACAATCTGACGATACCCACCTCCCGGGAACACAAGGACTGCCGGATGATTCGTATCGCTCTTCATCGGTAAGAACACTGTCAGGTCTGGCTGATGCACTTCCGTAACATTATTGCTGCTTTTTGTGTTCTGTTGATGTTCCAATCCCGGTGTCCCAGACGGCCAAAGCTGAATGACTCGATTTTGTGAAAAAGCTACCGAGATAGTTATACACAAAAGTATTCCGCCCGCAACGAACAATCTCATTATTGAGCACTCCCTTGATTTTTTATATATTCCACTCGCACCGGATTTGTTTTATCATACTTTTTTATTACTAAGTACTTCAATTCCGTATCGCCGGCATTCCGAATACCATGTTCAACATTCGATGGACAGTAGAAACTTGTGTACGGCCCGGCTGGCGTCCATTGTCCTTTTAAATATAATTCCGCATTTCCTTCAAGAATAAAGAAAAACTCATCCTCCGCATGCACATGGGGCGGATGCGTAGCCGAGTGAGGCGCGACCACACTCATCTTCAAAGTTTTCCCGTCTGCAAAATTTGGATCAGCAAACCAGTATTGATATCCGGCTTTTGTCTTCTCGATCTTATCCATAGAAAATTTGTTGATGCAATTTTCTATGGTGTATTTCATCGTATCAACAGCACCTCCGGCTTCTATTTTCGGCTGACTCACTGCTGTACAGAAGTAGATACTCCCTAAGAGCATATGGTACCCAATCAATCGAACCATCTTTTGCATTTTTGAATCTCCTATAGTACGATAACGTTTGCTCTAAGATAGTATTAATTATTCGCGTGTTTTCCAATATGTGTCGTGGAAATGAATTTGAGAAAAGAAGAACTCATGAGGGTATGGTTCATCCATGATAGAGATGGATTTACTTCCTATTCATAGCGAAGAGACTCAATCGGATCGAGGTTTGCAGCTTTCCAAGCAGGGTATACACCAAATATTACACCGACAAATGTGGTAAGCGCAAATCCAATAAGCGCCCAGTCTACCGGAAAAACGGGAGGGAAATGAAATGCAAGTGCGGTTATATTCCCGCCCAGGACTCCTAGTACAATACCAAGAATTCCACCCATCTGGCATAGAACGACAGCTTCCGTAATGAACTGCGCAAGGATATTTGAGCGCCGTGCACCGATCGCCTTGCGAATACCGATCTCTTTGGTACGCTCTGTAACAGAGACTAACATGATGTTCATGATACCGACACCGGCCGCAAGAAGCGAGACAAAACTGATGAATCCAACTCCCATTTTTACATAGAGCGTAAAATCATTAAATGTATCGATCAATGAATCGTTCGAGAAAATTGTAAAATCGTCCTCCTGGCCCGGCACAACATTTCGAACTGTTCGAAGGAGCATGCGAGCTTCCTCGACACAATCATCATAGACTTCAGCATTTTTTGCCTTGATCATAATATTGATGCTGCGAAGTTTGCCGTAATTATTCAAAAACGTGCTCAATGGTACAACGATGAAGTTATCTGAATTTCCACCCAGGGATGAACCCTTTTTATCAAACGTCCCTATGACCTGATACCGTTCATCGCCAACGCGAATCTCACTTCCGACAGCACCGCCATGCGGATATAGTTTCATTGCTACATCATCGCCAATAATGGCTACAAAGGTACTATGTCGCATATCATCCTCTGAAAGGCTGCGTCCTTCTTTAATTGTCCAATTATTCGTTGGTATTCCTTCCGGTTCTTCTCCAGCAACCTGAACATCCGGATTTGTTTTTAAAGATCCATACTGCACGGTTTGTGCAAATTTCCAGGATTCCAGTGCAACATATTGAGCAAGTGTCATTCTTTCTTTTACAATAAATCCCTGTTCGTACCGTATATCCTTCCACTTTAATGATTTAAGCCATTGTGTCCGATTCGCCATCACCGGTTGTTTCTGAATCTGGAAAGTATGAGAACCGAGATTACTGAGACCATCTTCAATACTATTTTGCAGCACCTGAAGGGCTGTCATAACACCGATAATAGAGAAAACTCCAACGACGATACCAAGAAGCGTTAGCGCCGAACGAAGTTTATTGGAACGTATGGCTATCAAAGCCATTTTTATAATTTCGGAAAACTGCATAGAAACTCTTCAGAGGTAATCAAAAAAGGCGATCCATATGACCAGCTTTGTCTTTTCATTCATATCTCAGAGATTCAATCGGGTCAAGATTTGCTGCTTTCCATGCCGGATACACGCCAAACACAACTCCGACAAACGTGGTAATCGCAAATCCAATCAATGCCCAATCAATGGGGAATACCGGCGGAAAATGGGATAGGAGCGCAGTAAGATTTCCGCCCAGCACACCAACGGCAATACCAATCACGCCGCCAATCTGACAAAGAATGACAGCCTCGGTAATAAATTGTGCCAAAACATTTGAGCGTCGAGCACCGATGGCTTTTCGAATTCCAATTTCCTTGGTCCGTTCTGTAACAGAAACAAGCATAATATTCATAATACCGACCCCCGCTGCAATCAATGAAATAAAACTCATAAAACCCACGCCAAGTTTTACGTAGAGTGTAAAATCATTGAATGTAGCAATGAGCGAGTCATTCGAAGAAATAGAAAAATTATCTTCATCGCCGGGAGCAACTTTTCGTATCGTACGGAGAACCATCCGAGTCTCCTCAACACAATCATCGTACACTTCCGAGCCTTTGGCTTTGACCTTAATATAGACACTGCGTATCTTGCCATATTGTTGAAGGAATGTACTGATCGGTATAATCACTTTGTTTTCAGAATCGCCTAATGTGGAGCCTCTCGGTTCAAACGTTCCAATGACTGTATAACGCTGAGTACCGACTCTAATAATACTGCCAACTGCACCACCATGCGGAAACAATTTCTTCACAACGTCACCCATGAGAATTGTAACGAATGAAGCGTACTTCACATCATCATCCGTGATATTTCTTCCATCTTGAATAGTCCAGTTGTTCGTCTGCATTCCTTCCGGATCCTCGCCGCCAACATCAACATCCGGATTGGTTTTGAGGGACCCAAACTGGATGGTTTCTGCACTCTGCAATGCTCCGATACCAACATATTGAGCAAGTGTTATCCGCTCTTTGACAGCTTTTGCCTGCTCGTATGTAATATCTTTCCATTTCAGTGATTTCATCCATTGCGTGCGATTTGCTATAACTGGCTGCTTCTGAATCTGGAAAGTATTGGATCCAAGATTGCTCAGTCCGCTCTCAATGCTATTTTGAAGGACCTGAATTGCGGTCATCACACCAATAATGGAAAATACTCCGACAAAAATTCCAAGTAGAGTTAATGCCGAACGCAGTTTATTCGCGCGTAAAGCATTCAGAGACATTTTAAATATTTCATAGAATTTCATAACTCACTCATACCGTAATGCATCTACAGGGTTGAGTCGAGATGCACGATATGCAGGTAAGAATCCTGAAAGCACACCAACAAAAACCGACACCAACAAAGCAATGGCTATGACGCTGAGCGGCATTGCTGTTGGCAGTACTGTATCGATAATAAGACTTAATGGAAAGGCAATAACGATACCGATCAAGCCGCCGATAAGGCACAGTGCAGCAGATTCAATGAGAAACTGGAGAAGAATTGTTCGCCGCGGCGCTCCAATAGCTTTGCGGATGCCAATCTCCTTTGTCCGTTCTGTGACTGAAACGAACATGATATTCATAATACCAATACCGCCGACAAAGAGCGACATTCCCGTAATAAATAAACCTACGGCAGCAATAACAGCGCCAATCGTATTGAATTGCTGGATTAACATTTCTTGCTGGTTGATTGCAAAATCATCCGGATCTTTCGGTTTGAGGCCGCGTGATTTACGTAAGATACCCCGGACTTCTTCTTTTGTGTTTTCCAATTCATCCACAGATTTTGCTTTTACCATAATTTGGATATCACTTCGAAACGACATAAACTCTTGAAAGAAACGATTGATCGGAACATAAACTCTATTATCAAGACTAAAGAGGCCGAGGAAACTTCCTTGTTTATCGAACACGCCCAGCACGCGGAATGCATACCCGCCAATCTTGATGACTTTCCCTATCGGATTTTCATTGGGGAAAAGATTTTCAGCTACTTCAGAACCAATAGCGCACACCGGTCGTCCTCCATCAGCTTCCAACTGAGTAAAGAAACGGCCAAACGCAACAGTCGCTCCGCTTGTCTCAAGCAAGTCGGGCCCAGTGCCAATAATGGCGACATTCTCTACGAGCTTTTGTCCATATGTGACATTCCGTGTTGTTCCCGTTGCAGGATTCACCGCTTGTGCATATTCTGAGTACTTTTCAATATCCCTTGCTTGCTGTATACGAACATCTCGCCGATTTTTAATTTTCCACCAATCATCACTATGATTACCCCATGACCACTTTTGTACATATAAAACATCCGATCCCAGGGCTGCAATACTTTTGTTAAATGCACGATTCAATCCTTCAATTGCCGTGCCCATGAGTGTCACAGAAACGATACCGATAACAATTCCCAGAGTGGTCAACACCGAGCGCATTTTGTTGGCACGGATGGCAGCAAATGCAATCGCCATCCCTTCTTTGAATTCATCAAATACAAATTTCATGTTATGCTATGACCGTTGTTGGTCGAGTTAGGATTTTTCGATTCTTGATTGGCTCGTCCACTTCCATCTTGCCATCGCGGAGACGGATCCGACGATGCGCATGTAATGCGATATCCTCTTCATGGGTTACGAGGATGATGGTATTGCCTTCCTTGTGCAACATATCGAATAGCATCATAATTTCATCGCCGGTTTTTGTATCAAGATTTCCGGTTGGTTCGTCTGCAAGTAAAATGGATGGCTGTGTCACAAGAGCGCGCGCTATGGATACACGCTGGCGCTGCCCGCCGGAAAGTTCGTTCGGTTTGTGATGGATTCGATCCGTCAATCCTACGCGTTCAATTGCCGCGCGGGCTAATTTCTTCCGCTCCATTGATCCAATTCCACCATAAATGAGCGGGAGTTCAACATTGTGGAGGACATCCGATCTGGCAAGCAAGTTAAACGTCTGGAAAACAAATCCAATTTCTTTATTTCGAATCTTGGCAAGCTGATTGTCGTTCATATCGCTGACGTTTGTGTTGTTCAATTCATATAAACCAGAAGTAGGCGTGTCGAGGCAACCAATAATATTCATCAATGTTGATTTGCCGGAACCCGACGGACCCATAATTGCTACATATTCGTTTTTCTCAATTTGGATTGAAACACCATCTAAAGCATGAACTTTTTCTTCGCCAACCTGATAGATTTTTGCGATATTCGTAAACTTGATAATTGCGGACATTCAACATTCCTTCCTATTACTCAACTTCTTTCAGTTTCTTTTCGGCTTGAGTCTTGTAATATTCATTTTGTGCAACTGACAACGCCCGTTGATATGCGTCTTTCGCTTCTTTTTTCTGTCCTTTTGCTTGATAGACTTCGCCCACCAAAATAATTGCAGGCACGTAATCCTTGTCGAGACTCAACGACTTATTCAGATTGGTCATTGCTAAATCTGTTTCACCTTTCTTTAACAATGCTTCGGCGAGACTTTGATACGAATCCGCAGTATCAGGACACAATTCGATATATTTCTTGAAATTTCCGACCGCAGCATCATATCGTTCTGCATTCATACAGAAGTACCCATAATTTTTCCAGGTACGCCAATCTTTCGGCTTCGAAACAACAAGAATCTTGTACTCCTTCTCTGCCTCATCGTTTTTCTTTGCTCGTTCTAAGAAGCTTGCTTTGACTGAACGAGCAGGGACTTCATCAAGTTTGATAGCTTCATCCAACTGCTTCCATCCTTCTTCTTCATTACCACCTACAATGGATGGGGCAATCAAATAAAACTGAGCCAATGCAATACGCGCTTGGGCATGTTGAGGATTAAGTTCCACCGCTCGCTTAAATGCATTTTTCACTTTGGGTGCGAGAAATGCCTGTTTGATAATACCGGCTTTTTGTGTTTTTTCTCCCAGAGCAACACCATATCGAAATTGGTAATTGGCACTGTCCGGTTTTAAGTCGACTGCTTTCTCTAATTCATCGACCGCCTTGTCCACATCCCGCTGCGGATTCGTTCTATTGGAATATACAAGGCCTAACCGGTAATGCGCTTCAGCATTGTTTTCGTCTTTATCTAGAATTTGCTCAAACACTGTTCTTGCTTCTGCAAACTTCCTTTGCTGAAGAAGAGAAATACCCTCATCAATCGTCTGAGCAATCAATTCTCCATGCATTTGCAGAATGAGTGCCGCAGCCACAAATCCACATATCCGCGTTATTTTCATCATCTGCAATCTCATTTTCAATTTTCTGCTTTCGTCCTTTACTCTTCTCTTCTCCTATTTTCTTCCTTCTAACTTTTTTCACTTCTTATCTTTGTCTGCACTGGCTCCGGTTTTGCGTTCGGTTTTGTTATCAATCTTCACTTTCGAATCAACTTCCAGATCACGATTGATCGCTTTAAACGGCCCCGAAACAACATCCTGCCCTTCCAATCCACCTCCGTTCACTTCAACATAGGTGTCGCTGTTGATACCGCGTTTGACAGGAACCGTTTTTGCCACGCCATCTTTCACAACAAAAACTACCTCCTCCAATTTTTCATTCTCTTTTTTCACTGTTGTTTCAAATTTCGCTTCTCCTTCTTTCGGTTCTTCAGCTTTTTCTTTCTTCGGCAATCGTACTGTAACCGATTGAATCGGGACTGTCAGCACATTCGATCTCGTCTCAGTTTCTATGTCTGCCGACATCGACATCCCCGGACGGAAGACCGCATCTTTCTGTGGATTGAGTAAAATGCGCACTTGGAAATTTGTCACCTGATCCTGTGTTCCAACACCTGTAGATGTCGCTGTATTGGCAATTTGATATACTGAACCGATGAAGATACGATCAGGATAAGAATCGACGCTTATACGTGCCGTATCATTATTGCGTACCATGACTACATCATTTTCGCCGACATCGACGCGAGCCTCCATTTTAGAAAGATCTGCAACTGTCATAATCTCCGTGCCTTGCATGAACGCACTGCCGCTCACACGTTCGCCGAGTTCCCGTGGTAGATTGCTGATTGTGCCATCCATCGGAGAATAAATGGACGTCTTCAACAGCGATTGATACGACTCTTTGGCACTTGCAACTGCCTGCACATAGTTTGCTTTTGCACCCTGATAATTAGCTTTCGCAATATCCATATCTGCATCGGATATGAGTTTCTTTTCAGATAGTCCCAATGCACGTTTGTAGTCTGCTTCGGCCTTATCTAAAGCTGCCTTCACCATTTCGATATTCCCCTGCGCCCGATCATAATCTGCCTGGTAAGCTTCCGGTTTGATACGGACGAGCAATTGTCCTCTGCGCACCGATTGTCCCTCACGGACCGGCAACTCGATTATTTCTCCACTAACCTCTGCATTAATCACGACCTGAGTGACCGGTTGAATTTTACCTGTCGCTGTTACAATTTGAGTAATTGTCCGGCGTTGTACTTTCTCGGTTTGCACGGAAATAACCGGCTCACGACGGCTGCCAACAATCACCAGTACAACGAGAGCTACTACTACGACCGCAATAATTGAAATAATGATAGTCTTCTTCTTTTTCTTTTTCCCGTTGCCATTTGCCATAACCTACTCCTCGAAATTAACTGTCAAACACTACGGACAGTGCTGTTTAATAAGTTCGTTCCCCAGTGACATATTCCAGATTTCGCTTGGCTGTAATATAATTGTATGTCGCATTCACTTTATTCGCTTCTGCGTTTACATAATTTGCATTTGCCGTTTGAAGATCGATAATCGTCCCGGCGCCAAGATTGTACCGCTCTTCTGCTACTCTACGATCCTGCGAAGCAGAAGTTACACCTTTTACACTTGCTTCATACTGTCTTTGAGACGCCCCGAGGTCGAGAAGTGCTTTTTTCACATCGACACTGACGATCAGCTCTGCCTGTTGGAGCGATATCTCGGCATTTCGTTCCTGAACCTTTGCGTTCTGGACACCCTCATTCGTTTGAAATCCATCAAACAGTGTCCAACTCAATCTTAAACCCCACGTGTAATCCTTATAACTTGATAATTGCGACACTTCGGGGGCATTGAGATTGTAACCTGCATACGCGTTCACCCCAGGTAAATAGCGTCCCCAAGCTGCAACAACCGAGTACGATGTGCTTTTTAAGTTTTCCGATGCTACTTGATAATCAGGTCGAGCGTCGAGCGCTTGCTTGCGGAACTGTTCAAACTTTCCAAGGGAAGGCAGTTGGGAAAATTCCACCGAGTCCACTTCTGTTGGGACAGTAGTATCTGCAATATGATAATCATCCCGCACATCCAATCCGACAAGTGAAAGTAAATCCGCAATCGATTTATCATACGTATTTTGGGCGGTGATAAGATTAAATTCGTCTGTTGCCACAGCAGATTGCTGGCGATACACATCACCAATTGCCAACGCCCCTACACGATTCGATTCCTGAATTCTTTCTAGCTCCTTCTGTTCACGTTTCAGATTTTCTTCATTGACCTGCACGAGTTGTTCATTGCGCAAGACTGTGAGATAAGTTGCTTGCACCTGATACACGATCCCTTGTTTCGTTCTCAAAAAAGTTTGATCGGCAATTGCCTTGCCGGAAATGGATTTACTGAGATTCATTTCACGATTCAGCCCGTCGAAAATAGTATAATTGAGATTCAACCCTGCAGAATAGCCGGTGGTTATTGAATTTACGGACGGAACATTCCGGTTGACTAACTGGCTATAGACTGAATCAATCGAATACTCTGACTGATCTCTTCCCCATGCAGCAGAAGCAGAAAGAGACGGCAAATAAGAACCGTAGCCCGCCACCTCGACACTACGCGCAGCATCTACATTATTTGCCGCCTGTATTACATTTAAATTTCGCTGCATAGCAATAGTAACAGCATCGTTCAGTGTAAGTGATTTTAACGTTCCAACTGGCATTTGCGCACTGCAGAATGAAACGGCAAGCAGGATGAACATAATCATTTTCTTCATTGAGACATCTCCAATAATTATAGTGTTGGCAGGTAACAAATTATATTTAATAAACGATTGTTTTTCCGTAAAGTTTCAAAAGGACTGAAGAACCTCAAGCTTTTTCCAGAGTTTAGACGCCCCCCCAGAAATACGAATGTTTCACATTTTCGGCGACCGTTTTTTCCCCATTGGCGCTTGACTCAATATACTGTCTTTAATAGAAAAAAGATACTGGACAGCGGCATCGTGTTCGTTCGAAATCGTGCCGTCAAGTATCGCCTCGGTGATTTTGTCTTTTAACACGCCAACCATTGGTCCTTCGGTCAATCCGCAAACTTGCATAATTTCTTCGCCGCGCAATGGCGGCTGCCAATTCCGAATACGATCTTTTTCCTCTACCTCTGCCATTTTCTTAATGACGAGATCATAGTTTTGCTTCACTTGTTCGATAAGCTTTTGGTTCTTTGATGTAATATCTGCCCGGCATAATGCCATAAGATCATCAATATCATTTCCGGTTTCAAAGAGTAATCGGCGAACGGCGGAATCTGTCACCCCATCATCGACTAATGCCTGTGGACGGAGGTGAAGGCGAATAAGTTTTTCGATATACGGAACATGTTCTAGCGGAAAACGCATCCGCTGGAATATCTTCTTCACCATTCGTGCACCGAGATCTTCATGTCCATAGAAAGTCCATCCCGTCCCTGGTACAAATACTTTGGTCTTCGGTTTAGCGATATCGTGCAGCAATGCCACCATTCGCAACCAGAGGTTATCAGAAACGTCCGCGACTTTATCGACAACTTGTAGCGTATGCCGAAATACATCTTTATGGTGATAATCCTTTCGCTGATCAACTCCCGCCATCTGAGCAATTTCAGGAAAAACAATTTCCGTAACGCCAGAATCATACATTATCTGAAGTCCGACCGATGGTCTTGTGCTGGACATTATTTTCAGAAACTCATCCGAGATTCGTTCCTGTGAAACAATTGCCAATCTCTGCGCCATCTTTCCTGCGGCTTCAAGCACATGCGGCTCGATGGTAAATCCAAGCTGCGCAGAAAATCGCATAGCGCGCATAATACGAAGCGGATCATCATCGAACGTAATCTCCGGATCGAGCGGTGTGCGCAGAATGCCTGCTCGCAAATCGCTTTGCCCTTCAAACGGATCGACCAACTGTCCAAATGTCTTTGCATTGAGACTTGCTGCCATCGCGTTCACGGTAAAATCCCGCCGCAATAAATCATCGTCCAGTGTTCCGCCTTCAACGTGCGGCTTACGGGAATTTTTACTGTAACTTTCTTTCCGCGCACCGACAAATTCCAGTTTTCGATCATCCAATGGCAGCATTGCCGTGCCGAAGTTTTCAAAGAGAATCAAATTGGTTCTGCCAAAGTCCTTCGCAACTTGTTTTGCAAACTCTATACCGCTGCCGATAACAACAATATCGGTATCTTTGACTTCCTTACCGAGCAGATGATCGCGCACATAACCGCCGACAATATATGCGGCAATACTCTCACAATCGGCGACTCTGCCAATACGTTTCAGAATATCATCCCGGATTTCAATCCGCTCAGCCACTACGCGACCTGTATTGTTTGCGATTCAATTTTCTGTAATATTTCCTGCGCAACTTCTAATGCGTGTAAACCATCGCGACCTGTAACCGGCGGTTCGATGTTCTTTTGTACAGATTCAATAAACCGTTCAAGTTCATATCTCAAAGCGTTTACTTCCTTCACTTTTGGCTTTTCATAAGTGATGATTCGCTTGTGCCGCCCCTCTTCTATCTTTCCGAGCATTTTCGTTGCTTTCGCACGAGGAGTATTTTCATCTGCCAAACGAAATACTTCCGACACCCCGGTTGCAAAGTCAATGGAGATGTAGGCATCATGCTGGAAAAGACGCATCTTGCGCATTTTGTTCTGTGAGATACGGCTTGCCGTTACGTTCGCCACGCAGCCATTCTCGAACTGCAGCCTCGCATTGGCAATATCCGGAGTATCCGAGATAACTGCAACACCATTCGCATCAATACGCGTCACTTTTGATTTTACTAAGCTTAATATCAAGTCAATATCATGAATCATCAGATCAAGCACGACAGCCACATCCGATCCGCGCGGATTGAATTGCGCCATCCGATGTGACTCAATAAACAACGGCTTAATATCATATGGTTCCAATGCGAGAATCGCCGGATTGAACCGCTCGATGTGCCCGACTTGGAGTTTTAATCCCTTTGTCTCTGCCCGCTCTGCCAGCGCACGTGCTTGTTCGATGGTTGCGGTAATCGGTTTTTCGACCAGAAGATGTACACCGCGCTTGATCACTCGCATCGCTACATCGTAATGCGATTGAGTGACCGTAGCAATACTGACTGCTTCGACATTTGCCAAAAGATCATCGAGCTGCGCAAACGTTTTTATCCCGAATTCTACCGCAATTTTTTCTGCCTGTGTCGAATCGATATCAAACACACCGACCAAGTGAGCAGTTGGAATTTGTGCATACATTTTTGTATGGAGAGCACCCAAATGTCCTACACCAATAACACCAACACGCAATGGATTCATAGCCATCTTCCTTTATTGTGAATTCGCTTCCAGTCCGCCCGGACTTTTTGCTTGAGCGGCAAGAAGAATTCGATCAAAACCACCGAATCGTGGATCATGATAATACAGCAACGCAGTATAGATATTAACCGTTCGCCAATCGTTCCCTTCGAGCGTTATCCAATCATTTCCGTTGAGAACATATTGGTAATCGTACGCGCCACGGCGAAGCAACGCAAGAAGCAGGTAATGCTTCGTTGCTCCGTCATAATGCAATCGCCATTGTTCGTTTACTTTCCAACCATTAAAATCACCAACGACATAAATCTTCTCATTACTGCCTTCCTCAGGACGGCCAAGTTCGAACTGAAACTGTATGTAATCGGCATAGCGATTGCCAGCCACAAGCGTAGAAATTCCATTCTGATCTCCATCTCCTTGAATCATCCAACGGCTGAGATCGGCGCCGTCTTTTTTACGCAGCACTTCAGCAAGCGAATAAAGATCGACCGTTTGCTCATCCAATCGACGATACTCATTCCCCGGTTGTAGATTATCGATCACAAACTTCAAATTGTTTGTCCCGTACCCGTCAATAAATGTGTTCGGATTCCGATCGTCTGCATCAATACGGTGCGGGAATTCGATTTCACGATTTCGATATACATCGGCGATTTTAATGGAAGTCGAGTATATTGGACTGGCATCATTGAGCAGCGGAGGAGGAACCGTGAACGACAAGACTGCCTTATGCACCTGATTTTGCGGTGAAACCTCCGAAGGTAAATAACGGTTATAAACAGTCAGTACTGAGTCTTCCACTTTTTCAGCGGCAAAAAATTTTCCTTCGGCAACCAATTCGCTCTGATCATCATTCCACACTTCAAATTTATAGTTGCCAGATTGTGGCAACTTTTCAAAGTCATTCATTCCCGAAATATGCAACGATTGTGTATTGTTTCTATCTCCACTTTCCGGTATTCGCAGCAAGTATGTCCACCGATAGGCTCGTACTCCCACGGGAGCTTCCTCAAATGGAATCTGGTTCTTGCTAAAATTTCTAAACTCGTCGTTAATAAACGATGACCGTGTGATATTCCAATCCTTGTCGCAATGAAATATCTTCACATGAAAGTTCTCAGGCTTCGTTCCGTCCACATCGAATGAAATCGTCACCGGAAGCGAATCCAACAAAACAACGGGAAACTTCGCCTCTCCCATACCATTGATGCGCATACCCTTGATACGTTGAGAGTAGATTGTTTGCGCAGGAAGCGAGACGACATATGTCATAATGAGTAAGAGAAGGATTCGCATGATCATTTTCTCAGCAGTGTCAACTGAACTGCTTTTTTAGCCAATCGTGAAATTCCCCGACATCGTGGAATATAAAATCTGATTTCATTTGCATAACTATATCTTTGGCGTACGAATCCCACACGACAGCAGCTATCTTCACACCGGCTTCATGCGCTGCCTTCACATCGGAAACTGCGTCACCCACCATGAGAACTTCACTCGGTTGAAGTGCGAAGTGTTCCATAATGTTCCGCAATCCCTCCGGTGACGGCTTGCGGTTGACAACATCATTTCCCGTCACCACGAAGTCAAAATATTGATCGATGTGGAATTCCTGCAACGTAATCCTTGTGGTATGCGTCCCCTTGCCGGTGAATAATGCCAAAGTTTTTCCGCATTCCTTTGTATAGCGAAGGATACCTTCAATACCGGGGAACAGGCGCGCTAATCGGCTATGATGCGTGCGATAGAATGCGAGATAATCCTTCATCACTTCATCCATTTGATCCGGCCGAACAATCTCAAGCAATGCTTCTTCTTCCGGCGGACCAAACATTGCATGGATTTCAGGAATGGTGTATGTTCTTCCGGCATATTTCTGTGCGATGTAATTAAATGAATCATAGATCAGTTGGTTTGTTTGTGTCAACGTCCCGTCCATATCAAATACAATACATTTCAAGTGCTTCACATTTTTTTCTCCACCCTTAATATAAACACAAAAGGCATCAAGCGGAATACTTTTAACTTTGCTCAATTCCCTTATCTCCAGCAAACGACAATTCTATGGTGTCACGACAAGCACATAAGCTTGCTTATCCCTCAAAAACTCTCTAATTTGCCTTTGTGAAAAAGCAAATTGTCCTCAAAAAAAACGAAGAACATCGAATTGTTGCCGGACACCAATGGGTGTTCAGCAACGAGATTGCTTCACTTCGCGGTGCCCCTGAAATAGGCGACGTTGTTGAACTGCTTCGGCATGACGAGAAGTTTCTCGGGCTCGGCTTTTTTCATCCCCATTCGCTTATCACCTTTCGCTTTCTCACGACTGAACAGGAAGATATCTCAGCCAATTTTTTTGAACGTCGAATTCAGCAAGCACTTGTGTTACGTCAAAAACTCTATCCCGGTGCAGAAACATTTCGTCTTGTGCATGGTGAAGGTGATTTCCTGCCCGGACTCATCATTGATAAATATAACGAGTTCATCTCATTGCAAGTTCTTTCTGCGGGAATGGAAAAACGGATAACACCGATCTGTGATGTCTTAGAATCCATATTCCATCCAAAAGCCATTGTTGCCCGCAATGATGTAGCAATCCGTGCACTGGAAGAATTGCCGATAGAAAAGAAGGTTTTACGGGGAAATCCGAGCATTACGATCATTGATGACGATGGAGTGAAGTTTGAGGTAGATATCCTTCAAGGACAAAAGACCGGATTCTTCCTTGATCAACGTGAAAACCGGAAAGCAGTTCATCGTTATGCAATCGGTGCTGCGGTATTGGATTGTTTCTGCAACGAAGGAGGGTTTGCGCTGCATGCCGCAGCTGCCCAAGCGGTATTGGTACGTGGAATAGATATTTCCGAATCTTCCGTTGCGAAAGCAAAGGTGAACGCCCGTTTAAATTCAGCCGCTGCAGATTTTGTAATCGGAGACGTGCTCGATGCGCTCAAACAACTCGGCGAGGATAGGAAGAGGTTCGACGTGGTTATACTTGATCCGCCGTCCTTCACAAAAAGCAAAAAAAATATTCCAGCAGCGCTTCGGGGCTATAAGGAAATCAATGCGGCAGCCCTGCGGATTCTTTCACCCGGCGGATATCTCGTCTCATCATCATGTTCGCATCATATTACGGAAGATGGATTTCTTTCCACCATCGAACAAGCCGCGGTGAAAGCAAAACGGGACATACAGCTCCTTGAATTTGCCGGCGCAGCTCCGGATCATCCGATTATCCCGGCGATGCCGGAGACAAAATACCTGAAATTCGGTATTTTTGCTGTTCGGTAAATTCGTTGAGCAGATTTTCATCTGTGGAATCTTTTATGAAATTCATACGTTTAATATATTGACCGTAATGAGATATAAAATCAACAAATATTGCACTGTTCGATTCCTTCTCTTTACATTCCTCTTGTTCACATACGCATCGGCACAAACGCCGACGATACCAGATACAACCATTATCTTTACACCATCCAATCCAAATCTTATACATGAGCAAAGCTATAACCCAGCAGTGCACGCGTGGGGTCTCGACGTGCTCTTATCCAATAATGGTTTCGGTATGGGAGCGTTCTATCGGTATGAAATGAACGACGAACTGTCATGGATGTTCAATTTCGCGGTCTCTGATGTAAAAGACGATGCTGAGGTTGAACAGTACGATTATTATGGAGATAGTTATATCCCTAACAAGAAAAATCGTTTACTTCTTCTCCCCTTGACCGTCAGTGTGCAGTACCGGCTGTTCAAAGATGACATCGTTGACAATCTCCGTCCGTTCATTACTGCCGGGATTGGGCCAACAATGGTGTTCGTCGCACCTTATGCATCAGATCAAATATCCTATGATATTTTTGGAAATCCCTACAGAGAAAAAATCGACTTCTTCACAAGTCTCAAGTACGGAACGCTGCGATACACTCTTGGTGGTTTTATCGGAGCCGGTGTGTATTTCGGTATGGATAAGGGTACACTCACAGGTTTGAGCGTCAAATACTTCCTTGCACCGTTCCCAAGCGGCATCGAAGTAATGGAAGGCGGCTATATGAAGAACTTCGGCGGGTTATTTATTACGCTAACGTTTGGCGGATTGTTTTAGAAAGTGCAAGAACCTATCTCAAAAATGGTGGATTACCAAAGTACTATTGTCATGCCCGCGGATTTTAAGCGGGCATCCAGAATCCTAGACTCCCGATTGAAACATTCGGGAGTGACAACATATTTTTGAAATGGTTTCTAATATAATTCTTTTAAAAAAGAAGCCCCGGCGACAACTGCGGCGAGGCTTCTGCTTTCTTCTATTAATTACTTCATCATCGACATTTTCATCACCTTGACAAAAGGATGACTTCCATCTTGCGGCATTGCAGTCAGCCGAGCAAAGTAAATTCCGCTCGCAAATCTCGACCCGTCAAATGTTGAAGTATAATATCCGGTATTCTTCATTCCTTCCGCAAGAATCGCTACTTCTCTGCCCATTATATCGTAGACAACTAATTTTACAAAACTGGCTGCCGGCAGTTGATAACGAATCACGGTTGAAGGATTAAACGGATTCGGATAATTCTGTGATGCTGCAAAAACCGTCGGAATTTCGACTTTCGTTTCCTGATATATCTGCACGCCTTTTCCCAAACTTGCCTGATTTTTGCCGATAGAATCCTGGCTCGAGATTATCTCATAAACAATATTTACTTTCAGAGAACTATCGATAATATTTTCTGTTATACTCGGGACAATTCTTACGGACTTCATGTCCTTCGGTACTACCCATTTTATCGCATTATCCAATCTTGCAATTCCGAGACTATCCGTTTCCTGGCCTGACAATGGCTCTTTGATAGACGCCTGATATGTACCGTTTGATCCATTTGCATCGACGGTGATCTTGAATTCTATCCCTTTACTCATTTTAATACCAAAGGCATTAAGATGTGAATAGGATATTTTAAACCGAGTACTAATAGTGTCGCCCTTCGATATACCCATATCAAATGATGCATTTTTATCCTGAATATCATTCTTGAACTTAACAGCTTTCTGATTTCCTTTATTTGATTGAATATCTAAACTCGGACATTCGAGAGAAATAAAAGCTTTTTTATCCTGATTCGATTTGATATCCCACGTATGTTCAATAATTTCCCTCATAACTGTGTATGTGCCAATCTGATTACTGGCAACGTCTTTCTTAACATTGGCAGAAAGAATATTTATTATATTTTTGCGGGGGAGGTTCTTATTGCTTGTTACTACAATACTGCTTCCACCACTTAATGTCGAAGTTGCATTATTAGAAGAATTGAATGATGCAGATTTTGAGGAAAGAATATCTACATTCTTTTTGACAAAATTGCCATTGGAGTTGGTCGTACCCGATACACTGGATTCTTTGAGCACGATGGGTTTATGTGCGGCTATGCTTCCTGGCTTGGATTCAAGTGGACAAACAGTTTGCTCATTCTGTCCATATGCATTGCTTACTTCGACATCTAATATATTATCTGGTATGCTTGCTGCCGATATCTCATCACTTATATATCCACCGGTATTTTGCCATTCATCATAAGAATTTCCATAATAAAGTTTAATATCCACCGGTTGATTATCTGAATCCACATAAAAACTTACTATCACTGTTCCATAGGTCGTTAGACTAGTGACAAATTGCGATATGGTAGGTGCTGGATATGCTGGCGGAAGAACTTCAATGCTTGTACATGCTTCATTGTTGCCGTAAGTGTTCTGTACATAAAAACATATTTCATGCGTCCCCGCTTCCAAATATATATAGGTGCACAAAAGTCCCCCGGTACTTTGACATCCGTTAATAATATTCCCATCGACATAGTAAGTTATACTTACCGGCTGATTTCCTGACTCTACATAAAAATAGACACCATAACCATTAATACCATCCTGATTAATTCCAGTTATATATACTGTCGGTGCCGGAGGTGGCGGCGGATTTGGTACATCAACGGTCGCATAGGCTTCATTGTACGCCCCGTAATTATTCGTTGATCTTACTAATATTTGATGAGTAGTTCCCGGTGCCAAATAAACATTTACAAATAAATCATTACATCCCATATTTTGCCAGCTACAATAGATACTGTTATCAACATAGAGATCAGTACTTATCTGCTGATTACTCGAATTTACAGAAAATTCGACAGTATAGTTACTATTAGTTCCTGAAGGATAGACGGACAAGTCTATTGATGGAGGTGGTGGATAAAGTACATTATAAGTTTCAGACACAGAATTCCCGCCATTGTTGTTCCCGGCATATATGTATATAGTATGTGTTCCCGCGGATAACGTAGTAGTCCATTGATTACTGCCAGATAAATAATCTCCAGAACTATACAACCAATCAACATAAATGGATACAGACGCAGGCTGGTTAACGGAATAATGAATGGTTACATTGGCAGAGCCTACCTGTGTTCCACTTTCCGGAGAAAAAGACATAGATACTGTAGGTGGTGACGCCTTCTGAGTTACATTCACTGTTTGCGGGGTATTGGTTGCACTTGTCCCGCTAACCGTTATCGTTCCTGAACGCGGTGAGGCGCTTGTATTCGTAGTATAATTTACCGTTATAGTTCCGTTGTTCGTTCCACTGGAAGGATTTATCGTCAGCCAACTTGGATCTGATGAAGTTACACTCCAATTTAATGTGCCTCCTCCACTGTTGCTTATCGTAACGCTTGTTGAACCAGATCCATAATCTACACACAAACTTGCTGGATTTAATGATATCGTTGGCACCGCTATGCCACTCCCACTTACTCCTACATTTGTCGTAGCTCCACCACCTGAAATGGTTATATTCCCGCTGTAACTCTGTACTGCTGTCGGAGTAAATCGTACATACACACCCTGCACATTTATTCCGCCGTTTTGAGCTGTAACCGTGAGAGATGGCGCAAACCCCGAACCACTCGTAGTTGATACCTGAAATCCGCTCGGCGCTGTAATTGTGACAGCCGCATTTGTCGGTGATAGACCCGATCCAAAGAGTGTAAATCCATTATCGCTAGATGTATTTATCACTACATTACCAAACCCTATAGATGTCGGCGATGTTGAAAGTGACGGTGCTTGAATACCTGTTCCGCTGACCGCTACATTTTGTGTCGTTGCTCCACCGCCTGAGGTGGTAATATTTCCGCTGTAACTCGTTATTGCTGTTGGAGTAAATCGCACATACACTGTCGTCGATGCTAATGCACCGCCGTTATAGGCAACTGTGATAGATGACGCAAACCCCGAACCACTCGTAGTTGATATTTGAAATCCGCTCGGTGCTGTAATTGTGATATTTCCGCTCGCCGGTGAAAGGTTCGCACCTGTGACTGTATAGGTCTGTTGACTGGATGTTGTGTTCACGATTACACTGCCAAATGACAAGCTTGTCGGATTCACTGTTATCGCAGGTGCAGGTGTCGTGGTTACAGTAATCGTGTTCGAGTTCGGACTTTGCACTCCATTGGATGATCGGACTCGATAACGATAGATAGTGTTGGGACTCAAACCAGTCACCGGATAAGATGTTACGTTGCTGACATCTAAGTTGTTGTATGCAGGTAATAAGTTGTTCCAGCCATCACTTATTGTGGCATCTAAGAAATACTTCGTCGCTCCACTTACAGTTCCCCAGTTGGCGGTGAAGCTCGTAGAGGTAATGTTGGATGCGGGATTTGCGATAGGTGCAGGTAATACAGTGACAACCGATGGAGCAGATGAAACCCCGTTGCTATTAATTCCATATATTTCGTATGTTGCTGGAAGAGAAGTAACCGCATTAACGTCTGTATATGATGTTATTGTTGGAGACAAGCCGCTAAGAAGCACACCATTCTTAAAAATTTCGAGCGAACCGTTTCCTGTATAAGTATCCCATGTTAGCACTACATTTAAACCACTAATTGTAGCAGTAAAGTTTTTCGGCGTATATGGTGGTGGGGGTGGTGGTGGACCAACCGGGTTAACACCCGTAGTGTTTCGGCCGTATAAAGCTATTATACCTGCTTTATCGTTAGGAGTTAAACCTGTTGACCCATTATAATATCCGTACATTGTTTTTGATGCATCATTAGCCCCATATAAATCATTTAAAGCTAGCCAATGTCCAAATTCATGCGTCATAATAGATTGCAGTTCAGTTCCATTATTATCGAAATTTATAGTATTACTAATTACCGTGTTCCCACCAGATATTATTCCATCGGTGATTACCATGCTTGTACTTGCATTAGGAATTGGTCCATTAGGATTTTTAGGATCCGCAGGAACGGGACCAATATAAACATATCCACTAGAACTAGACTTGCCGCCGGTAGAAAATTTAAAATTCGCACCCGCTTTATTCCATGCTAATGCAGCGGTATCGATATAAGTTTGCAAAGTCTGTTTTGAATTATATAAATAATTTCCAGGATCAAAATAATATAATACTGATGTAGCTGTAGATGCTTGCGGCCATGTCCAAACACAACCGTTATAGCCAAATGATACATTATATTGAGCACTATTGTCTATATTACTACTTGAAAAGTTATCATCAGTTTGAATTACAACTATTCCACTACTGGCATTATGGGGAACATAACATTTTATTAGATTATCCTGCCATGAGTCAATATAGTCTGATTTAACAGTTTTATAGTTCGGATTACTAGGGCAATAAGGGAAAAGAACAATGCCCTCGTCGCTACCAAAGCCATATCCGCTAATTATTATTTCCTGTCCGCCAGACGGAGCATCAACATAAGTCGATGTTGGAGCACCTGAAGGACCACTGCTGGGTGAAATGCTCGTAATTTTAAAAGGAATAAAGCTGTAAGTGTTTGAAGAATTACTCTGTTCTCCAGCAATTACAGATACTACGCACCAGTAGTATGTGCTCGTCGCAGTTATGCTATAATTATTATATGACGTTCCAGCTACAGAAATTTGATTAGAAGCTAAACTACTTTCATCAGTTGACACTTCTAAGATGTAAGAATCTGCATCTGGGTCAGGATCCCAACTAAAAGATACAGATGAGGTAATTATTCTTGAATTGTTTTTGGGAGATACTAATGAAGCCTGAGAATAGGCCATATTGAAAAAAAGAAATCCCAAAGCAATCAAGCCGATTAGATAGAGGAAGCGATTCATTTCATACCTCCATCGTTTATATTGTTGTCTTTCAGTATCCTTGGGTTTTTCTGCTTAACGGTGTCTTTAAGCCCTTTTCGAAGCCACTTCGCCATTGATTCGTGAAAATTTTCCTCTTCATTCTTCGCATTGTGGTAATATTTTCGAAATGCTTCTGTATCAGTAACAGATTGTTTTAAAGCATTGATAAAACCATTAGCACCTAGTATGTAATCTCCTACTCTTACTCCCCCTCCCACTCTCTCTGGCTTATAGATTTCATACATTACTCCCCATAATTCCCCATATTTATCCTTCTTGCCGAAGAAATAAATTGCTCTCTCATTTAATTTATAATCTATTTGATTGGTCGACACTTGACTGGTCGCACCAATCTTGCCGCCTTCTTGATCAAATGTAAATTCATTATTCTCTACATTACCTTTTATCGTTTGGAACACTTTAAATTTTATCGTTGTGTAAAAGCCTCTTCTACCTATATGTCTCCAGCCATAATTTCTGGCGTCACTACTATCCAACAACCATGATTCCTTCGATATTACTTGCGCATCTACAATTGTTTCTGAGTTGCTTATTAATCTTTGGAAGTGTTTGATCATGCTTTCTTCGCTCGTATCTATTTGAGAAACGGCAACATGAGGAAAGAGCATAAGAATAAGTATGCTCACTTGTACCAAATGTGCCACTGTTGAATTGAGCACAAAGCCCATACGAAATCTTGTCATCACCGCCTTTGCTTCTTGGAATAACCTTTTAATTGTACACATGACAACTCCTCTCTATTATTGATTGATCTAATATGAATTATTTAAAATGTATTTTCTTGAAAATAAAATAAGATCGACTTCTTGTATATTGCCACTTCCATCTTGTTGGACATGTGTCTCTGCTGCACGTTTGGATCATTTGGCGTCCCAAAAAAGATATCATTATCCCAACCCACTGTCAATGTAGAAGTTGAACAAGCAGCTGGATTAGAATTGAAACCAAACTTTGATCCAGCAGTGGTCCATGTTGATGCAGCGGCATCAATATAAGATTGCAAAGTCGTTGAGCTACTAAATTGATAACTTTTAGGATCCAAATAATATAATACTGATGTAGCTGTAGATGCTTGAGGCCATGTCCAAACCCAACCATTATAGCCGAACGATATATCAAATTGAGCCGTAGATTGGGTTTGATCACTACTGACATTGTCCGGTTCAGCAGTTGTAACGACCACAGGTCCACTACAAGCACCTTTCGGTACATAACATTGTATTGTTGAATTATTCCATACCATTCCATCTGTAGTAGCCGGAATAAAGGTATAATTTGAAGTTGGATTTTCAATAGGCTTGCCTTGATAAAAAAAACTAACCGTTCCTGTATTAATGCCAAAATTAGCTCCCTGAATTGTTACTAGTTGTCCACCAGTAATACCAGTAGGACTGTTTGGAGCACCGGAGAAAACATTGCTGCTGGGTGAAATGCTCGAAATTACGGGCTGAGGTGGAATGGTGACCCACTGATAGGAAGAATAATCACCTGGGACACCATCGCTATTCACTGTTGCTACGCGCCAGTAGTATGTGTTACCGAAATCAAGAGTTACTGTGTATTCAACGTCTACAACTAAACCGACAGGTTCGGCTACGGGAGATGGATTTGACCAATCATTAAGGTCTGTGGTTATCTCAAATTCGTAATAATTTGCATCTATTATTATCGCTCCAATGAAATGTTATAATTGGGTTTGATATCTTTATATTGTCGGGTGATCCTAACGTTGGCGGAGGCAAAAGCGGAGCGGAATCTTGAGAATACGCCATATTCAGAAATAGTAATCCGAAAGCAGCAAAGCCGAGTATTCGTTTCATTTCACGCCCTCTTCCGTTGTGTTGCTATTTCCTTGCTTACTATGGTTCTCCTGCTTAACTGTATCTATTATTCCCTTTTTAGTCATCTGGTTATTTTTCGATCTAAGCGACCTTGTCTTATACTCTTCTTCCGACATCTTCAATCTATGTAAATATTTTGGGAACACCGTTGTATCGGCAACAGTTTGTTTTACAGTATTGATATATTCGTTAGTATCTATCCTGTAATTTCCTATAAGTACTGTTCCCCCTCGCCAAATTTGAACTCTAGATTCTTCCTGTAAATAGGCATTTATATCTTTTTTACTGAAGAAAAAAATTGCCCTCTCATTTAAACTATATATTGCTGGAGCACCCACCATATAAGTGGTATTAGCGCCGGTACCTCCTGGTTGTTTAAATGTAAATTCGTTATTCTCTATCGTACCTTTAATAGTTTGGAAAACTTTTAATTTTATCAATGTGCAAATGAATTTACTGCCATTAATACTGTCCCACTTAGATTCCTTCGATATAACTTGCGCATCTACAATTGTTTCTGAGTTTCGCATGAGTTTTTGAAAATTGTTAACCATTGCCTGTTCGCTCGTGTCTATTTTTTGGGAAATGGCAACATGAGATAAAAATATAAGAATAAGCATGCTTACCTGTACCGAACGCGTCATCATTGAGGCGAGCAAAAAGGCCGTACGAAATCTTTTTATAACCGCCTTTGCTTCTTGGAATAATCTTTTAATCGTATTCATGACAGCTCCTCTATATATTGTTTGTTGATCAAACGTTCATTAATTCAATATGAATTATGCAAACTATATTTGCTTGAAATTAAAATAAAATTGAAATCAGCAGATCTTAACTGTTACTTTGCTCTCAACAGTCGAACGGACAATTCTTCTTCAACACATTACTCCCCTCATATTTTGTAAATGTTAGGAGTTTGGTTGTTTTTGGAGCTCTGGAGGCGCTACTGCCTTATCTCAATACCTTACCACCGGCAGATGTGCCCCACACGTAGAGTGTAACATTTTACTCTAATGGAGTCAAGTACTTTTTTAGGAAAAAGAGGGGGATAGAGATTGTTACTAGGTTAAGGTAGAATTTGTGTGTATTTGCACACTCGTCTTTATCAGTGGAATTCCTTTAATCTTGGGAATACCAGGATCTGAAAAGAGAGGATCGTTATAAACCATCACCATAATGGAATATTATCTGGATTATCTTTTTCGAATGCCCATTGGAGAACATTATTAAGAATGTAATCCCTGATTTTGTCTAATTCATTGTCGTTGCGAATGACGCGATCGTAAAAGTTGCGCTGCCATCGGAAATCGTGATACCCACATTGCCGACATTCATGTGTAACCGCAGCCTTATATGAACGAATAATCGATCCCAACGATTTTGGAATAATGTGTTGATATGTGTTTTGTGGTAGGGGTTCAAAATTTTGAACCCCTACATCGACATTCTTTGTGTTTGGCTGAATATATTCAACAGGTTCGCTTATCGTGAAGATTCCATGCAAATGATTGGGCATGACAACAAATTCGTCCAATTCTACATTCATGAAATGATTGGAAATTTCTTTCCAACATTTTTCTGCAATCTTTCCAATCTCATTCAACCGCATTTCGCTGTTTATAATTTCTCCTAACGTGTATTCATGATTATATGTACAAATGGTGATAAAATATTCACCAGGCTGTGAATAATCATATTCCTTCAAACGAATGGATCTTCGGTTGTGTCGTTTAATTATTTTCATTGGCGCAAAATGGTACTAAATATTTTTAAAGATGTATTAAAAGTAACGTTTGAGAAATCCACCGGTGTAGGAACGAGAATTCTGAGCAATTTCCTCCGGTGTTCCAGTTGCAATAATTTCACCGCCTCGTTCGCCTGCGTCAGGCCCCAGGTCAATGACAAAGTCGGCACACTTTACAACATCCATGTTGTGTTCGATGACAAGAATCGAGTGGCCTGCTTCGACAAGAGCATCGAAACATTTCAGAAGCTTCGCAATGTCGTCAAAATGCAATCCGGTGGTCGGCTCGTCGAAAATGAAGAGCGCATTCCCTTCCTGCTCGGAAGTTGAAAGGTGATGCGCCAGTTTGATCCGCTGCGCCTCGCCGCCTGAGAGCGTGGTTGCCGGCTGGCCAAGCCGAAGGTATCCAAGCCCGACATCATCTAACACCTTCAGCCGTTTTGCTATCCGCCTTCCGTCCGCTGAAGCGGAAAAGAATTCTATCGCTTCTGTTATCGTCATATTCAAGATATCATCCACATTCTTGCCGCGGTACCGAACATCGAGCACTTCCTGCTTAAAGCGCTTTCCTTTACACGATTCGCACGGGAGAAAAATATCTGCGAGAAATTGCATTTCGATCCTCTGCAAACCGTCTCCTTCGCATACTTCGCAGCGTCCTCCGGGCACATTGAACGAAAAATGCCCCGGTGCATAACCATGTGTCTTTGCAGCCGGTGTGTGAGCAAGCACATCTCGGATAAGATCGAATATTTTGATGTACGTAATAGGATTGGAACGCGGACTTCTTCCAATCGGTGATTGATCTACCAGCTCAATATGGTTGATTGAATCAATTCCTTCGATGGATTTACATTTACCGGCAGTTCCATCATACCCGCCTTTTTGCTTCATCATTCCTGCGTACAGCACTTTGTGTACCAGCGTGCTCTTTCCCGAACCGCTGACACCGGTGACACAGACAAACATATTCAAGGGAATCCGAATATCAATATTCTTCAGATTATTCTCCGACGCACCGTGAATAAAGATCGACTGTTCATTGTCCGGCCTCCTCGATTTCGGTGTCGGAATGGCAAGGGTGCCATTGAGATATTTCGCTGTGAGCGACGTTGGATGCTCCAGAAGTTGTTCCATCGTTCCATTGAATACAACTTCGCCGCCGTGTTCACCTGCCCGCGGACCAATATCCACAATAATATCGGCTTCACGCATCATTTCGGCATCGTGTTCAACAACTATTACGGTGTTACCGATATTGCGCAGCGACTTGAGCTGGTTTATTAACCGCCCGTTGTCGCGTGGATGCAGTCCAATGGTAGGTTCATCAAGAACGTAGAGTGATCCCATCAATGAAGAACCGAGCGACGTCGCAAGATTAATGCGCTGTGATTCTCCGCCGGAGAGTGTCATCGTCAATCGGTCAAGCGTGATATACCCAAGTCCGATTCCATCAAGGAAGCGAAGCCGCTTTCGAATTTCTTCTAAGATACGCTTGGCAACTTCCTCTTCATACTTTGAAAGACGGATTTCCTGAAAGAATCGATTCGCTTCTTCAATGGTCATTCGGACAATATCCTGAATATTTTTTCCGCTCACGCGGACATTGAGTACTTCCTTCCGCAGACGCGATCCGCCGCATTCATCGCATGTCGTATAACCGCGAAAGCGGCTGAGAAAAACACGATAGTGCAATTTGTACGATTTCCGTTCGATGAATTTGAAATACTTATGGATACCGTCAAACCCTTTACAGCCGTTCATGACGAGCGTGCGTTGTTCTTTTGTCAACTCGCTGAATGGGATGTCCACAGGCAAACCGACATCCTTTGCAACACGGAGCAGGTCGATAAGATTTTCGCGCCCCCGTGGAAATGTCCATGGTAAAATGGCTCCATCCCGAATCGTTTTGCTCGGATCCGGTACAACAAGATCCATGTCAATACCGACAATTCGTCCGAACCCCTGGCACGTTGGACAAGCTCCAACCGGATTGTTAAACGAGAAGAACCGCGGCTCCGGATCTTCATAGCGGACATTATCTTCCACACATTCAAAATGCTGTGAGAACCGGAGAAGCTGCTTCGATTCCAAGATGACAGCCAAAGCATACCCGCTTCCTTCTTCGAATGCCGTTTGCACGGAATCAGCAAGCCGAGTCATGCTTTCTGTATCATTCTTTCGAATTACGAGGCGATCAACAAGAATATTGATTCCTTTTTTCGATTTCGCTTTGAAAGCGCTTTCGTTCAAATCAATAAGTTCATCATTCACCACAAGCCGGAAAAAACCACGCTTCTTGAGGACATCGATTTCCTCTTTCACCGTTCTTCCCGGATGATCATGCATTGGGAACATCACGTACACTTTTGCCCCTTCCGGTTCTTGTTGGAGGCGGTCAACAACAGTGGTAACCGTATCGCGCTTCACCAATTTTCCGCACACGCGGCAATACGTCTGTCCGATGCGCCCAAAAAGCAAGCGAAGGTAATCGTAGAGTTCAGAGGTGGTGGCAACAGTCGAGCGGGGATTGCGTGAAGTTGTCTTTTGCTCGATAGCGATTGCCGGACTGATTCCCTGGATCAGATCGACATCCGGTTTTTCCATTCGCTCGAGAAATTGGCGGGCATAGGAAGAGAGACTTTCGACATACCGGCGCTGCCCTTCTGCATAGATCGTATCAAATGCGAGGCTTGATTTACCAGAGCCGCTGACACCAGTGAACACAATAAGTTTGTTACGCGGCAGTGTGAGGTTAATGTTTTTGAGGTTATGAACCCGTGCACCGCGGATGATGATGTCGGAAGGTTTACGACGACCCGAACTCTTCGGAAGGTTGTTCACTTTTTTTTCAGAAACCTTCCTCAAGTTTTTCTGTCCAATTATTTTTTTTTGTCATACGTGAAAGTAAGATACAGAAAAATGAGGAGACGGGAAAACGATGTTCTTCGTAACTTCAATCACAAAATAAAATTCATCAAGAATAAAACATTCAAAGATTGTGGAAAAAGCTTAAAATCTCTCTAAATAGAGTGCATTCCAAAACGAGCGGACTTTAAATCAGACATATCCTATTGTATTTATAAAAGGAACTTTGTAGGTTAATATAATCATTACTATAGGAGTTCATCTTATGGGAAAAAAAATACTCGTGGTTGAAGATGATGATACTGTACGTTTATCCATATCCGTTGCCCTAAGATTGAAAGGCGGATTTGAAATACTGGAAGCCGAAGACGGACTTAGAGGACTTGAACTTGCAAAGCAGCACATTCCTGATTTAATTATTAGCGATGTCGTTATGAATAATTTAAACGGCTTCCTCATGTTAGAAACGCTGAAGGAATTTCCTGAAACGGCTAATATCCCCGTGATTATTATGACAAATCAAGCTCAATCAGATAAGGAATGGAAAACCGGTGCAGCGGTAGAATATCTAGCAAAGGGATTCACTCTTGAGGCACTTCTCTCGAAAGTCAACTCAATTCTCAAAATCAAACCTACTTCATAAATAACTCTCTAAGTCCATCCAGATCTATAATATCCGATTCGCCTGAGAACAAAAATAATAGGGAGGAGATCTCCAAGTTTCACATAATTCCCTCGGAGCTTGATCTCCGCTGATCCGAAACAGCGATGGGAGGATAAATAAAACGCCCCGCTGGTTTGTTACCATAACGGGCATCTCAATAATACATTGGATTCAATATATTGAATCCCTACGTGAAAATTTCTATTCTTCTTCTACTTTCGCCTTCTCGCTTGCAGCGATTACCTTCTCTGCTGCCTCGCGCGGCATCTCGTCATAATGTGAGAATCTCGTCTTATAGACTCCACGGCCTTGTGTCATCGAACGAAGAATCGTCGAGTACTTATGAATCTCCGACATCGGTATACTTGCTTTGATTTTCTGGAAATGCCCTTCAGCTTCCATTCCTTGAATCTTCCCGCGACGCCCGGAGAGATCACCCATCACATCACCCATGTATTCATCAGGCACTAGTACTTCAATAATATTAATTGGCTCCAGAAGAACAGGTTTCGCTTCCATGATTCCTTTTCTAAACGCCATCGCGCCGGCAATTTTGAATGAATGCTCGTCAGAATCCACTGCGTGGTAGGAACCGTCAAAGATCGTTACTTTCACGTCTACCACTTCATAGCCGGCAAGCACACCGCGCAGCATCGTTTCGATAACACCTTTTTCAACTGCCGGAACAAAACGACCAGGCACTACGCCTCCGACGATGGCATCTTCAAATTCAAATCCCGCACCCCGTGGTCTCGGTTCAATCTTAATGTGTACATGTCCGTACTGTCCCCGCCCGCCGGTTTGTTTCTTGTGTTTGTATTCCACATCCGGCGCCGTTGCACGAATCGCTTCCTTATAGGGAATCTTTGGCTCTGTGAGATCAACATCCACACCATATTTCAGTTTGAGACGTTTGGTGACGATAAGCAAATGGAGTTCACCCTGACCGGCTATCACTGTCTGACTGAGCTGACCATCTACCGTGATGACAAATGTCGGATCCTCTTCATGCAAGGAATGCAATCCGTTCGCCATGCGATCTTCATCTCCCTTCGACCTGGAATGAATCGCCATACGAATGACCGGATCCGGGAAATTAATCGGTGGATACAAAACCGGGAATGCCCGGCTGCTGAGCGTATTGTTCGTATGTGTGTCCTTCAACTTCACCGCAGCGCCAATATCACCGGCGAAAAGTTTTGTAATTTCAGATCTCTCTTTTCCATTCATCACGAAGAGCTGTCCGAGGCGTTCACTTTTACCGTTGGATTGATTAACAAGATCCAATCCTGCAGTAATAGTGCCGGAGTACACGCGGAAGTACGACAATTCGCCAACGTGCTCTTCCGAAACTGTTTTGAATACAAAGAACGATGGTTCTTTCGCTCCATCGGGTTCTACTTCAATCTCTTTTTTATCGTTCAGATTGGTTGCCTTAACCTTGCCCCGATCCTTCGGCGATGGTCCAAACGTTGTTATGAAACTCATCAATGGACTCGTGCCGATGCCAAGTGAAGCGGCAATGCAGTAGATAGGGAATATTTTTCTATTCAACAGCGCAAAGCGGAAGCCATTTTCGAGATCGGCATCTTTCAACGTGCCATCTTCAAAAAATTTGTTCATCAATGCTTCGTCGGTTTCTGCGATTTTCTCAATTAGTTCTTCGTGGAGCTGTTCAGCTTTCTCCTTCAAGTCGGCAGGGATATCGCTTTCTGTGAATTTGCCGCTGCCTTCACGATTAAACTTCAGCACCTTCATCTTTAAAACGTCCACGACCGTATCGAACGGAAGTCCTTGATTCACAGGGAATTGTACGATCACCGCATCATGACCAAATCGCTCTTTCGCAGTTGCGACTGCAAGATCGAACTCAGCATTTTCATTATCAAGCTTATTCACGACAAGGAGGGCCGGTATATGTAAGGATTTGGTGTAGTTCCAAACAATTTCTGTACCAACTTCGACACCTTCCACTGCCTTCAACATCACCACAGCAAGGTCGGCGACATGGAGAGAACTGAGTACCTCGCCAGTGAAGTCTGAATATCCCGGTGTATCGAGAATATTAATTTTTGTTCCCTGCCAATCTGCGTGTAGCACAGCCGCATTAATGGAAATCTTACGTTCGATTTCATCTGCATGATAATCGGAAATAGTCGAACCATCTTCGACGCGCCCTATTCGCGTAGCGGCTCCCGCCACAAACATCAACGACTCGGTCAACGTCGTTTTTCCGGAACCGCCATGACCGATGACTGCAATATTACGGATTTTATCAATGGTATATTCTTTACTTATCGCTTTTGACACAATAGTATCTCCTTAAGGTAAAATGACACCGGCGGTGGGCATCCACCGTCAGCACAGATTTCTTCTTCAGCGGTGCTTCAAAGAATATTCTGCTGCTATCGCCGCATAAACAACGATACAAGACGGTTGATGATATTGCCAAACAACGCGCCCACACGCATCAGCGGTTCTTCCAAACGCTGTTGAAAGTGTTCTTCAAGCCGCGTAATGTTTTCGGTAACACGCCTGAACGCAAGAAACACTTCATGGATTATATCGACCTGATCTTCCACTTTTGTGACAATCAAACGCAGTTTGTTTGTTACCGCGTTGAGATTTTCGAGAATGGGCTTCAGATTCTTGTTGAGATCGATCAATTCAATCTGCAAGACTTGCAGGAATGCCTTGAAGCGAACAAGCACGACAATAAGATAGATACATACCGCGGAAGCGCTGCAGTACAACACTAATTTTAGTATTTCAGATAATGTTTCCACTCGAGTTTCCCTTTTCTGGGTTCGATAAAATAAATTGTTTAGATTTTAACAGAGGCTTAGGTGTTCTTTGTGCCTTACGTCTTGCTGCGCGCATTGTTGATCACTCGATCGGCATCGCCAAGTATGGTGTTTGCCTTACGGCGAGCATCATCCACAAGCGTGCTTGCTTTCCGTTTTCCTTCGTTCACAATATCCACTGCGCTCGATTTCGCACGATCCATATATTCCTGTGCATCTTCCATTAAGTCGCCTGCCTTCTCTTTGATATCAGCGCGTAATTCTTTTCCTGCCTTGGGAGCATACAAGAGTGCAACTACCGCGCCTACAATACTGCCTGCGATAAACCCTGCAATGAGTCCCTTCGCCATGCCGTCATTTTCCTGTGCCATAACAACCTCCAGTTTATTTATTTATTTATTTTAAAAAAAGAACAACAATACTCTGTTTCACTCAATTCTCAACTCACTGTAGAAACTCACCATGCGCCAATCCGTACCCTGCCTGTCGCAAGGCATACGAGCGACAGGCAAAGGGATTGATACCTAACGGACCTTCTTCTTATGACGCTGCTTCCGCAGGCGTTTCTTGCGCTTGTGAGTCGCCATTTTATGGCGCTTTCGCTTACGACCACATGGCATATGCGTATCCTTTCTGTTAGTTCGTCTTCGGTGTTTGTGAGTTGTGTTGAGTTAAAAGCTGCTGCGCTCGTTTCCCGACTTCGCTTGTAGGATCCAATGCAACTGTTTTTCTAAACCACTCGTTCGCTTCATGGGGATTACCTTCGCTCAAGCAGACAATCCCAAGATTGAAATTCGCATGGAGATGTTTGGGTACGTACTTCAGCGCCTCCTTCATCTCCTTTTTTGCTTCTGAAAAATTGCCAAGTTCCTTGTAACAAATTCCCAAATCTACGTGAGCATTAGCATCACCTGGATTTTTCGCGAGAAACATTTTGTAATAAGGAATCGCCCTCTCATACAATAATCCGTCGTGCAAAAGATTGGCAAGTTGCAGTGTTCGTGTCATATCGTTCGGGTGGGAGGCAACGTCCTTTTCCAATGCCTGAATCTCTGTTTGCTTCTGAGCCATTTCTCCCGTCAGTGTCTCCGGTTGAGCGAGCACTTGCTGGGTTGATCCGGCACTTAGGCCCTTTTCAATAAAAAACTCATATCCAATAACAGCGAGTGCAGCTATGACAACAACGCCCAGGATTGACTTTAACAACCAAGAAGCTGATGCTTCGTTCGACCGTAGGTTTTTTCCGTGTAATTCAAGCTTTGTTGATTCCATTCGTAAATTCATGGGGGAACCAGAAGCGATTCCCTCTGTCCAATCTACTGCCACGCCACATGAAGAACAGAACTGATTTCCCGGTTGAAGCGGCGCACTACAATGCGCACAGAGAATTCTGGGCTTCATTCCCGCCACTATGAAACCCCTTTCTTGAGGTTCTCATTCACAATTTGCTTCATTTCTTTTGAAACTTTGAATGTCGGAACGAAATGTTCATCCACCATCACCTGAGCACCCGTACGCGGATTGCGGGCAACTCGCCCCTTACGTTTCTTCACTTTGAAGCTACCGAAACCGCGGATTTCTATATTCTTTCCATCCCTCATCGCACCGATAACCGTTGTAATGAATCCATCCACCACGGCTTCGGTTTCTACTTTCGTTAACCCCGTTGCCGATGCAATGACATCTACGATATCTGCTTTGGTCACGAAGCCTCCTCAAAAAATTAGTTGGGAGATGTGAATCGGTATTGCAATAACGGCTGCTGTAAAAATTCTTGTCGTATTTTTGTCACTTCAGTAGCCGCATCACCGACGAGTTTTTCAAATAATGTTTTTCTTTTATTCTCTTTTACTGTTTTCGGTTTACCATGAATGCCGCCTAATTCTGCCGCAATGCTCACTGCATCTTCCATGGTGCCAAGTGTATCGACCAATCCATATTCCAACGCTTGTCGTCCGGTGAATACACGGCCATCGGCGTACTTCAGTACTTCCTTCCGATCAAGCCCTCGTTCCTCAGCTACGACATCGACAAACTGATCATAGACATCACTCATGAGTATATGGAAATACTGTTTCTCTTCTTCCGTCGTTTTGCGGAAAGGCGAGCCGGAGTCCTTGAACTTTCCTGTCTTCAATGTGGTTTCATCAATGCCAATTTTATCCATCAACTGCTTGTAGTGCATGAATTGGAAAATGACACCGATGCTTCCCGTTAGTGTTCCAGGATTTGCTACAATCTTTGTCGCGCCGCATGAGACATAATAACCGCCGCTTGCTGCTACCGAGCCCATCGAGACAACCACAGGTCTGCCGGCATCACGCGTCTTCTTCACTTCCTCATAAATTTCCTGACTTGCCGCCACACCACCACCCGGTGATTCGACCCGGAATACTATTGCTCGCACCGATTTGTTTTCGCGGTACTTCTTGAACTGGCGTACTATTTCTTCCGAAGAGACAATCGGTTCTTTCAGCTCGACGACCGCAATTTTCTCCCCGCCGGTGGTGGTCGTCTCGTCGTTTTCATCGGAGAACATCCATGAAACCAACGTTAGAACAAACAGACCAAATAAAAATACGAGAACAGCAATAATACCGATGATCCATTTTGCAGTTTTAGACATAGGTTTATAGGAAATTGATAAAGATCGAAGTTATTTCACTTCGCCAATCTCCGTTTTGCTCCTTATCCTTTTTTGAAGAGCACAAATTCCCAAGGATTACTTATAAGCTTTTCTTGCTATAAGCGTCCTCGTAGTATTTCGTGCTCTTCTCAGCCAGAGGCTGATGCGCTCGTCAGAGTGCGACGGAGTCTGTCGACCTTTGGCACAGTGTAACTTGTTATAGTATAACAAATTATGAAATAGAGGGCGGAAAGTCAATCAAAGTTAGGAAGAATGTAAGAAAGAGCATTTCTCAAGACAAACACAAAGAACAGCCTCAGACACAGGATTGAATGAAACAAACATCTACTTTCCTGCATCATCTCCATCCAAATCATGCATCTGAAAAGTCAAAGCATCAATCGAAACTTGAACTTCACGTAATGAAAGCCCTAGCGAAAGGAGCAGCATCAACAGACTGCCGACAAAAATCCACTTCCCCAATGTCAGCAAACCGGCGAACAGTACAATCATACACAGCACGCACCCGACAAAGCTGGCTACACCCCATATTTGCATATTGCGGATGATTCCAATACGGTAACGCAAACTTGTTAATTGTCCCTTGATGCGTGGATCAGGTTGGGTTTTGTACCGAACGTGGAGTTCGCGCATTAATGCGGCGAGAGCAAGAAAGCGGCTGGTATATGCCAACAATAGAAGGGATATTGCCGGGAAAAGAAGCGCAGGGGTCGTCAGGTTTATGTCCATTTTGATTTTTCTAATTCTAATTATTCATGTTCAGCAAGAAACCGTTCTGCGTCGATAGCTGCCATGCAACCGGTACCGGCCGCGCTGATGGCTTGCCGATATTTCGAGTCTGCGACATCTCCTGCAGCAAACACGCCGGGAATGTTCGTTGCTGTACCGTACGGTTTGGTCTTCAGATATCCAACGCCATCCATTTCCAGAACGCTTTTAAAGAGTGCTGTATTTGGCTCGTGCCCGATTCCAAGAAACAATCCATCGCACTTGAATTCAGTAAGAGTGCCAGTTTTAACATTTTTAAGTTTCAATCCTGTCATTTTCTTCGGCGTTGCATTTTTTAATCCAATTACTTCTTCGACAACAGAATCCCAAATAAAATTTATTTTTGGATTTTTCTTTACACGTTCCTGCATCGCTTTGGAGGCGCGAAGTTCATTCCGGCGATGAATGATCGTGACCTTGGAAGCATGATTGGTGAGGTAGGAAGCTTCTTCGAGCGCTGTATCTCCCCCGCCTACCACAGCGACATGTTGGTTCCGGAAAAAGAATCCATCACACGTGGCGCAAGCAGAAACGCCATATCCTTTATACTCTTCTTCTGATGGAATGTTCATCCACTTTGCAGAAGCTCCGGTTGCAATGATGAGTGCATCGGCAAAATATTCTTCGCCATCAGCAATCACTTTGAATGGACGGTTTGATAAATCAACCGACTCTACTGATTTAAACGCGGTCTCAGCCCTAAACCGTTGCGCCTGTTTGCGCAAAATATCCATCAGTTCGGGACCTTGCACACCTTCAAGAAATCCGGGATAGTTTTCGACGTCTGTTGTAATTGTCAATTGCCCGCCAGGTTGTTGTCCTTCAAAAACGAGCGGAGCAAGATTAGCGCGTCCTGCATACAGAGCGGCAGTGAGTCCGGCAGGTCCGGATCCGATGATGATAACTTTACGATGATTATTTATTGTCATACCGAAGATATATTTTGTGATTGAATGATTTACGATTTTGTGATTTGGTCATTGACAATCTATTATATAAGATGCACCGAATTTCTACAAGATTCAGTTATAGTAAAATTTACCTTGAACTCTCCCCAGATTCAAGTACACCTTTGGCATTCCGAATTAATCCAGTCCGCTTTGTACGCTTGATGGAACTTCGGCGAAACCGCCGGCTGAATTCTTCCTGACTCATTTCTGCAAGCCCGGTCAATTTCGGAGCAATATTCTCTTGCCGTGGATAAAACGCAGTTTCCTTGGTTTTTTTTTGAAATCGATTCCATGGACACACATCCTGACAAATATCACAGCCATACACCCACTGATGAAACTTGGGAAGAAGATTCTTCGGTAATGCATCACGGTGCTCAATAGTCAGGTACGAAATGCATTTGTTTGAATCCACTACATACGGTTGAATGATAGCTTTTGTCGGACATGCCTCTATACACGCTGTGCACGTTCCGCAGAGATCCGTTATCGGTTCGTTACAGTCCAGTTCCACATCGAGTAAAATTTCACCGAGGAAAACCCAAGAACTATATTCACGGGTAATAACGTTGGCATGCTTGCCCATCCATCCAATTCCTGACCGTACAGCCCAGACTTTATCCATCATCGGTCCGGTATCGACGTAGAGCTTGCCTGTGACCTCCGGAATTACAGATTTAATAAAACTGAGCAAATCTTCTAAGCGCTCTGTCATTATCAAGTGATAATCGTCTCCCCACGCGTAACGAGAAATCTTTCCTCTCTCCGGATTATCAGAATGCTGTTCTGGAGAATAATAGTTCATCGCGACACAAACAACCGATTGTACTTGAGGAAAAACAAGACAAGGATCGGCACGTTTCTCCATCTCACGTTCCATCCATTGCATCGTACCATGATAACCTTTTGCAAGCCACTCTCGCAGTCGCACTCCTTCTTCGGTCAATGACTCAGCTCGTGCAATTCCGACCTTGGAAAATCCAAGTTCAATTGCTTGTAATTTAATAAGGTTGGTGAATGAGGACTCCATAGACATCCATCAAAAGTTTGAGAATTTCTGTTCGTCTACTGAATTCTTTATCAACACTTCATTTCCAACAACACAAAGCTCAAATGTTTTTATTCGGCCGCTTCCAGTTACGGCTCTTCCACTCCGAATATCAAAGCTCCAAGCGTGCATCGGACACGTGATGATGTAGCCATCCAGCACACCTTGATGAAACACAGAAAATTGCTGATGGGGACAAAGATTTTCAACAGCGAAGATTTCATCTTCTACTCGAAAGAGCACTATCTCACGTTCTCCTACCATCACACGTTTCGGGCGCGCCGGAGTTACTTCATCTAGTGCGGCAATTCGTTCAAATCCTTCGATTTTCATATCTCCAAGAATAGAATTCCCAATGCATGCAACACCAGAAAAAAAAAGTCGGTTCCTCCCTTAAGAAGAACCGACTTTTTTGACCAATATTCTGCCTTACTTCCGGAAGCGCGATGTTGCCGCGCTCAACTCGGCAAAAGCCTTCTCGGGATGAATCTTCTTCGCTTTTACAAGCAACTGATCTTCCGTTTCTGTATGAGCTGGGTCCGGAACACAACAATCGACGGGACAAACCGCTGCACATTGCTCTTGATCAAAATGACCGACACATTCGGTACACTTTTCCGGAACGATGTAGTAAAAATCTTTCGAAAGTGCATCAAAGGTTTTTCCGCCCAATTCATAGGGCGTACCGCCGGAATAAATTGCTGTATTGGGGCATTCTGGCTCGCAAGCGCCGCAATTAATACATTCTTCGGTGATCTTCGTTGACATAACATATCTCCTTAATAAATAAACCTACGTAATGAGTTGTCTCGTTCTCAAAGCGGGATACGGCAATTGCAACTCTCTATTTTGACGCATCGAATATGCGAAAGAGACAACCGAAATGCAAGCAGAAAGTCCGCAAAAAAAAACGGCGATTTTTTACAAATATCGGTGCTCTGTGATGTTTCCTTTGTTATCGTATACATATAATAATGGAACACCGGTGGGGATATTAAGTTCCAGCACTTGTTCCTTCGTTAGATTGTCAAGCTTCATGACGATCGAACGCAGGCTATTACCGTGCGCTGCAACGATTACATTCTTGCCGGCAAGCACGTCCGGCAGAATCTTCGCTTCAAAGTATGGAAGTGTCCGAGCAGCTGTATCCTTTAAACTCTCGCTGATACCATCGGGATTCAGTTCCGTCACATCCTTTGGCGGCGGAACATCATAACTGCGACGCCAGATTTTCAATTGTTCTTCGCCATACTTTCTGCCGATATCTGCTTTATTCAAGCCTTGCAGTGCTCCATAGTGGCGTTCATTCAATGCTTTGTCGCGCTCCAGCGGAAGATCGGGCTGACCGGTAATGTTGAGGATAATATCGAGCGTCTTGATTGCGCGTTTGAGAACTGAGGTATATCCTTTGTCGAATTTATATCCTTTGAGTTTTTCTCCGGCTTGCTTCGCTTCCTGTTCGCCTTTTGACGAAAGAGGAATATCTACCCAACCGGTAAAACGATTTTCAAGATTCCATTGTGATTCACCATGTCTAATGAGAATAAGATTTGGCATGTTTTTTTCCCTTGTGCTCTATGTACTGTTGATTGTTTTTGGTTACCTGTTTCGAGTCTTTCAGTATCCGGTATGTAAGATAGATGTACTTACTCAAATACTGGCATCTCGATATGTATTACTTATTTTATGTTAAAATACCTTGCTTCCGGATGATGAACAATAATCGCATCTGTCGATTGCTCAGGATTTAACATGAACTCGTCCGTCATAGTGACGCCAATGCGTTCCGGCTTCAATAACTCAAAGAGTTTAACGTGGTCTTCCAGATTTGGGCAGGCCGGATAACCGAAGCTGAACCGCGAACCTTGATATCCTTGATTGAACAACCGTCTGATCTCCGGTGCATCTTTACCGGCAATTCCCAGCTCTTCACGAATCTTTTTGTGGCACAGTTCTGCAAGCGCTTCCGCTGATTCAACACTCAATCCGTGGAAATACAGGTAATCCTTATATTTATTTGAATCAAAGAGCTTCTTTGAGTATTCGGAAGCGGCTTTTCCCATTGTTACCATATGGAAAGCAACGACATCGACCTTCCCGGAACTCGCCGGTGCAAAATAATCACTGATACACAAGAAACGGTCGTCCTTCTGGCGCGGGAAAGTGAAACGCAGCCATTCTGCAAGAGGAAGAAGTTCTGAGTGTTGAGTTTCGAGTTTTTGAGTTTTATCAACTCGCAACTCTTTACTCGTAACTTCTTTTGGGTTATAAATAATTAAATCATTCCCATCCGACTGACACGGGAAGTATCCATATACCACCTTCGGATGAAGCAATTGATCATTCTTTATTTTTGATTTAAGCGTCTCATATTCAGGATGTATTTTTTCTAAGAGCAATTTCCTGTATTCTTCCTCTGATGACTTACCGCGAACAACGCGCCACTGTCCACGAATCAGCGCTGTTTCGTTGACATACGTAAATATTTCATCTAACGAAATATCTTCTATAACCTTCGAACCCCAGAACGGCGGTTTTGGAATTTCAACGTTGGTCCGGATCTTCGATCGCTTTGGCGCCTTTTCGTCTTCCGCAAGCATGAGCGCAATCTTCGCTTCTGTACCAATGAGTACCTCCTCATCAGTCTCTTCCATTTCATCATCTTTTTTACTCTTAACTCGAAACTTGTTACTCTTTATCTCCTCCATCTGGTGTAAGCCGTCGAAAGCGTCATTCGCGTAGGAGACTTGTCCTTTGTACGCCGATTTCAAATCCTGTTCGACATATCGTCGTGTCAGCGCCGCACCGCCAAGGATTACAGGAATCGTGAGGTTTTGCTCGTTGAGGACTTCCAGATTCTCTTTCATGACGAGTGTCGACTTCACTAATAATCCGCTCATTCCTATGGCGTCAGCATTGTGTTCCTGTACCGCGTGAATCATCGTCTCGATCGGACACTTAATGCCCAGATTAATCACTTTATAGCCGTTGTTTGTAAGAATGATGTCAACGAGATTTTTACCAATATCGTGCACGTCTCCCTTCACCGTGGCAATCACCATCGTGCCCTTCTGATCTTGCTCTTTCTTTTCCATCAGCGGCTCAAGGTGTGCCACTGCCGATTTCATCACCTCCGCAGAGAGAAGCACAAAGGGCAGCTGCATCTGTCCGGAACCAAAGAGATCGCCAACAACCTTCATCCCATCCAGCAAAATGGTGTTAATGATTTCCAAAGGAGAAAATTGCTTGAGCGCTTCATCAAGATCGGAGTTCATTCCGACTTTGTTTCCGTCAATGATTCGGTTCTTCAACCGTTCTTCTATAGTACCGCTAACGACTTTCGACTCTTTTTCTTCCTTTTTCTTACCGGCAAAATGCGCCATAAATTCCGTTAACGGATCAAAGACAAGTCTCTTGTTGTCACCTTCACCTTCAAAACGCCGTTCATCAAACACAAGTTGCCGCGCTAGTTCGCGGCCCTTCTCATCAATTTTATAAAGCGGAAGTATCTTTGAGGTGTGCACAATCGCCATATCAAGTCCGGCTTCAATGGCATAGTGCAAGAATACGCTGTTCAACACCTGACGTGATACCGGAGACAAACCAAATGAAACGTTACTGACCCCCAAGGAAGTATGAACATCCGGAAATTCCTTTTTGATAAGTCGGATTGACTTGATGGTCTCTATCGCCGAACGGCGAAATTCTTCATCGCCGGAACCCAGTGTGAACGTCAACGCGTCAAAAATGAGATCGTGCGGCTTCATCTTGTATTTGTTGACAACAAGATCATAGATGCGTTTGGCGATAGCAAGTTTAGATTCTGCTGTCTTCGCCATACCCTGTTCATCGATCGTGAGCGCGATAACAGCGGCGCCGTACTTTTTGCACAACGGCACAATCTTGTTGATGCGCTCTTCGCCATCTTCCATATTGATAGAGTTGATGACTGCCTTGCCTGCAATATACTGCAGCGCTTCTTCGATGACGTTTGCTTCCGTGGAATCGATAACCAACGGAATGGTGATCTGTTTATTGAAGCGTGTAAGAATCTCACGCATATCTGCCGCTTCGTTTCGTCCAACATATGCTGCGCAGACATCAAGCATGTGCGCGCCTTCTTTCACCTGCTCACGTCCCATCGCTACGATAGCTTCCCACTCTTCCTTTGCTAAGAGGTCGCGGAAGAGCTTACTGCCGTTGGCATTGGTGCGTTCACCAATGAGCGTTGGCGGATTATCAACACGGAACGGAGCAGACTGGTACAAACTCGATGCGCACGGAATAAATTCGTACGTGCGCTTCTTCGGGGCAAGATTCCCCACCGCCTGCACCACTTGACGAATGTGCTTCGGCGTGGTGCCGCAGCAGCCTCCGACAATACTGACGCCAAGGTCTTTCACAAAGTGCGAAAGATATTGCGTCATCTCCTCCGGCGAAAGATGATACTGTGCATGCCCGCCGACATTTTCGGGTATCCCTGCGTTTGGCATCACAAAGACCGGCTTTGGACTACTCTCAACCAGCGTTCGCACGTGCTCAGACATTTCTTTTGGTCCGGTTGCACAATTGATCCCGATGATATCGATGTCATAAGGTTCAAGACTTGTAAGTGCGGCAGAAATTTCTGTGCCGAGCAGCATTGTCCCCGTCGATTCGATTGTCACAGAAACAATGACCGGAACGCGGCGATGTGCTTGCTCGAAATATTCGAAGATACCATACAGCGCTGACTTTGCCTGGAGGACATCCTGACATGTCTCGACACACAACAGATCGGCACCGCCTTCAACCAAACCTTTTGCCTGCTCGTGAAACGACACTGCCATTTCTTTGAAGCTGATATGTCCAAGCGAAGGCAGTTTTGTCGTCGGTCCCAGCGAACCGGCAACAAACCGTTGATGTCCATTGTTAGAATAATCCTGAGCAACCCGCTTTGCGATTTGTGCAGCTTTGAAGTTCAATTCGTATGCGCGGTCCTGTAAACCATACTCTGCGAGCACAATACTCGTACCGCCGAAAGAATTCGTCTTGATAACATCGCACCCGGTTTCTGAGTAATCACGATGCACCCTCTCAACCGCTGATGGCTTAGAGACAACGAGATACTCGTTACAACCATCGTAATGCTCGCCGCCGAAGTCATCTGCGGTAAGATTTTGCCCTTGCAGGTGTGTTCCCGTCGCACCGTCAAAGACGATGATTTTTTGTTTTAATATATTGAGGAAAGAATTCAAAGTCGCGAGTTTCCAGTATCAAGTTACGAGTCAGAACCACTACTGATTGTACGCTCGAGAGAAAGAAGCATTTTGCGAACTTCGATGAGTTGATTGTTCAACAATTCGTATTTTTCACTTTTCAAGTAGTCCAAATCCTTTGAGAGAACCAGAAAATATTCAACTTCATTTGTCGAACCGAGCGACATCGTCACAGGAAGCGAGCAAAATCTGGTTTTGTCTTTCTTCCGGCTCCTTCGACAATGTTTGCAGCAATAGACACAGCAGCACGACGAAGTTGTGAAGTTACTCCATAAAGCTCATCCTTTGGAAAACCCTTTGTAATCACATATACGTCAATTACCAGCTTATGTGCTTTTTGCCAGACTGATAACTTTCGATAATCTTGCATAAGTTCCCCTCCAGATCAAGAACTTGTTACACTGAACTCGTAAATCAACAACTGGTAACTCGAAACTGTATTAATTTACGAAAGAAAGAGACGGAGAGCAATGTTAGGTTCGAAACTAATATTTCTTTTGAGTCAGACTACCATAGAACTCAGTCGTCACCAGCCGAAATTTTCTTACACATATAATACCCTTCTTCTTCAAGCGAGATTCTTAGATCATTTTCTCCATTTTTGATCCCCTTCTTCGGTCAGGACTACCTTCGCAAGGTTCTTCAGCCATTGCTCGGAGACCTTGCGAAGGTTACTGATGTTGCTTAGTTGAATCCAGCACTTTTCCGAATCCGAAAAAGAAATAAAAAAAAGGGCAGACTTCAAGTCTGCCCTTTCGGAATAACACATTCCAGAGAGAATAAACAACAACTACAATGAACAATAAAATAAGGGCAGACGTCGAATCTGCCCTTATGATTTACATCTTCATTGCAATTACTTCA
>JBEKEV010000007.1:0-225689 GCA_050013655.1 Bacteroidota bacterium | reverse complement strand
GACCAACTAAATAGACGACAAAAGCAGATGCCAAGGGGTACGCTACACGCATACAGGGATACGTGGCCCTGCTTGGTTTTGGTATGACCTGAATGATGAACCATATAGATGCTGCAATGCCAATGATTGGGGAAAATAATTTATAAAGTATTGAGTTCTTTTTCATAACGAACATTTCCTTTCTGATTTCGAATATCATCTGACACATTATTAACTTAGCTGCAATAAAGGGTGTCAGATGTTGTCTCGATTTGTACAGTTACGTACTGTTTATTATTTTGATTAACCGACAAATATTGTCGTTGAGCATCTCTCCCCGCCCAAAATAATTGATTCGTCAATTCTCACATTAACTTTCTTTTTGAGTAGCAGTATAACCATAGAGAGAATATTCATGTTTGCCGTTTTAACCTGAAATTCTCCGTCATAAAGTTAGCCTTTGCCCTGTCAACTGTAATTCCTTTTTTCGCACGTAGTAATTCAACAAAACCCGTGCATTATGGAAAGTAATTCGTTTGAGAATTAACCATTTTTGTCTTGTATTCCAAATACCGATATTGCAGGCTTGAAATATCCACTATCAAACCTAAGGCCTAACAATATATCAACCTGTAATTCGATTAATTCAACTCAAGCATCACAACTGATTTAGCTGGAACTATTATGTTCACTTTTTCTTTTTGCAGGCGGGCACCTGTAAAAGTTTTTATAATCACTTCTTCAGGTTTACCGAAATCATTGTATGCACTCATTTTTTCTGCGGTAATAATTTCACCGCTTACATTTGAGACCGACGTTCCGCGCAGCTCACAATTCAAGTCCTGAGCGTTCACAGGATCCAGATTTACGATGCTTATATGTATTTTTCCGTTCTTACTCTTCGAAGCCGAAACGTTTAACGCCGGGATTTTCTCGGCACCGTTTGAATAGTCGGCACTTTTTATATTGATGGGTAGCATCGTGGCATCTTGATGTACTGCATACATTTTAAAAACATAATATGTCGGTGTCAGTACAATATCTTTATCTTTCGTTAAAATCATCGATTGCAATACGTTTACCATTTGTGCGATGTTTGCCATCTTCACGCGTTCACAATGATTATTAAAAATGTTAAGGTATAATCCGGCCGTCACTGCATCGCGTAAAGTATTCTGTTGAAAAAGAAACGCCGGATTATCACCTGGTTCGACATCGAACCAATTGCCCCACTCGTCTGCCATCAGACTAATTTTCTTCTCAGGATCGTACCGATCCATAATGATAGAATGTTGATTTAGATTTTCATCGACAACGACGGTCTTGTTCATTGTACTGAACCATTCACTCTCAGTAAAATTAATTGCTGAGCCTTTCTTTAGCCAGTCATGACAAATCGTATAGTAATGATACGAATATCCCTGAATGAGTCCATTATATTTGCTTACACTTTTCATCAACGTTTCTGTCCAGTTCAGATCATCCGAGGTGCCGCCTGAAATAATTTTATACTCGCCCGAACAAAACGTCGAAAAATGTTTAACGATATTTGAATAGTACTCGGCAGTCATATTACCGCCGCAACCCCACGTTTCATTTCCAATTCCCCAGAAGCGAACTTTCCATGGTTCCTTGCGACCGTTTTGACGACGTAGATTTGCCATCGGGCTGTCGTTGTCTGAATTGACATATTCTACCCACTCGCGAGCTTCCTTGACTGTCCCACTTCCGACATTTATTGAAATGTAAGGTTCAGCACCTACAAGCTCACAAAATTCCAGAAACTCATGTGTTCCAAAACTATTATCTTCTACAACGCCTCCCCATGTCGTATTGACAAACTTAGGTCTTTTCTCAACGGGCCCGATCCCGTCCATCCAATGATATGTATCTGCAAAACATCCACCGGGCCAGCGGATAACGGGAACGTGAATAGCTTTGAGCGCATCAAGAACATCATTTCGGAATCCGCGTGTGTTTGGTATCGAAGAATTTTCCCCGACCCAAATGCCGCCATAAATACATTTCCCGAGATGCTCGGCGAACTGGCCATAAATGTATTTGCTTATTGTTTCTCTGCCTAGATCAGCATTCACAATCAATGTGTTCGCCTGTTGTGCATTCATCATGTACGGAAGAAGAATAACAAGTATAAACACTATCGCATGGTTTTTCATAATAATGCCCTTTTTAATCGGTTTGGTGTAATCGTACAGTTATGATATTTTTATAAAAGATTTAAATAAAAAATAAGGAATAATTCTGTAGAGAAGTAATAAAATTAATATTTAATTTATCAATCGATAAATTGTTTATTTGACATGTGTAAAGCAAATATCGTTAACAGCACCCAAAAGTCATTTTCGTTTGATGTTGTTTTCAGTCGGTATCAGGTGATACTATTATAAATGTTGCCTCGTACTTTCCCTGCTGGCGAATGCCTTCAAACAACGTTGCTACTTCTCTTCCAAACAGGTCGTATACCTTTAAGGACACGATGACTCGTGTCCCTACAGAGTGAATCCGATACCTGATTACTGTGTCGTCGGATTGAAGGGATATTGATGCTCCTTAGTTAGTATGAAATCGGTCTTGTTTTTTTGAATCTTTGCCATAGTCTACCTCCCTTAGGCGAGTAAGCGAAGGCAGGTTACACAGCACTGAATCTAAAGTCATAAATAATTTCTGTTCTTCAATAGACACCTTCATCCATTATCAGATTACATTGCTTTTGAGCGGCTGCTATTAAAAAATATTATAAGGTTAAAAAAGCCGATCTGGAGGAGGCATTAACAAAAAGCGCCTCGATTACTCGAGACGCTTTTTCATTGGATTGCTGATTCAGCAACAAAATATAGAATAACTTACTTCTGTAATATCATCTTCTGGGTGGAAGTGTATTTTCCTGCTCTGATGGTGTAGAAGTATACTCCGCTTGCCCGGTTAGTCGCGTCGAACGTTACAGAATGCCGTCCGGCAGAGTATTCTCTTCCGGCAAGCTCAACGATTTCTTGACCGAGGGAGTTGTACACCTTCAACGATACGAAAGCATTCTCCGGAAGTCCGAACGAAATGTTCGTCGTCGGATTGAAGGGATTTGGATAGTTCTGTTCCAGGGAATAGTCTTTCGGTGCTTCTACGCGATTGAACTGCTCCTCTTCTCCTATTTTCGACAAGCGCAGATTGCTTGCTGTTGAGCTCGTACCGGTTGTCGATGTAGAAGAAGCAGTGGTACCACCACCTGCCACGGTAATGCCGTTGATCTTTGGGCTCTGCGTAACTGTGGTAAACTGGATCACCACCTGTCCACTGCTGTTGGCTGTGGTGCTGAATGTTTGAGCAATGGCCTTATTCTGGCCTCCTGCCGTAGCGTAGATGTCAAAGTTGCTTAACACGGTTGTGCCATTGATGGACACATTGAATAGGCGCTGTCCTGCTGCAGTCAGGTAGGTCTCAGCGAAGTAGAGTGTAACTGTCTGCGCGCTCCCTGCTGTTAAGTTTGGGATTGTGTATGTCATAGCGCCATATCGTTCAGAATTGAAGATAGCAGCCGGTGGCACGTTGCTGGTTATCAGCGACATGTTGATGGTTGCAGTGTTTGTGTAAGTTGTGCCGCCTGAGAAGTACTCATCGGCCGCAAAACTGCCGGTTGCAGAGCCACCACAGTTGATGTTGACAGAGCTGCTGCTGGTACCACTTTGAGTAACGGTAACTGTTTGAGATGAAACACCGGTTGCAGCGACAGTGACAGTTGCCGAGCGCGTAGAAGTTCCTGTATTTTGTTGTGCAGTAACAGTTACAGTACCATTGTTTGAACCAGAAGCCGGGCTAACAGTAAGCCACGTTTGATTGCTGGAAACGGTCCAGCTTACATTTGAAGTAATGCTGAACGATCCCGTGCTATTAGCTGCCGCACCGACGCTTAATGATGTTGTTGATACGCTGAGAGTGCTTCCACCGCCACCACCGGCTGCCACGGTGATGCCGTTGACCTTCGGGCTCTGGGTAACAGCGCTGAACTGTATTACCACTTGGCCACTGCTATTTGCAGTGGTGCTAAACGAACGGGCGATGGCTTTGTTCTGGCCTCCCGCGGACGCGTAAATGTCGAAGTTGCTCAACACCGACGTGCTGTTGATAGACACATTGAATATGCGCTGTCCTGCTGCTGTCAGGTATGTCTCAGCAAAGTACAGTGTTACTGTCTGCGCGCTCCCTGCCGTAAGGTTGGGGATCGTGTAACTGAACGTTCCATAACGTTCGGAATTGAAGATCGCAGCCGGCGGTACATTGCTGGTTATCTGCGACATGTCGATGTTCGCAGTGTTGGTATAGGTGCTGCCGCCCGAGTAGTACTCGTCGGCAGAGAAGCTCCCGGTCGCTGAGCCACCGGCATTAATGTTGACGGCGTTACTGCTTTGAGTAACGGTAACTGCAGATGTAGCTGTCTTAGCGCCATCTGCCGTAGTAACTGTAATAGTTGCTGTTCCGCTTGCAACACCGGTAACCAAACCGGTTGAGTTCACTGTTGCGACTGCTGTATTGCTTGAGCTCCAGGTAACGTTTTTGTTGGTTGCGTTTGAAGGAGATACAGTTGCTGTTAATTGTGAAGTTGCACCTGTATTGATGGAGACGGTTGTGGGACTTACTGAAACGCCTGTCACTGGTACATTAGAAGTCGTAACTGTAATAGCTGATGTAGCTGTCTTAGCGCCATCTACCGTGGTAACTGTAATAGTTGCTGTTCCGTTTGCCACACCGGTAACCAAACCTGTTGAGCTTACTGTTGCGACTGCTGTATTGCTTGAGCTCCAGGTAACGCTCTGATTGGTTGCGTTTGAAGGAGATACTGTTGCTGTTAATTGTGAAGTTGCACCTGCGCTGATGGAGACGGTTGTAGGACTTACTGAAACGCCTGTTACCGCTATATTAGTAGCAGATCCCCACCACTTATACCATTGGGCGTAGTTGACGGTATCGAAACTACTAGGGTGAGTTGTGATGACTTGACTCAGGCTCGTTTGACCTTTCATGAACTTATTCAAAAAGTATTGAACCTCTGACTCCTGGTCGGACGGAAATGCGCAGTGCGAATGTCCCCCGTCTATGTTAAAGCCAAACCTGTCGGCTATGCCAAGAGTATTATATATTTGCGCACAAGCCATGCCACAGACGTAGCACGACGGATTTGACAGCCATGTATAATCCGTGTTTCCCGTGCAATACAACGCACGGGGCGCGCACATTGCCATTAACTCATCATGATCCTCCGGCAGGTACGAAACTAAGCCGTTGCCACTGGAAAAATCGAACAGGCTTGGCGCAAACCACTGATGACTGGTTTGATCTATACCTTCCACGGTTCCCGCTGCCTGGGTCGCCGTGTAACGCCACGACGTGGCGCCACCGCCACCCGACTCCTGGGCAATTGTCAGCGCGACACGCTCGTCAAACGCCCCGGCAAAGAGTGCCATTTTGCCAGCATAGGAGCAACCGGTAACGCATATGTGATTCATATCTACGGGGAGAACATTCGTAACCAGTGTCAAGCCATCGATTACACGGCTGACTCCCCAAGCCCATGCACTGTATTGTCCCGTATTGCTCAAAAGCGAAGGATAAAGCTTGTAGAAGGGGTCAGATGAACTCGGGGCGCTGTTATAAGTTGATACCTGACTTTCGCTGAATGTGATTCCTACAATACCACGACTGGTAAAGTCGCTAGAAGTAAGAGAACCATAAGGACTATCCATCCCGATGCATACCGGGTAGGGGGCGGTCGCCCCCGATGGGATGCTGACAGCGCAAGTCAGCGTGAGCGTTTGTCCATTCGCAGTTACATGCACTGTGAGTGTGCCACCAGAGTAACTGGCAGTAACTTGTGATGAAATATTAACAGCCGGCTTGGTTCCAATCTCATAAGCTTGGATCTGATCTGCGATCTCATTGCGATGGTGTTCCCAGTCGCTGAAGGCGGTAGAGCGGGTGCTTCCCATTGGGTCATTGGCCCAAGCGAACGGGTCGGGCAGAAGTGCAATCTTCGTGAAAGTGCTGGGGGGCGGTATAGTCGGCAAAGGCGGCGCCGGGTAGCTCGTGCCCGTATTCTCAACAGTGTAGACGTAAGGAATTTGCGCTACTGTAAGAGATGAAAGAAGCAAAATTAAAACAATCATCCCCAGAAAACGCACTGCGCATTTTGGGGTTAAAAATATATTAAGCTGCATAAATATTCTACCTTTCAATTAACAAAGCAGATAGTGAAGTACTATTGCTTCGAATGAATAATTTTATGAATTAAAAATTACTTCCTCACAAAAAATAATTGTACTGCATCGATCTCATAAAAAATATTTAGAGTTTTTAGGCGGACTTAAACAATGAAGAGGTAACGCCGCCTGCACACTTTGAAAAGAAAATGTATCACGTATGCTCCTCTTCGCATGGCCAACTTGCATAACAGCATCCTCTCATTGTTGTGAAAAACAGTTACCTAAAAAAATGATGATTGGTTTTCTCATGTGATTGTTCCATTCTTAGAATTTATTGTATTAATAAATGCCCTCCTTTAATCAAGGAGTTGACGTTCATTTTTCATTGTCAGATTCTATTTGATGAACAGAGAATTTCTTAGAATAACTTTAAGATATTCAAAGGCGAAGCGGTTTACTCTCCGCTTCGCCTTAAGTTTTCTCAAACTAAATTACTTCAGTAAATTCATCTTCTGGACCATGGCAAAGTCACCTGCTTTAATGGCACAGTAGTATATTCCGCTTGTAAGGTTCGATGCATTGAACATTACAGAATGTTGTCCGGCAGAATATTCTCTTCCAGCTAACTCGGTAACTACTTGTCCGAGAAAGTTGTATACCTTCAATGATACATAACTATTCACTGGAATCATGAACGTGATTGTTGTGGATGGATTGAATGGATTAGGATAGTTTTGTTCCAGCGCGTAGCCTGCCGGATTAACCCGTTGACTCTGTTCTTGTTCTGCGAGTTTTGCACTGCCGCCACCTGCCACGGTGAGGCCGTTGACCTTCGGGTTCTGGGTGACGGAACTGAACTGGATCACCACCTGGCCGCTGCTGTTGGCCGTGGTGCTGAACGACCGGGCGATGGCCTTGTTCTGGCCTCCCGCGGACGCGTAGATGTCGAAGTTGCTCAACACCGTCGTGCCGTTGATGGACACGTTGAACACACGCTGTCCGGACGCGGACAGGTAGGTCTCCGCGAAGTAGAGCGTCACCGTCTGCGCGCTCCCCGCCGTGAGGTTGGGGATCGTGTAGCTGAACGATCCGTAACGTTCGGAATTGAAGATCGCTGCTGGCGGTGCGTTGCTGGTTATCTGCGACATGTCGATTGTCGCGGTGTTGGTGTAGGTGCTGCCACCCGAGTAGTACTCGTCGGCAGAGAAGCTCCCGGTCGCTGAGCCACCGACGTTGATATTGATAGTCGTTCCTCCGCCTGTGCCTGCTTGTGTAACCGTTACAGTTTGCGAAGTAGCGCCTGTTGCAGAAACGGTGACGGTTGCCGAGCGTGTAGAAGTGCCTGTATTTTGCTGTGCAGTAACTGTTACCGTTCCGTTGTTGGAACCGGATATCGGACTTACAGTAAGCCAAGTCTGATTGCTTGAAACTGTCCAACTGGTGTTGGAAGTAACGCTGAACGATCCCGTGCTATTAGCCGCTGCACCAACGCTTAATGATGTTGTTGATACGCTGAGAGTGCTTCCGCCACCACCTCCCATGAACGATTTCAACCAGGTCATTGCAGCTTTTTCGGTACCATTGCTGTTTAAAATCCCGGTTCCCGATGACCATGTTTGTCCTTCTATGTACCCCCAGAGTGTAATACCCTGAACACTGGAGTGGTTCCACATTACCGGGAACAATTCCTGATATTTTGCGGACTGTCCTGACTCGGTTCCCCCTCCTTTAATGTCAAGTTCTGAAATGTAGATGGGGACACCCGTCGTTGCCAAATCATTCAAGCAGGTTGTGATCTGGCTTGCAGACATGTTATCCAAATTAAAATAATGTGACTGTACGCCGATGCCATCGATCAGTCCTCTGCTTTTTAAGAGGTTAATAATTGTTTTATATGTATTCCGTGCATTGGCATCATTTTCGGTGCCATATTCGTTAATAAGCAATTTTACTGAGCTGGGGAAAGTACTTCTTGCCATTTGGAAAGCGGTGATCACTCAGTCTCAACCGGTACTTCCAGAACCGCCCAATGCACCATTAAAGGGACATGCTGTTTTGATCGGTTCATTCACCACGTCAATGACCCATATGTTCGAATATCTATTTTTAACAGCAGTCATCCAATTCTGTATTGCAGTCTTTTGGGCTGATGAAGAGAGAGGTGATCCAGCTTGGATATTGAGCACCCCATACAAGATTGTGGTATTTAAATTTGTATCCATGACTTTGTGCGTAATTGTATGCAACATCAGCCTCGCTCCAATTCCAACTGTTCTGTCCACCACCTTGAACAGTACCCCACTTACCTCCATTTTCCGGCGTCACTTGATTCCAGTATGTGCTCCAGTTTGATTGAACACTGCTGCCGGTAATATTTCCAAGGAATTTGCTTTTTCCATTTGCTAATTGTGCGTTTGATTGCTCTGCCATTACTGCTATCAATAACACAGCTAATACAAATCTTAATGTAAGTTTGAGCTTCATAAATATTCTACCCTTCAGTTAACAAAGTTGGTAATAAAATATCAATACTTTGAATGAATTATTTTGTTAATTAAAATTATTTCATCCCCTTAAACGAATGTACTGCATCGATCAGCAAATAATTTTCAAGATACAACAAGTTTTTAGGCGGCATTAAACAATGAAGAGAGAATGACGGCGCGTGTTGAAAAGAAAATGCGTTCAGTACGCTACTCTTCGCAAGGCTTACTTGCATCATCGCATCCTTTCGTTGTGGTAAACAAACGAAATAACGCTTATCTAATGCTTTGTTTGTCTGGATGGATAAATTTTCCAGACAATAATGCAGTCAAGGATTTGGTATCACTAATCGGCGCTTTACTATTAGCAATAAGTGGAATAAATGATCGACCACATTTTTTAAATCTGTCTGTAAAAAGTTATTACTGCGTAATATGTTTTTAACGATTAAATATTGATTGAACCGTTTCAATAATAGTAAATATTCGATAGATAAAAAGCAAGAAGAATTTGCATAACTGGAAAAAATTTAATGCGACTTCATTAGCAAAAATATTAGCGTTATTGTGCAGATAATTGAAATACTCTCTACTTGTTCTGTTCTACACAGCAAATGTTTAACAGCATTCCACAGAATATCCGATACGAAGGTGTCTGACATTTTATAGAACAAAGAGTGATATTGAAATTATTGATAACATTACCGGCAAGAAATGAAAAAATAAACCATAAAAAAAAATAATAAATGCTCTGGGGTGTGCATAAACAAAAAAAGTCCCAAAAATTCAGGACGCTTTCATTCTCATTTATCGCTTCAACAAACGAAGGAAAATATTTACTTACAATAGTGCACTCTTGCTACTATTTCAGAATCATCATCTTCTTCATCGCAATATTCTTTCCGGCCTGGATTTTATAGAAATAAAATTCCACTTGCTAAACCGTAAGCATTATAATTTACCGAAAGTGTTCCAGCGTTCTTATACCCATCGACAAGCGTTGCAACTTCTTTTCCCAAAAGATCATACACTTTCAAAGAAACATGTCCGCTTTGCGCTATTGAATAAGTAATTTGAGTCGAAGGATTAAACGGATTCGGATAATTTTGGTGTAATTCAACAGAAAATGGAATTGTTGGATTATTCACTAATTCAATCCCTGTTGTATGGTTCTTTATTAAAGTGATATCTCCATTATCAGGGATTACATCAAACATCAGATATTTATCCGCGCCAACTTCAACAATTTGCGAGACGACGGTGTCACCATTCTGCATAACATAAGCAGAAGACCAATCTTGAGGAAGCGGGCGGCGAACAGTAATAGGGCAATCGTAATATAAATTATCCATAGCATCCGATACGCTTATAGTAATACTATCTTCCATAGCTAAAATTTCTGAAACCGATGCAGTATTTCGTTCCCGTATGTATTTTGCAGCATTGCCGAAGCTCGTTACCCAAAATTTATCCGGATTTGCATTTAAAAACTCCAGGTTTGCCCTAAGCGTGTCAGAAGAAAGAGGCGAGTACCCTGGATCATTATCGATGGCATGGAAGAGATAAACGCACCATCCTTTTGAACTAGCTGCACTATTTGCTCTAGAATTGAAATCGACGCTTGTTTTAACGGAGCCTTGCGAGCCGCAAACTATCGAGCTGATATTCATAAAATTGCTTGGTGTCTTGCTCTCAATAACACCTGAGCAGCCACGCGTAGCTATATAGTATTGCCTGACTAAAGAAGTATCACCCACATTACAATTAGGATAAGATATCGTCACACATTTCTGCCCGGTAATATGAGCATCGATACTGCTCTGAGAATTTTTCAACTCGTTCATTTGCAAAGTATCAGTTAAAGTGCTCAACGACGTATGGGTCACTGTGTGACTTACAATTTCATGGCCGTGAGAAACGGCATTTTGTAAACCTGTCCAGTTAGGAGACCAGTTTATAACTGTGAATAACGTCAACTTGAAATCGAATTCATTGAACATTGGGACTACAATGGCAAGCTGATTGTTGCAATTATCATCGAACGTGTAACTTATTGCCGCCGAGCGAAATCCTTGCCATGTACCAACTTCGTATGGAGCAGCAATTCCTTGTGAAAAGGCATTATGATTGAATAAAAAAAGTATAATAAACGTTGTAAATATGGAATGTTTCATAGCGTTCTTTGTTATCTCCTATTCAATTGCACGTTTATATTACTTTAAATAGTTTTCATCTCCAACTTTGCTCGGCATTCATTAGATGCTGAACGAAACCTCTATCGATATTTATTTTTGCAAGTAAAAGATGGGCCGACTTTCCTCTTTGTTTTGCGCGACGTATTATTTTCCTACTTGAAAGTATTATGCCTGCGAAGGAATTCTTTTTAACGCGCTCTTGTATTATTTGTATTTATACAATTTTACCTTCTGGATACCGTATTCTCTTCCGGGTAAATACAAATGCCTTCCCTGGTGATCTTCATCTCCATTCAGGTGGCGGTCTGTAATCCACTTCCCGTTTACAAATGTGCCTTCATCTATGCTGGCGATCCCAGCAATCGTTCCATCATCAGTAGAGGATTGAAAAGTTACAACAACACCGCTCCCAGCTATATAAAACTCATCCTCCGCAACCATGATAATCATTCCACCGAACCTTGGCGTTTCACCTTCGCCATGAACAGCATACGGCCAAGAGTACTCGTGCTTCGCAGTAAAGGCATATCCCCCTAACTTTATCTGCACTGTTTGCCCGGTGCTATCGAGTAAAAATCCCGCCATGGTGCCTCTTCCCTGGTGTTCAAGAATCAACGGCGTAAGCTGGTGAAGAATATCATATCCTTTATTGAACTGGTTACTTTCCGGATTGGCGACGTTCTCAATTGAGAATGGACTGTAACCCATCGCATTGTGTCGTGCAAATACATAAAACGCATTCGCCACGCTTTGAGAGTTGGAAACTTCAGGAATAAATAAAGGATTGTTGGAACGATCGTATTTCTCACACCATTCCGAAAATATTCCATGATAGATATCTGGCGCGAAGATATCTATCTCCGGAGCAGCTGCCTTCCAGATATCCATTAAATGAGGGAGCGGGCCTGCACTTGGATACTGTCCAGGTTTGAAGCCGGCCCGGATTAGTGCTGCATTCACATACATAGGTAATGGATATTCTTTCTTTCCCGCCTCCGCTACGTAGTTTGTATACTTTGCAAAATACCACGCCATAAAAATTTCGTCGGTCTGCAAACTCTTGCCAAAAACCTCTTCCCAGGTTCCCGATGTTTTGAAATTCATTTTCCGCCAAAGTTCATGAATTTCAGGAGCTAATTGCTCTCTATTCTTCTGAAGGTAATTCATTAACTCTATCGGCACCTGTTCCGAGAAATGCTTATTTGCCTCTTTACAGTAATCCCTTGCATCAGGAATTATGCCGATTTCATTTTCAACTTGTACCATGATAACAGTGTGGTTTATACCGTCCACTGTACGAATATGTTTTATCAATGCGGCAAAAGCGCGAGCGTCCACATTCCTGTTCTCATCACTGAATGGAGTGAGTATCTCCTCAGCAATACCTTCCTTGGTGCGTGTGCGTAGAAACCGCTGCTGATCTGTTTTAATCCAAAGGGGGACATAGCATGACATGCTGTTTTTCCATGAACCAAACCAAAGCATTACTATCTTCAGGTCGTTTTTACATGCCGAATACATAACACTGTCCACAAGGGTGAAATCAAATTTTCCTTCCTGCGGTTCAAGTAACTCCCAGTAGACTGGCACCAGAATGGTATTCAAGTGCATCGCTTTCAACTTCGGCCAAATGGATGTCATGTACTTCAAATCCGACGCGCTTGAGTTTCCCAGTTCTCCACCGAGCATCAGAAACGGTTTATCGTAAACTATCAGTTGAGTCGCTGTGCCCTGTTTCTGTAAATGAGGAATTGCAGAAGTATTCTGCGCTTGAATGGATTGAACACAAAGAAGCGAAATCCATAACGATACAATACTGACCGAAAAAAATCTGGAGGATGATGCATAGTATTTCTTTTTCAAGGAAATCGGCAAACGAGCTATCTCGGCTATGCTTCCCGCAACTTCGCCGAACACATGAATATCATTGTCGGCATATTGTTTCATACTATTTTACTCTCTCGCCAATATTTTATATTTATTCAAGAACTCTCGAATCGTGACAAAGCTGTCAATAAGCGCCTGCTTTCTAAAGCCGTCGTGTTTTGCACCATGGATAGTAACAAGTTTGTTCGGTACACCAACGTTGTCCAGAGCAGCATGAAATCGTACAGCTTGCGAGTATGGTGCTATATCATCTTGATCACCTTGAATAGTTATAATTGGAGGAAGTCCGGGTCTTACGTACGTAATCGGCGAAACTTGTTGGGCAAGCTCTTTTCTGTTGCTCATGCTCCCGAACCATTCTATCGCGTAATGTTTTGCATTTGGACCGTCAATCAATTCCGCAACATCGGTAATTCCATACCAATTAACTATGGCAGCGACATTTACCTGGGGTTCAGTTCCGCTATTCCAGCGAATGCTATCGTTTGTCGGGCACTGGCGATCGAAGACAGAATTTGGAGGCAGCATTCCTGTAATCAAAGCAAGATGTCCTCCTGCAGATCCACCGGTTAAGACTATTTTCGAAAGATCAAAGTTGTATTTCTTTGCGTTATATGCTACCCATCGAAGCGCACATCTGCAATCTTCTACAGCGGCAGGCGCCGGAGAATTATTAGCTAACCGGTACTCAACATTGATTACAGCCCAACCGAGTGATAAATATGGAAGGAGTTGGAACACGTTGTTCTCTTTTTGCCCAGCCACCCATCCGCCTCCGTGAAAAAGCATCAACGTGGGCAGTGGAATAGATCGATCCCTGGGTAAGTAAAGATCAAGTTTTATTGCGGTGTTATTTGCCATTGAGTAAGTGATATTAGGGAAAATATCGTACTCACCGGAAGCATAATCGACCCAGTTGTCCCGATCTAAAACATTTGTTTGACCAAGAACAGAACAGGACACAACCAACACCATAATAAACAATGGAAAGAATAATCTCATTATAATTTCTCCATAGATTGATTTATAATCAACTATTACCTTGTCCGTAAACTCACAATAAAAAACAACCTCTCAACCTGATTTGTCTTCTTGAAGAGATAGAATAAATTTTTCATATACATAGGAACTGCACGCCCTTAAATCATAGATACGTGGAATGTTGAACGAAAATACAATTACTTCATGAATAAAAGTTTTATTACAGAATTAAAATTATCGGATCCATCTTGACTATGAGCCTGAATTCGGCAGAAATAAATACCACTGCTCAAACGTGATGGATTCCATTCGATACTGTATCTATTTGCAGACTGTACACCATCTACTAATGTCGCTACCACTTTTCCAAGAACGTCGTAAATAGCGATTCTCACATATGCATTTTTTGGAATTTCATAACGAATGGTCGTTGAAGGGTTGAACGGGTTTGGATAATTCTGATCCAAGTTAAACTTTTTTGGAATTTCTCCGAGCGCATCGACCGACGTAATCTGATTACCGGTTATGAACAAGGCAGTTGGTGAATAATCACTAGTCCCGTCGTCGTTCGCCGCATTCACATGCCAATAGAATGTTGTGTTCGCTGCAAGAGGGCTTAATTGCAGAAGTGTATCAACAATTGTAGTTTCCACAACAATTGAAGAAGCTGGAAATAACATATCAGTTGCAACCTGAACATGATATGATACTGCAGAATTCGAAGCTTGCCATACTAAAGACGGATTACACGACGTACCAATGACAGAAACAGGTGAAATAATCGTTGGTATAGGAGGTTTTAAAACATATGTGCGCAACCATTGCAAAGCTGGGCGTTCGGTACCATTCGTAAGTAATAAATAAGTATAAGGATATGAACTCCATACATCGTTCTGAATATACCCCCACAATGTTATCCCTTTAACTGCAGGATGATTCCAGAAAAGAGGGAAGTACACTTGGTATTTTGCAAGTTGGGTGGCATCGTTCGACTCATTAATGTCAAACTCTGATATATATATCGGCAATCCGATAGCACCTAAACTGTCAAGGTTGGCTTTTAATGTCGTTATAGGGTAGCTATAGCCAGATCCATAAAATTCAAAAGTATGACCTTGTATGCCTATGCCGTCGATTAATCCCCTGTTCTTTAATAATATTATTAACTGCTTGTACTGTTGCATTGCGCTAGTACTACTTAGCACGTTATATTCGTTCAGGAGTAGTTTTACGTCTGGAGCACAATATTGCCTTGCCCACGTAAACGCTGTGATGACCCAATCATAACCTGTCGCTCCACTCCCGCCCAATGCACCGGCATAGGAAGGGAGTCCATGAAATGGTTCGTTCACGACATCGATCATCGCCATTTGGGAATACCGTGTACCTACGAGGCGAATCCAGTTTTCTACTTCTGCCCGCTGAGTAGCTGAATCCAAACCACCTATCCAGTCCGGCTGCTGACTTACCCACACCAAGTTGTGATGCTTATAGGGCAATCCTTGTTGAATCGCATAATTATAAATTTTATCAAGATTAGTCCAGTTATATTGACCCTGCGCAGATGAAACCGAACCCCACTTGCCATCATTACCCGGTGTCACTTGATTCCAGTAGGAATCAAATCCAGACCAAATACTACTGCTCGTGGCAGCACCTAAAAATTTATTCTTTCCGTTGGCTAACGGCTGTGAAAACAATTGCAGCGGAAGGAATCCGATAACTACAATTAGTAACAAAAGAACTATATTGAACTGCCTTTTAAACCGAAGACCTATACTTCCATCATCCACCAATGGTTCTAATTGGTGCGCATACTTCATGTATAGAGGCGAATGAGAAAGTTTATATTGATTTTGCATAAAAGAATCCTTCAAAAATCAATTCTATCGCTTTCCACTTTATATTCCATATTGTACAACATAATAAAACATGGAATAGCTTAAAAGAGAACTTGGAGGGTAACTAAAATCTTTATACCCCGCCACTATTATTACTCTTTTATCTGAGCAATATGAGTTTTTTTGTTTCTAAAAAGTTATTTGCCTGCATTCGATAGAAATACACGCCGCTCGCAAGTCCATCGCCGTTAAACGTCGCAGTGTAATTCCCGGATTGTCGGACACAGGCAAACAGTGTCGCTACTTCCGCTCCAAGAAGATTATATACTTTGAGTGAGACATAACCGTTCTGCGGAATAGAATACTTAATCTGGGTCGTTGGATTGAATGGATTAGGATAGTTCTGACTGAGTGCAAAGACTCTTGGATTGTTTCCGTTGACATTATGTACATCGGTGACAACGGGTACTAATCCATTGATTGCAGTCATCAGGCTATCTTTTGCTTGTCCTAGGGCATTGGCGGTTGATTGAGATGCCGAATAATTCTGAGTCTTTGCATTTTGGGCAAAAGCCAGTGTACCGGCAAAACTTGACCATGATTCGGCTGTATATTTGTTTTGCTGCAAAGTATCTACCGAGGAAAGAAGCGAGTCCAACGCGTGATAATTGATGCCAACATTTGCAAATTCAAAAAATGAGGGTTTACATTGATCATTAGCATCCCATATTGAAGAATTGGCGTTAAATGTATTTGCATCATTCAAGCCATCTTTGGTGACATTCACAATTTTACCTCGACCAGATCGATAGCTCCGTTCTACAAAACATTTCAGCAGCACTCCGAATTGGTTTGCCTGTTGTGTCAAGTTTGTACTGTTAACATCCAATTCTGTAACTGCCATGACAGTACAAATTGTATCAAATTTATTATATGAGGCTATCCATTGTGCAGCTGTCGGTGAATTGATTCCATCATGTTCCTGCATGCCGATGCCGTCTAAATATCCTGCGCGGAATATTGGGCCGCACACTCTTACAATTCCATTTGCCTTGGATGCAGTGGAAGTGTTATAATCATTGTAATAGAGTTGTATCTGGGTTTCGCTGTATTGGACGGTATATTTACGGGTTATTTCAAATGCTTTCATTATATAACTGTTATCACCAAATGTCGTATACCATTCGTTGCCGGTGGCACGATCTGTACCGTCATCGTTCACAGCTTCATTCACTACATCTATAGCTAATAATAATCCTGGCCATCCTTCATGGATTAATCTGATCACGTCTTTAATATAACCATCCATACGTGCAATCATTGTATCTTTTCTTACATAAGTACCACCAGCCGCATAACCTGTACGGAAAAAAGCCGTACCCGGGGTTTGACTATACCAGACCAATGTATGTCCGCGAAATTTGAATCCTTGCCTCTGTGCCCAATTTAGTTGAGCGATCAAGTCTCCATTAAATCTTACGACAGGATGCACGTTTATAGAATCTTTTTGCGCTTGGGTGGCGGCTGCAATATAGGCATTGGCGCTGGAATCAATGTTTACCGTATATTGCGGTTTCATATTATTGCCAGGACCCATACTGTTCATATGGAATTTTATTAAGTTGCCTCCATCGGGGGTTGTTACCGCCGACTGGCCCGGTACATACGGATCAGTTGAAAAGCCAATATTCCTATATGATAGAAGACACCCAATATAAAAATCTTTGGCATAGACATCTTTCAGCGCCGGAACATTGGTTTGAGTTTGGGCAAATGAGCATGTTGAAAATATCATAAGAAGAGCCATAATAACAAACCAATTCTTACAATTTTCTTCAGGGTTTATAAAAATCCTTTTCATATGACTCCTTTGAAATTGAAGGCAACGTCTTTTGCAGATATTCAATCTTGATATACAGACAATTTTGCTCTGCAGGAACAGCGTGGCTTCCATTGAATTATCATAATTTCCTACAATTAAAAAATCCAGGCGCGCTGAGATGGGCCTGGATTATATTAAGACTCTATTCAAAAATAAAGTGTGACTCACTTTCGCAGTGAGCCACACTTATACCTAAGAAAACATTACTTCATGTAAAGAAGTTTCTTCACAGAAGTAAAGTCAGCTGATCCATCTTGACTGTGAGCTTGAATCCGGCAGAAATAAACACCGCTGCTCAAACGTGATGGATTCCATTCAACACGGTACCTATTCGCAGCCTGTACCTCATCTACTAAATTGGCTACAACTCTGCCAAGTACGTCATAGATATAGAGTTTCACAACAGACGTCTTCGGAAGATCATAGGAAATTGTTGTTGAAGGATTGAACGGATTCGGATAGTTCTGCATGAGTGTAAACACCTTCGGAACTTCGTTGATAGCTTCAACCACTCCCACGGTTGTACCAGTGGTAAAGTGTGATGATGCCGAGAACGCACCTTCGCCATCATTATTCACACTACTGACATGCCAGTAATATAATGTGGCTGCTGTCAACGTATCTTTTATTGTGTATGTCGTATCCGTCTGGATTGTCACATCTTCTACAATATCAGATGAACTGGCGAAATTGGTTGTAGCAACCTGCAAATGATACCATATTGCATTTGTCGCTTTGCTCCAAACGAATTTTGTCCTTCTCGGTTCTGCCAGCGTGTTTTTTGGAGAAACAGCATTAGGTATATTAGCCAATTCAATAACGGTCGTGAACGAATCTATCGGAGTGAATGCACTCCATCCAGCTTGGTTGCCCACTTGTACCTTCCAATAATATCTCGCTCGGTTTGCAAGACCCGTAAGCGTAAAAGTTGGGTTTTGCTTTGTTGTATCTGATCTGAAAGCTTGTCCAGCAGATGTGTAGGTCCATGTCTGGAACACATACATGCTATCTGCATCTACCTTTTGAACTTTAAAGACCAGCGTATCGGCACGTGCATCTGCCTGATTATGCGCAGGATACACAAGGGTCGTTGCGAGCGGCAGATATTGGATTGTAAATGAATCTACCGATGAGTATGCAGAAGCACCGGCAGCATTCCAACCTCGCACACGCCAGTAATAAATCCTACCGGGTGTCAAGGCACTCATCAGCTTCGTCGTATCGGTAACAGTGGTTGAATCATTGAATACCAATCCAGTAAATCTGGCAGCGCCTGTTAACGTATCTCTTGCTGCAAACTTATTTACCGTATCAAGCTGGAAATGATAAATGTAAGCTTCCGGTGTACTGCTGCAAACCAAAGTCGGTTGTTTGGGCAAGTGTAATTGGTTCGTTGTTGGTGAAAGTTTTCTCGGCACCGTTGTCGCGGGCGTCTTGTTTGTTTGGAAGCTATCCACGGCAGAATAAGCACCCTGGATATTACCGCTCAAGCCAGCTACACGCCAGTACATTTTCGATGCCAGAGGAACCTTTGTAACCTTAAACGTATCGGTTAAAGCTGTAAAGCTCTGCAAAAGGGAGGTCATCGCTTTACTGGTTCCAATCTGAAGTAAATACTTCACGCCTACGGTTCCACCGGTTACATTGTTCCATTTAAATGTATTACTCGAAGCCACCGACGTGTCTCCTGCGGCATATGACGGTCGAGAAGTTGTCGGGGCTGCAAGATAGACGGATCCTTCGATAATTGAAACATAGCTATTGATTGTGAAAGCATTACCAGGCCATGTTTGCCGCACACCATCGGGCCATACGGCTGAGACGCTATCAATCGCCGTCGCTGTACCAAGACCGAAGTTTGCCCTTAACGTCCCGCCCATACCTGCGGAGCCGCCTTCGGCGCTGATAACGCGAATCTGCTGTTTCCCTCCAGTCCATACAGTGAACTTTGCTCCAATTGCCGACATGTTGTGACCTGTTCCAACCGGATTGAAACCAATCCAATGGTTAGTGTTGCCTTTGTTCTTCTCCAAAGTAGCAGCACCGCCAGTATACATGAATATATCCAGAAAGCCGTCGTTATCGTAATCGACTAATTGTGCGGCTCGCGCACCATTTACCGTCAGAAGATCCGTGGCTTCATCAGTGAACGTACCATCACCCATATTTTTATACAAATGTTGGGCGCCGCCGTTCAGGCATGTATATATATCTGCCAACCCATCATTATTGTAGTCGCCTATGCTTATTGCGCGTTGGCCCGTATTCTGAACCAATTGGTTGTTGGCAACGACGTGCACTCCATCCCACTTGTACGTAAACGTGCCGTCGCCCTTTCCATAGAGGATAACGTCGGCTACGTAGTTTCCATTGCCATCGAGGTTATCGGTTGCACCAAGCCCGTTCAATACTAAATCCTCGATACCATCGTTGTTGAGGTCGCCCCATTGTTCGCCAATAGCAGAGAAGTGGCGCACGGTGTCGTCCACAATGATTCCGGTGTCACCAACTGTGCTTGCGACGTTGCCGGCGCCGATGGAATAAATTGGGCGTCCAAGTGTTGCTGCAGTGGGAATAATAAACTTACCGGTTCCATCGTTCAAGAACAGGACACATCCCTTTCTAGCGCCCGATGAACCGGTGTCTATCCTGGCAAATCCATTTCGGAAACTCGGCATCAACAAATCCATATAGCCGTCATTATTTGCATCGAAGAAGCGTACATCCCAGGATTCATGGGAAAGCGTGGTATCGATGCCAAGGTTAGCCGTTGTTGCTCCCCTGCCAATATTGGTAAAGCCGGTTGGTCCTCCTTTAAGAAGCCAGATACCCCCGCCGGCTGGCACTGCACCATTGCCTGCGACACCTGTGAAGGTTCCAGGCCAGCAGAGACTAAGGTAATTGCTGTGATCGATGGGTGCCGCCGAAGCCCCTTGGAAGACTTCGCCGGTAACTCCTGCCGAGGCAAGATCGCCAGTTCCGGTTGCCGGGGTAAATACGCCGTTGATGTTATAAAGTAATCCAGAGCCGGGGCTTCCGCCATTCGTTGTAAACAAATCAAGAACGCCATCGCCGTTAAAATCGGCGAGTAGTGCACCGGTACTGTTGTTATTAATCGGAATATTTACCGTCGCTGTTGAAACTGCCGGAGCAAATGAAGAGATATTGTTGAAAAAAACAATATTGGCCGGAATGAAAACATCAAGAATGCCGTCTCCATTCAAATCTGCCCACGCGAATCCGCCGTTGGCTCCGCTTACTCCACCGCTTGTCGCGACAGAGATTGTCGGTCCGGCACCGAACACCACGCCTCCTGCTTCCTGTGCATTCGATGTACTCATCCCCAATACGAGGACAAGCACCATCGTGAAAATCAGATGTGTAAACCTTTTCATAATTCCTCCAAGGTTTGTTATTATTGGATACCTGTTAATTAATGAAAAATAAAAAATGTCAGTGATCTAAAAGCATTTTCGATGAAGGCATTTATCTTCACGTGTAAGAAAATACTCTCTGCAAAATGTGCACTATCACCATTGCATGACCGAGTAAAAACAAATGCTATCGCGTCTCACACTCCATTCTGACTTAAACCACCTCCTTCTTTGCATCAAAAAAAATAATTGTTCCCGGTAAACTCAACACACTACATCCCGTCGGAGACCCAATGAGAGGATCTCCGACCAGGACGAAAGAAACTCAGGAAGAAGAATTACTTTATGAGAATCATTTTCTTCACATCAGAGAACTTTTCAGTCTGCAGCTTGTAGAAATAAACACCACTCGCCAGTGAAGAAGCATCCAACATCACGCTATGAGTACCTGCCTCGTAATTGCCAGACGCGATGACTTTCACTTCTTGTCCTAACATGTTCATCAGCACTAACCGCACATCACTTCGTACCGGCAGTTTGAAATTGATGTTGGTTGCGGGGTTGAACGGATTCGGATAGTTCTGGGCAAGTTCATAGCTCAAAGGAATTGTGGTCTGATACTGTTCGACACCGGTTATACCATTTGTCTGTATATTCAAGATGTTGGCACGTTCCGTCGCCGCTTGTGCGAGCCATGTGGTGTATTTCGACGGCCACCAGTGATAGAGATCGCCTAACGGGAAACTACCCATGGCGGCGGTTTTCAGGGTGGCATTGTTGTACGAAAGATCTTCATTCATGGGCCAAATCTGTTGGACATCCGAATTCGGATCGAACGCCCAACTCACGTTTACCCCTGTACTCCATCTCCCCTGCAATTGGACTTTAAGGCTGTCGACATTACAAGGGTTTTGGATAAATCCAGGATCGGTTGCAGCATTATATGTAGCAGGTAAATCAGCAATAGTATCGACAGCCGGGTATACGTTAGCTAGGTTCATATAGGGAAAGTTCTTTTTACCGTTTGTAGTCCCTATAAAGAATCTCAGCGTTTTGCCGCTCATTGCAGGCATACGGTGTATTTTATCTGTATCGCCGGGAGGGCTATAAGGATTTTTATTCAAAAAATCGGTGTACCATTTCTCATGACCATAACTATTGTTGGAAACAAGAATATGGCGCTGCAATGCTGCCGGAGCAGACGAAGAATCCGAAAAGGGCACTGTAAATCCAAACGTTGCTACACTGTCGACGTTGATCAAACCGCCGTTGACGGTATGGTTCGATCCGTCCTGTGAAGGTATATCTCCATACAAGAACACGTTTACGAAAACGCTATTCGTTACTGACATCCACCACCAATAAGATGATTCAAAGCAAAACACCATCGTCTGGACAAAAGTGCAGTGATTGAATGAAACAAAGTCCGCATATTCCGGTGATTCCTGCATGTATGCATATCCACAATTTGCAATGGTACAATTTTCAAAAATGAGTGTATCGGTGTGCCATGTGGTACTTTGATAGGTCCACGAGACCGGTCTGCCGTAGTAACGATAATGCGGGTCGGTCATATTCCGGAAATAACAATTGGTAATGTGACCGCGAAAGTGTCGGCATGCCGGCTCTATACAGCCACCGCCATTTCCAATGTTATTATAATCGAATATGCAACCATCAAACCACGCATTTTCGCCCTTGCCGCTCAAGTTTGCAAGGGAATCATCTTCAAACACGATACTCGATCCAACTTGAGCGCCGCTTGATCTTGCGCTGAGAAACCAAATGTTCTGCGCCGTGAAATCGCCGCCGCAGTCGAAATCAAATGTTGTCGTCACACCGCCACTATTGCTCCATGCAATTTGAGGCGGAGCGGTCGTTTGCGTCGCCCCTGGCGTTGGCCCTTGGAGATACAGATGCGCGTGTGCCGGGGTTGTAATCGTACCGGTGAGAATGTAATAACCATAGGCTTCCAACTTGAAAACCGTATTGGAGAGCTGCGCGCCAGTAGGATCTGCGGTGATCACATTACTTATAGCAGTGTTCAGATTCCCTTCGGTACCATTCGTAAGGTCGCTCACAACATTCACAACGTTCGTCTGTGCAAACAGCGAGACAGACAACATTGCCACTACAAAGAATAGTGTAATAACAATTTTTTTCATAACAATTCTCCTTTTTTGTTGATGAAATTTTAATAACCATTATATTTCTTCGTACTTTTCAATGTTCATTTTTATAGATCATATCTAATTCCTAGATTTAATGTATAACCATAGTAATTTTGAGAAGTGAAGCCGTTGATCGAGTTCTGAGCAGACATATTCGTTTCGCTATTAAGATTTGTCGCATCAAAGAACAACTGTAGTCCTGTCCATGGCAACATCTGTCGTGCGGAAAAACCCATACTAAAATAGTCTTTTGAATAACCATCCTGCTCAGGATATGCTCCGACGTAGGTGACAGAGTTTCCCTGGAAAACACAAGACACCTTGGCGGAAAATCCTTTATAATCATAGCCAAAGGACACATTGACAATATCATTCGGTTGATCAACCAGCCGGCCGATCCGCGTGCTGTCTGTGAACTTCGTTATGACACCTCTTGCCGCTTTTTCATCGAAGTATGGATAGGTAGCTTGTGACCATACGTGAGTGTAATTGATCCCCAATACAATTCCGTTGAACGGAGCGGGAAGATACCAGAACCGGGTTTGAAAGTCTGTTTCGACACCCTTCACATAAGCCTTAAAAGGACTATTAATGAAGGTGTTCAATGTTGCGTCATCATCCGCAGACGTTAAATACGGAGCAAATGAGGCTAAAGAGTCGAGGCCTGTTATCCCAAATTTATCGTATACAGCCTTGCTATGGAGATGGTACGCTGTGGCATAAGTGAAATGATCTATCTCCTTGTAGAATCCTCCGACTGAAAGAAGACCTAATTCATTGGAGTGAAGCGTGAGCAAGAGATCCTGATTGTACGCCTGTGCCGGTTTCAATTTAGGGTCTCCTGCGTAGATATTGTGAGGAGAATCGGCTGAGATACTAAAATGCGGATCGAGCGAGGTATAATCGGGCCGTGCAAGTGTCTGAGTATATGAATACCGCAAATCTACCCAATCAAAGATGTTGTACTTTGCCTGCACCTGGGGGAGCCAATAATGATTCCATGGATACGCCGATACGGGGGAATAGGGCTGACTCGCCGGATTGCGTTCATCCATCATGTTGTAGGCGTCGAAGAGACCCTTATCTTCTTCATACCTTGCGCCGCCAACCAACATCAAGTCTGAGCCGAAGTTCAATTCCGACATCAGGTATGTTGCATAATATTTCTCGATATATTTGTAATCATTAGGAAGCTCCTGGTATGGACCATCGAACCATCCCCCACTTGAATTGGTAGCCATCAGCGCAGGATTGTGGCTTATATAGTCCATTATCGCATTTAGGGCACTCGGATCGGGAGCCCAATATATGCCTCCAAATTTGTTGTTTAAGAAACTGTTTATAAGTTTTGAATCACCGGACGTAAAGTTAGATGCCTGTAATTGATTTGTATTACCAAAAGCCAGATTAGGATAAAGCTTTAAAATAGCATTTACGACCTGAGCATTGATGTCGGTGTTGTTGGCACTCCCGCGGTTGATGCTAATGTATGGCGTACTCTGATCATTATGATGTTCGTTGTAGCGAAATTCTCCACCGAATTTAAAGTATCCGGAGATGGATGAACCGAGACTCAGCGGAATCTTGAAATCGGCTTTATAGATTTGATCGTTCTCCCGATAATCGGAACTGAATAGACTCGTCGATCCCAATAGTGTTAACGTGTCTGATCCATAGTTGACAAAATGCGTCAAATTTTCTGGAGTTATATTTGTATCACCTGTAACAGAATGCTGGTGGCTGATACCATTATTTTGGAAAAACGCGTAATACGGCGAGAGCGGGAGGTGATTCCTTGAATAAGTATTAGCGACATTAATATCCACGGATATAAATTTGAAGTCATTAGTAAATTGCAACGAATTGACTGCAAGATCCGTATTGCTGGTTCCTGCCCGGTAATTAAAATCTATGTCATAGTTGGTGCTCACATAATTCAAGACCGTATTATAATCTTGGTAATTTGAATTCAAGCGGCTGAACATATTGACTGATTTGATGAAGCCGGAAGGGAGCTGATAGTCAAGAATCAAATTACCGCCAAATCGTTCCCTGGTTTCTATATGACGATCCAGTGTCACGTTAGTCACGCGGACAGCTCTGTACCCGTCCGGATCCACAACAGAACTCGCTTGTTGGTAAGCCGCGCTCATGTTATCCGCACTGCGGTCGTATTGTTCTGCATTGCCAAGGATGTATGCACCAAGTTTATCATCGAAGAAACGATCGCTCGCAGAGGCCACGGCTCTATAGTTTCCGTACTTATTAGTCTTTTGCGTATAGCCGGATTGAAATAATAAATTCGTGCGAAACCCTGATGGAGCTTCCCTCAGGTCCATATTCACGTACCCACCGAGGGCGTTTGCCTCCATATCCGGTGTTAGTGTCTTATAGACTTCGATAGATTTTATCATATAGGGAGTAACCATCGAAATGTCGACACTTCGATCATCATTGATCGTACCCGATGTAAGACCGGCGAGGGAGGTGGCACCAATCTGATTGCTTCCCGTTGAAGCAAGCGAAATACCGCCAATAGCAACTGCATTATATTGAGGAGCTAAACCTCTGATGACCACTTTATTATCTTCACCAGAACTCTTTACTGTTGAGATACCCGGTAAACGGCTTATGGCCTGTGCAGCGTTGAAGTCTGGTAACTCTTGAATTCTTGCTTCGGACACAACACTGGAAATTTTATCCGACGCAAGCTGCTGGTTAATTGCCTGCACCTGTCCGCGTGCCTGGGCAGTCACGACCACCTCTTCGCCCGCGATTATTTGCGGCATCAAACGAAAGTTTTGATCTACTGTCGCATTATTTGCAACAGTCACCTCAAGAGTAACTGATCTATAACCGACATACGATACTTTCAACGTCCACGTACCAACAGGGACAAGGCGTAAGACAAAATTCCCATCCAAATCGGCAGCATTACCAATACTCGTATTTACAATCATAATATTAGCGCCTACAAGCGACTCACCGGTTGTTTGATCAACTACCTGACCTTTGATTATCCCGGACCCTTGTGCTAACGACACCTGAATTACAAAGATCGACAGAAATAAGCATACACCTAATAATCTACTGCAAAAGTATCCAAGAGACATTTTGTCCTCCTCTTGATTTTTTTCAATATTTAATTATCTAAACGGACCTATCACTTAAGCTCTCTACCTTTTATATTTACTATTCGGAACTGTCGGTGTCTAAAGTAATTCTGCATCCATAGGTGGTGCCCATTACCTTGCACCTGACCTGAATATCGTGTTTTCTTACTCTGTTGTCAAATGTATTCATCACATAATACATAATTACACCTTCCAAAGATCAATGAGAATCAGGGGAAACCTTCGGAAGGGATCCCGCAACTTTAATTACCGCGTCGAATGATGCATTCGGCTTTCCCCTGCGGTCAAACAGCAGCGGGTAGCTTGTTCTTCCGGCAATCGGAAATGTGTTGAGCCACGAATCACCGTCTGTTACACCCCAAAATGTTACGCGGGTGAGTTTATCGCTATTCTTTTTGAATACAACAAACAATTCTGCATATCGTTTCGCTAATGTTTGCTGAACAGAATCCGGCAAACCATTTTTGTACAAGTCTAATTTTTCCTCATACTGAAATCTTCGTGAGATTTCTGCGCTTGCTGTCCGATCCGGTTGAGGAAGAATATCAATATCCAATTCGGTGACCATTACTTTCACGCCAAGTTTTGCAAAATCTGCAATCGCTGAATCTACTTGTCCTGTCCTGGGCCAATCCATTTTGTAATGCCCCTGTTATACCTATTCCGGCAACTTGAATTCCCTGTGATTGAAGTTTTCTCACCAATGCAATGACACCCTTGCGCTTCGGTACATTCTCCGTTGAAAAATCATCGTAATACAATTCCGCCTGCGGATCTGCTTCGTGTGCAAATTGATATGCCTTCACTAGGTATTCTTCCCCGATAATCTTTAGCCACTTTGATTGTTTGAGCGAACCATCGTCAATCACTGCCTCATTCACAACATCCCAGCCCTTTATCCGTCCCTTGTACCGCCCTACAACAGTGAAAATATGATCGCGCATCCGTTCTAATAATTTTTCTTTGCTTAATTCTTTACCGCTTGTATCTTCAAATACCCATTTCGGCGTTTGATTATGCCACACAAGTGTATGCCCGATGATGAACATGTTGTTCTTTTCACCAAATGCGACGTATTGATCCGATGCTTCGAAATTATATTTATCCGGTTGAGGGTGAACAGATTCCCATTTCAAAACATTTTCCGGAGAGATCGAATTAAACTGAGTTCTGGCGATAGTTGCACCTTGTTCATCCTTACCGGAAAACTGCGATTCGTTTAATGCAGCGCCTACCAGGAATTTGCCCTTGAACGCATCTTTCAGCGTTTGCTTCTGCTGTGCAATTCCAAGAACGAAAAACACACTCAGACTCACAAGAATGAATCCCAATGTTTTGCTATGAAATTCTGATGAAGAAAAAGTTCGCATTACACTCTTCTGATTTTGTTATGAAGCAAAAGTTTTCCGACGATCGGCTAACTCATCCGTCATTTGAATCTCGATCTGTTTATTAATACGATAGAAGAACAGACATATGATGCAAATACCAAATGTAATTGCAGGGAAAATACTCATCGTTAGGCGGATACCAACCAGCGTAGCGGCTGTTTGGGCTACATTGGGCACATAACCATAAAGAGAAAGCACATAACCGGTGATCGCACCGCCAAAGCCCAGTCCGGCTTTCAAGCCAAACACAATTGCCGAGAAAACAATACCGGTTGCTCTACGATTGTTTTTCCATTCCGAAAAATCCGCCACGTCTGCCATCATCGACCAAAGCAGAGGTATGGTGAAGCCGTATGCGAATTGACGAAGCATCTCTGTGGCAAAAATCAGTTGTATTGCGGTCGGCGGCAGGAGCACAAAGAGCGCCGTGAATACTGTCGTCACAGAAAGTCCTCCGATGAACACATTCCGCTTACCATATCGCATCGCCAGCCCTTTAGAGAAGAAGATGCCGATAATCGTGGAGACCGTTCCAAAAACATTGAACAGACTGAACAGATTTTCTTGACCCACATAATATTTGAAATAGTACAGAACCACACTGCCGCGCATTGCAAGTGTAATAAAGAGAATAATCGTCAGAACAAACATCGCTTTCCACGGTCCGTTTTTCGTAAGGTCTGCGAAATGCTGTTTGATCGACGCTTTCTGAGCGGGGTTTGGTTGGATTCGTTCTTTGGTTGTGGCAAATGTGATAAAGAAAAGCACGACAGCAAGGGCAGAGAAAATACCCATCGTGTATTGATATCCTTGAGCACTGTTGCCTTGTCCAAAGTAATGCACCATCGGCAACGCCAAACCCTGAATGATCAACTGTGCCAACATTGCAAATACAAAACGATACGACGACAGGCTTGTTCGTTCACCCAGGTTTCCTGTCATAACTCCGCTTAATGCAGAATACGGCAGGTTGTTTGCGGAATAGACCATCATTAAAACGATGTAGGTAACATACGCATAGACTAACTTGCCGCTGAGACTTAAATCCGGTGTTACGAATGTCAGAAAGCCCATAATACCAAACGGTATCGCAGTCCAGAGAACCCATGGACGAAACTTACCCCAGCGGGTATTTGTCCGGTCTGCAATAATTCCCATCATAGGATCGAAAATTGCATCCCAGAACCGCACGACGATCAGCAACGTGCCTGCCGCAATAGCGGAGATACCAAATGTGTCAGTGTAAAACACTAACTGAAACATGACCATGGTTTGGAAGATAAAATTGGCGGCTGTATCGCCGAGTGCGTAACCGATTTTTTCTTTTACAGGAAGTTTTTCTGAGTTTGATTGCACAAATCACTCCAGTGATTATTTGAACTTTCTTTAAAAAAACTTATTTACAAAGAAACACTATCCCCTCTATTATATCATCTATGATATAATATTCTCCTCCATTACATGCTGATTAATTTTTGCCGCGTCCTGATCTCGGAAAGGATTGCTGATCATACCATTTATCTCGCTCAGCTTTACCACATGTTTATTATTTATATCGTCAAAAGCAAGATATTCAGACATAATAAATAAGAAGAAAGTCTAGTCTTGCCAGATTTTAGCGTAATATGCTGAAACCCCTTTAATTCTTTTGTGCGCTTTGACACACTACATATACAACTGAACTACTCCATTACTTTCGTATTGTCAATATATAAAAACTGACTTTTAATTCGCTTTGGGAATCACATGCATTTTTAAATCCTGACGAGAATTCAAGAATAAATCAGTTACAAAAGAATTTAACTGGTGAGAGTCTATTTTTATCGTTGCCGTTCGCTTTTGAAGTTCTTTAATGTATTGTATTACTATCTGCGTTAAAACCGCGCCCGGCCTAGGATAAGCAGCTACAATATAATGGGGGCCTTTGGATAATTCTCTTTCTTCTTTTTCCAATTCGGCCCTGAGGTTATCCGGGCTTATCAATGAATTGGCATGCTGGAAGATCACCTTATCCATTGCTTTATATACTTCTTTACTTTCTTTAACCAGGCCGTAGTAATCAAGAAGCTGTGCAAAAACATAATTGGATGTCGTATAAACATCTTGTCCCTGTTCTGACTCTACCGCTTCCCCATTCTCTGTCCGGCACATAGCCCAGCCCATAGCTGTACGGTTATTTTTATAAATTGTCTTGAGAATTTTTCTGGCTTTATCATCAGATATAAAGGGTTCTTCTCCTATTGCAATTAAATACCACAATGCATCTAATTGATTGGTCCAGACATCTGTGTTTGTTTTTCTCGTGATAGTGTCATAGCAGGTGACGTAATATTGTAATCTGGTGCCTTTTTTGTTTTTCTTATCTCTCCATAATTTCTCAAAAGCCGCAGAAGCTTTTTCAAAACTCGCTTCATATTGTTTTTTTGCCGGTTCATCCTCCATCATACCGGCCATTATTATCATTGCTTGACAGCCCGCCATGAAAGTAGTTGCATCGTAGCTGTCTAACCCGAACAAGGTTAAATTATCAAATGTATTTTTAACTTCATTGTGATTACCCTCGGGGATGCCGTCTCCGTCTAAATCATGCTTTTGTAAAAAAACGAATCCGAATTTGAGTGTCTGCCAATTCTTCTTTAGAAAATCTGTATCGCACATGAATTTAACATCGCGCAGTACTCTTGTTGCCAATTTAGGGAAAAGATCCACCCAATAGTTATTATTGTACCAGGCATAATCACTGACATTGCGCAAAGCGTGACCTTTCGGCATAGCGCCTAAATCATGCGCCACGCTTCCTTTAACCTTGAAAGCATCTCTTATCTGAACTAAGGATTTGCCTTCATATTGCTCTGGATACTCTTGAAAATGTTTTCTGGCTTCGACAAAGGATGAGTGATAATGATAAAAGCGAGGTGTGAGATCTTCTGCAAGAATCGAATCGATAAACCGCTGGCAAATCTCTTTCTCAATATTCGGGAAGAGCACCAGCAGCACCATCGAATACCAATCAACATCAGAAGGATCAATATAAGCATAATCAAAGCATTCTAGAAATCTTGCTCTATCATTTCCATCTTCATCTTCAACCCAGACCGCAGCATTTGATAACGGGAAGCTAAATTCATTTAAAATCAACCGCGTTATTCTCAAGGCACCATTTTTATCTTTCTCGTACGAAGGGCTCTTTTGCATTAAATCAAAAATTTTACCTTGAATTGTTAACGTTCGGTTCAGCCAGTCTGTATAATCATCTAAAGCGAGTTTTACCATATCCACCGCTCTAGTCTCTCTCTCTTTAAAACTTTTAACGTACTTACGATCAAAAGTTTTTCCGTCAATATACCGCTGTTGCGGAAAATCTAATGCGAATGCAAATGGTATTTTAATAGTTGCTTTCGGTTCCAATGTAAATGTAAGACTGATAGCCGCACCGTAATCTTGATTGAGAATGGGTTTTCTCTTCTCGTAAAAACTTCCGTTATCATTCAAGAGTAAATCCTGTTTAAGCCTATTCAAGCAGAAGTAAGGCTGTGTATCCACTTCGACACCTACCATCTGCGGTACAGCAATAACCATTCGATCAGCACAGTCGCTGCTCCCCATCACCACTCCCCGCATACCTCCAGAATTAAAATCTGTATGTGTATGACCCTTGATAGGCGCTGTACACACGTAGACAGTGTCCTGATCAGTTGGTTTCAATTCCTTTTCCTGAAGGTTTACCAACGAAGGCCGAGGAATTACAAGAATAATTTTCTGAGCCTGGTTCGAATTATTCTGTACTTCATATTCTTCTACACCGACAGGCATGAGGGCATGATTCGTTCCAGACAATAAAGGAGAAATTAACCTTCTTATCATATGAACTTTCCCAAGCTTATATACTATCTCAGCCAAAGGTGTAGCAAGAGAAATAGAAATCTGCTTTTCAGGAATTGGGGGATGGTAATAATTTTTCATGGCAGGGATATCATCTGGACCTTCTACCATTTGAGGGTGCTTCTGTGTCAGCATAACTGACTTTTCATCACCGATACTGATAAAAGGCGCTGAACCAAATTGAATTGCATTCTGATTTAATAATATCAACCTGCCGGCATTATTCAGCCTATTATATAAACCATCGGGAGATATGCCTATCGAACACGTGGGCGCACCTTGAAGGGCGATGGTATGAGGGAATTGAAGAGTTTTTGACATTCCCTGAAAATGAACCGTCATTTTATTCTTGACATAAATTTCAGATATTTGTGCACCTGAAATTGTATAAATGTCGTTTACTTTCAATCTAAAAGGTTTTGGCATATAACTTTTTCTTCAATTAAGATATTTCTATTCTTGACCTAACACTTTCCAGAGTTAAAGATAAAATAGTAAACACTGGATTCTGCATTACTAGCAATATGACAAGTCTAAGGGCTGCCCTTTCTTCGATACCGGCTTTTTCACAGGGGCCTCTCGCTGAGCACCAAGGCTTATGGGCAGCTTGGTCTTAGGCGAGGGTTTGATTTTCCCAAACAGTACCCCAACTGCGACCTTTATAGAATCAGGCGTTCCGCTGAAATTGCAGACCACAACATCGGCCTCATTTGTCGTACCTTCCACATACGGGTAATTTGTCACAACGACTACTTTTTTACCCGCTTCTTTAAGTTTCTTGACAAGCAGTCGGTTATTGCCTGTCTTTACGATTCGGGCGTAATAATTTGTCATGACGACAAGGTCTACCTGTTTAGCAAGTTCGAGGCACTCTTCAATCTCATCTTCGTGTGCTGCAAAGTCGGTATCGGCCAGAATCATATTCGACGTATACTCCACCATATCCTCGCAGAACATATGCTGGTGCATGTAAGGGTCTTTTCCGCAGAATTCATATGGAATACGCTGCTCGATAACCAGCATCCTCTCCTTGGGACTCAAAGGCAGCATTTTTTTATCGTCGCGCATTACGATCAGCGCTTTTTTAGCAACTTCCCACGAAAAATTAATAACCGGTCTGCTCATCGCATATGCCTGGGCTTTTTTAGGATCTTTCTTTCCGGCCGTTTCAAACAGACCCTGATCGTACTTCATCCTTAAAAGATGTGTTACAGCTTCCTCGAGTCTCTCTTCAGGAATTTCACCGCTCTCAACGGCTTGCTTTACTCCAAAGAAACATTGCGATCTCGATTCATCATCAGCTTTCAAAAGAATAGTATCACACCCTACCTTGATTGCCATTGCGCAGGCTCTCGGAAGCGGCCATTGTTTGAGAATTGCAGCCATACCGATTGCATCGGTAACTATAACTCCATCAAATCCAAGTTCTTCTCTCAAGAGTCCTTTAATAATTTTTTCCGATAAAGTCGTAGGATATTTATCATCATATGCCGGGTAAATTGAATGCCCCGTCATAATTGCTTTTACTCCTGCTGCTATCGCGGCTTTGAAAGGATATAATTCAACTTCCTGCATCCTTTGTTTATCAGCCTTTATTACTTCCAGTACATCATGAGCGTCTGTATCTGAAGCGCCTCTTCCGGGGAAGTGTTTTCCAGTTGCTGCAATACCGCCATCCTGAAAACCCTTTATGATAGCAACAACGTGTTTTGCGCAAGTCTCGGGATCGTCACTGAAAGACCTTACTCCTATTTCAGGATTTTTGGGATTGATGTTTACATCACAGACCGGCGAATACATTTGCGTTACACCGATATTGCTTAATTGTTTCGCAATTGTCAAACCGATTTGATATGTCGTCTTTGGATCGCCAATTGCCGCCATACCCATCGGAGACGGAAACTGTCTGATACCACCCGACATATAATCATTCTTGAAATCGCCTTCGAAGTCGATTGTCATGTGGAGAGGAATTCCCACTCGTCTGCCCATAGCAAGCTTCTGCAGTTTATTTAAATCCTTCGTATAATCTTCCGGTGTTATGCTAATGCCAAAAGATTTGCCGGCAAAATAGTTATTTGCAATGGTAAAATAATCGGCTGGCTTTTTAAAATTTTTATCAATCTGGGAATTACCCCAGTAAAGGTTTTTGCAAGTCTCGACAGCGTATGGTTCGAGGCAAAGACCACCGCAATGCAATCTTGTTATCTGTTCGATGGTGCTCGGAGTTAACATCGCGCCACGCCGTGTAAACGTTAAGAGCTGGCCAACTTTTTCTTCCAAAGTCATCTTTGCTAAAAGCTTTGATATGAATGCGTCTCTTTTCGCATTGTTCTTCTTTACCATTATTGATCTCCTGTTTTTTTCTCGTTTATGATTCCCACTTACCACGGTTATCAGGCCCCACCCAGAATTCATGTTCTTTCTTCCAGCCGGCCTCGTCAATCTTGAGTTCTTTTGTTCTCCAGCCTTTTTTAATACGCTTTGTTAGATCATCAAATCCTTTATTCCAGGAAAGTCCGTCAGGGACAGTAACGTTCATACTTCCGGCAGCATTCGCGTATCTTAGACAATTTTCAATCGAATTTCCTTTTACAAAAGCAGAGAGAAATCCTGCAATTGCCGAATCACCCGATCCCAATGCTCCAACAAATTTTTCTTCCTGATAGACGGGGAACCAGAGCTCACGGTTAGCCCAGTTATCAAGATCAGAACAACTTGCCGCACCCAACTTTTTGAGCCGATCCTTATCAGCAGTACGAATATAGAGGCCCCGGTGACCGCATTTAACCATTGCTATCGCTGTGCCCATTTTTATCAGATCGCTTCCCAGCGTGGAAATTTCTTTTACGGTCATATGGTCAAGCACGGTCTCTTTGGGTCCAAGCTTCGCTTTTTTCTCAAGAAATTTTTCTTTATAAAGGAAATAAAAAATTTCTTCTGCGCTTGGCACCATGATATCCGACAGTGGAACCCAGTCCTTAAGAATTGCCTTCCAGTGAACCTTCCCCGCACGACTATTTACATCAGGAAGTGAAAGATCAAGTGCAGTTGTTGTTCCCAGCTCTTTTGTTTTTTTAAGAATTTTTGTCAATTCCTTTCCTGTGTTCTCATAAAGTTTGCTCATCCAGGGCGGATACCCAAAAAGCATTAACTTAGAACGTTTCACAAGATCGAAATTCATGTCCTCGTAACCAAATGTATCGTTTGCGCCGCAATGATGCAGATAAAATCTATCTATTCCTGGTATGCAAATAGCAATAGTGTATGATGTAGATTCCCCATTGACCGTTTTAATACCTTGAAAATGTCCTTCATGTTCTTCATACCAGCTAAGGATCTCTTTTCCAAAATCATCGTTACCAATCTTTCCGATTAATTCAGTTTTTACACCGAGTCGACGGATGGATACGCCGGCGTTTGTAACAGGACCTCCTCCCACAACGACGCACTCACCCATATTAATCATTTTTCCGGGTACAAGGACGTCTGTAAGTTTATCCACTTTACCATCAATAGTAAAAGCAGGTATTAGGTCGAGGCAGGTATGCCCCGCAGCTACGATTTCTATATCTTTATTATTATTCTCCACACTAAGTTCCTTATGATATTCTCCCATCAAGTTATTTAATTTACATCTTACCCTTCAATGATTTACTAATTCTTATCCTGAAATATTTTAACGACGGCATCGAATGCTGGTTTCGGTTTATAATGACAGTCGAACAACATGGGAAAGTCGTTCCTCCCTCTTATGGGTGTGTAACTACGCCAAGATTGCCCGTCGTGTACAGCCCATAGTGTTACCCGGCTGAACTTGTCTCTATGCTTATGAAAGAGTGAAAACAATTCATTATATCTCTTCGCCAGATCTTTTTGAACGGAGTCCGGCAGAACATCGTCATAGGGATTGTACTTCTTCTGCGTTTCTGCATCAAAGGAGGAAATGTCGACAGCTTTAGAATAAACGGGATAAAAAGGAAGCACACTGACGTCCATTTCCGTAATCATGAGCTTGACGCCCAATTTGGAAAGAGCCAGGATGTAGGATTCGATATCCTCTATACGTGGATAGTCGAGGAACCAGTGACCCTGTATGCCGACGCCATCGATACGAGCACCTTTTGATTGCAGATTCTGAATGAGCCGCATGATACCTTCGCATTTAGGTCGCTCCTCAAAATCGTAATCGTTGTAATAAAGCTGAGCGCTGGGATCGGTTTGGCGGGCATATTCAAATGCCTTGAGTATGTAGTCTTCGCCGATAATTTCCAGCCACTTGCACTTACTGAATTGCCCATCTGCCATGATTGCTTCGTTTACAACGTCCCAGCCATGAATTCGACCTTTGTAACGGCCCATCACGGTGAAGATGTGATCCTTCATTCGTATAAGCAATGCCTCACGGCTTAAGGGTTTGCCCGATTCATCCTGAAATACCCAGTCCGGCGTCTGAGAAAACCAGACGAGAGTATGACCGATTATATGCATTTTGTGCTTTTCACCAAATGCTACATAACGGTCCGCAGCTTCAAAATTATATTTGTTCGGTTCCCGATGAACCTCTTCCCACTTAAGAATATTTTCCGGAGTAATGCTATTGAAGTGTTTTTCCACAAGAGTGATCGCGTCTGGCTCTTTGCCGGAAATCTGATTCAGACTGAGGGCAACACCAATATAAAAGTCGTCCCTAAATATATCCTTCAAGGCAGGTTGACTGTCATGATTAGCATTGATCATAGGAACGATCCTGATGGCTTTGAAAATACTAAATAAGTAAACGCCGTTATCGAGATTTTCATTTTTTCTATCTACGAATTTCTGCGATTGAACTATCAGAATTTGGTGTTGCCTAACAGCATGAGAGTGCTTCAGTCCTTTTCGACTTCCGCTCACTCGTCACTTAGAAAATATATGAGTTAATAATATTTTCGAGCATCTCCTGTCGGCCGCTCTGTAGAACTGGATTCTTCTCGTTGCGAACCCACTTGTCCACATCTTCCATACTGATCTTACCGGACATAATCTGCTGGCCTATTCCGGAATTGTGGCTGCTATATCTTTCATCGATGAATTTGCTTAATGCTTTATCCTGGATCATTTGATAGGCAACCAATAGACCTTTAGCAAAGGCATCCATTCCGCCGATATGCGCATAGAAAAGATCCGTTGGATCATTTGAACCGCGGCGTACTTTTGCATCGAAATTCAATCCGCCGGTACCGAGGCCGTTTTGATTTAATATCACTAACATAGCCATCGTTGCACTATAAATGTCGGTCGGGAATTGATCTGTATCCCAGCCAAGCAGCATATCACCTCTATTGGCATCAACACTTCCTAACCTACCCGCGGCCGAAGCGACGGCAAGTTCATGTTCGAATGTACTGCCGGCCAGTGTAGCATGATTTGCTTCGATGTTTAATTTGAAGTCATTGAATAAATCAAATTCTCTCAAGAAGTTTAATGTTGTTGCTGCATCAGAATCATATTGATGCTTTGTCGGCTCGCACGGTTTGGGTTCAATAAGAAATTGGCATTGAAAACCGAGCTTCTTTTTATAATCCACAGCCATATGGAAAAATCGAGCCATCTTCTCCGCTTCTTTTTTCAAATCTGTATTTATCAATGTTTCGTACCCTTCACGTCCGCCCCAGAATACATAATTTTCGCCGCCAAGTTCTTTTGTTGCATCGATTGCATTTTTCACCTGTGCTATTGCAGTAGCCATCACGTGTGCATTCGGACTTGACCCTGCACCTTGCGAATAAATTGCGTTGCTGAATAAATTTGCTGTACCCCATAACAATTTCACGCCGGTTTCTTTTTGAAGTTTCTTTGCCACCTCAACCATGGCTTCCAAATTCTTGCACGTCTGAGTAAAAGTTTCGCCTTCAGGTGCGATATCTCGATCATGAAAACAATAATAGTCTATTCCGCATTTTTGCAAGAACTCGAAATTTGCCTCCAATGTATCTTTCGCACGTTGCATCGGATCTGAAGATTTCCGCCATTCTCTTTCAAAACTTGGGCCTCCGAACATATCGGAGCCATTGCCCATCATAGTATGCCAGAAGGCAACTGAAAAACGAAGATGTTCCGCCATCGTTTTATTGCCAACTTTTTGGTTCTTGTTGTAGTACTTAAAAGCCAGAGGATTCTTTGAATCCTTACCTTCGTAAGATATTGGCTTCTCGACTTTTGTGAAATATTTGTTCATTATATTTGTTCCTTCACTTTATTATGTGGTTAGATTTGGAAATTACACTCTTGCGTTTTATCAGTTCAAATATAATTGAACCGTTTTTATAATACAAATATTTGTACTTCCTGTCAAGAAAGAATTTCAGATTTTATTCTACTGTTTTGTTGGTAATAATAAACGTATTAACACTGGCAGAGACATTTTTTCTACTCAATCTTCTTCTAAAGAGAAATGGATACATATATGAAGAATCATTACAATAATTCCGAATGATCCCTATTCTGTATACTAAATTTGGTGATTTTAAGTTGTCTCACCTATTGAAAACATGTTAGAGACATACGTGCATATACAATATTTAACAAAAACCCATAGCAGCAGAAAAACCACTTCTTATATAGTCACAATAAGAATTGTTGTCTAATAGATTGATTTGTTTTATGTGCTGGAGAAATGTGGTTCAAGCATTCAGAACTTTAGTCGATTTCCTGATAATAAATTCGGTCTCTAAAACAACTTGTTCGGTTTGAAGTGCCGCTGAGGATTCAATGTTTCGAATTAATATTTCTGCCGCCCTTCTGCCTATTTCGTGTTGAGGCGCTCGTATCGTTGTTAATGGGACCGGATATGTTTTGGCATAATAGATATCATCATTGCCAATAATAGATATATCGTCAGGCACGCGGATGTTTAACTCTTTGAGAGCCGTCATAACTGCAAGAGCCTGTTGATCATTGAAACAAACAATAGCAGTCGGATAGTCTTCACGATTTTTATTTTTAAAATAGTCTATAGTTTTATTAAAACTTTCTTCATAATGAGAGCCGATAGATACAATCATATCATCGCGAAAAACCAACGTGCTCTCACTAAACGCATGTCGAAAACCTTTGATCCGTTCTTGGGTATGTGAGGACTGCGGAGGACCTGCAAAATGTATAATTTTTCTATGACCACTTTCCATTAAATATCTAACTGCCATCTTAATTGCTTTTTTATTATCTATTGCAACAACGTTTGCCTGTATTCCTTTCACTGCTTCTAATAAAACGAACGGGTAATTAATCATTTTCAGTTTAAACAGATGATCGATTTCCGCCGTCCCTTCTACTACCGGAGCTATAATCATGCCTTTGATATCTTTTGCAGAAAAAAGATGAGATAATTTCTTTTCACATTCATGATCATCATCTGAACTCGTAATGATTACAGAATATCCTTTGCTGCTTGCATACTCCTTTGCACCAGCAGCGACTGAAGAATAAAATGGATAATTCAAATCCTTGACAATTATTCCAATGCTTTTATCTTGAAGGCCATTTTTCAAATTCCTCGCAACGCCTTTGGGACGAAAGTTCAAATTTTTCATCACTTCTAATATATGCTCTCTCGTACTAGGATCGACCGTGTTTTTGGTATTGATGACAGCAGAAACGGTTCCCTTTGAAACCCCAGCTTTATTAGCAACATCAACAATTGTTATTCTTTTCATTAGCTATTCTATCACCTTTTTAGAAAATACTAAATTGAAACGGTTTGATTATCATAATCATTTAATAATATCTTTTATTCACAGGAAAATCAATAAAAATATTAAGAGTTTAAAGTATCAGGTATATATAAAAGTAGGTGGTAGCTTTTTAGGTGAATAAACAAAAAGGTGGCCGTCACCTGCAATACGAAGAAATAACGGTCACCCAAGAGTTTTACAACTGCAAATCTGTACGTTGCAGAATACTTAGCTTTTTGTCTGAAGTATACGGTTCAACGCAGAAGCCCAGCGTTCATATAGCTCGGTGTATTTAGCCGCATTCGCACTTTTCGGCTCAATCACTTTTAACCGCTCAAGACCTTTGAACATTTCTTCACGTGATTTGTAATGCTTCACGCCTAATCCTGCGCCGCGCGCTGCACCCTGCGAGCCGTCTGTGTTATAAAGCTCGATAGTAACACCGGCAACCTGCGCAAGTGTCTCGCGGAAGATTGGTCCGAGGAATAAATTTGCTTGGCCTGCACGCATAACTTTGGGCTTCATGTCCATCTCGTGCATGATATTAATGCCGTAGTTGAATGCGAATGCAATGCCTTCATGAACTGCGCGCATGAGATGCGACTGAGTATGTATGTTGTATTGCAGATTCAGCAGTTGAGCACCTGTGTCGCGATTCTCGAGCATTCTTTCAGCCCCATTACCGAACGGTATGCAGATGAGACCGTCGGCTCCAACAGGTGTGCTCATTGCAAGTTCATCAAGGCGTGAATATTTTACAGACTCCTGGCCTGTCATACGCCGCATCCAACTGTTTGATATACCGGTTCCGTTGATACAGAGGAGCACTCCGATACGGCGTGCATCAGCTTTGTGATTGACGTGAGCAAATGAGTTAACACGGGATGCCGGATCGTATTTGAGTGTATCACTTACACCGTACACGACGCCGGATGTTCCTGCAGTCGCTGCAATTTCGCCAGGCTCCATTACATTTAGCGAGAGTGCATTATTCGGCTGGTCGCCGGCACGATATGAAACCGGAGTTCCTTTTGCCAATCCAAGTTCTTGAGCTGCACTCTGGCTCACGCGGCCTTGTTCACCGAAAGTTGGAACGATCTGAGGGATTAACTCCTGGCGAATCCCATAATGTTCGAGCAGGAATGCTGCAGGTGAGTTCGATTTAAAGTCCCATAAAATTCCTTCAGATAAACCGGAAAGTGTCGTAACGGCATCTCCTGTAAGCCGCATCGCGATGTAATCGCCCGGTAGCATAAACTTGTCGATCTTTTCGAAAACCTTAGGTTCGTTCATCTTCACCCATCGAAGTTTGGATGCGGTGAAGTTACCCGGAGAGTTCATGAGGGAACCTAAACATTTCTCGGCGCCTATTGCTGTGAATGCATCACGTCCGATTTCCACAGCTCTGCTGTCGCACCAAATGATGGAAGGGCGCAACACCTGTTTGTTTTTATCGACAACAACGAGGCCGTGCATCTGGTATGATATGCCTATGGCAATGATTTGATCGCTCTTGATACGCGAGGTTGAAAGAACTTCTGCGGTTGCAATTTTCAAATTCTCCCACCACATATTCGGGTCTTGCTCTGCCCAGCCTGGCTTAACGGCAGTAATTGGCATTTCAGCTTTTGGAGAAAATGCACTGGCTTCGAGTTTACCTGATTCAGCGTTAAGAATTGAGACTTTGACTGATGAACTACCTATATCAAATCCGAGTGTATACATCTGATGGTGTCCTTTTTAATTTTGAGATGAATTAATAAAACATTATTTAGAACAATTATGACTTAGTGGAAAATTTGTAAATAGTCGTTTGCTTATAAACATCGCCTGGTTTTAAAACAACGGAAGGGAACTCCGGTTTGTTCGGCGAATCAGGATAACCCTGAGCTTCCAGACAGAGACCTGTTCTGCGTTTATAGACGACGCCATTTTTCCCTTTAGTTTCACCGAGAGAATTGCCGGAATAGAACTGAATTCCCGGTTGATCGGTATAAACTATCATAATTCGTCCGCTCTTAGGCTCTTGAACTTCTACAACTTTGCGGACTTTGCCATTGTAGTTTCTTAAAACCCAGTTGTTATCGTAACCTCCTCCGATAAGGAGCTGTTCATATTTTTCATCGACACGTGCACCGACTGTCTTCATAGTCCGGAAATCCAGCGGTGTATTTGCAACATCCGCAAACTTGCCGGTCGGAATTTGCCCCTTGTCTGCAAGCGTAAAAGAGTCGGCTTCGATGCTGAGTTGATGATCTAGGATTGTTTGAGAGAGGTTGCCTGATAAATTAAAATACGAATGCTGTGTTGGATTGAGAATGGTTGTTTTGTCTGTTGTCCCTTTGTAGTCGACACGAAGTTCGTTCTTATTTGTCAGCGTGTACGTAACGACAAGAGTAACTTTTCCCGGATATCCTTCTTCACCGTCGGGGCTCACGAGTGTTAATTTAAGTGCCGGTTCGTTTCCCTCGATAGCTTCTGCATCCCAAAGTTTTTTATTGAATCCGACTAATCCGCCATGGAGATGATTCTCCCCATTGTTTATCGCAAGTTGATAGGTTTTACCTTCCAACTGGAATCGGCCTTTGCCGATACGATTTCCGTATCGCCCAACAATTGATCCCAAAAACGTTTTATCATTAATATAACCCTGTAGCGTATCATATCCGAGGGCGATATCTTCAAATTTACCATTTCGATCGGGAACGATGATCGATGTTATTATCGCTCCATAGTTTATGATTGTGACTTTACTGCCTGAAGAGTTAGTTAGAGTATATTGATGGACTTCTTTGCCATCCGGGAGTTTCCCAAATGATTTTTTTTCAATCACTTTATTTATCCTTATTTAGTAATATGAGATGAATGAGTCAAAAAAAATAAGTCTAAGGCTTTGCTTTGCTCCGCGAGCAAGACTCGAACCTACATCCCGACAGTGTCGGGATAACAACCTGATGCTCCACCATTCTTGCCCCGATGTTTTTCATCGGGAGAGCTATCGCGGAATGACCATCAATCAATCGAAAAGCTCATCGTCACTGATGAGCTTCAAGAGAAATATATCTGCAATTCTGCCGAAAGTCAAGCAACGTCCGAAGTTTTCTCTGCGTTAACTTTCCTTCCATTTCGTGGTATATTAACGCATAAAATTCTTTTGGGAAAAGAAGATATTAAAATTTGACGTAGCACTTCTAAAAGCCGGTCGAAATTCTTATTGAATATTATGTCTAATCACCTATTGGGTAATCCTATAATAATTATTACTATAATTTATGTTTTTCTTTTGAGAATAAACCAATATCTCACTATTTTAATACTGCGCTTGCGGACAAGCGAAAAGTGCTAACAATATTTAGATTTTTTCTAAAATCTTGCAAAAGCCATATACTTGTTAAATCAGAATCGTCTCCTCTGCAAAGAATTATTATAATAATAGTTTTGTTTAGATTGGTTAGTCAATTTGTATGAATCATTACGAACTTTAAGAGCTCTTTAATTGTTTTACAAGTAACTCTAAATATGATTAAAATTTAAACGCGCTTGTACGTTAGTCAAATGATTAATTATTTATTGAGGAATATTCATGAATTATTTAGAAACTCTTTTTAATATCGAGAATAAAGTTGCCGTATTAACTGGCGGTGGCGGCATTTTAGCTAGCGAAATGGCAAAAGGATTTTTACAGGCTGGAGCTAAGGTAATATTGCTGGATATCAACGAAGCCAATTTACAGAAGAAAGTTGTTTCGCTCGAAAAGTTCGGAAGTAATATCATCGGATTGAAATGCGATGTCCTAAATGAAGCAAGCATCAAGGTTACTCAACGGAAGATTCTGGAAAAATATAAACGAATCGATATTCTGGTAAACGCTGCCGGCGGTAATATGCCCGGCGCCACCGTTGAACTCGATCAAACCGTGTTCGATCTTCAAATCGATCAACTCAAGCAGGTTATCGATCTCAATCTTTATGGAACAATCTTACCTACAATAGTTTATGGTAAAACTATGGCGGAGCAAAAAAACGGATCTATCATTAATATCTCATCAATGGCATCGTACCGGGCAATCACACGGGTTATGGGCTATTCTGTAGCAAAGGCAGCGGTCGATAATTTCACGAAATGGATGGCAGTTGAATTAGCCCAAAAGTTCGGTAACGGTATCCGCGTTAACGCCATTGCTCCCGGTTTTCTCATCACTAATCAAAATAGAACGCTCCTGACGAATGAAGATGGTTCGCTTACCGAACGCGGTAAAGCAGTTATAAATGTAACTCCTTTCAAACGGTTTGGTGAGCCGGAAGAACTGGTCGGCACGGTGATTTGGCTTGCAAGTGATGCAGCAAAATTTGTTACCGGAACCACCGTACCGATTGACGGCGGATTTAGCGTGTTTAGTGGTGTCTAGCTTTAGATGAACTAGAAGGAAGTACAGAATGGCTTTTGAAGAGACATGGAGATGGTTTGGACCGAAAGATCCTATCACTCTCAAGGAAATAAAACAAACTGGTGCAACCGGTATTGTTACTGCACTCCATCATATTCCTTCCGGTGAAATCTGGACTGTTGATGAAATCATTAAACGAAAACAGATTATAGAATCTGAGGGATTGCAATGGTCTGTCGCAGAGAGTATTCCTGTTCATGAGAATATAAAAAAGAGAAAAGGGAATTATCGCCAGCTAATCGAAAATTATAAAGAATCGGTCAGAAATTTAGGGAAATGTGGAATCGATACAGTTTGCTATAATTTTATGCCGATTCTCGATTGGTCTCGTACTGATCTCCATGTTGAATTTAAGGATGGATCAATCACAACAAAGTTTGAAGCGAACGTCTTTGCTGCGTTTGACCTCTTTATCCTCAAGCGTCCAGACGCAGAAAAAAACTATAGCGAAGATCAGATAAGAAAGGCTAAACAATATTATCGAAGCATAAATGAAACACAAAAGAATCAACTAATACAAACAATTCTTCTTGGCTTGCCCGGTTCCTTAGAGGCATATACATTAGCCGAATTTAAATCTGCCCTTCACGAATATGATGAAGTTGGTGAAAAAGAACTTCGGGAAAATTTACTTTTCTTCATTCAAGAAATTATTCCTGTTGCAGAAGCATCCGGAGTATTGATGGCTATTCATCCGGATGATCCGCCATTCTCATTACTCGGTCTGCCAAGAGTTGTCACTGACAAAAAAGATGTTAAGCAAATATTAAGTGCGATCGACTCTTCATCAAATGGATTAACATTATGTACAGGTTCCTTCGGTGCAGGATATAAAAACGATCTCATTGATATCGCTAAAACATTTGCAGGAAGAATCAATTTTGTTCATCTACGGAATGTAGTAAGAAGTGAGAACGGAGATTTTTTGGAAGATAACCATTTAGACGGTGATATCGATATTTACAAAGTAATGAGAACACTTCTCATAGAACAAAAACGACGCGCACAAGAAGGAAGAAAGGACCGACGCATGCCGATGCGTCCTGATCACGGACATCTTATGATACCGGATCAACAACGAGAAGGAATCTATCCCGGCTATTCATTATTTGGACGAATGCGTGGCCTTGCAGAATTACGCGGTTTGGAATTAGGAATTATCCGCTCTTTGGAGATATAAAGCATCACCTTCAGTTCCATCCAGTAATAGAGCGGATATATACAATCGATTACTTCGGTAGTCGAAGGACTTCGGCGCCGGCAAGTAAAACAGTGCCTATTCCATGCACATTATTCAGTGGTGCTGGACGATGATAATAGTAAACCAAATCATCACTTACAGCAGTACCGCTGCAAACACCTTCAATTTTTCCATCTGCTTGAATCTTTGACATTACACCCTCCCATCCACGTTGTGCAATTAGAGGCATAACGCAATTCAAGGTATCCTTTATTGAAAGCCCACCCAATCGAGTACACAACCATTGCAGCACAAGAAGTCTCTAACTATGAATCTTCGTTTATCCAACAATGGATGCAACAATCCTCAATCGCTTTGATAAGGTGAAATTTCAATAATGTGTCGTTCAGAGTAACGAGTGTCTCGCACTATGGATGATTTGCCGGCAGCTGATCTAATAAATCGACCTGTGCAAGCAATGCCCGACCGTTGGCACGACACCAGAAAACAACTCCGGGGCATTCTCCATCTAAGTACTAGCAATGTTGCACCAAACCCTCCTTATCTATGAAAAAGATATTTATGAAAATGAATGACCAGCGGAGCCGCATCATCAAAGTAGCGAGCGTCTTTCGAGAATTCGCCCTGCGGGCAAGAAACGAAACATTCTTGTGAAGATCACCTGCCCAGAGCGTCCATTTATGTAGAACCGATCTGATAAGAGTTCGATCCTTCATCCAACTCTGCTGCGTAAGTATATGTTTCGCTGTTTGAATAATATATTCGATATCGAACTTATGGTGCAAGGCGGGATACTTCAATGACACTCGCCCCATTGCACCACAATCGTTATAAGGACTCTCCATACAAAGTCGTGCATCGGAAGGTAATTCATCAAGTGACTTGAAATGGGTTCCGCTTTTCTGATCTATAAACTGAAACGTGGCATCTTTAAGTACTATCAGCATCAACGCGAACTACCGCTAGTATCTTTAATATATCCTTAGTAAAAAATGAAATTCCGCTGAAGGGATATCCTATACAAAAAAGGGGAAAGTATAAACACAAATAATCGATGCATAATGTATCCTCCGATCAAAGAATGAGAAGAAAATAAATCTCTATCAATCGAATGTTCTATAATATAAAATGGCTGTTTAACCGAACGTCTCTCGTAAAAAAATTCCATTCTCAACTCCCAGTCTGCATCATATCAGGATGATGTGCAGAACAAGAGTAGCACGTACTCATGAAACATTTGTTGGCAGCCGTTTTGTGCATTCCCATCACTTGCTGGACGCGTTGCAGCATGGATCTTAATTTTTAATCAAGCGAATTTATCAACAGAAAGTGCTCATAACGAGCAGATTGGTTTATTATAGAATAACGATGGAGGATGATTTTCTCGTTGTGCAAACGTTTTCATGTAACCGGCTCTTTCGATGCTCAGTATTATGGATTGTTCCATGCCTGAAGTCTTCACTCTATTGAGGACTTTCAACATACTTAAATCTGATATTTTTATCGGACACAAAATTTGTTTTTCTGAGTGATCTATCGTCCTTGATGAACTTTTTTAAAAAATCACTTGCATGATTGATAAGATTTAATTAAAATTTGACAAATTAAGTTCGATTAATGAAAGCCGTTTTTTCATCGTCAGTATAATGGCGGAAATAATAGAGGGCAGTGAGCTGTAGATAAAATAAAGCAATGCTCAATTGCGAAAATGTTTTATTACACAGTATTATTGAATCGGTTCAACATTAATTAAACCCGTTAAAAATATAATTGAATTTTTCCAACATCCGGATGCAATAATTATTATTCTCAAAACATGTATATTGACATGGTATTTTGTTTTTTTGACTTCTGAGATATTAGGAATTACGTTTGAATCCAGTACACATTATTTTGTTTGATTAATAAATCAACTTTTTTCAAATCCACTGAAGTTCCATCAGAGGAAGGATTTCTACAAATTAAAATTATCGCTTAATAAGTTAAAATGAATATAAACAGGCTCTTTAATTAAGATAAAAAACTGCGCAATTTGGTTAATTAATATCAAAAAATGGTTTGCATTCGATCTGCGGTATCATTAACTTAAACGAAGGTTCTCATCTTATTTTTTAGATGTGTTCAACATTTCAAAAACCAAAAACGGATGATTTCAGAAGGTTCGTTTTTTGTAAAATGAGTGTTTATAATAACAATCTTTTTCTTAGATCTGTTCCACATTTCAAAAACCAAATAAAGTGAGGTCAATATGTTTCTTTCTACAAGATCTTTTTTACTCATCACCCTTCTCTTATTTGCTACTCCCATCTTATCGGCTCAACAGGGATCAGGACAGATTAAAGGTACTATTACGGATGCGACGACAGGTGAAGCTTTGATTGGTGCAAATGTCACGATAAAAAGTACCAGCTTGGGAGCTCCATCTGATGTTGATGGTAAATACATAATAAACGCTATTCCTTCCGGTTCATATACAGTGAAAGTCAGCTATATTGGTTACCGCAGTAAAGAGATGACGATTGAAGTAAAAGAGGGTTCAACACATAAACTGAATTTTTCACTTGTAAGCCAAACACTTGAAGGTGAAGAAGTAATTGTTACCGCTCAGGCGAGAGGGCAGAAAGCGGCAATCAACCAGCAACTTACATCCAACACTATCATCAATGTCGTTTCTGCGGAAAAGATCCAGCAACTTCCCGATGCGAATGCTTCAACTGCGTTGAGTCGTCTGCCTGGTGTTTCTCTTATGAACGGGGACCAGATAGTTATCCGTGGAGTCCAGGCTAAAATGAATCAGATTCTAATAAATGGTATTGAATTACCTTCAACCGACATGGGCAGCAATACGAGCACTACGAGCACCCGTGCAACGAACCTTGGTTTTATTTCATCAAATTTGCTCTCCGGTATTGAAGTCGTAAAAGCACTTACGCCGGATATGGATGCGAATACAATTGGCGGTGTGGTTAATTTAAGATTAAGGGAAGCCCCGACAGGTCTTCATTTTGACGCGCTAACTCAAGGAAATTACAATGCGTCAGATCACGTCACAGATAACTATACATTTTGGGCGAGTATCAGTGATCGTTTCTTTAATGATAAATTAGGCGTTTTCGTACAAGGAAATTTAGACCGTTCTGATGGCGGTGACCAAAAAGCTTCCATCACACCGACACTCCTCGGCACAAGCAATAATGCATACGGTCAGGCTACTTACGAGTCAAATGGTGCAAACTTTGAGTACGATGATAATATTATCACAAACAGGGGTGGGAGCCTTATATTGGATTATCAACTTCCGAATGGTAAAATAGTTCTCCAAAATACTTATTCCGGGAATGTTACAGATCAATTGAATAATTATATTTTACTGAACTTTGATCTTACTCAGGTAACATATACCCCGGATCGCAGTTTATATGGAAAGGACTTATGGATTAATGCACTTCAGGTAGAAAATACTTTTGGTATTATCAAAGTAAATGCAGGCTTGTCACACTCTTTCTCACAACAATATACAGAGTTCGGATATTCGCCTAGCCTTAATGGTAATTCATGGAGTCAATTTTATAATTCTGGAGCTGCTGCGCCCTTTGGTTTTGATGCTTCAAGTAATCCGATAAGATATAATTCCTCTGCTGCGGAACAGGGAATGACACTTACGAATGCCCTTGGAGTCTTTAACAATATTAACCAGGCAGAATTTGATAGTTCATCGATACAAGGATGGACTCAAAGTATTGCCAATCAGTTTCGTCAGCATTTATATAATGCATCTCTCGATGTTTCAGCGCCGGTTAACTTTTCTAATGATATCACGGCCACATTTAAAGCCGGCGGCAAGTATATGAGAACGACACGTGAAAATAATGTTGATGAGAATTTCGCCCATGGCCCTGGGGACACGTATGCAAATCCAGATGCAAATAATTACTTTGGGTCTCCAGCACTAGGTCCTGGAAATCCATTGAGATTTGCGCAGGTTATGGATAATAATTTTGCGAGAGGGCAATATTATCTAAATAGTCTATATAATTTTACTAATGGGGGCTTTAAGTATGCATTAGATCGGAATAAATATGATGCCTGGTTGAAATTATCAGAAGAAGGCTGGGCTTTCCCCATACAGTACGCTGATAGCTACAAAAATGATTGGAATGGCGCAGAACAGTCTTCCGCGGGTTATTTAATGGGCACCTTTAATTTTGGTCCACAGTTGACTTTAATAGGCGGTGCTCGCTTCGAAAGTTATAATATGATTTACCATGCCCAGTTTACGTATGTTACTCATACTGTTTACGGTGACTGTGTTAGTACTGAAAATGGGTCAATTGGCGACACCGTTAATCCTGTTAACCCATATCACAACGTACCCTACAGTGCCTTCAACGTTGACCGGACGGATAACAATGTCTTCCCCGATGTGCAGCTCCAATATAAAGTTAATGATTGGTCGGATCTTAGATTTGCCTATACAACCGGTATTTCCCGCCCGGATTATACAGCAATTATTCCTAAAGTTACTTTTGATATTGCTGGCGACTTTGCAATGGGCAATCCTATGCTAAAACCTGCTACATCACAAAGCTACGATGTTGTTGGGTCCATTCATACTAATTCAATAGGTCTACTTACAATAGATGCCTTTTACAAAGAAATAAAAAATCAAATGTATAATACCTCGATTTACTATTCGTCTCTTTCTCAATATGCCAGTAACGTCTATATTCCTGACTCAACATTTTTAGCACAAGGCTTTGGTTTTACAGTGCTACCCCAATACCTTGTTGCTGTCAATTTAAACAATCCGAACCTCGGCTATATAAGAGGTGTTGAAATTGATTGGGAGGCAAATTTCTGGTATTTGCCTAGACCGCTTAATGCTCTGGTTTTAGATATAAACTATACACATTCAGGGTCAAATACGGCTTACACTGTTATTCAGAATATTGATACTAAGGGTAGAGATTCGCGTGGTCATGTAATAGACATATTCACATCAAAAGATACGACTTACGACGGAAGATTAATTCAGCAGGCAAACGATGTAGTAAACGCTGCGATTGGTGTTGACTATAAAGGCTTCTCCGGTCGTATATCATTTAGTATGATCGGTAATGTAATTAATAGTGTAGGTTTAAGACCTGAAGAGTCTTCATTTACCGGCAACACTTATAGATGGGATTTTACGCTTAAACAAGATCTGCCTATTGATGGTTTGAGCATAACTTTGAATGGAATAAATATTTTTCACCAAGGAATAAATACATATCGTAATTACAGAATGAGTCCGGATGCTCCAATAACTCAAAACTTAGTTTCAGTCTTATATCCTATTACACAATTCCAGTTGAATTTAAGATATTCTATTTAATGGTCTATCTAAATATTATGATGTTTAATTAAAGGAAGGAGGTGGAGGAATTCATAAGAAAGAAACAAAGCGTTACTAATTCACTAAAATTTACAAAAAACAACTCACTTAAGGAGCTCTAAAAATGAAAAGCGCGATATTACTTTTCAGTATGCTGTTGCTTCTAGTATCGTCGGCGTTTGCTCAAGATATGCAGTATGTCAAAAGCAGTAACGGCGACACTCTTGTAGTAAAATCTGATGCAGATTTTAATGGTACGAATACTCTGTATAGCCTCTTGTCTTCAGATAGTCTCGCTCCCGCAACTCGTGTATATATGTTAGAAAACGGAGGAATTTATTCGGAGGCAAATAATCCTGCAACTTCCTCGAAATATAGAACCATTATTATGGGTCAAACAAATACTTCTTTGAAATTAAGCACAGGTGCTGAGCCGCCGATTATTTCGGGTGATTTGGAAACAGGCGTTAACAGCTGGGGAGGTATGAACATCAATAAAGACCTGCTTATTAAGAACATTGATCTTGAAATAGGAAATTCTGGTGGCAACGGCGGAGGATGGGCCTTCTTTAATTTTGGTGGACCCAATGAGAGACTTCAAGTAGACAACTGCATTATGGAGCATACTTGGTGGGTATGGGTTGGAGGTCCTCCTGCTAACACGAGTGTGTTTTTTACAAACGATTACTTTGTAAATTTGGCCGGTCAATCCTGCCGTCGAAATGGTGGTGTTACAGATTTCAATGCCAATGGCGTTACTCACGAGGATACTCTTTTTGTTGATAACTGTACACACGTGAATGTTCAGGGTACTTGCTACAAATTTAGATATGGGGTTACGGTTGACAAAGTGGTTTTCAATCACAATGACTTTATCGACTGCTCCGGCTTTGTTTTTATGAATAACGGGGATCAGACGAATATGAGTGAAACGAATAATATCTTTGTAAATTGCCAGTTACAAGGATATTGCCCTGTTCTTTCAGGTAAAGATGTAGGTGAAGTTGATGCGGATAGCCTCGCAATGGGTCTTGTCAATTTACGTGTTGATTCTACTTTCACTGCGAACGTCGGAACCAATGGCTTTTATGCTGACAAGAATTTAACGTATTGGGATCCATCACTTTCTAATATCGTTACAACATTGAATACTGGTAATGGAGTAGATCACAGTACAAAATGGGTCTCCCAAATGATTACAATGAACGCAAGAACTGCAGCCCTATTTGCTAATAAAACACAATATCCTAAACTTGTAAATGCTACATGGATTAGTCAATTACCTACTTTTGCGAAGACGGATGTTTTGTTTGGAAGTCAGCTTGCAGTAGTAAAAGCCTATGCAATAGCAGCAGTTGATACAACCTACGGGACTCCATTGGCATCCTGGCGTCAATCAGTTAATCCAGAAGCTTCAAATTTCATTTATGCTGATTGGCCGATTCCTATTAATCTTTCCTATACTGATGCTACTTTGTTGACTGCCGGACTTGGCGGATTCCCGGTTGGAGACTTAAATTGGTTCCCAACGCAATACACATCGTGGAAAGCTCAAGAAAGTTCGGAATTGGCTAGGATTGCGGGAGTTTTGAATGGCACAATCATAGTTGGCGTTAACAAACAACAGGAGCTTCCTCTGAATTTCCAGTTGCGGCAGAACTATCCGAATCCGTTTAATCCAAGCACTGATATCAGCTATACAATTGCTAAGGCTGGAAATGTTACATTGAAAGTCTACAATATGCTGGGTCAGTATGTTGCTACTTTGGTAAACGGTTTTCAAGCAGCAAATACATATAAGGTTAATTTCAATGCTTCCGGTTTATCGAGCGGCATGTACTTATATGAACTAAGTACAGGAAGTAGTGTAATTACTAAGAAAATGGTCTTGATGAAATAACTTCTTGCCATTTCTTAATACATGGTACAATCAAAACCCCGGTTTATCCGGGGTTTTGAATATAACGAGAAGGGAACGAATTTTATTTTTATAATTCTTATAAAATAAACCAAGGTAATTAGGTAGAAACGTAATCAAAATTGATTTTGGTGAAAATTTTCAACAGGTATTCAACAATGGTTAAATCGATATTCGACTTCGTTAAGAAACATCGGGAAATAATATTTTGACACGCTACGATAATAGAATTCAAGTATAATTACTCGCGACGAAGAAGCTTGCTTGCCTTTTATCTTTGGCACTTGTTACACTCGATATATCCGCGTTTCGTCTGATATACATCGAACGAACCGTTAAAATTGTATTTTTCTTTTCAAAAAAGTTGCCATAGTAACTTATTTAACCTTAACCTGCTATAAGATTGTATATTTGCCTAATTAGCTCTTGTTTTCCTCTTTATTTCAACAAATTAATTGTTATTGCATCTTATGAGTGACTTACGTATAGGGCCATTAATGAAATCAATAAAGTATCTGTTTTTAATCATATTATTTTATGCATTTGTAGGTCGTGCGCAAGATAAGCCAAATATAATTGACGGTAATAAAGTAGTAGCTAGGCTGGATAAAGACTTTTTGGTAACTCTAAAGGACTTGAGGCAATATATAGTGGACTGGAAGTACCAGTATAGGTTCCGTGTCAAATCCGATATTTACAGAAATGCATTAAAAAATTTGATAGTCGATCGATTAAGAGTTTTTGATTTATTTGATAGAGGATTGAATGAGAATCAAGATTTAATGGAGAAAATACGCCGTAATATTAATTATGAATTAATAAATGCTTTTTTTGATAAAACTTTTGTGGAAAAGTATGCAAATGAAAAGACGGCAGCCGAAGCTTATAAAGAGATTGATAAGGAAATTATATGTAGCGATATAACATTACCGATTCCCACACATCCGACAAAAGAGAACCTTGACTCACTAAAAACGATAGCCTCAAAAATAGAAACCGGTCTCGGTAAGAATTATGATAAAGATAGTCTCATAAAGTTTTATTCGTTAAAGAGTTTTAAACTAAATGCTAAAAGGAAGGTAACATGGTCAGAAACTATGATTGACCCGGTTGCAAATGTCATTTTCAGACTTCAAAAAGGATTTACCCGGGTTGTAGAATCTGTGGATGGGTTTCACATAGTAAAGGTACTGGATATTAAAAAAATAAAATTGGAACCGTTTGAAAAAATGAAAGATAAAATAGTATCACAACTTCAGAAGGGATACTATGAGGCATACAATAACGCATACGATGACTTTAGGCGTGGACGTATTGATAAAAGCTCGATAAAGTGGAATCAAAGCGGATTAGACCAAATCGCGAAATGGTCGTCCGAAGATGCACGCTTCTATGCCGGTGCTTATAAAGATACTATTCAAAATGCAATTTCGAATGGTAATAATTTTGGCATACTTTCATACAATAATGGTAATGTTGATTTAAAGGAATATCTACGGCTGCTGGAAGAAGTTGTAATTTTGAATCCGAATATTATGCTAAGCTCTGCCAGTGTTGTTAAGGATTTTATTTTAGATGCTGTATATGATAACAACGTTATTAAGGCTGCAAAAAAACTTGGTTTGGAAAAAAAATTAATAAACCCTTACACGCAAGACCCCGTTATAGCAGACAGGCTCCTATATTTATACAAACAGGCAGTTTTTGAAGGAAGCATTCCAAAAGCGACACCGGAAGCATTACATCAATTTTATGAAGATTATAAAGATTCAATATTTTACCAGCTAAAGATAGTGTACATTTACGCAAGGATCTATTCGGATAGTGCTAAGGCCGCTGCAGATATAAATGAAATTAAAAAAGGAACCCCGTTTGAAAAGGTCTCAAATGCCTGGTTGGTTAATGAGTATATTCGTGAACGTGATGGTTCGCTTAAAGCTTATAAGACTTCAGGCGGAGACTACCTGGCAAAGGCGGCATTTAAATTGAACTTAAACGAGTCTGCCGGACCGGTTGAATATGATGATTCTACAAAAGGAAAACAGTTCGCTGTTATTAAATGTTTTCAGATCCAACCGGAAAAGCAGCTTACTTATGACGACGTCAAAGGTAAAAGAATAGAAGAAGAGTTCAAAAATTATTACCGCCAAAAAATTTCAAATGAGGTCGATGCAGGGTTAAAGGAAAAATACAGGGTGGAAATATTTGAAAACGTTTTATCCGAGGCAATCGCATCCAAATAGAGATGAATAATCCTAAAGGCGTAAGTCTCGATATTCTTGTAATCTCAGCAGTTGTTATTTGCTTTGAAATAATATCCACAAGAATTTCTTCCCTCATATTTGTTCAAAATTATGCTTTTATAATTTTGTCTCTGGCCATTTTGGGGCTGGGAAGCGGTGGAATTTATTCCTATTACAAAATAAAACCTGAAGAGGGGTCAACTAAAAATCCAAAAATATTCAGCCTGTTTATCTTACTTTCGGGGGTTTCACTAATTATTTTTATTGTACTGGAAATTATCTTATCCATAACAAGCCCGTATATTTATTTCTTCTTCCTTTTTTTTCCCTTCTTTTTTGCTGGAATCGTATACGCTGAGTTTTTTAGCAATTATGCAAGTGCCGGTTTTAGAATTTATGCTTCGGATCTCATTGGCGCAGCATTAGGGTCTGTCTTATCAATTTACGTTTTCAATTTATTCAATGCTGCAAATGCCGTTCTTTTTTTGGCTCTTGTTCTATTTATTTCATCAATTAATTATTTGAATGTTGAAAAGAAAAAACAAACTTTGCTGTATCTAGCTCTTATCAGTTTGGCTATTGTGTTGACAGTTTTTGGGAAAAGGGAGTTATTAGGGAAAATTCCGATTGGAAACTTTCCTGAAAAGGACATTTATTATACCTATGACGATCCGAATATAAATCCCACGATCATCGATAACAGGTGGAGCATAAATGGAAGATCGGATTTAGTCGAATATAACAACCAAAATATTGTTAAAGATCTTTTCATCGACGGCGCGGCAGGGTCCCAAATGTACAAGTTCAATGGGAACATTGCACACCATGATACACTTCTTAATAAGATTTTGCTGCACCATTCAACGACAATTCCTTTTCTTTTCCTGACTAAAGAAGAAAGGGAAAATATGCTGGTTATAGGTCCTGGCGGGGGGGGAGAAATTCTTACAGGAATTCTTGGAGGGGTTCAAAAGATTACCGGTGTGGAGGTGAACCCGGATTTTGTAGAGATAGTAAAAAAATATAGTGACTTTAACGGAGGTATTTATACAAATTTTCCAAATGTGAAAATCGAAGTGGCTGAAGGTCGCCATTTCATAAAGAGCACCCGGCAGCATTACAATATCATTGTCCTAGCCCTTCCTTCAACTAAACAGCTGCAGAATATTGACGGGCTTGCTTCCAATGAGAATTTTCTTCTAACAGTGGAAGCGATAAAGGATTACTTAAAAAATTTAACTCAAAACGGTCAGCTAATTTTTACTTTACACAATAGATGGGAACTTGTTAGACTTATTGTTACGACTTTATATGCTTTTAAAGAAAACGGGATTGATAATTCCGATGCCATTAACCACTTTTTAATTTTGGGAAGCGACTATGCTCCAACAATTGTAATTAAAAAATCTGCTTATACGGTTGATGAAATAAAAGCTATAGTAAAAGCTGCAAATTCTTTACCTGCCGATTTTCCTCGGGTAACATATCTCCCTTTTCTCAATAATCCTGTTAACAATGAAGTTGAAAATATTCTGTTACAGGATATTAAAGATGGGCAACACTCTCTCGGAGAAATAATAACCAGTAATAGCTCTGATATATCTCCTATTCATGATGACAGCCCCTTTTTTTATAAAGTAGATAAAGGTGTGCCCGGTGACTTTGTGAACCTTCTAGCCGCAACATCGGTGGTTGCCTTGTTGTCGGTAATAATCCCTTTCATGAAGATAAAATCAAAATTGAAAAAAAATAGAAAAAACAAAGAAAAGGAAAGGGTTGTACTTCCTCTCTTAGTTTTCATTAGCATTGGCATCGGATTTATGATTTTGGAAATATCGCTGTTCCAAAAGTTCATTCTTTATCTTGGCTCGCCGACAATTGCTTTATCAATTTTGCTTGGCTCTCTGCTGGTTGGAATGGGAGTCGGAAGCTTTTTCGGAGGACAAATATATTCACAGGATGTTGTAAAACGTTTAAAACATATTTCAGGTTTAATAGTAATTGCCGGCGTGCTCCTGTTTGTCATACATCCATCCATTCTAAATGAATTACTGGCTTATGGGTTGGTTATTCGAGCGATTGTTTGTTTTGTTTTACTGTTTCCGTTCGGCTTTTTACTTGGTATTCCTTTCCCGACCGGGATACAAATGTTAAAGCAAAACAATTTGGTAAAATATATACCATTGATGTATGGAGTGAATGGGATTTTTACCGTTCTCGGTTCGGTATCGGCAGTTATCCTATCCATGACTTTTGGTTTTACTTCAAGCTTTTTTGTCGGATTAAGTATGTATTTAATCATTTTTATATTCTTGACTTCAGGTTCTGTTATCAGTAAACAGAGCTAGTATGAAAATATCCAAAGAAATAAAGGAGCAACTTTTAATCGATAAAGATCATCTTTCGTTAAACGAGCTTTCAAAAAAATATCATCTTCAACGATCCGAAATAAAAAATATTATTGAGGCAGCAGGAAAGAAAACTCCTAAATGGTTTTTTGTAGTATCGGTTTTACTTCCGGTAATATTTTTGGCTATTCTAGAGATATTCTTAAGGATCATAGATTATGGTTATAATTTTGATCAATGGGTGGATGTTGGGGAAGGGAAATATGTAGTAAACTCGAACATCGGAAAAAAATATTTTACTAGCGGCAGCTTTAACCCTACGACAAGTGAAGATGAATTCGACATACACAAAAAAGCAAATTCTTTCAGGGTTTTTGTTTTAGGAGAAAGCAGTGCGGAAGGTTTTCCATATAGCCCGATGGGATCGTTTTCCCGTTATATACGGAAAAGGTTGGAATTGGTCTATCCTAATACGCCAATCGAGGTTATTAATTTAGGTATGACCGCGATAAACTCGTACACTTTGTTAGATCTTTTACCGGGCGTACTGGATCAAAAGCCTGATTTAATTTTAATCTATACCGGACATAATGAATATTATGGGGCAATGGGTGTCGGTTCCGTAGAATCATTTGGTTCTTACCGAGCTCTAATTAGATTGATGATATATTTGAATAACTTTAGGATAACACAATTAGTACGCAATTCAATAAATTGGGTTTCATCGTTGTTCTCATCCGGAGATAAGAGGGCTACAGGTACACTAATGTCCAGGATAGTGAAGGATAAGTACATACTGTTAAATTCAAAAGAGTTCGACGCGGGTGTTCAACAATTTGAAGATAACCTTACTGATATGTTGCGATTAGTAAAAGAGAAAGGAGTACCGGTACTAATAGGAATGCTGGTAAGCAATTTAAAAGATCAAAAACCGTTTATTTCGGTTAGTGCGCCCGGTTATCAAACTGCAGATCAAGTTTATGAAGAGGCGGAAAATGAGGTACAAAATAATCATTTTACAAAAGCAGATTCCCTCTTCAAATTGGCAAAGGACCTGGACGCGCTTAGGTTCAGAGCGCCTGAAAGGATAAATGAGATCATTGACGATTTAGGAAAGGAATTCCATGTTGCAATTGTTCCGATAGATTCAATATTTGATTCTGCAAGCCCGGAAGAAATAGTTGGTGACAATTTAATTATTGATCATTTGCATCCGAATGTAAAAGGTTATCAACTTATGGGAAAAGCTTTTTATGATTGTATGGAAAAAGAGGGATATCTTCCTAAAACAGAAAACGCTGAAATTCCGTTTGGCGAGCAGGATAGTCTTACACGTGCTAATTTTATGTTTACAAAACTCGATTCTGTTATGGGTAATTATTATGTTAAAATTTTAAAGACAGATTGGCCTTATGTAAAACAGAGGGCTGCTATATCTGAATTTCAATCACGGGATTTTCTCAATTTATTGCGACCTAAGGATTTTATTGATTCGCTTGCTATGTTGAGAATAGAACAAAAAGTATCCTGGGGTGATGCACATTTAATTGCAGCTACATATCATTTGAGAAAAGACGAAGTAAAAGAATATTTAAAATATATGAATGTTTTGATCTACCAGTATCCCAACCTAAGAGATCTTGATTTTACTCTTAAATACTTTTATGAAAAACATAAAATAGATCTGGCAGATTATACCCCAAAGAGAAACGGGCTGATGGCATTGTATATCGGGAACTTCGACAATGCAATCAGACATTTAACCGAAGCTTATAAATTAAATTCCAAGGATCCATTAGTGTTATATAATCTCTCCTTGGCCTATTCCAAAAAGAAAGATTTTAAAACAGCTCTAACCATGATTAATGAATGCTTATTTGCAAAACCAAATTATCCCGAAGCAAATAATTTAAAGCAACAAATATTAAGTGCATTAAAATGAATTCATCATCAATAGTGTCCGACTGTTAGAGATGGAAGATCAATTCCGAACAAACAGAAAGGAGCAAGAAATCATGAAACCGAATCTTTGCATTCTTTCATTATCCTTTTGTGTTGTGATCAACGCAAATCTTCTGAATGCTCAATGGGTACACACCAACGGAACATGCGACGATACTGTCTTATGTATTTCCGTTTCCGATACGAATAACTTTTAATAAGGATAACGCCATGCTAAAAACGATTTCGCTTAAAAAGCTTCTTCTGCTCGCGATAATCTTTTTGCCTATATCTAACCTTTTCAGTCAAAAACTGCGGGTGAATGATCTGGGATATTTTGAGACGACGGGATTGAATGTCTTTGTGTTTAGCAATGAATACAACGGATTTTTCTTTGATGAAAAAACATCCGGCATTGAAATTATCCAACACGGTGTCAGAACAGCAACCGGTGGTGCAGTGAGATTGCAACCTACACCGGAACAATGGGATCAGATTCCCGTCATGATTGATAGAAAAGTTGATAGAGATAATAATTCAATCGAAGTGAAGTTGCGGTATAAAGATTATAATTTCGATTCCAAAGTGACGGTTATAGCTAAAGACGACGGAATAATTATTCGAGTTAGCCTTGATAAGGCGCTTCCGGAAAAGCTCGTCGGCAATGCCGGCTTAAACCTTGAATTTCTGCCTTCCGCATATTTTGAAAAATCATATTTGATTGACAATAAGCCTGGAACATTTCCATTATATCCCTCCGGCAATACGGAAGTCCGTCCGGTCTCAAAAAAAATTCCACAATTTAACGGCTACACGACATTTGACGACAGGGGCAGGGGTGAATTTCTTGTACCAGAGCCTCTTGTTTCAGGCAAGACATTAGTATTAGCTCCCGAAGATCCGGAACGCTATGTCAAGATCGTGTCTTCGACTGAGGATCTGATGCTGTTTGACGGCCGTAACCTAGCCCAGAACGGCTGGTTTGTCGTGCGTAGCCTGATTCCTGCGAATAAAACCGGCACTGTTGTTGAATGGTACCTCCAGGCGAATACAATTCCTAACTGGATACGAAAGCCCGTCATCGGATTTTCCCAGATCGGTTATCATCCTTCCCAAAATAAAATCGCCGTTATAGAGCTGGATAAAAATGATGCGCCGTTAAAGGCAGCCTCTTTATATCAGGTAATGCCTGACGGCAAGTTCGTAGAAAAGCTAACAACCGAAGTTAAGCCTTGGGGAAAATTTTTCCGCTACAATTACATAAGATTCGATTTCACATCAGTTAAAGATTCCGGCCTTTATTTCATTAAGTACGGCGATCTAAAGACGGAAACATTTCCCATCGGAACTCAGGTTTATAACGATATCTGGCACCCTACGCTCGATGTATGGTTCCCCGTGCAGATGGATCATATGTTTGTGAGGGAAGCATACCGCATTTGGCATGGAGCGGCTTTTCTTGACGATGCACTCCAAGCTCCTGTAAATATAAGGCATTTTGACGGCTACTGGATGGATTCGACAACACACACAAAATATAAACCCCTTGAGCACATTCCCGGATTAAATGTGGGCGGGTGGTTTGATGCAGGTGATTTTGATATTGAAACAGCACATCATGGCAGCGTCATTTTAAGCTTTGTGGATTCTTGGGAAAATTTCGGGCTGAAGCGCGATGAGACTTTTATAGATCAGAAAACCAGGTATGTCGATATTCATCGCCCCGATGGTAAACCCGATATTTTACAGCAAATAGAACACGGAACTCTTCAGTTAGTCGCTCAGTTTAAAAATATCGGTTTTGCGGTAAGGGGTATTAATTTCCCAAATCTTTATCAGTATCACCACCTGGGAGATGCATCTACAATAACCGACAATCTATTATACAATCCAAAACTAAAACCATATGAGACTGACGGATTGACGAGCGGGACAATGGATGATAGATGGGTCTTCACGGTAAAAATTCCATTTATCAATTATTCGTGTATAGCGGCAATGGCAGCTGCGAGCCGCGCGTTGAAGGATTACAATAAACAGCTTTCCGATGAATCTCTGCTGGCTGCGATCAATGCATGGGAAAAAGAACGGAAAGAGTCTCGACTTGAAGATACAACGAACAGGTGGTGGTTCCTTAGCAACGCGGAATGTATTGCAGCGCTGCAACTGTACATCTCTACAAAGGACGAGCAGTATTACAAGCGATTCAATGAATTAATATGGAACCAACTGGATTTGGGTCTGGTATGGAATATATCCACGGCTGCCCGGGCAATACCGTATATGCCTCAGGAATATAAATCCAGGCTTGAAAAATATGTTCTGAAATATAAAGACGAACTGGAGAAACTTGACAAGCAGAATCCTTACGGCGTTCTTGTCGGGACAAGGGGATGGGCCGGAAATCATGAACTCATTACATGGTCAATTGCAAATTACTATTTGAATAAATCATTCCCGGATATAATCGGACGTGAATATGTATATCGAGGGCTTAATTATATATTCGGCTGCCACCCTTATTCCAATATTTCATTTGTTGCGGGTGTTGGAACGCATTCGAAGAAAAGAACATATGGAAGCAACAGGGCCGATTTTTCATTTATTGCAGGCGGTGTTGTTCCGGGCGTGCTCATTTTAAAACCCAACTTCCCCGAGAACAAAGAGGACTGGCCTTTCCTCTGGGGCGAGAATGAATGTGTCATCGATATCTGTGCCGATTATATTTTTCTGGCAAACGCAGTAAATGATTTGATAAATAAGAAGTAATACGATAAAATTAATCTTACGAAGTAAGAAGTAAAAATAAGAATTTAAAATTAAGATATTTATGTTATATTAATAAGAAGAATGAGTATACGTGAGAAGGGAATTGAGATTGAACAAATGAAATTCAATAAACTTCTCAATAAAAAATTGGAGGAACATATGAATCTTGTAATAAAGCTTTTCACAGGCAGGTGTCTTGCTCTCTCACTGTCATTACTGATAGGATTGACCGTAGTGAGCAATGCGCAGCTTGTAACTAATGGAAGCTTCGAAAGCTCCAACACGGGGATTGTTGACTCTACATCAGGGATTAATGACAATACATCTGTCAAAGGGTGGCTTATTCAAGTTGCGTCAGGTATAACTCCACCGCCAGTATTTCAAATCGTAAGCGACACCGTTCAGCAGGGAACTCGCGCATTAGAAGTGACCGTTCACGGCTTAGGAACGAATCAATGGGATATTCAAGCCGTTGCAGATAGTATCCCTGTCAAGCCCGGTACGACTTATAACTACTCTGTTTGGGCGAAAGCCGACAAAGCAGGCGCGACAACTAATTTTACGGTGGGAAGTTATAATTACGCGGTGGAATATAAAGCTATTCGTCCCGCTATTCTTGGCACGCAATGGCAGAATTACACAATGCAATTTACTGTCGATACTTCGCACGTCATAAGGGCTCCCATCCATTTCTACGGAACTGTGGATACAGGAAATAATATCTACATAGACAATCTGCGGATATGGGATCCGAATATCGGCAATAAACCTGTTATCGTAGAAGCAGAATCCGGTAAGCTCGGCAGTAATTTCCCGGTCCTACAAGATGGCAATGTAACTTATGTTAGTGTAGCAACTGACATGATAAATTCCGGCAACCCCGGTGATACAAGCCGTATGATAACATATCAAGTGGCCTTTGCTGATTCCGGATACTATAATCTTTTTGCCCGATTACGCGTCGGCCCCAATGGTTATAATGACGACAGTTTTTTCTATGGTAACGGGTTCGGCCAAAAGAATGATACTACAAACAGTGATTGGATTACTGTAAATGGTCTTGCTGCGGCCGGCTTTTCGGATTCCTCGGCTTTTGTAGATGGTCCGGGAACACTTGGCACTGGTGTTTGGAAATGGGTTAACCTTACGAAGAACGCTTATCAAAGTACAGTAGGGCAGTCTTTCTTTGTAAGCCCAGATAGCCTTACGAAAACTTTCCAAATCGGCGGCCGCGAAAACGGATTGGATATTGATAAGTTCGCCTTCGGCAAATCTTATTTGTATTTCACAGTACATAACCTTGATAGCGTGCAGGTTGGCTCAATTTCTTTGCTGCCAGTTGATTCTAGCAAGTTTTGGAAAGGTCCGGCATTTGCAACTGGTATGTCTAAATTTATTGGTTGTGCTGATAATGGCACGAATGTTGGCACGGATGCCAATTTCACAAAATATTGGGACCAGCTCACTCCTGGAAATGCAGGAAAATTCGGTTCCGTGGCAACTTCGGCCGACTCATCTACATGGAATTGGTCTAATTTGGATATAGATTATAACTTTGCAAAAAACAATCACATACTTTTCAAAGATCATAATTTAATTTGGGGGTCGCAGCAGCCGGCGTGGATATCAGCAACCGGATTTGATTCAGCCATGCAGGTAAATGCGCTTGAACAATGGATTCGAATGGTCGGCAATAGGTATCCCGCATTAGATATGATCGATGTCGTGAATGAACCTCTTTCCGGACATAATCCGCCTGATGGAGGCGGATCACCGGCGCGCGCAAATTACGAGAATGCTCTGGGCGGTAGCGGCACTACAGGATGGGATTGGGTTGTTTGGGCTTTCACGAAAGCAAGGGAATATATACCCAATGCAAAATTATTAATAAATGATTACGGCATCATCAATGACAATTCAGCCACGACTTCTTATCTTCAAATAATTAACTTATTAAATGGAAAAGGCCTCATCGATGGCATTGGCGTGCAGGGGCACCGCTTTGAACTGGAAAGCGCGGATACAAATGTCATGAAAGGAAATTTGGATAGGCTTGCTGCAACAGGACTACCGGTTTATATTTCCGAATTCGATTTAGGGAATCTTAGCAATGCCGGTACACCTGACGATAATCAACAGTTACAGTTGTACCAAAAAGTATTTCCAGTTTTATGGAGGCATCCCGGAGTTAAAGGTATTACCTTTTGGGGATATTTAGAAGGCTTTACCTGGCAAACCACTTGTTACTTGGTCCGTGCTGACGGTACTGCGAGACCGGCACTCTTGTGGTTGGCTCAATATGTGCAAGCCAATCCCACCGGTGTTGATAAAACGGTGTCCGGATTGCCTTTGACGTATCAGCTGGAACAAAATTTCCCCAATCCGTTTAATCCGATGACAACTATTCGGTATAGTGTAGCGAAGTCTTCAAACGTGTCGTTAAAAGTGTTCGATATATTAGGCAGAGAAGTTCAGACGCTGGTGAATGCCATGCAGGCGCCTGGTCTGTACACGGTTACATTAAATGCACAGGGTCTCGGCAGCGGAGTGTATTTCTATCGGCTAAATGCCGGAACCTTCACCGAGACAAAGAAGCTTATGCTGCTTAAATAGTATCGGGTGATACAAAGTCTTGGGAAAGCAGTAACTTGCAATATAATCACTCAGTCGTCAAGCGGTATAAGATGGAGATACTGTTTGACGATTGAGTGGCAAGGCGGATGATGCAAGAGATCATGCCGACATCATCAAACTCGGTAGGCCAGAGACTGACCGATCTTTTGATATAAATGCAGTATTTTAAAAGCAATATAATACTCTACATAACTTCAGAAATTAAATAAGAAATGCATATTAGGCAAAAAGATTGCTCGAGGTTATTTCTTCGGAAATGAAAAGCAATATATTTCTTTATCTGAATGTATTTCTTCTTTCTGCTGTTGTCCTTTGCTTCGAAATTGTTTCTACGCGCATTTCTTCCGTAATATTTGCAAATGATTATGCTTTTTTTATACTGTCTCTTGCCATACTTGGATTAGGAAGCGGAGGCATTTATTCTTATTACAGAATGAAGGAAAATAAAAGAGATGGTTCACGTAAGATTATTTCCAGCTATTTAATTTCTTTTGGAATTTCTCTTTGTCTCTTCATCATTTTAGTGATAGAGTTATCTATTACCAATCCGGTTATTTATTTTTTCCTTCTTTTTCTGCCATTTTTTTTGCAGGCATTGTTTACGCTCAGATATTTAAGATTTATGCTGAATACAGTTTCAAGCTGTACGCTTCGGACCTTGCAGGTGATGCAGTAGGATCTTTTGCATCACTCGGTTCATTCAGTTTGTTCGGAGCATCAAATAGTATTCTCATCTTGGCTGTAATCATTTTGGGGTTGTCTGCAAGTTTTATGTCCGGCTGGATCAGCAAAAAGAAAATAATTGTTTTTAGCTTAATACTTTCTTTATCGTTTATAGCCTTACTGGTCAACGGTAAAACAGAATTCCTTGGAAGAGTGCCAATCGGTAATTTTATTGAAAAGTATTTTTATCATGTGTATCCCAATTTAAATTTCCAGTCTCAAATTATAGACAGCTGCTGGAGTATGTACGACAGGTCTGATCTTGTGCAGTACAGCCATCAGGACGAGGTAAAGCAACTTTTTAAAGATATATTCCTTGGATGTACGGGGTCAACGGTGCTATGTCTGTTCTGGGTTCTGTGCTTACTGTTATTTTGTCGATGATTTTTGGCTTAACTCCGGCTTTTTTTGTAGGGTTGCTGTTCTACATAATTATTTTCATACTATTACATTTCACTTCAAACGGAAATAATTTACCGACCTTATCATTAAGATGATGATAGATGAACTTCAAAACAGATGATGAACAAGTGGAAACAATTTATTTCCATGATTATGGAAGTGCCTTACAGGAAAATTGTAAGGCACGATTTTGTCCGTTAAAAATCTAAAATTGACTATTTAAGAACCAACTATTTAATATACTTATCAGCGTACATCAAAAAAGTCGGCCAATTGGGTCCTGTTGTATGTCCGCCCTTATGTTGACGAAATGCTATTTCCCCATTTACTAATGGAGTTTCAATCGGCGGAAAATCATAGGTTCCTAAACCCTTCTTCCCTAATAGTTCATAAACCGGACTTGCATAGGCGCCGCCTAAGAACATACCTTTTGCATCCACCCATCCGCCTTCAACTTCGAAAGAGCCAGCGCTGATAAATACCGGACGAGGAGCACACAGTGCAACAAGTTCGTGTGCGTCAACCGGTAAATTGTTCGCTGTTAAAGGACCCGCATATTTTAGGAAGTTTCCTGCAAACCAATGGTATCCGCCAGACGAAGCAAGGTTTTCCACCTGTTCTCCGAAAACACGACGGAGGATTTTTGTACCGCCTGCTCCAGAAGATCCAACAAATGCCATAGCGAATCTTGAATCGTATGCCATCGTTACTATCGTGGCTTTTCCGTATCGCGACAATCCTTCTATAATTACTTGTTTTGCATTTACCGATTTATCGGTTTCAAAATAATCCAATGCACGACTTGCACCCCACGCCCAAGCTCTTAATGCACCCCAATCGTCAGGTTTTCGGTGTCGTCCTTTATTCACCAAACCAATAATTCCTTGTGTCAATCCTGCGCCCCAATCTACCTGGTAGCTTGTTGGAACGATAATCGCATACCCCCAGCCTTTTGAAAGCACCTGCTGCTGCCAGCTTGGTTCTTTGGGTGTACCTGCAGGAGGAGCAGGGAATTTGAATCCGGGAGGGAAAATAAAACCGAATTCCATGACTACAGGAACTGGTTTCGTAATGTTCGCGGGGGTCGTAAGTGTTAACTGAATATCAACATTAATGGAAGGATATGACAAGTTATCCACATGGCCCGATAATTTTTTAACAATAACTGGGATACTCTCTATAGTATCTTGTGTAGTTTTTAAGACATTCCATGTGACCCCTGGTACATTTTGAGGAACGCGTCCATAAATTTCTCGATCAAAGTATTCAACTATTTCCTGGCGTCGTTTATTCCACCATGTTTCGGCATCCTTTACTTTCTCGCCGCTATTTAAGATTAACGGATCGGGAAGAGATGTGTATGGCGAAGCCTTTAATTCGTCTCTATTGGCGGCATTAGGTGCCTGCGGATTACCGGAAGGACCTGCTCTTAATGAATCAATCTGAAGCTGCTTTAACATTGATTGATAGTCTTTATTGGTAGCAGTTTTTATACTATCCATTTGTTGTTGATTAAATTGCGCATATGTTGAAGTGTAGACCACCAAAATAGACGTAAATAGTAATGATATTTTTTTCATAGATGACCCTTATTTTTATAAATAGAATAAGCAATATCAGTTTAACCAATCGGGCAGATATGCTTCCTCTGTTTTACTGTTAAAGAATAAAGTTTCGATTTAGATACTATTCTTGAAAGATTTCTTTGAGGTACATTCAAAGTGAATGTACCTCCATACTGACATCCATTGTTCTAAAAATATTATTTCTATTTTGAATTCATTATCTTTTTATTGTTTCAAATAGAGTTTTAGTTCTTTATTTTAAAAGTACGCTAAATAAATTACAAATAATCGAGATATCTACCATGTCCTTGATCACGGGAACAATTCTCAGTGGAATTTGTCCCTTCTCTTAATGAAAACAGGATTTAATTTCGATGAAATTATTTTTCTTCAGTACTTGTACTTCCGACAATGGAAAAATTTATATTGAAAACCAGTAGCTGAGTTTCAGCAGAAAGAGATTGATGGGAGAAACATTTTGCAGGTTACATATTGCGGCATCAACCGAATCATTACCAGGTTGATCGTATGCCGTTCGTTCGTGCGACCAAACCAAATAAAGCTGTGAACCAGGCAAATACTCCCAGCGGAAAACCAGATTCGACCGAAACTGGCCAAAGGCGAAATCGGGATTCGCAAATGAATATTCAAGACCATTGTCAACGAGTACTTCATATGTATTACCTTTCTGTATTGGATTGAGTGTGAAGAATCTATCATTGTAATCGGCAGTCCTTGGATTGCTCACAGTTTTGAAGAGAGAGTATCTGCCAACGGAAGCAAACGGACTTCCGTAATATTGCAGGGACAACTCCGGTGTGAGATTGTAGTCTATTCTAAATGTTGTGCCGAATGAGTGTTGTGTGATCCGTGCGAGGATATATCGTTGATTATCGTTAATGGATCGAGTATCAACGTATTGGAGATTGTCGATATTTGAAGAATAATTAACGCTAACAGCTACTCTCAATGTTGTAAGAGGCATGACCGACAGTCCTGGTTGCACATATGAATAGTAGTTGCTCTGATTTGCTGAAGCACTAACATTGTATGTGCATTCGAAAAAAATTCTTTCGGAAGGATCTGTCCGAACATAATTACTGAGAGACCATATGCGTGGCACTAGCATTGCACATCCTCCACGCAAGAGACGGGTGTCAAGAGCTTCGGGTGTATAACTCAGGGAAGTAATAAGCGCCCACTTGTTTAAAAACTCGAGATAAATGTTTGTGCTGAGAACTGTCGACAAGTGCCGCATGCCAAAATCCCAATTGCTGATTTCGTTAAGTCCAACCGAGTATGTCCTGAAGATTGAAACTGGTTGGTTCACGAAATAGGAGATGGAATTACTAAGCTTGATGATATCAGCCGTTTGCATAAACCCGAGATCATTGAAGTCGAGGCCGGGCGAACGCCAGTTTAATTCAGTGGAATAACGCCAGAACCCTTTACTACCCTTTTCTACCTTGAGCTGTCCCCCGTAACCACTGAGTTGTGTACGTGTACTGTCAAACTGAACGTAGTCGAGATCGGGTCGTTGGTAGTAACGTGCAGAGGCATTTTGAAGACCACTGATCGCTTCGGTGCTACCTGAGATCGTGCTCCCGATGAGTTTTGCGTTTACATAGAACTCCTTATCATTCCATTGATGCAGCAAATCTAGCCCATCAGTGTATGCATTGCGATTTATAAAATTGAGATGTGAATCGTTAATGAAGCGATTGGTCGCAGTAACGATCCCTCCCAAAACAGTATTTCCTTCCTCAAAATCTTGCTGGAGACGCGCGATCGAATAGCTGGTTAGTGGTTCAACAGTGACCTCCCGTTGAGTACTTGCACTTTGTAGGGTTGCCCGTTCCCTGTTTGTGATGCTCTGGAGCACGCCGACTGCGAGCCCGCTCGATGTTTTACCACTGACTTTCAAAGCGCTAAGGATAGTAGTATTATCCGGAAACTTCATGTGCTCATTGTCGCTTACATCGGGCATATAAGTAGGAGCGTGGCCAATGCGGCGACTGTAGAATAAGTTGGTGTTGTCGAAATCGAAACTGAAAATGTTTTTCCCTTCCAGGAAGAAGGGCCGTTTTTCTTCGTAGAAAGTCTCAAATGCTGTAAGGTTCATCACTGAAGGATCTGATTCCACCTAACCGAAATCGGGATTGAGAGTGATGTCCGCTGTAAAATTGCTTGAGAGACCAATCTTGGCATCGAGGCCTGCATTTCCCAACCAACTCCTGCCTTTATCAGCGAAGGGATTATCGGGTTCTGTCTCGAATGTCTTCAGTTTTCCTAGTGTGTATGGCATGATTTCGATGCGCTGGGATTTCGGCAACCCATGAATACCAAGGATTTCACCAAAGAGATAGAGGATTCCCGGTCCCTCGGAAGATATTGCGGCTCCCAATCGCTTTCTTCCTGCAAACGATCAATCCATCGCCAGAAGTGCATTCCCCATATCTGTTCGTCGTCGCCGCTGTAACGAAGTTGGCTCAGAGGAATTTCAAACTCAACGGTCCAGGCAGAGTCTTCCGTGCCGGTCTTCGCGTACCAAACAGCATTTCAGTTAGCATCACCGTTGGATGGGTTTGTGAGAACAAAGTCAATCTTTTGTCCCGCAGCTGTAACATCAAACTCAAATCCCGTCCTGTGATCGTGATAGCTATCGAAATTCACACCCACAATGTCACCGTTAAACTCATCTCGTCTGCCCCCCTTGCGTATGATTTTATCTGGTTCATTGTCGAATGCCCGGACGGCGACATAGATATTCTTGTCGTCATAGAGGATTTTGAATTGCATCGGCTGGGAAGGTTTTGCTCCTTCTCTGGGAATCCATTGTGTGAAATCTCCTGCCCACTCGCCGGTTTTCCAGCATCGATCGTCCAGGATCCCATCGATCGTGGGTTTTTCGCAAGCGAGACGAACAGCAGTATAGACTCTCAGAGGTCTTTTAGGCGGGCGTGTATGTCGTATCATCCTTATCCATATAGGCAAAGGCATATGCAGGAGCGCTGAGAAAGAAACTGATAATTGTTAAAACCAAGGAACATTTCAAGACTGTTCTTTCATTGAGGTGTTATATTTTTTACCGTTCAACAAATTTATCACCGCATTGAGTAGATATGCATAATTCAAACTCGAAATTCTTTTGCGTATCGTATACCATTGCGTCAAGATTAAAAGCTTGGGTAGTGGGCTACTTTGATTTCCACTTTTAACTATTCTCTCTGTGATTGGGGAACTATTCTGCATTTGACATTAATTTCTGATTGTGTTAGCTTTATATCGTCGCGCCTAAGCCACTAAATACTTCACTAATTGTAGGGGATATCCATGTCTATCAATTTCAATGATATAGCATTCACAGAACCAGAACTTCTTTCTAAGTGGAACCCGCCCAATCGTGCCGGTTTATATGCAATTATGATACCCAATCAAAGTTCCAAACCAAAACCTTTTGAAGTCGTCTATTTCGGTGAATCCGGCAATATGTCTGAGCGCGGCTATTCTTCTCATCATAAAAGAGATTGTTGGCTACGGCAAGCATCTAATAATGAAAACAACTTATTCATATCAACTTATTATCTGCCAAGCTCTACAGATGAACAGCGAAGAGCTATTGAAGCAAAGCTGGTTGCACATTATAAGCCGCATTGCAATGATTGATTTTTAAAACGCCTAACTTCTTCCACGAGATCAATAATTGCCGTTCCATCTTTTGGTGGAACCTGTGTATTGGGATGTTGAAGAAGGAACTGGCGTTGCTGTTGTTTGCCGATTATTTCAAAATTTAATAAATCTGTATCATTCATAGCGATGTCCTCACTATAATTTACCGAGAAATGCGCGGCACTACAATACTAATGTGAGTACACTTGAAACCCTCGCGTCTTTAGTTCCCCTCTTAGAGGCGCGAGTTCCACGAAGCCTCGATCCCAATTGGCGTTGAGTCGAGGCTTCACTATTTTTAAGCGGCTTTCTTTAACTGCGTTCCAAGCAGTAAATTTTCCCATGTCCAAATCGTATGCGTTACATTCGATTGCATAGCTGGAGTCACTCTCAACGATTGATGAATACGCATAAAGTTGTAATGATAGAAATGCAACGCAACGGCACATTCAAGGTTTCTTAACTTCTTACTGAAAGCATTTGTTAAACGTGTGAATCTTCGCATCTGCATTCTCATTGTAAGATTCTGTCTTTCAATGAAACTCGTAGAGATATGCTTAATGCTCGGCTGTCCGATTAATGGGTTTATTATTACACGTATTATCTGAGCGGGACTATACCGCTTCTCGCCTTTGGTTTCTTCTCTGTACTCTTTGTGAATCTGCCCATAATCAATATCGGTTCCGAAAATACTATCTACCACATTAAAATATGGTTTGAATGAATCGGTAGAAAGCTGGAATCTTGTGCTGATTCTGTATTGCAAATCTTTGATGAAAGAGTGTGTCACTTCATAGTTTCTCTTTCCCACTTTGAAAGCGGGAACAAGTTTCGTTTCTGCATCCATCGCAACGAATACATATTGATCGCCTAACTCTTTAGAATCATTTTCTGTGAGTTGCTTTTGTTTCTTTCCGACGTAAGTCCAGATTTCATCTACCTGTACGTATCTTGATTGAATGCCTACCATTTGAGTGTCAAGGATTTCTTTCGCTTGTTCTCCAGCTTCAACGAGTAAACGCATAACAGTTTTCTTGTTCACGCCTGTGAGTCTAACAGTTGAGCGGATTGAGTTGCCTTCTACGAGGGAATTAAGAACTAAGATTTTCTTTTCGAGTGATAATGAGTTCATTGCAGTGCCCTTTCTTGGCTATTGACTTTAAACCCGCAATGAACGATATTTGTATAGGTTCGTTGCTCGTTCACGCGGGCAATGAGTTAAGAAGCCGTAGGTATTTCGAGTATCTACGGCTTCGTTATTTATATTATTTCTGTCTCTTTTTCCATTCTTCTACTTCTTGTTTACTTATTAAAGTAAGAGTCTTAAATTTATAAGTTCTTATTGTACCCTTGACAAGATAATCTCGTATTGTTTGCGTATTGATACCTAATTCATCGGCGGCTTCTTTGACCGTTGAATAAGATATATCTTTCAGTGTGTGTATGGTTATCGTTGTTCTCACATTTACAATATACAATATATTGTTTATTTGTCAAGTACAAAATGATTTATTTTAAGGAAAATATATTCGAGGGGTATCTATGCGCGAAAGTACAACATCGTGTCAAGTGATTTTTTTATGTGTTCGGCCCCTCAAAAAACACTTAATTATTAACTTGACAGGAGACCTGTATCGCGGTAAATTTGTAGTGAGGGTACAAATAAAAACCCCCTAAAAAGGGGGTTTTTTAATTCAGTTATGGTAGGAGATATGGCTGAGTGGTTTAAAGCACTTGACTTATAATCAAGCATGTCCGCAAGGCATCGTGGGTTCGAATCCCACTATCTCCGCCTCTACCAAAAACTGTATTCAATTTGTTAACTTGGCACAAGAATGTCAAGAAAAAAATAAATTAATTCGTTTCTCGGATTTTGCCTCGTTGTTTCAATAATTCGGCATATTTACTTAATTTGATAGTGCATTCTAAAAACGGGTTTATTTCTTTGGTGGTAAGACCAAGTTGATGGCAAACGGCAGTTACGAGCCTATCAGTATAGTCTTTATATCCTGTTCCTCGTGATAATTTTGTTCCAATAGGATAAATTTTTCCATCTATTACAAGTGTATATAAATCGTGTTTTGTACCCCCTTCTTTAAATCCCTTTTTTATAAGGCCGGTTCTTATTTTCTCCCTTTCTATTATCATTAGATAATATTATTCATTGAAAAATCCGATTCAAAAGGAAGTTCCTGAATTCAATAGATTCTGGCGATAGCGTGACTTCAGGTACCATGACATATTCTTGGATCACGTCCTTAATAATAGATTGAAGTTCAGAAATTGCTTCTTTAACTGAGCTACCAAAAACATTTAAAATAGGCCACTGATCAGAAATAATGTGATAATCAGTACCATCGTGCTTTATTCTGAATTCAATATTGAAGAGTTCGATAGATGGAGAGATTATAGTGCGCCGTTGTATAATCGGGTAAAAAAGATAATCGGCATCGATAGTCTTTGGAAAAAAGTTTTCCATATCAAAATAGAATTCAGGATTATAATTTCCAGCATATACAGTCCCATATTTAATATTGTCAAGCTCAACTGCGTTGTTCATCTAACTGCCCTCCATTCTGGCAATATGATTATTTAACCAAGCAACTAAAACCTTTGCTAAAGGTAGGGGAATCATAAGGCCGCATAATATTTCTCGCTCTATATTGCCGATCTGTGTTTGATCCTTAATGGTACCCATCTCGATCATGCCGCTTTCGTTAACCGGATGAGTAACATAGTTTGGAAATGCCGAGTGATCTACACATACGTTTAATAAAATTGATGACATATCTGTTACAGGCCCACCGTAAACTGTTTGAAAAGGGTATATTTTATAGTCAGGCGATCTTTTAAATACAATTGAAATATCTCGTTGATCGGGCATTTCTTCCTCCATTTTTGCTTAATATAAAATGTAAAAATCCAATCCCAAATGCAAGCCGAGATTAATATTATAACATCAAAAATAGTCGTTATTGTTCCTGAAATATATTATTTTGAGAAAAAACGCTATTACCACCGTCACATCAAGCAACAATTTCCGCTTTTTCTGCAAACAGCGCGTACCCATTCGGCACAATTTCACCTTTTCTAACATCTCGCAACAACTACCCATCGTTCTCTATCTTCAATGTGACGTGCTTTAGGATTCGTATAAACGCACGTAATATACCACTTATCCCCGCCCCGTTCATTGTTTGAGCAAAAGAGATGGCTTCGCTCTTTGATAAGCTATTGCTAATTGCAAACATTAATTGTTCGTTTTTTTTCATAAACCTTTCTTTCTAAAATTTCTTATATTCCAATTGCCAACACACACAATAAGGAGCCTATATGAACATCACGCCTGAATAAGTACAACTTGTAAACAAATGGATGAAAGAACATTCTGTATCTAAGCATTGCCCTTCTTGCGATAAAGATGTTGAATGGGGCGTTAGTAATAAATTGGTCGGGTTAATGAGCATAAAATATATTGTCGGGCCGGAAAATGCAAAAGCCTATACCCCGCTTATTTGTTTGATCTGTCAGAATTGTTCGTTTGTTCGTTTTTATTCATCACTGGGAATGGGCGTTCTTCCGAATGGATGGAATCACAAACTTGACGAGGAGGGCACTTTTCCTCTATCTCAATAGAAATATCAATCAAGCGAAGATTCCATTCTGGCGACATTTTCGGTTTGCAAATGCGTTTATACGCGCGATATAGGAATCCAAAGTAGTCCACTACCAAAGCTTGACAACCGAATTAAAATCCTCTATCTTTATAACATATTCAATAGTGCAGGTTTTATCAAGTCTTCCTACAAGTACTATTTTTTCAGTTGTAATATTTCAGCGCCTGCTAATAATACAACACCGACTCCATGAACATCGTTGAGCGGTATCGGACGGTGGTAATAGTCATCTATATCATCGCTCACGACAGTACCAGCGCAGACACCTTCGATCTGTCCATCTGCATGAATCTTGGACATTACACCTTCCCATCCACGTTGTGCAATAGTTGCATAACGTGACTCGATATATCCCTTGTTAACAGCACGGGCAATAGAGTAAATGAACATTGCTGAAGATGAGGTTTCTAAATACGAATCCACCTTATCAATCAACTGATGCCATAATCCTTCACTACTTTGATAACGTGAAATACCAATGATGTGTTGTTTAAGTAGAGTAAGGAGTGTATCGCGTTTTGGATAGTTTTTTGGCAATCGATCTAATAGATCGACCTGTGCGAGCATTGCCCATCCATTTGCACGTCCCCAGAATGCAATACCCGTTAGTTTCACATCTGAATACCAACAATGGTACATTAGTCCCATCTCTTTATTGAAAAGATATTTATGGAAGTTAATAACCTGTTGAGCTGCATCATCAAAATAACGATTATCATTAGTTAGTTTGCCCATGCGTGCAAGAAATGAGACACTCATGTAGAGATCATCTACCCAGAGAGTCCACTTGTGAGGAAACGAACGAACAAGTGTGCCATCCTCCAATCGACTCTGACGATGAAGTATGTGTTCTGCTGATTGATCGATGTAATTCTTATAACGTTGCTGCCGATTTTTTTGATATACTTCTATAACACTCGCGCCCATCGCACCATAATCATCAAGTTCTTCCATCATGAAACGTTGTCCGAACGGATAATTCCATTTCCCTTCACTTTTGTATCTTTGCTCGAAGTATCTATAGTTATCAAAGTTGAAGGCGACATTCTTCCGGGCAAATTCATCAAATGCCGGTTCGCGAAGCACTTCTCCTAATTTCATCATCGCAATATTTAGCACGCCGTTCCAGTATCGCCAATCATTATATGGACTTTCTATCCGCAATTGCACATCCGATGCTGCTTTCTCAGTGGATTTATACGGCTTGTTAGATTTCTGATCTACAAACTGAAAAGTTGCATCTTTTAACACGGCATTAGCAATAGAACGCAGCTTTTCTATTGTTTCCGTTTTATCCTGCGCTTTAATGAGTTCAATTTGTAGCGAAAGACCTAATGAAATAATAATAATAACTGTAATATTCCTTTTATCCATAAAATTATTGGCTTCCTCAAAACGCCCTAAATAACAAAACAATTAGCTAACATCATAATAGTTATGTAAATTTACTGATATTATTTTTAAATAATACTTTTATTATGGTTACCGGTAGAGTTAAACTTTAATAATTGAACCAATAAACTTACACATTGGAATTTTATAAAATGAAAAATATCAAGGAAATTGCTTCACAGCTACACATCTCCGAGGATGATCTCATTCTCTATGGCAACTACAAAGCTAAAGTTCCATTGAAATATATCGATAGCACTAAACTCCAAAACAGCAATTTGATTTTAGTTTCCGCTATTTCTCCAACACCGGCAGGTGAGGGAAAAACAACCATATCGATCGGTTTGACCCAAGGGATGAACAGAATCGGGAAACGAACCACCGTTGTGCTGCGGGAACCTTCCCTGGGCCCTGTATTTGGGATGAAAGGCGGTGCGACGGGAAGCGGCAAGGCGCAGGTTGTTCCCATGGAAGACATTAATCTTCATTTCACCGGAGATTTTGCGACTATTGAAAAAGCACACAATTTACTCGCTGCACTCATCGACAATAATATTCAGAATAAGAAAAATAATCTGGGAATCGATCCCCGTACAGTTCATTGGAAAAGAGTTATGGATATGAACGACCGTTCCCTGAGGAAAATTATTGTCGGGCTTGGCGGGACACTTTCCGGTATACCCCGGGAAACAGGATTTGATATAACAGCTGCTTCTGAAGTCATGGCAATACTTTGTCTCGCAGAAAACCTCACAGATTTAAAACGAAAGTTAGGTAATATTTTTGTCGGATTCACTTTCGACCGAAATCCGATTTATTCCCGCGATCTGAAGGCAAATGGCGCAATGACCGCTCTCTTAAAAGATACTATTATGCCAAATCTTGTTCAGACAATCGAAGGGAATCCTGCAATCATTCACGGCGGTCCTTTTGCCAACATCGCCCAAGGGACGAATAGTGTTGTTGCAACAAAGATGGGATTGTCTCTTTCAGAGTATGTAGTGACTGAAGCCGGATTTGCTTTTGATTTAGGCGCGGAGAAGTTTTTCGATATTAAATGCGGTTACTCAGGATTATCGCCTAAAGCGGTCGTTCTTGTCGCAACGTTAAAAGCATTAAAATATCATGGCGGTGCAGAATTGAAGACTGTCCATCAACCGAACAAAGAAGCTTTAAAAAAAGGATTGGGTAATCTTGAGAAACATATTGAGAATATTCTTGCCTTCGGCATACATCCGGCAGTAGCAATAAATAAATTTACTACCGACATAGATGAAGAATTGAATATAGTAAAAGACCGGTGTAAAGAGCTTGGAGTGTGCGCATCTGTTGCCGATGTGTGGGGCAAAGGCGGAGAAGGCTCGATGGAGCTTGCAGAGATAGTCTGCGATATAGCGAAGAATTGCAAAAACAGATATATTCCGACGTACGACTGGAATTGGGATATTCCCAAAAAGGTTGAAACGATCGCAAAAAACATTTACGGAGCGAAAGCAGTAGAGTTTACGGCAAAAGCTAAAGATGATTTGGAAAAAATTAAGAAGTTAGGCCTCGATAAACTTCCAGTTTGTATGGCAAAAACCCAGAATTCGCTGTCCGACAATCCCAAACTGCTCGGCAGACCCGAAAACTTCCTGATAACTGTGAGAGAAATCGAGGTGGCCGCGGGCGCCGGATTTATCATTCCTATTACCGGAGAAATAATGCGTATGCCTGGACTTCCCGCTATTCCGGCTGCTGAAAACGTCGATGTGGACGATGACGGAAAGATTACAGGATTATTCTAAATACAAAAACATATTCCTGATGTATCTTACTTTGACGCTATGCCAAAGATCAGGAAAATTTCAAGCTCCAGAATTTAGAAATCGTATGATACAGATTTGACTTTTTAGCCATTTTTTTATTGTTCTAAAATATAATTTAAAACTAAAAAGGATTGAACGTCATGAGCATTGCAGGACTTACCATTATCGGCGAATCGATAAACGATTCTGTTCCCTCGACTCATGAGCTTTTCGAAAAGAACGACATCACCGGTATCGTCGAGTTGGCAAAATCTCAAGCTGAAAGCGGCGCAGCCTACATCGACGTAAATGTCGGCTTGCATTCTCCAGGATTCATGGCGGATATTGTTAAAAAAATTCAGGACCATATTTCACTTCCGCTGTCGATCGATACACCGGATCCTGAAATTGCCGCAGCGGGACTTGAAGCTTACAATCCAGAGCGTGCGGGAAAACGTAAACCGATTCTCAATTCAATTTCTCAAGCGCGGCTGCAAATGTTCGACATCTATAAAAAACAGCCATTTATTCCGATCATGCTGGTTACCGAAGGTTCGGACAACAGCGGCGATATTAAAATGAACAAAACCGCCGAAGAAACCTATAACACAGCAAAAGTCATGATGAATATTGCACGTGAACGGATGAACAATGTTACAAACAGCGAGATCATTCTTGATCCGGGTATTATGCCCATCGGAAGTGATTCGGAAGGAAATTTTAAACGGCTAATCAATGCAATCAAGTTGATTCATCAAGATGCCGACCTTCAGAGCGTGAATATGTCGGTCGGGCTGAGCAATTTTACTGTTATGCTTCCGTCAAAATGTGCCGACGGCTCACCTGTAAAAGGTCCGCTTGAAAGCGCGTTTTTAACAATGGCAATGCCTATGGGGTTTAATACTATTATCGGCTCGGTGAAGAGAAAATATTCACTTCTTGCGGCCGATCATCCGGCAATGCAGTGCTTACAAGACGTGCTGAAATTAGAGGGCTATGATATCATCATGAGAGTCATGAGTTTTTATTCTTAAGATATTTTTTGTGAAAGTGCCTCATTGAATGTCATTCGATTTTATTACATATGGAAAACCTCCAATATCACCGCGTGAACGGAAACTTTCCCGCGTCATCCTTTTTTTTGAAGACGTCGTAAAGGTCCCTCTCTTCGGTTGTCAGCATTGCGGTGAATGTATATTATCCTCTACCGCTTTTATCTGCAGCCAGAGATGTCCGAAACGGATGCGCAACGGTCCTTGCGGCGGAACAGGTGAAGGAGGAACGTGTGAGGTATATCCTGAAAGAAAATGCGTATGGTACCGGATCTATTATCGCTCGAAATTGCTACACCGGATGAGCCTTTTACTTCCAATAAAAAAAATACACAACTGGAATTTAGAAGGAACATCTGCATGGCTGAATGTATTCAAGAAACGAATTGAAGCGCCGATCTGGTTTGTACGTCATGATCAACAAAAGGTGAAGGATTTCATTTCCGGTGACACTCAAAGAAAAAATTGATTCGAATCACTTCATTGTCTGCGGCGAGATAGGTCCGCCAAAAAGTTGCGACGGCGATGTTATTCGGGAAAAGTCGAAGTACTTTAAAGGTGTCGTCGACGCGGTGGACATAACCGACAATCAAACGGCGCTCGTTCGCCTCTCGAGCATTGCTTCGGCAAAGATATTGCTGGAAGAAGGCGTCGAGCCGATTATGCAGATGACATGCCGCGATCGCAACAGGATTGCAATGCAGAGTGATTTATTGGGCGCCGCCTTGGGAATACGCAATGTGCTTTGTTTAACCGACGATCAACCCGAGGCAAAGGGTGTATTCGATCTTGATTCGACCCAGCTGATTGCAACAGCGGATAGAATGAACAGCGGTTTTTTACTATCCAATCAGGAGATGAAAAAAGCGCCCGAATTCCTCATCGGCGCAGCAGCAAATCCGTTTGCCGAACCGTTTGAAATGCGGGTGATTCGTTTGTTTAAAAAAGTAAATTCGGGCGCACGCTTCATACAAACTCAGCCGGTATTTAATTTGGAGATTTTTACCCGATGGATGGAAAAGATCGTCGAGATGGGACTGCACGAAAAATGTGCGATTCTTCCCGGAATCATGCCGGTGAAATCAGAGAAAGCATTACTGCATATGAAAAAGGAAGTCCCGGGCGTTAAAATAAACGATGAATATATCGATCGAATGAAGGCGGCCCACGATCCTAAAGAAGAAGGGATAAAAATTGCAGTTGAGATGATTCATACACTACGGAAAATAAAAGGTGTACGAGGTATCCATCTCATGCCAGTGATGTGGGAAAGTATCACTCCGGTTATTGTTAAAGAAGCGGGTTTAGGCAATCCAACCTCATCTTGATCAAGAAACGGTTCTTGGCAGACCCGTACGTCAATACGAAAATTGATACAGATACGCTCGAGTACTAACGTCTCGGCATCATTCCGGTGTTCGTTTATTCCCCAGACATTTCCATGAGATCACCACCGAGGATCTCATGGACGCATCCATTGATCATTCAATTCGCTTAACAAAGACATCACCTGCATATTGATGTAAGAGGAAACCACTCACCTTACCTGTCTTATCTTTCCCAAAATGGATAAAGAGATATTGGCCTTTAATATAAAAATCTTCTTCGGTCTCAGCGTAAGCCACAATTTTCGTATTGTCAGGTGTTATTGCAACCAGGCGATCATTTTCTTTTACTAACTTGATTTTCATTTGGGGATTGATTTCGTAAGTCCCGACATATTGGTCTAAACTGGCAGGGTGAACATTTATGGATTTGCGGGTAAACACATACTGCAGTCCTCTATTATATCCTTTTGGTTTTGTTCCTGAATGACCGGATCCCTTAACTATTTGAGTTTCTAACTCCAAACCTTTTATTTTGCAGTCGCGTATTGATGCCGCTAATTTTTCAAAACCGGGGACATCTTCATATTCTCCCATAAATGCATATACTTTGATAGGATGTGATAAATTTATTTTTGAGAATTTCTCCATATACTTGTACAAAGAACTTTTATCCCATGCCCAAGCAGGGCCTCCCGGAGATATGGCGATTGAACAATTCAGGTTCGGTAAAGAGCGCATAGAGTGTAAACAATCCACCAAATGAATGTCCGGCCAATGTGCGATCGTTTTTATTCGTCCGATATTTTGAATCGATAAAAGGAATCGCTTCTCTTTTGATGAACGATAAATATTTTTCAGCATTCCCGAATTGAGATGGCTGGCCGTTATCTGTCGGTGTCAGATCAAAAGCTCGTCTTTTGTCGTAATTCGGATTTTCACCGCCCCAGGTGATACCGACGATTATAGTGCCCGGCATAAATCCATCATAATATTGATCTCCATAGATAGCCGTAACTAATGGAAAATCCCACCGGCTATCTATTAAATAAACAACCGGATATGTTTTACCCGTATCATTATAATGTTGTGGCAAGTTTATATGTAGCACGTATTCCTGTCCGGTGATTGAAGAATTAATTTTTAGAAGTTGTGTACCACTAAGTTCAACTGGGCGGGGCGGCTTCAATGATTGACTATCAATGACCTGAGTATAATTGATGCTTAAAGGCAGAATGAGAAAAAGCAACCCGATAACTCTGCATACAATCATGGCGCGCGATGAAAGCAGTATTTTTCATAACTATGTATCTCCTGAGATAAAAATTCAACAATTCAAATTTTGACAGTCATATCTAATTCTGATATGAATAAATCATTACTTTAATTATTTTCTCACCGCTTTGATAAATGCTGCAATATTTTCCGAGCTGACTGCCGGCGGCATGCCTCCTCCACAGGAAAAAATAACCTTAGATTTATCCTGTAAGGAATTTACAAGCTTAACAGTCGTTTCCGTTACACTGGCTGCATCACCGCTTGCTAATACATCTCTCGGAGGAATGTTACCAATTAATGTTACTCTATTCTGAGTCAAATGTTTCAATTCATTTAAAGAAATATCAAAACCCATATTAAAAAGATTTATTCCTATTTCAGGCAGCAGAGGTGCAGATACCTTGCACGGAGCATCATTGTGTAGGAATTTAACAGAAACATTTGCATCGTATAACTCCTTAAAATAGGGCAATCCGAAAGCGCGGAATTCTTCTTCTCCCATAAATCCGATAATGTCATCCAGCATAAAAATACCATCGATGGATGGAAATGTTTCCATTTGCAATTGCAGCCAATCCTTGAGGTACAGTGTAATTTTTTTCATGAGCGCTTCAGCTTTTTCCGGCTGCATCATCATGGTCGTCAGGAATTCTGTCGAGCCCATAAGGTAGCTGGCAATGTTGAGAGGGCCGCGGGCAACGGCAAAACGAATTTTATGCCCTGCTGCTTCAATTTTGGGTTGAGCAAGTTTTAACCGATTGAGTACGAACGGCAAAAGACCGTCTGTTCTAGGATTCGGCTGTAGAAGCGAATCAATATCATCAACCGATTGGATGATTTTGTGCGCATGAGGAAATTCGTTCATCGGAAAAACGCAGCGCGCTCCAAACGCCGATGGTTCCGTACACATGCCGAATTCCGACCAGAAACCGGGCAGGAACATTACATCAGGGAAATCCTGGAGTGCTTTCAGATTTGCCTTCAACCATAATTCATCGTTTGAAAAATAATCAAGAATATTAATACCGTACCAATTCGGCAGCCATGGACAATCAATAATAAAACCAACCGGTAACGGATTTACAACTTCTCCCTTCATTGTCCTTTGTAGCATTTCCCATTGATGGTCTGTCATTCAACTTGTCCTTTATTCTTATATGTAATGGCCGGTTTTATTTGCAGCTTGATATCTCAGTTTTGCAAAATTCAACTCTGTGATTAATAATTGGCGCGCTCCGCTTTAGCGATGCGTTTTGCACGATATGTGCAATCCTTCATACCGCATAGATCGCAAGTATAACCAACTCTTTTAACTGTTTTCCCAACACCTATAATCCCGCTGACAGATTTAATCGGTACCATTAATGCGGATTCGGTTAGAGTAATTCCGCAAAAATTGACCGGAAAGAATGAAAACAAGAGATGCTGTTCTGAAACAGACCAATCGCAATAGCCAGGACTGTACCTATTGGTAATTTTTAATCCTTGCATCTGCATCTGCTTCTCGATGTGATCATGGAGCACGTCGGTTGTTTGTTCTTCTGTTACTGATGCAACAGTATCAACCAGGTAACTTAATGCGGCATCACCTTCGGCAGACAATTTCTTTGCCCATGTTTCCATCGCCGAACCAATGGTACAAATAAACAATGCTGCCTTTTCGGATTTTCTGAGCTGACTAGCGACAATCTTCTGTAATTTGAAAAACTTGCTGCCGACAAATAGCCCATCGTTTCGTTCTTCCGACTTTTTGATATCGAGAAGTCGATAACCTGCTTTTATTTCACAATAACTTGGCAGACGGGAAAGAATATCATCGATCATCTCTTCAAAATGCAATGGGATTGCGCTGTCAACATATCCGAGTGTAGATACGATTTCACTCTTGCTTACTGTTAGATCCCGGAAGTTGATTTTGACTTCAAAAATGTCTTTTTCTCGTTCGACTTGAGGAATTACAATTTCCATCATTGAACTCTCATCGCATGAACTAATCCCTGAATATGTGCCGGAGTAGTACCGCAGCAGCCACCGATAATATTCGCTCCACTTTTAATCAGATCCTGGACTTTTGCAGCCATCATTTCCGGTGTTTCTGGAAACACCGTTTTGCCATCTTGAAAAACTGGTTTTCCTGCGTTCGCATGAACAAGGATGGGAATTATTGGATCGATACTTCTGATTTCCTGCACTATATCAATCATTTGATCAAAGCCATTTCCGCAATTCGTCCCAAGAACAGAAGCGCCTGCTTCTTTTACCGCCTGTACCATTTCGGCAGGCGAAACGCCCATCATCGTACGAAATTCACCACTGATCGTTTTCTCAAACGTAAATGTGCATGCCACTTCCAACCCGCTCGATTCGCGGGCTGCGCGAATCGCAAGGCACGCTTCATCGAGAGCGGACATCGTTTCAATGCAAACGGCGTCGACGCCTCCTTTCTTCAGAGCCTCTGCTTGAATACAAAATCCTCTGTATAAAGTTTCTTCTGAGATTTCTCCCATCATCAACATGACGCCGGTAGGACCGATTGAACCAAGCACGAGATGGTCTGCACCCGCCGCTTCTCTCGAGATAGCGGCGGCAGTTTCGTTTAATTCAGCGGTACGATCCTGCAATCCGTAATGCTTCAATTTAGATGGACTTCCGCCAAAACTATTGGTGAGAATCATATCAGCACCAGCATCGATATAACTTTTTGCAATCGCAAATATATCACTGCGATGAGTAATATTCCACAATTCCGGACACTCTCCCGGTTGTAATCCGCGTTGGTGTAAAAACGTACCCCAAGCTCCATCTGAGATAAGGACTTTTTTATTTTTAAGCGCCGTAAGAAGTGAACTCATTCTTATATCTTATCTGTTTTTTATAAACCAGCATTATACCGTCCGAAGGGCTGTTTTTTCATATTCATTCAAGCTGCGCTAATCTTATCGAGAAATGCCACTGCACCTTGAGGATCATGAGAATAACTATCTGCACCCATTTTCAAGGCAGCATCCATCGTCAAGGGTGCACCACCAACGATGACGGTCGTAGATGGAAATTGCGCTTTGATTTCCTGAACTGTTTTTGACATACTGACCATTGTCGTCGTCAGCAAAGCGCTCAACCCGACTACACAACCCGGTGTATTCTTGATCGCTTCTAAAAACTTTGCCGGTTTGACATCGACACCTAAGTCAATGACTTCCCAACCATTCCCCTCAATAACCATTCTAACAAGATTCTTTCCAATGTCATGTAAATCGCCGGCAACGGTTCCGAGCACAAATTTTCCTTTTACTTTCACAGTCCCTGATTTAAAAAATGGTTCAAGATGAGCCATGACAGCATGCATCGCTTTGGCTGCCATTAATAGTTCGGGGACAAACACTTCATTTCTACTGAATCGTTCCCCGATACGATGCATACCATCATTGCACGCCTGCAGAATAGCTTCAGGTCCGATAGCAGAATCTAAGGCTTGCTTTGTCAATTCATCTGCTCCTTCCATACCTTTCATGGCGTTAGGATATGGTGAAGCCTTATTAATCTTTCCATTCTCAACACAGTGACCTATTCGTACAACCAATTCATCCATTATGACATCCTTAGACATTTTGTTAAGAGTTATTCATTTTTATTTTTGTATTCAAAGTAACAATACTCAGTTCTACAGCAGAAATTATTTTATTGTAAAATAATATTTATTTTTCGTTTAAGTTTCATAGAAACTTCTTTTTCTTTCGAAGAACATTCCAGTCATTTTATAGATTAACAAGTAAAATTATTTATATACTTCATCGTTTCCTTGATATTCGAACCAATCATAATACGAAACAGTTGTACTGGGTTTGCCAAGCGAAGTCACATATAAAGCATACATACAGCCCACAAATCCTCCTGCGACTTTCGTGCTTAAATATTTTGCATCGACACTATCCTTCAATAATCTCCATTGATCAGGTTCAAAAGCATAGGAGAATGAATAACTGTTTCCTTCGGCTCCTATTTTTAAATACAATTTTACCGCACGTTTATCTTCATCAAGTTTTTTTGTGGTTATCAATTCCATATGATTGATGGAGTCAGCGATATCACCGGATTTATAGAGCTGGATCACCGATTCATTGCCTACTACTGATTTGCATAAGAAATAGAAGTGCTTCTCATTTTGGAAAATCAACAATCCGGCTTTTTCATTCTGTGTTTTCGGAATAAATTCGATTTCAGTACTTGCCGATCCGCGAAGATGTTGCTGCCGAAGCCCCAGGAAACTGGGATTCATATTCCCGGAGCAAGTCTCTGATCTCAATTGAAGCGCTAAGTATCCCTTTTTTGTCGTCAGATTATACCATTTTTCTCTTGGCGTTCTTAAAAACATCCAATCACGGCATAGACTTTCTTTGTTAAAGTCATCTCTCCATATAAAGTTCCCGCTGTAAGGTCTCTCAGCGTCTTTGATATTCAGCGGCAGGGGAAGTGGACAATGATATTGTACTTCTTCATTACCTCTGGCGATAACGGGCCAACCTTTCTCCCATTTCACAGGAGCTAAAAATGTTTCTCTTCCAGTATTAATATATCCTTCCTCATAAGGACGGTATGGCCTGCACCCCAAGAAAACTGCCCACCAATCGCCCTGCTGAGTCTGAACAAGGTCAGCATGTCCGGTACATGTTATTGGATTCTCTCTTTTTGGATCCAAATGCCGCTGTGTAAGAATCGGATTATGCTCATATGGTACGTACGGTCCATCAACATTCTTGCTTCTAAAGACAACAACAGAATGCTGTTCAGCAGTCCCCCCTTCAGCAGCAATCAGAAAATAATAGCCGTCCTTTTGAAGAATATGGGGCCCTTCGATCCAAACAGGTTTTTTCGTAATATCTACTCCGCCATTGACTAATATTTTTTCTCGACCGACCACTTTAAGATTTTCAACGTCAAATTCGTACATTCTCAACGTTCTATGTCCATTGTAAAGCGGTTTATCGTCCGGAGGTATACTATTATAGATAATGTAAGCTTTTCCATTTTCATCAAAAAACATAGAAGGGTCTATCCCATTAATCTGGGGAATCCAGACAGGATTAGACCATGGACCAGAAGCCGATTTTGAAGTGACCACGAAATTTCCACCAATATCAACTAACGTACACGTCACATAATACGTACCATTATGATACCTTATTGCTGGGGCAAATATACCTCGAGAGACTCCCTGGCCCTCCAAATTTAATTGCTCCGGTCTATCTAAAACATAACCAATGAGTTTCCAATTCACGAGATCCTTACTTTGAAAAATTGTGATTCCCGGGAAGTAGGAAAACGTAGAGTTTACCAGATAATAATCACTGCCAACTCTGCAAATACTCGGATCAGGATAAAATCCAGCCAAGATTGGATTTGTGAACATTTTTTTATCCTGTGCAGACAAAACAAAACATAGAGTAACAAAGAAACATAAAAGGGACATCAATAGTCTATTCACTTGGAATTCTCCTTTTTTGTAAAAAGCCGATGATAACTTTCCGGCGGTCCTAAATAACTTGGTTTCACTTCGCCGGTTTCTACAACTATTTTTTGCAATACTACTCCAGGATCAACCATCCAGAATTTTAACACGTGCTCGCCAGATCTTTTTAAGGAATGTTGAGAGGTCATGATTTTAATATTATTGCTTACTGCCTGATTCCATTCTTGCGGATATTTCCAATCCGGTATCGTATCATTTCCATGAATGTTCACGATCTGCGGTTGTTCGTCATCAAAAGAAACTGCATATCGCAACCCTCTGTTGTGAAAATTAAGCGTTGGCGATAGATATGCCTTGACTTTCAAATCGCCCTTACTGAACAAGTAGAGCTTATATTCCAATCGCGGACTGTCACCGGCAGGAATTTGAGTTTGTGCAGTTACGGGCATAGGAGTCATTGCTGAACTTGTGCGTCCTAAATTTGGAATTCTCAACCAGCTTAGCGAGGATGCATTGACTACTTGAGTATAATTTTCAGCCTCAATCGACACATATCCATTGCTCTCAACGAAACTCTTCATCGTCTTGCGTTTCGGTAGGTCAGGATTATGAATGATTGCTTGAACTACAACCCGATTCTTGTTGGGCCCTACAATCGTTATTGGAACACGATGCAAACCTTTCGGAGCCATATTCCAATCAACACTTATCCACAATCGTTCCTCGATTTCTATTTTTCCTTTTACCTTATTCATTCTCATCCATTGTTTTCCAGTACTTGCAGAGAACTCAAATGGTGTCTTTCCGCGATTGAACACTTCTATATAATATATCTGTTGATTATAAGAGTCGAACTCAGGCAAAACAGCTTCGCTCTTATCCTTTGGCCACCAGTTTTCTGAACCTTCAATAGCAACGCCCATCTCTGCACTCTCTGGCATCTGAATCTCTTTTATGGGGGGCATCGTATTCTTTTCCGGTTGCTGCCAATACGTGTACCCAATATGTGTCTGATCCATCATATGGCTCCACTTGCCATCCGCTAGCACATTATTATAATAGTGTGTAATGGTAGAATCCTTTTTAAATAATTCCCTGGCTTTTTCCGCCAGGGTGTTCGTCGCTGCCCGCCCTTGTTCTGCATAAAGATGGTTCTTTCCCACGGTGACGTAAAGATCATTTAAATTTGAACAAGCGTGCACGGGATGTAAAACAAGCTGATAGAATGCATCTTTGTATTCAGAAGGTAGAGAATTGTAAATACCCTGAGCTTTTTCCGCTAATTTGTTGTACTCGGCTACCACCGTTTCTGCTTCGCGATAATTCATCAAGCTGTACGTGTCGGAAGAAAGTAACTCGGGTTTGCGCCGCGAATTGAATTTCGTATATGCATTGAGAATATCAGCAATCTCTCTTGAATATTTGGCACCAAACTGAGCTTCTGCCCACCGACGAGTATACTCAGGTAAATCCTCTGCTGATAGTTGTTCGGGATTCCATGCGTAATCCAAAAAAAACTCTATTGGAAATTCCATAGGCTTAATATCGCCAACATTGACGATCCAGATTCTATCTGCACCGTATTCGTACGCAAGATGCATTTGTTCCCATACGCGCTCAATCTGAGTTGTGTTCAGCCACTTATAATTTCTTGGACCCCCGACAAAATCATAGTGGTAGTAAATTCCGTAGCCGCCCGGATGCGGCGGATCGGTTACTTCGGGAAGTCTGCGGATGTTTCCCCAATTATCATCACACAATAACATCGTTATATCATCGGGTACACGCATACCTTTGTCGTAGTATTCCTGCACTTCTTTATAGAGCGCCCACACTTGAGGAATGGTCGTTACATCCTTCTTTGTCACCTCTCCGAGAATTTTACGTTGGTCTGCGACAATTTTCTGGAGCAAAGCAATGTCTGCATCTTCGTTCATTGGTTCGTCACCATCGCCGCGCATAGCAAGGGTGACGATCTTTTCGTAATCTTTTGTTCTTCGAATACCTTCTTCCCAGAATTTGCGCAGCGTCTCAGCATTCTTGGAATAGTCCCAGCTTCCCTTGCGATTCCCTGCCCATTCCCATTCTTTCCATGCGCGCATCATCGGCTCGTGATGCGATGTGCCCATAACGATACCGTATTCGTCTGCAAGTTTCGGATTTAATGTATCATCCGTGCTAAAGGAATTATTCCACATTGCCGGCCAGAGGAAGTTACCCTTAAGACGGAGAATAAGTTCAAATACATGTTCGTAGAACTTGCTGTTAAATCCGCCAAATTTTTCATAGACCCATCCGGATAGCGCAGGCGCCTCATCGTTTATGAAAATGCCTCTATAGTGTACTTTCGGTTCGCCCTGTGAATAGCGACCAGGCAGAACGTACACGCAGGATTTCTTTTTGGGCGGTACATCCGCCCACCAGTACCAAGGCGAGATACCGATTTTTGAAGAGAGGTCGTACATTCCATAGATCGTTCCGCGTTTATCGCTGCCGGTTATGATCAAAGCACGATCAACATGAGGAAATGGTTTTTCAACTACCTGAATGAGGAATGTTTCCCACTTTCCGGCAATACCTTCGACATCAAGTTTCTTTTCCTGTATCAGCTTATCTATCAATGGACTTTTGCCTATTGTTCCAACTAACACTATCTCTTTTAATTCCGGAATGGTGTCTATTGAAAGACCGGGCATGGTATTTGTCACTTTTTCGATATCTGCTTGAAGCTGCTTCAGAACTCGGATTACTCCAGGATGATCGTGGGAACTAACACATAATGTCGTGGATTTTCCCGATGCGGAGAGAACGAACACACCTTCAGATTTTTGGGAGGAGATATATGTCCCTTCTTGAGAAGAAAAAGCAACCTGGATTCCTAGGAGTGTGACAATGGCACAAAGAAAGAACCTTTTGTGCGGTTGGACAGCAATCAGTTGTGTCATGATGTTGTTTGCACTTCCTATAATAAATTGAATAATCATAGGATCACTTCATTCATTATTTTCATGAGCAAAGCAGCCTTTGGGGGCGATAATGATTACTATCTTTTTTTTTGAGTTGAGTACATTTATCCTCATTTCTTCAATTTCATTTGGAGTCAAGCACACAACTATGCGATTTTGCCAATTCGAGATATTTGACAAGAGATACTTCATATGTTAAATATATTTTGAAGTGTTTTAATACTAAAGATGTTATATCGTAATAGCAAGCGAAAAAAGATTAACACTTATGAACAACTTCTCAAAATATTCTGTAGATTTTCCATTAAAACCACGCATTCATTGAACTGTTTCAACGGTTTGATTGTTCGAATAATTTGTCTTAAACTTATGCCAGCGATATATGTTGTTCATTGGTGATTGATTAAACAAAGAATAAAAAAAATGATTATGTCGTTAAATGTTATCTTTGAATTAGACATGTTTAACAAATTGAACCATTGGAAAGAGCTAAAGTAATAAATGAAAAAGATAACCATTGAGGATGTTGCTAAGCGAGCAAGAGTTTCAAAAGGAACTGTCTCTGCTGTCATAAATGCGAAGAAAACTGTCAAGCCAGCAACAAGGGATTTCATATTAGAAGTAATGAAAGAACTCAACTTCCGTCCCACTGGTGTGGCGAGAAATTTTAAAAGTGAGAACTATGATAAAAGTATTGGAATAATCATCAAGGATTTAACGTATCCTTTCTACACTACGATAGCAAAAGGTGTAAGTGAATATGCAAACAGCAAAGGATATTCCGTCATTGTTTCCAGTTCAGATGACAATCATGAAAGTGAAAAGAATTTATCTCGTCTTTTCTCCACGAAGGATATCAAAGGTATCATTATCGCTCCCATAGTGGAAGGCACAGCTGAAATCGAACATCTTTTTAAACTCAAAATGATTAATTATCCTTTTGTCTTATTGGAAGATATTAAGGGAATACAAGCAAATGTTGTGGCAATTGACAACAAAAAGGCAATAAAAAGAGCGGTAAAATATTTAATAGATAGCGGCCATACAAAAATTGTGCACTTTGCAGGTCCTCCACAGTCATCACATACACAAGAACGAATGGAAGGATTCCGCTATGCTTTCAGTGAAAGCACATTAGTCTTTCATAATGACATGATCATCTCTGTGGGATCTCATTTTGAAGAATGTTTTGATAAAACCCTCGAGTACTTTAAGAATAGAAACCGTGATAATTACCCGACCGCAATTGTTTGTTTCAATGATCAACAAGCTCTGGCGGTTATGCTGGTATTGAAGGAACTCAATATTCGCGTACCAGACGATATATCTATTATTGGCAACGATGATATTAATTATGCAAAAATGTATCCAATTCCCCTGACAACAATAAGAGCACCTCAGCAGGAGATTGGAATAATGGCAGCAGAAATTTTAATCCGCAATATTGAATCTTCAACAATTATTCCGATTGAACGAGTCATATTAGAGACGGAATTTATTGTCAGACAGTCATCTAAGGTCTTGAACACCTGATCATATCTGAAAACAGATTATTATACTCCTTTCAGTACCGAAAGAAGCCTTCACATAATCTATACCATTCCTTTATCAGTCCAATCATTTTTCTTGCGAGCATTTTACCATTGAGTTGGTACTTGCTAATACCTTACTGATTTAACTGCAAGGTTCAAGAAGGTTTTATTATTTTGTTTTTCTATCATTTGTACATAATGTATCTGTGGCAATGATGCCTATGTTCATAGCCGCTGTTGTTGTGACTCGCTTTTTTCACATGATACCATTCTGTCGGCAGTGTGCTATCTGGCCAAAATTTGTCCTTTCGAGGGACATCACCAAGCTAGGTATTGTCCAGATGCCAAGCCACTCAATAAGGGATTCCACGCTCTCTATTGTAAGAAACCACATATTGAGGCTTTTCCATAAGATAATTGGTCGTGTATGAAACACTATCAACCGCGCCGCTTGGATTATCCATGACAAGATGTTCGCTTTTGGATGTAACTAATAGATTAGTGGGGAGGGGTTCATCGTGCTTTGGAGGACATCCAAATGTGAGAACAGCTGCTATTACTAGAGCCAATGTCTGAACCAATATTTTCGTTGAGATTTCACCAAAAATTAACTGCCAATAATTACGAAATTCGAAGGGAAGAATCAAGGATAGCATAATATGAACCTTTTGATAATTCAATCCAGAATAATCTCTGTGATTAATGAAATGCATGAAGAAAGAGTCTTATTTTCAGATGAATGGAAATCTGAGACTGAAGGTTCAAGCAGTTTAATTGATTGAGAGACCTTATTATTCAGCAAAAATGGAGATAATTCCCATTTTGAGATATTTAGGTCAGTTGGGAAAATTGTGGTAGAAATCTTTCCCGACGTTACATGTCCTGCCCCCGCTACAAAAAAATACGACGCCCCTTTATAGGGCGTTCGTGTTTTTTGCAGTACCAGGTAAATTAACAATTCAAGCGGAGCGTTTTATGCGACGTGGCGCTAAAAGCGCCATCCTGCTTGCCCCGCCGAAATGAAATGTAGGCGTGGCTCCCGCTACACGAAAGGCCGATTCTGAAAAGTTTTGGCCTCTTTTTTTGCATACCCCCCCTACAACTCACAAACTATAGTGCTTATGAATTGTTTTCATTTGCACTTGGTAACATGGTAGTACATATAGACTCATCAAAACAATTGACATTCCGTTCCTTCAACTATCTTCACGGAACACGAGTTCAAATCTCGTTGGGGGCATAGTGTTTTAACATCTTTCTCTCATTATGCTAACACTTTTTGCAGGAGTGGCCATGCCAACCCTCTTTAAACGTTCCAACAGTGTTTATTATTTCATTACTTCCATCAATGGCGTACGTCCATATAGTGCTCTCGGTTATCGATCATCGAAAGAATTTATAGACGATTGTAAAATCGAATAAGTATCCGTAGCATAAACAAAATATTAATCACTTTCTCATTCAAATTGGATCAAAGATGGGGGAGCAGTATATTTGTACTTTTTACTAAGTTTAGAATGGATCGCTTTTTGGGGGACATGTCACTATGGCATCAAATGTATACTGCATTGGCTTGACCGCCCCTCAGCTAAGATACTATTCGGAACGAGTGGCGGTGTATTCTATTCAACTGACAACGGGTCTAATCGGAGCACAGCCAACTCAGGACTCGTCAAAACAACTGTATTGTCACTTACACAGCGAATCTATCTTGCATTATACGACGCCAGGATGCGGCCGTTCTTTCCGATAAGAAGCAACACTGCTCTTCCGGGTGCGAGTTTTACCCGGAAATCTTCACCGCTCAGCTTATCACGAAATGTCACAGGAGCAGTGCCTGCGCTTTCAGATGTTAGAACATACAATGTTGCATCCGGTAATTGTGTCGGACAGATTAATATTCCGGGATCTTTACATGAAGTTTCATACACGGCGCCGACTCCCGCACGTTTCATTGCATACTTATAGATGCGTCCGACTTCATCAAGTTGATCTGCTAACTCGATCGGCAGTGCGGAGTAAAGTATTCGACCTGCACCGTACGAGAATTCAATGAAAGTCCTGTCGTCTTTCAGCACACCGCGCTCTCCATAGGTTATTCTATCGCCGGAATAACTCAAATGTATTGCGCCTGCCGGAGATTTTATTTCTACTTCACGTGTTGTCAATGCTGCTGAGGTATATTCTATGTTCCAATCTTTTACCCTGTCAGGAATCGAAACCCAATGTTCGTCGGCATCAATTTTTCCGGAAATGAGAAGCGTCGCTCCTGCTTTTACTTTTCGCATAAGAATATTCCACGCATCTTGATTGAACACCCATGGGGCAGGAACGATAATTAACTTTGCATCAGGCATTTGTGAAAGTTGATATTCACCGACAACAAATGCTGTTGCACGTGCGTGATGATACAACGCCCGTACAGCATTTTGTTGAACAGCGAGTCCCCAGCTTCCGAAGATCGAGAGCTGTAATGACTGAGGAAGCACTAATGCGACATCGGGTAATTTCATTTCGGTTGCATACGCCTGAGCATCTCGTGCGAAGGAAGCAATTCCTTTTATGACATTCATCCATTGTTTCTGGGAGCCGTCGCGACGTAGGAGACCGTACGTATCACTTCTTGTCCAGTCCCATTGCAATACACCTGTGTTAGCAGCGGCAAAGCCGAGTGCTGACTTTCTTTCTAACAACGGCATTCCCTGAAGATCATCCCATCGCCAGGATCCGTCCATTGACCAAACAGGCTGTGGTCCGGTTTCACCGATGAGATTCGGTTTGATCAAACATTTTGCGACGACAGAACTCCAGAGAAGTGCATCATCGCGCCACCAAGTGTGATTCACGGTGTAGTTTACATTGGATTCTGCCCAGAATTGGTTCAAGACACGGTCAGCTACACCGCCTTCATCCTGTCCGACTGTAACTGCTTGTCGTGCCCCGGTTGCATGGATTGCACAGATAATTGTATCGACCCAGTGACGGAATGACTCCTGTGCAAATAGATTGTAGTCAACTGCTCGCACCGTACGAGAATTTCCGGAGCGTACTAATTCAAGATCATTAAAAGAAGGAAGCGGTACTTTATCGAGTGCACCAAACTCGGTAGTTGGAATGCGCCATCCCTGTGCAAGTTTATCGAAAGTTGTGTATCGTTTTTCCAGCCAATGGTGCCAGGCGTTTAATTCAACGGGATCACCATTCGGCGAATTTCCTTTCCAGATCCGTTTGGGATTGGAATAACTCGGTTCATTGATGAGATCGAAACTCAGGAATGGTACATTTCGAAATCGGGAAACTATTGTCTGTACGTAGGTGATCTGCGATTCAATTGCGACCGGATCCAGATAGGGATTGGATCCTGGTCCCAACAGATCTCCTTCCTGTCCTGGTTCGGCTTCCATTTCATTTTGTGGATTGAAGGCAAAGAAAGTAAACACCACTTGCATGTGATGCCGCGCTGCTGCACAAAGGTACGCCTCAATGGCATTCAGCAAGCGTTCTTCCGCCGCTCCGGTTACCAAGTCTAAATAGCGTGCACGATTAAGCCAGATGCCAGTACGCACGGCAGTAATACCCTGCCGTTCCATCTCTGCAAAGTCCTTTTCCCAGCCCCATGCATTTCCGCCGAGACTGCCTCCGACAAAAAAGTCGGATGTGTAGGGATCGGTTGAAAAATAATTTGTTCCGACCATTAAATATGGTTTTTTCCCGATACGGAAATAATCACGCTCTGCTCCGAGCGGTTCACCGGAATGTAACAGGACTGAATCGCGGACTGATAATCCCGATGTGTATCGTTCGAAGATTGTTTCTCCAATACTTAATGTTGCCCGAACTCTATAAAGTCCGGGATTATTCAAAGGTTGTTTAATATTAATCTCTTCGTGTAGAGAATTGCCGCAGTCCATCGTCCGCGCGGCAAGAATATTAGAACCGGAAAGTAATTCAAGGGTTATTTTCGCGGGTGCTCCTGCTCGCAGCACATTGACAATACCTGAAATATGCTCGCCGGATTCGAGTGTAAGTTTTTGGAGATCGATCCAGATGCGTATGGCTCCTCGAGATGCGTACATCGCTGCCTGATATATTAAATCAATTCCATTTTGGGAATTCCAAAAACTCGAATCCGCTTCGAAGCTGAGATACAGGCGCCGCTGTCGCGGCAAACCACGGCCAATCAAATCTTCTGCAGATACAGGAGCTGCAAGACGATTGCCAAGCGAATCAATCAGGAAACCAAGGCCGCGATATCTTTCGCCGTATCCTGCATTCACAAAAACTCGCTGAGGGTCCAAAGAAATGTCATGGAAGTACGGCGCATCTTCATCCCATTGTAAACTCCATGGACCACGCTGCGGTACGGCATACGAATGCAGTATACCGAGATGACGTGCAAAAGTATTTTGCGGATTTTCGATGTGCCAGTTGGTACTATCCTTATACACAGGGACAAAAAAAGGCCTACCGCCGAGAACGAGCAAATTGCCGCGATTGAGATATGATTGTATTGTTTCCCATGCATCGGCAGGAAATGCTGAGCCGTACGGAAGTATAAACAGATCGCAATCATCCAAAGAATTTTTCTTCAACAGTTCAGCAAGGCCGATAAATTGCGGATTCAACGGTGACAGCGCCTGTTCGAGCACACGCCTATCGATTCTACTGTTGTCAATAGTAGGAAAGTCTTTTTCATAAAACACTATTGTCTTGCTTAGGACAGTAGAAATGTTGATTAGAAGAAAGGCAGCAAATAGAGATACATATCGCATAAAGTATTCCTCTATAGCAAGAGACATCAAATGATGTAACGCAAATCGTAACGTACAAAATTAAGATAGCGAATAAATTAAATAACTCCAATCTAAGAATGTTCGGATGTAATAGAGGAAAAAGAAATTATACGCATGTTTAAAATGTTCTGTGCTTAGTATATACAACAAGCCAGAAAATGAAATGACGATTCCTATATTGACAATCGCGATGTAACAGAGTATATTTCCGACAGAATAATTTCTAAGGAGAAGTAACCGTGGCTCATATTCAAAATTCCGTACGCAATTTTGTTGTATTCATGTTTTTGCTGTTCTTAACATTACCTCATGTTCATGCTCAGCCGGCAACCGTCTGGCAAAACCTGAAGTATGCTATCTATTTTACTTCGCACGATGTCGATTCGCTTCTCGCCGATCCTGATCGATTTAAAAAGACAATGGAATACTTTGCTCCTGTGAAACCGGTGCATGTATATCTTGAAGGAACGAGTCATGGAGAAGTAAATATCCCGCTCCTAAAAAATCTATCAGATAAATTCAAGTCGATAGGTTTAAAGGTTTCCGGTGCATTAGTCCCGGTCGGACATCAAGGTCCATCCGTCTACAATAACCCCGAAGATATGGCAGCACTTGAGAAACGGGCACGCTCGTTAGCACAGGTATTCGATGACATCATTCTCGACGATTGGCTTTTTACGACTGCCACAGATTCAAAAAGTGTTGCCGATCGCGGTAATTTGAGCTGGGCTGCATACCGCACAAAACTGCTTCTGGATCAATCCAAGAAATATATCATCGATCCGGCAAAAAAGGTAAATCCGAAAGTAAGGATCACCATTAAATATCCGAATTGGTACGAAGGGCATCGGGAAAACGGATATGATGTGTATCATGAAACTTTACAATATGACAATATGGCCGTTGGTATTGAGACCCGCAATCGGATGATACACGATCAACATATTCCCATTTACAGCAGCTATATATTTCAGAAGTGGTGGTCAAGTGTCGATTCAAAAAAATGGATCGGCTCGTGGTTGGACAACTACGAAATGAAAGGCGACTCAAACGACTACGTTGCGCAGGCATGGCAGGCAGTTTTCGCACAAACTCCAGAAATTATCCTTTGGTGTGCCGGTCAATTGTATCCGACAAATCCATCCAGCGATGTGTACCACCACTTCATAACAATGCTGCCGGATTTTGATAAGGTAGCTGGAATGTTAAAAGGCGAACAGCGTGGAATCCCGATGTATCTCCCATACGGTTCCACAGGCGAATATAATATATTCGGATATCTCGGCATGGCAGGAATTCCACTTACACCTGTTGCGCAATTCCCAAAAGACAGCCGGAGTGCAATTTTCACACTACATTCCATTGCTGAGAGCGCAACCGGCCGCGATACGAATCTTGCAAACGAAATGCTCGAACGACTTCGGAATGGAAAAGATGTTTTTATGACATGGCAGCTTTGGAAAAAACTTCAGAATACAGAATTCAAAAATACATTAAACCTCCTGCCGGGTATTGAAGGCAGTGTAACATCCGATGCCTTCCGCCTGCGCGAAGGATGGTTCCGAAAAGAGATATTCAAGTCTGACAAACCGTTCACATTTCAAAAAATCGAAACGACTACATGGCCGGAAGTACGGGATGTTGCAGTGGAACGAGACGATTATGATTTCGGAGTGCTCTTACATATCCCCTATCTTAAGGGAAATATTTACATTTTGAATATGCCAGATAATAGTTATGACCTGCTGCGCTTGCCTGCACAAGCACTAAATCTGATCCGTCGCGCATTCAATGAAGAATTGGGATTTGAGTTGGATGGACCGGGCGGAACCGGCATGTATTTATTTGGCAGCAAACAATATGTTCTTTATAATATGAGTGATGAAACGGCAGTCATGAAACTGCGGTTTGATCGATCATCTTCCAACGGTTGGCAGGAACTTCTCAACAGAAAAGAATTAAAAGTGAATCAAGACACAACATTCGTTCGCCATGGCGGTCCAGTCATAACAGATGTTTCTGTCGATTTGAAGCCTTTCGAGGTTGCAATTATTCAAGCGCCTTAGATTCATAGAAGTTAAGTCTGTGTAATAATACAATCCTCTATCTCGATCATGCTGGCGCATGATTCAGATCATTAGACCAGAAATTCCGGAAGATATAACGGAATCTAATACCCCCCGCACATCATTAGCGAAAAACCCGCCGAACCCTCTTGCAAAGTATGGCTTCACACCTTTGGCTTTTGCACGCACACCAAGTATGTATTAATAATTTGTTTTATCGGACGGTAATCATGCATGGAAAGTATGTCGATGTTTGTATCGGCAAGCGCTTCATTAAAAATAACCTGACTATGTGTCCCCTCAACAACGAGACGATTTTTATCAATACTTTTGATATATGCGGCAATATTTTTGTCCAGCTCAAAATTGAAAATAACTAATTCATTTCCTTCTTCCCAGCCAAATTGATTTGTTCTCATAGCAAATTACATGCCGAAAACAAAAGATAGATTGAACCTCAAATAATGGGTTCAGGTTATTAAATTAAGAAGATTTATCAATTTCATAGGGGAAAAAGTAATCAAAAAATGAAAAATAAGATAAATTTATTTTAGTTATGCCGATTATTCTTTGTATAAGGGAATGGCATATCTATTGATACAGATTCGTCATAATGGAATCTGTCATAAATATAATGGGTAAAACCCAATTCATTATTAAAGAATTTGAAGACGTTTTTCTGAACGGAATCGTCAATCGATGGTATCCACTCGTTATTGATAAAGGATGCGGCGGGTATTTTACGAATGTATCATACAACTGGAAAATTATGCCCGATCAGGAAAAGATGATCGTTTCGCAGGCAAGGCATATATGGACATTGGCAAAAATCTCGGAATATTTTGGTGGCAAAGAATACTACGATGAAATGGCATGCCACGGTTTTCAATTTTTAAAACAAAAAATGTGGGACAGTGACTACGGAGGGTTTTGTCAAATCCGTAGTCGCGAAGGAATGTGCACAAATGTAAATGGCTGGAGGGATGAAAAGCGAACGTACGGAAATGCATTCGGTCTCTATGCCGTCGCGGCACTGTACGACCGGCTTCGTAATCCAGAAGTATTAGATTGTGCGAAAAAAATATTTTATTGGATTGAAGAACATGCCTTCGATACAAAACATCTTGGGTACTACGAGTTCTTGACGCGCGATGGAAAGCCATTCAATTGTTCGTCCCAATATAAAACCATTGCATTAGATAGTAATGAATTAGGATTCAAAGACCAAAATTCTTCCATTCATTTGCTCGAAGCATATACGGAGTTGTATCGTGTTTGGAAAGATCCGTTACTTCGGAATCAATTGAAATCACTCTTGGAGCTTATTCGTGACAAGATAGTAGCTGAGCGTGGATATTTGCAGCTCTTTTTTCAAAATGACTGGACACCGGTTTCATTCCGTAATGCATCCGAAGAAGAACGAAAAGCGAATTTCGATTTAGATCATGTTTCGTTTGGTCACGATTATGAAACAGCTTTTTTAATGTTAGAAGCATCCTATGTGTTGGGTCTTCCTGATGATAGAAAGACATTGGCTGTCGCAAAAAAAATGCTGGATCATGCAATAGCTAACGGATGGGATGAATCTGTGGGCGGGTTTTATGACGGCGGTTATTATTTCTCTGGTTCCGATACATGTTCCATTGTGAAGGATACAAAAAATTGGTGGGCGCAGGCGGAAGGGTTAAATGCATTATTGTTGTTTTCGAAAATCTTTCCAGATGAATCCCGGTACCGTACATATTTCAAACGGGAATGGAATTACATAAGAACCTACATTCTCGATCCTGTTTACGGAGATTGGTTTGAGGGAGGCATCGACAAAGAGCCGCAATGTAAAGAAGGCCCCAAAAGCCACATGTGGAAATGCACTTACCACACCTGCCGTGCGCTCATGAATTGCATTGCGATGATGAACAATGATGCAGATGCAGAGATCAACCGCGTCATTGCGCGCTGGCGAAAAATTAGCGAGTAATTCTTACGTCATATATGCAGAAGTATGATGGTGGAAAGCGTTATCAATCCTCGTTTATTCGAAATATTTTATTCCTTTTACTCGTTCCCAAACTTTGTTTATTCGTGTATTGAAGCTCTGCTTCAAAGCAGGTGAACTAGGATTGGCCAATGTTCCCACAGAATGGTGTTGCTTAATGGAGGCGAACCTTGGAAGCGAAGGAAAAGTAATTGAACAGTTGTGCAATGAAGAAATAAAGAGATGCTATTGACTTACGCGACAGCATCTCTTTTAGAAACAGCCAGGAATGAGATGATGGAGCGTGGATGACTTCCCGACCGCTATTTACCATGCTTACATCAGTTATTTCTTTTTCATTATTTCTAAATTCTTTTTGATGAGTTGTATGCGTCGCTGGACATTGACCGCAGATCGAAGCCCGTCTTCAGGAGTATTCAGAACATAGTCCAGAAGTTTATCGATAGTCGAAACAGCAACGTGCATTCGTGTATCCGATGAACCGTAATAAATAAATACTTCGCCGAATGCACGCTTGACCCATCCATTACTGAAAACAACATTCGATACATCACCTACACGTTCATCATTTTCAGGTGCGAGGAAATATCCACCGGGAGAAGCAATTACTTTTGCAGGATCTTTTAAGTCGGTGAGGAATAAGTACAACACATATCGAAGTCCGGCTGCGGTATTTCGTACGCCGTGTGCCAATTGAAGCCAGCCCTTTTCTGTTTTTATGGGTGCCGGGCCTAATCCGTTTTTTACTTCTTTTATAGTATGATAGAGCCGGTCATCGATGATAATTTCGTCGTTGATGACACTGTGTTCTATGTCATTACTTACACCCCAGCCAATGCCGCCGCCGGAGCCAGCTTCGATAAATCCATCCTGCGGCCGTGTGTAAAAGGCGTATTTGTTATGAACAAATTCCGGATGAAGTACAACATTTCTCTGCTGCGGTGATTTCGTTACGAGGTCCGGCAAACGTTCCCATGTCAGCAGGTCTTTTGTTCTGACGATACCGCATTGTGCAATGGCAGTAGAGGTGTCAGTTCTTTGTGCATCCGGATCTTTTCGTTCTGTGCAGAAGAGTCCGTAGATCCAGCCATCTTCATGTTGTACCAAGCGCATATCGTACACATTAATATCCGGATCTTTTGTCTCCGGTATGACGACGGGATAATCCCAGAACCGGAAATTATCTATTCCGTTTCGGGATTCTGCTATTGCAAAAAACGATTTCCGGTCGTTGCCCTCTACGCGCACCATCAGCAGTATTTTACCGTCATGTTCAATGGCTCCGGAATTAAATGTGCCATTAATTCCCATTCGCTCCATCAAATGAGGATTTGTTTTATAGTTTAAATCGTACCGCCAAAACACCGGTACATGCACTGCTGTAAGCACCGGATAAGTGTGTCGAACGAATACACCGTTATCATGTTTGCTTGTAATATTCTTTCGGCGAATGAGCTTTTCATGCTCTGCAAAAAGTTGCCGGACTTTTATTTCGTATTTAGACTTTTGCATCATTATATCCTTTCGGGGGTCTCAACAGCAACATTTGCCGGTGCGAGATTTTGCGGAACAAGATACTTTTGTGGAATACTCTGTTTGATGCGTTGATCAAAATCTTCTGGAAGCGTTTCTTTGCTTAACTCATCCAATTTATTCCACCAGTTAAATTTAAGAATGATCGATGTAACGATGACGCTGATGATTGCACCAACAAGGAGCGTATGTTCTTGAATGACTATTGCTATAGCAGATATGACGAGCGATGTTTGCCAGATGACGCCGATAATGACGTTGGTCATGTCCGTTTTGAAATTGTGGTTCGGCTCAAACTCCGGATAATAGAAATGAACTTTTTTAATAACCGGTTTCCAGAATCCCCACGGTCGGATTTGCATGTAAAATTTCATCAGAACGGCATCTTCTTCCGGATCAGTAAGCAGGCTGCCGACAATACATCCTACCAGTGATATTCCAAGGACCAAGGGGAACATGTCGATAGCGGGAATAGTCGGAAATGTGAGCGGGATGATCATCGCTGAAACGATTCCGGAAATCATCCCCCAAAAATATCCATACCCATTCATTCGCCACCAATACCATTTTAAGACATTCGATGCAGTATAGCCGCCGTAGAGTGCACTGACAATCCAGAGTGTTACTTGATTGATCGACTCGACAAAAAATCCAAAAATAAATCCGATGATAACAAAGGCAATGGTCGTAAGGATGCTTAAGCGAACATATACTTTTTCTTCTGCGTGTGGATTGATAAATCGTTTGTAAATATCGTTGACGACGTACGCCGGTGCCGCATTAATGGTCGCGGCGTAGTTGGACATAAACGCAGCGATTAAACCTGCAAGGAGAAGACCGACCAACCCAATCGGGAGCGTATTCTTGATGATGTACGGAAGAATCATTTCAAAATCGATATTCTGCCCCATCGTTTTTAACTGCGGGGAAAAATAGACAAGCGCCAGAACTGTAATTCCGGAAATCATAAAATATCGCGGAACGCAAAGAACCATGTTCACGAACCAATTCATCTTTGCTGCATCTTTTGGAGATCGTGTTGCAAGCACGCGCTGCATATCGTAATTCGGTGCCGGCCCTGCTGCGCTTTTGAGTATTCCCTGGAACAGAACCATCATAAAAAAAAATCCGAAAATGCTATATCCGTCTTGTTGTATCTTGATATTGACAGCATCGATCAATCCGGTCCAGTTCAGATTTAAATGCCACCCGAAAAATGGCGTAGCCCAACCATTGGGAATAACATGATGTAATTGTTCGGGTGTAACCGCATGGATAGCGAGAATGCCAATAGAAATTGATGCAATCGTCAATACAATAAATTGGAGGAATTCCGTAATGACGACACTAAACATTCCTCCCTTTACAGCATAGATCGCAGTCAAAGACATCAAGATGATTGCATACATATCGGGAGATAAATTCCATGGAAAAAAGATTGCCGCGAATTTACCGATCCCTTTAAACGCATATGCAATGAATCCGATAACGCTTACAAGCGCAAAAATCACTACACTGATATGCGAGAGGTTTGCACCGGTACTTGTTCCGAATCGTGTCTGAATCCATTGTGCACCGGTCATTACTTTCGATTTCCGAAGCCAGATAGAGAGGTATGCCATCAAAAATATTTGATTGAATGTGGGCCAGATCCAGGGAAGCCAAACGCTCTTCAATCCATAAACAAAAAGTACATACACTAACCACATAGTACCGGTTATGTCAAACATACCGGAGGCATCGGATACACCTAATATCCACCACGGCAGCGTATTGCTACCAAGGAAGTATGAATGAAGGCTCTTATTCGCTCGTTTGGAGACGAGGATTCCTAAAAAAATTGCTATGCAGAAATAACCTATAATAATACATAAATCAAGTGTTGAAATAATCATATTGTGTAATTTTGCTTTCTAGAAAGATAGTATTCCATATTCTACACACAAATAATGCCATAAACATTCAATCTATACTCGTTCCATTTCATCCATACACATAATAGAGAGGGTTATTAAGTTAATAATCTTTTATAGTATTGATAAATGTAGCAATCTTTTTTTGCGTATAGAGTTATTAAAATTTGGGAAAAACTATCGTACAAACCATTCCTTACTGGCAAGGACTTTGCACACGATTGGATGTCGATTGCCCATTTTATTCTTGGAGGTTCTAATGTTTAAATTGAATACAGTTTTTCGTTTCACCAGTCTATCTCTTTTTATTGTCATAGTAGCTTGTTCTCTTTTTTCTCAGCCGAAACCCTTCTCTTTAGCTCCGCTTTTTACAGACAACATGATTCTTCAACAGAAGGAAAAAGTGCCGGTTTGGGGAGAAGGGCTGCCGGGAGTAAAAATCGAAATCAATGGCTCGTGGGGAAAAAAGGTGACAACAGTGATTGGGAATGACGGTAGTTGGGTTGCTTGGATACAGACTCCGAAAGCATCCGGCCCATTTACTCTTTCACTGAAATATGCGGATTCACTCATTGTTCTCAAGAATGTGTTGATCGGTGAAGTGTGGCTGTGTTCAGGTCAATCGAATATGGAAATGCCGTTGGAAGGATGGCCGCCGAGTGATACCATTGCTCATTCGGCGTATGAGATTGCACACGCTCAATATCCAAATATCCGGCTTTTTCATGTTCAGCGTAACTATGCTGTTGTGCCTGCCAGCCGATGCAGCGGAAAATGGGAAGTATGTTCTGATTCAACCGTCCATAGCTTTAGCGCGGTTGCATATCTTTTTGGTAAAAAGCTTTACACGTCGCTTAATGTTCCAATCGGATTGATTGAAGCAGCATGGGGAGGAACCAATATCGATGCATGGATGAGCAGGCCAGTGTTGAACGAGTTTACAGAATTCCAACCGACATTGAATACAATCGAAGCGAGTAAAGACAGCATTCTGAATGTCGAGAAGTGGCTTGCGGCGCTTCCGTCCATCAATGTGGAAGGGAAGGATCCACTGCATAAATGGGAAGGGTTGCAATTTGATGATCAAGAATGTTCTGCGAAAAATTATCCCGACAGTGCATGGTCTGATATGAAACTGCCCACCGTCTGGGAAAAAACCGAAGTGGGAGAATTCGATGGAGTAATCTGGTTTCGCAAGCAGATCGAGTTGCCTCGAACCTTGATAGGTAAAACATTAACACTCCATCTTGGTCCAGTTGATGATATGGATGAGACATATGTAAATGGTGCGCTCGTTGGCCATGTATTGAAAGAAGGATGCTGGAAAACCGAGCGGGTGTATAGTATTCCGGATTCTCTTGTCCGAGATTCCATTCTGCAAATTGCAGTTCGCGTAATTGATTATCAGGGCAACGGAGGCATTTGGGGCGACGGTAAAAAAATGTATCTCTCCCACGACAGCAGCGATACTATTTCAATAGAAGGTACATGGAAGTATCTGCCTGTTGCAGAATATCGCTCAGGTGTGTTTTCTATTTTTGGCGGTAAGAATAATCAATATAAAAATCGCCCGAGAACTCCGATGAACTTTTCCGGTTATTCGGCAACTGCCTTGTATAACGGCATGATCAATCCGCTTATTCCCTTTACCTTCCGAGGAGTAATATGGTATCAAGGTGAGAATAATGTTTCAAATCCGGAATTGTACAAAAGAACTTTCCCGGCATTGATAGCTGATTGGCGGGAAGCATTCGCTCATGGCGATTTTCCATTTTATTATATTCAGATTGCACCGTACAATTATGGCCCGCTCAGCTTTTCACAAAACTTGCGAGAAGTACAACTTCAAACGCTCAAAGTAAAAAATACGGGAATGGTGGTAACTCTCGATATCGGCAATCCGAACAATATTCATCCAGCAAATAAAATCGATGTCGGGGACCGTTTAGCGAATTGTGCGCTTGCCAAAACCTATGGTAAAAAAGTGACTTACTCAGGCCCCCAATATAAATCCATGAAAATCCAAAAGGGAAAAATCATCTTATCGTTCGATTTTGCCGGCAAAAGATTGGTGATAAAGGAGCGCGGTGGAGAGAACAATTTTATAATCGCTGGTAAAGACAGTGTGTTCAAAAAAGCCGTTGTGAAGGTAATTGGAAAACAGTTAATCGTATCCAGCCTGGAAATTGCTCAACCAGTCGCCGTGCATTATGCATGGAGCAACACCGATGAAGCGACGCTGTTCAATAAGGAAGGGCTGCCGGCTTCATCGTTCAGAACAGATATATGGAAACCATAACGAGTAATCATAAAAAATACTTCCGATTTCTATCGAGGTTTTGACACGAGAAGGAATCGGAAGTATTGATTCTGAAACAATGAGGAGAAAAAATGAAACGATATTCAATGTTTATCACCACTGTGCTGATGATGGCAGTACTGCGTCCGATGCATGCCCAGAAATTTGAAGGCATCGCACTTACCCCACCGATGGGCTGGAACAGCTGGAACAAGTTTGCCTGCGATGTGAATGAAGGGTTGATTCGCATCGCTGCAGATGTCATGGATACAAGCGGCATGAAAGATGCCGGCTACCAATACATCGTTATTGATGATTGCTGGCAAGGAAAACGCGACAGCTTAGGATTTATCCATCCGGATCCGCAGCGGTTTCCATCGGGTATAAAAGCTCTTGCGGACTATGTTCATTCCAAAGGATTGAAATTCGGAATTTATTCCTGTGCCGGACTTCAGACATGCGGCGGTCATCCCGCAAGCCGGGGTCATGAATATCAGGATGCCTTGATGTATGCACAATGGGGCGTCGATTATTTGAAATACGATTGGTGCAACACGGATGGATTGAATGCGGTCGGTGCCTATACGACTATGCGTGATGCGCTGTATGCAGCAGGCAGGCCGATTGTCTTTAGTCTATGCGAATGGGGGAACAACGAGCCATGGAAATGGGCAAAGGATGTTGGACATCTCTGGCGTACGACCGGTGATATTACTGCTTGCTTCGATTGTGAGCAGAATCATGGTACATGGTCGTCGTGGGGTGTTATGAAGATTGTAGAAATGCATCCCGGCATTCGTGTCTATGCGGGTACGGGACACTGGAACGATCCCGATATGCTCGAGGTTGGTAATGGCATGAGCATAAACGAAGATCGCGCACACTTTTCCCTCTGGTGTATGCTGGCGGCGCCGTTAATGTCCGGCAACGATTTAAGCGCGATGAGTACCTGGACAAAAGAAATTTTAACGAATACGGAAGTGATCGCCATCGATCAGGATTCACTTGGTGTTCAAGGGTACCGGTATGATTCCAAAGACAGCATAGAAATTTGGGTAAAGCCGCTGATGAAAGACGGCTGGGCAGTCTGTTTCCTGAATCGTTCCATGCAAAAGCAAAAAGTAGATTATGATTGGTCGAAAAATATCATTACGGATGAACTATCCAAACGAACGCTGAACACAAACGAGACAAAATACAACATTCGTAATCTCTGGGTCAAGAAATACATAGGGACGACAAAAAAGAAACTGACTGCCGAGATCGCATCGCATGATGTGCTGATGGTGAGATTATCAAAATAAAAAAACAATAGAGATCTGTCAGATAAAGAGTGTGACCAAAATATAGGATGAAAAGTCTCCCCGTCCTACAGAAATTCGATAAATGTATCAAGCTGTTCAGGAGTTGCGGCGAAGTCACAAAGTGATCTCTTCATGGCCGTCCCGTTGGGACACTCCTGAACTGATGAAGAAAACTGTTATAGACAACGCTTATTGGGTGCTTTAGTTGTACCTTTTCAAAGTTCTTCTGTAAAAGCACAGGTACTTTGAAAAGGTTTTTACGTGGCTTCTTCTACTTCAACCCTAGTTCCTTGCACATACGATAAAAATTTGAAGGAGCAATTCCCAGCTTTTCTGCTGCGTTCGCATCGGAACTGGATATGTTCCGGATGTACTTGAAATACTTGAGACGGAATGCCCGTTCCACTTCATGCAATGTCAACGCATGACCGGCATAGATATCTTCAAATGTCGTATCCTTCGATATTCCCGAATTCTTCAAAATCATCGGATCACTCACATCTTTCACGCTAATATGGTCTGTACAGTTCAAAACAAGACGCTGGGCAACATTGCGCAGCTCACGGACATTGCCCGGCCATTTGTAATTCATTAATATTTCCTGGGCTTTCGGGTCGATGCCGGGCGGTACAATACCCATATCATCGCTGAAAAATTCCAGAAAATGTTTAAATAATATAATGATGTCGTCACCGCGTTGTCGTAAAGGAACGACGTCGATGGGAATAACGTTCAACCGATAAAAAAGATCTTCCCGGAATCTACCTTCGCTCACTTCAGCGACAAGATTTTTATTTGTGGCCGAGATAATCCTCACATTAACCGATATGCTCCCTGTCCTTCCGATCTTCTCAATTTCCCCTTCTTGAAGAACTCTGAGTAATTTAACCTGAGCAGGAAGAGACAGTTCCGACACTTCATCGAGAAAAACTGTCCCGTTATTTGCTATTTCGAATAATCCCGATTTGGTTGCGTTTGCGCCGGTAAAAGCGCCTTTCTCATATCCAAACAGCTCACTCTCTACCAATTCCTGAGGAATACTGCCGCAGTTAATCGGAACAAATTTTTCATATTTCCTGCGGCTCTTTAAATGAATATTCCATGCAACCAATTCTTTGCCCGTACCGGACGCACCGGAGATTATTATATTCGCATCGCTCTTGGCATATTTTTCTATCGCCTCATGCAGATGGAGCATGGGCTTGGATTCGCCGATGATTTCCTTTGATTGCAATATACCTTCAATGCTCTGCAGCAATCGTTTATCAGATTTCAGCTTTTGTTTTTCCAACTTCTTTTTCTCGTACGCATTCACGATACTAAGGATAAAATCCGTCGGTTGATAAATGTACTCTTCGATGTTCCCCGGATACTTTGTGCAATACCAAAAGGCCCCTGCTTTAAGCAAATTGTTCGCAAAATCGAAATCCGTTGTGTTCGTCGTCATTTTAGTTATAACTATTATTTGTACTAAAGGATCGATTTCTTTTATCTTCCTGATTAATTCCTCTCCCCGCAATCCACCGGATATCTGGTAGTCGAGAATGATAACATCGTAATTATCCGGTTTACGCTGCAGCTCTTCCAACGCTGCACGCCCGTTCGATAGAACATTTTCTACCTGAATTTTTGTGGATGAAAGGTTGACGGTATTTTTCACCCGAGAGACATCAAAGTCTTCGTCGTCAACCACCATCACCTTAATACTACTCGTCGTAATCATAAGACCTCTGTATTTCTCATCACTATGGTAAACCGGCAACCCGTCGGCTCCAGATTTTCAACATCGAGCTGCCAACCGCACTTACCGACTGCAAGTTGGTGCGCTATATAGCATCCATACCCGGAATGCGACTCGATAACTTTTTTTGTGGTTTCATGTTCAAGGAACAATTTTTTTACACCTTTTTGATCGTTCTCTAGTAGTTCCGGAACAATCCCTATTCCATTATCGGATATATAGATGTACGAAATATTGTCTTCACAGTCGTACTTCGTTTGAATCTTGATCGTGACAAAACTTATTCCGCAATGATCGATACTGTTCTGGATAAGCGGCTCAAGTATTTCCCAGACTGTGAATTCATTGACACGAATAAACGGCAGAGAACGATCCAAATCAATTTTCAGTTCAAACATTTCATTCTTACTCGAAACCCGCAAAAAGACATTATCGACGATAAATTCAATAACTGAATTCACATCGGTACGGAACATTGGATTCACAATCGTGTTAATATCCTGATCGTACCATTTCATATCATAAATAATTCTTGAAATGAAATTTGAATACGTGTGCACTCTTTTCTTCAATTCATTGAGATTACGGGCATTCATCTTTTTTACATCGTCTTTAATGAAACCCATAATTTTTTCGGCCTTGTGGTGCGTATGGTAAATACGTTTCGTAAACAGGGATTCTTTTTCGAGACGAATTTGTTTTTCGAGATTTTGCTCGTGTTCAATGAATAGTTCTTCCTGGACTTTGTTTCGCTCGCGAACAGTATTCGACGATACAATGAATATCGCAACAAGTCCGATAAGTATGAGAGCTGAAGATATCAGAGAGACTTTGTCAAAACTGGACTGTATTTCCGAAGTAAGAAAAGAAAAATCCGGCGTAATACGCATGTACAGGACGCCGATGTACTCACCGTCAGGGACAAACGGAACAATAACATCAAACGTTTTTTGATTCGAAACCGAGCTCAAGATTTTTTCGCTCCGCCTCATTTCATTACTGACAGAAAGGAAATATTGGGCGCCGCCATGATGCTCCGTCGTTGCCCCGCCATCGTAAGGAATAAGCGTACCATTGAAATATCCTAAAAGTTTCTGTCCACTGTCTATAATATAGAGGCGGTGATTTTTCATAAGAATGAGACAGATATCGTCGACACTTCGATGGATAAGTTGTTGCTTAAAAATCACATTCATCGAATTGGCTATGCTTAGCTCGGTTGTATCTTGATGTGCGCGTAATCGCTGCTGTTGTTCGAACAGCAGTTCCGTATTGGTCGTTGTTACCAGTGCAAGCCGTTCTGCATAATATTTTTGAAACCAGCTTTGCGTATCCTTTAAAAAATTGCTCAACGTATCTTTCTGAAAGAAGATGAGAAAAATCTGAAAGGAAATGAGAATTGTAAAAATAACGATAATATGCCGTATCCCGAAACGATAGGGAGACAGCGTTCTTTTAAATTCTTCGGGTATTTTACTCTTCCTTTGCGACATACCTACATTCCTGTCGTCAAATTCTTTTCTGATTCAATTGATGCCTGAACACGCCGAAGAGCTTCGTTCACAGGAATATCGCCCTTGATGGCAAGTGCAAAATAACGGGCCATGATCTTCGAGTACTTTGTATAATTTTCCTGGAGCGGCCGATGCACTCCGCTTTTCATCAATTCTTTGATTCCCCGAATTTCGGGATATCTGTTCAGATAGGTCGAATCATCATAGAATGCCTTTATCACGGGATAAAAACCGCCGGTTCTGTAAAAAACTTCCTGTGCCTCGTTGCTTAACAGGTATTTGATGAAATCGATCACCGCGCCCTTTTTTGTGCTCGCCTTTGAGACCATAAGATTCCACCCTCCAAAAAGAGAAGTAGGCGTTCCGCCATCCGGAAACGGTAAGAGTGTTTTTCTTAACCTGCTTTGTTTGAATGTATCTATGGGAGCATAGGAAAAGTCTTTGTCATAACTTGTCCAGCCGCGAAGGAATAAACCGTCATGGCGTATAAAATATTCATAACTTGGCGTATCGGTAAAGTCGCTCACATCGGGCGGCGTAGCTTTATCGCGATGCACCAAATCCACTAAAAGCTGCAAAGCTCTCCTCGCTTCCGGCGTATCGAAACGAAAGCCGATTGTTTCAAAGTAATGAGGTTTGAGACTTAAAAGGATTTCGATATAGCTGCAAATCATTCCTTCATAATCCGCTGCCGGATAAATAAAATAGGGACCGTGCCAATTAAATCGTTTTTGATACGATAAAAATTTTGACCAGGTTATACCATGGGGCAGATCGTTCATCAACTGTTTGCCGCCGGGGAGTTTTTTTAGCAAATCTTCCCGGTAATACATGACACCCTGCACAAGAAAAAGCGGAACCGCTACTAACTCCCCTTCGTGGTAACATGTTCGCAATGCCGGTTCAATGAGCCTGTCTCGCTCAGCAACGGTGAAATATTTGCCAAGCGGTTCGCACCATTTAGTAAAACGATGAATCCAGATGAGGTCTACAGCAAGTAAATCGATCGCATCATCTTCACCGCGAAGAGAACGGGCAAGAATTTCCTTCCGGGTGTCTGTACTAAAATCCGACATCGGGAAATCGATCGGTACAACTTTGATCGATCCGACATGTTGTGCATTGTACCGATCAATCAAAATACGGTGTGCCTCTGTTAACCGATCTGCAAAATAAATATCGATCTCTTTTTTTTGCGGGCGATTCGGATAGACATAAAATATTACCACATAGAGTAATATAATTGCACCCAAAAGACTGACACCCCATATTTGTTTTGTGTTCATTTCCGGTTTAATCTTCTTCTAATAATTATTTTTCCAAAGCGGTTTCGCTGTAATTTATTCAAGCCATTACTATTTTACATAGATATAGCATCACATGGTGAGTTGTTATATTGATGGTATACCAATTCGTGGTATCGGGAATTTCATATTCCATGAGCCGGCTATGAAAATCCTTCGTTCGGTTCGTATTGAGATGCAGATTGATACGCTTCAGCACATCACTCGTCCGTACGAACGCTTCTACACAAAGTCTATCATGAGGCTTGCTCAGCATGCCGAGGTTCATATCTTTTGAGACGCATCGTTTAATCAATGCCCACCAGCTTCCTCTTTTATCTTTTGATGCATCTCTATAAATTTCGGCATACCCTTTTCCGAATAAGCGAATGAATGAAATACAAATAAGAAAATCATGCTGAAAACACTTATTGAAAGCACCGATATCTTTTTCATTCTCGTTAAGGACTTTAAAGCGAAACAGAATTATTCGCCGACAACTTATACCCAGCATTTATTTACCAGCACGAAATGGAATCCATCTTGATGGGCAGTTTTACACTGTAGCTTGCATATAATATTCCACCAAGATCTGAACAATGCTATTTAATTCTTTTTTCTGCTATTCTCAATAGTTTAAATCACGAAAAGCAGTTTCCATTAAAATAGAAATACCTGCCCTTCTGTGTCTGTTCTGGAGTGATCGAATTCCGGAGAACCACACACGCCTTGAACCAATCCAAGTTTATCCACTTTTAGATGTAATGCCTTTTATTCCATGGTAAATTGAATACACTAACATTTGTGAAATAATTAAAATTTAATTTATTCTTTGGTCAGTATTCTAACAATTCCTGCTTTAATCGGGTAATACAATTTATAAGCGCTCTGGATGTATGGTAATTACATTTCCAGATCGACCCTTTTGGAGCTTTTGCTAATGCAGGCACAATATCAATCCCGCCCCAGTACCAACCTCCATGTTCTTGATCAATAAGATATTGTTTACAGTAATTCCATTGAGTGCGGAACTTTTCGTAATACCGATGTTCATCTTGAGGGAATATATCCGACATCATTAAGAATGCATTAAGAGCTTCCACTTGCGACCACCATTCTTTTGTGTTTCGCACAACTGTTACACTCTTCTCTCCAGGCAAATAATACCCTCCATCAAAAAGACCTCCATGATTTTTGTCCCAGCCGTATTGTAATGCATGATCGACCATCTTCTTCGCTATCCTGAGTGTAGTGGTATCGTATTTTATTCCCAATGCTTCTGATGACTCCAACATGAGATACGCCGTCTCAACATCATGACCAAATGATACATGATCAAATTCGAAATTCTTTTCTCTTACAGCAGCGATAGAATCCATATAAGAGACAGGAGTCCAATCACGTTTTAAAAATAATGTCAAATAGCCCTTGTCTGTCGTAATGATATCCCGTACCAATTGCAACATTGAGGATAAACGTTCTTTGAGTGTTGAATCCGGCCAGACTTTATAAAGCTCGGTAAAACATTCGAGCAAGTGGATTGAAGAGTTCTGGTCTTTCGACGGCACACTTTCGTATCCATCTTGGAATGGAATTCCTTCTCTGGTCATAAATTGAAAATAACCGCCGTATTGAGGATCATAGCTGTGTTTCTCAAGCCACCAGAAAGTTTCTTGGGCAAGGTTCAGCGCCATAGTATCTCCAGATGCCCGGTAATAAGCGGCTAATCCATAAATGGCAAAAGCGTTGCCATATGCCCTTTTTATTATCGATCCATCCTCTTTGATAGGTTCGCCTTGCCTTGTGACAAAATCGTAGAACCCGCCAAATTCTTTATCCCACATTACTTCTTTAAGAAACTGTACTCCGTAGGCAGAGACTTTACGAAGCGCGTTGTCTTTCTGGTAAAACATACAGGCATTTGCTGTTGACCAAACATGACGCGCCTGTGTAACAATCATCTTGTTTTGCCTGCCATCCAGTTTCCATTTGTAATCTATATCGCTAAAATAACCTCCAAACGATGTGTCTATTGATAAAGGATACCAACATCCAAATTCAGTATCGAGAACTTTCTGCATATCGAGTATGATTGTATCTCGATGTGCTTGTTCATCATTCGAAAGAATTCCTGCGAAGGTTTTCCCAGGTGCAAATAAAGAAAACAGGGCAGCAAGAACGATGAATGAATGCAGTGTTAATTTGTTTTTCATTTTGTACATGCTCATTGCGGCATCTTTATAATAACCATTTCGAACGGCTTTCATTTACTGAAGTTGGAAAAATAAACTGAGGCTGGCAAGGACATCTATTCTTGCACTTTTCCAGCCTCTGGAAGATCTTATACCATTATGGAATCCTATTTCAGGAGAAGCATCTTTTTATTTGAAATAAAGCTACCGGCATTAAGGCGATAGAAATAAACGCCTGTAGCAAATTGAGCAGCATCGAACTTAAAATTATACACTCCAGCTTCCATATGTTTATCCGCAAGCGTTGCCACTTTCTGCCCCAATAAGTTATACACGACCAACTTGACATTGGATGCCTTAGCAAGGGAAACGTTGATAGTCGTTGTTGGATTAAATGGATTGGGATAATTTTGTTCAAGAGAATATTTTATCGGAATTTGAGAAGTCGTCGTTACAGATGTTACGGCACTTGTCGGCAAGGCAATGTAATCCAGATACATCCAACCCCAGAACATTTGCATTTGAATTGTGTTGTTACCTTGAACTAAATTTACATTAATAGTCTTCTGGTACCACGTCGTACTCGAAGCTGCTGTGAATTCCACAGTATCGACTCGTACCCCATTGACATTGATATATTGAGATTTTGGAGATGCATAATTTAATTTATATCCGAATGCAAGAGGATAATTTCCAGCCGCCTGTACATTGCTAATGTACCAGGCTATTTTAACTGTAGTATCGTTTGTAGCAATATTTACGAATTTATTATTGCTTGCAGTATTATCGCTTATTACAGTAAGTCCAGAACCCATCAGTGCTGCAGACTCTGCTTCGAATTTTGTCATCGGCGGTGTACCGACTGAAAGTTGAACGGTGTTGGATATTTTTTGATGCCCGCCGCTGTTTGTTGCAATTGCAGTAACAGCATAATTTCCGGATGGGATGCCATTCCAACGAAACGTAAAAAATGATGTATCTGCCGATGCAGCATAGGGAGTTGCAACATCGCCGATCTTCATTGAATCGGCATAAAAAGTAACCAAAGAAATTGACATTGTATCCGAGACCGTAACCATGAAAGTTAAACTCGTACTGTCAGGATAACTTACACCTGTTGATGGATTGGTAATGGTAATCGAGGGCCAACTGAATGCAATACCATTCACATCCACATCCTGACGATAATTATCCCACATATATTGCATACCAGAAAGCATACTTGTTGGAGAAGAAAGTGTGGTATCCGTCCAAGACCACGGAAGCGCACCGGCATAACCAAGCTGGTACAATGTATCGAATAATAATTCTTTTGGAACACCGTTATTTTGTTCCATCGCAAACTCTGCAACAATAATCGGCTTGCTTAATCCCCATACATTCCATTGATGAACCATTGGGCATAAATTAGCACCCGCCCAATTGTAGTAATGAACAGAATAAAAATCGAGCATCCCCGCAGAATCTCCGCCTGCAGCAATTAACCGACTATCTAAGTAATAATTATAATTTGATTGACTGATTTTTGTAAAATGTTGGATAATCTGATCTGCAGTAAGAGAAATTCTGTACTTTTGGTAAAATTGTTTTTCCATTTGTTGTTTTTCGACGGCATTTAAGCGGAAAAAATTAGAACCCATTTTACTCAATGGTGGCTGCACATCAGAAAGTGAAATAAAACTCCACGCACCATTCGTTACAAGTGCATTGGGATCGGTCCGGTGGATTGCACCGGCACACAAATTAACAAATCTCTGGATAGTCGACATCGGAACAGTCTGAATACCGCTGAAAGCAAATTCTGAGCTCATCCCCTCCGGCTCGTTACATATTTCCCAATCAACAATCGCCGGATGACCTTTTAATGCATTTACCATAGGTATGAGACAAGAATCGATATATGCACGCGTGTAATTCGTATCTGTGAGAAGAAGTCTGTTTCGGCTAAGCACTGCTGTTGGATTTGTTGCACGCAGCATATCGAACGACCATAGACACAGATTGACACCGATCTCCCTATCCCATGCAATATCCAGCACTTTTTTAATATCCGAGATAGTTTTTGCTCCCGGTCCAACGACACAACCGGTATCATTGAATTGGGGGCTTACAGTCCCGTCGGTGTGAAGCCACCAGCGAATTACATTCCCTCCATGGTTATGCATAGAAAGGAAAACATCAGCCATTCTATTTGTATCGGTTGTTCCAGTACCGATATCTCCGGCAAAATTGACCCATGCGAGATTTGCGCCACTTAGAAACATTTTCTGTTTATTATAGGTAATTTGGTTTATTTGTGAAAAAGCAGCTTGTGTAAACAGAAAAGCTACAAGCCAAACAGAAAAATGTCTAACGATATGCATAGTATTTCTCTTTTTGTTCGACAATGAGATACATAATATGTAGCGAACGGTCCTTTGGTATCATGCTCTGTTGATGAATATAAATCTCTTTCATAAATGAATAATGACTTCCAGAAACACATTTCAAAATATTTTATTGCCATAAAAAAAACAGGTGACCGGCAAGAATTTCTTGTCCCTGCCGATCACCCTTTATTGATGCAAATTATCCTAAGTATCGATGCTTACTTAAGAAGCAACATTTTCTTGACTGAATTGAAATTGCTGCCAGCATCCAGGCGATAGAAATAAACACCGGATGCAAATCTACTTGCATCGAATACAACCGATTGACGTCCTGCATTCATATGGCTATCAACAAGTGTAGCAACTTTTTGGCCCAACACGTTGTACACTGACAGCTTCACATTAGAAGCTTTACCCAGAGTAAAGTTGATTGTCGTTGATGGATTGAATGGGTTCGGATAATTCTGCTCAAGTGCAAAATCGATCGGACGCTGGCCAGCTTCCACACCGGTTTGTACGTTTTCTTTAACCAATTGAACTTGATCGAGCCAGACATCTTTACTGGCACCACCGCTCAGAACTATTGTGTGTGTACCAGCAGTCCATGCAAATACTGAAGATAAAACATCCACACCTGTGGTATCGGCTTTTAATTTTGGCAAAGCAGGACTTACCAGAGTAGTTGATCCTTCTTTAATGGTTATTGTCTGCGCTGTTGAATTATAGTTCTGTCCAAAAAGACGGAAGCGATAATTCCCTGCACTCGCCACAACGAACATAAGAGTATCAGTTCCTGCTGTACCAAGTTTTACGGATTTAAACAATGATGGAATCCAAGGTGCGCCTGAACCATGCGGCGTTACAATTGATGATGTTGCATCAGGTGCGCGCAAAGATTTGATAAGTTGTGCACCTGTTACTGTTGTATTTGATGGTATCGTTGCACCCACTGCAATAAGATCGATACCGGCAAAATCTTGATATCCCCATGATGGAGTAATCTTGATTGTATTTGTACCAGCAACGAAAGCTAACTTCGATTGATCCGCTGCAAGAATTGAATCTTTCGGATAATATGCCCATATCCATGAATTGTCATCCAAATTCATGCACGGACCGCGCCATTCCGAAGCTGTATGGCTATGTTGAGTGGAACAAAATTCCAATTCACCCCAGCCAATCACGTCATGGATAGCAACACCGTTGATAAGGAAATTCTGCCCGCGCATGTCTTGATTGTCTAAATTTGTCCAAATATTCAATCCATACTGACCTGCTGTCGGAAGCGTAAATGTCCATTGAATATATCCGCCGCTTCCCATATTGAAATATGAAAAACCGGTAAACTTATCAACTACAGCTGTCCCCCCTATCCCGCCATCTTCAGCTTCGAGTGTAGATTTAATACTATCGATAACAACCTGACCGGCCAAAGCTTCTATCTGTTTTATAAAATTAGATTGCTGGGCATAGAATGCTGTCTTTTTAGTCGGGAAATAATTAAGATCGCCGATAGGCAACCCATCCGTACCAGCCGTGTAGAGAGGATCACTTGTTGAATAAGTAAAGTTTTCAGGTAACGGCCATTCTGTTGCCGTATAATCAGTAGGATGGTAGAAGAATTCGGTGTACATATTAGAACCGCTTCGAACTTCTGTAATGAACTTCCACATCGAATCCACCATATGCGAAGCAGTACCGCTATACGAAGTCAGAGGTTGGTCATTTGTGTTCCAGTTTGCATCATAAAGGTAATTGGTCATTCCTGTTGGCAAGCTTGATAACCAATTAGTATCTGAAATAACCATATGACCACCACTGCTAGCAAGGCTATAAGGTGTTACATAATCGGCTACAGAAACTGGATCAATAAACCATGCTCGTGTTATGGTATCGGTGCTTGCCGAGGTTCCATATTTTGCTGTAATCAACGGATCGAGATATGCGTACGTCTTTGTCATAACAACTCTACGTGATTGTTCCGTGCCATATACTGCAGGCAAAACACCAACGCCAAATAATCCGCTGTATGTCTGTCTCGCATCACGACCGGCTGTATGCATATCGCCGTATCCTTCACCTTCCCACCATCCGTTGATGACGAGATTGTTTGCAAAGTAGGCGTTCTGCCACCAATTGCCTGAATTGGACATGATGCCTCGGCCTACATTCACCAATGTGTTGTGGTTATATCGTAAGTACTTCGCAGAACCACCTTCCATTTGGAACGTGGCAAATCCAACGTTAAAGAATGTGTTATTTTCAATAACAACTGTATCTTGATCCGCCCAAATCGAAATACCACGGCCAGACCATTGTTGTGTTGGTGGATGTTCTTCTAAATTACGGAATTTATTGTTTGTGACATAACATTCGCAATTCGTTCCGCCAAATACCACGAGTGAGAAATTACTTCGTTCAAACACACATCCATCTATGATATACGTATGATTGTTTGCATTGAACAATAACGGCTGATATGACGCTCCTTGTGTGCCATTATCTGCGTTACGCCCGCTAATCCAAATATTCCTTAACGTTATGTTATTTGCGGCTGTAAGAATATGTTCAGCACTAGAAGTGCCATCAGGTCGAAGAGCTAACATTTGAATCATTGGCGGGTAGTGACCTGTGGGGATATTCGGTTCCCCGACAATCACTAACGGAAAGCCGCTATTAGTGATATCATCCACTTCATAATATAATCCATCCGTTTTTAGTTTGTAGGTACGGTTTAAATCTTTTCTTGCACCGCCTACAGCCGTATCGCTATTTATAGCGTCTCGAAGAGCGTTTGTCCTTACACCCCAACCCGTTGTTGCCCACGCAACGATGAGTGTATCTCCGCTTACCACATTTGTGGTATCGGCAAGCGTTTGTGCTCTGACTTGCTGGCAAGGTAAAATCAAAGCTCCAACAAGAAAGATAAAGAGTGTAATGTACAAATAAGTTTTCATAAATTACTCCTATATGTTTGTGAAAGAATATGGTTATTTTATACTGCTACAAAATTATCGACCTCATTACTTAAAAAGTATAACGGATACCTACGTCAACAGTAGAACCATAATAATAATCGTACGTTGGATTTATTAATCGAGTGCCGCTAAGATAACTTTCATCGCGTGTATTTGTTATGTTATTAAAATTGGCGTAGAGTTGTAGAGAACTTCCGAGTTTCTGTTGAACTGCAAGATCCCAACGATTATACGCTGCTGTAAAAGCATCTAACGCCGCTATTGAACCTATACTGGATACTTTATCGGATTGGAATAGATATGAGGCGCGTATCGAAAATCCTTTATACTCATACCCAATCGTAGCATTTAATATATGCGCGGGCTGATCCGGTATTCTTTGTGTTCTTGCTGTTGTATCATATTGATATTGTGCGATCCGCCGACGGTGTGTTGGATCAGTTGGATCTGATATCAAAGTAATTTGTACTGCATATTGATTTGCAACTATAGAAGAGTATATGTACGTCCAGTTAAGATTAAATAGTAAACCCGAAAATGGCTCAGGTAGATACCAAAAATTTGTCTGCCATTCAAATTCAACACCTCTGTACTGAGCCGGTGTCGGATTGTTCATCCACGTATTGACCTTCGGAGATGTGGCAAGCCAAGACGGAAGAATATTTAATTGTGCATTAATCATTTTGTAGACCACAGTGTCCACATTGGTTATACCCTCATAGATAATTAAATTATCAATGGATTTATAAAAACCAGAAACGCTTACCAAACCTGCATATTTATCTATAATGGAAAGAGAGGCATCAAGATTCTTTGACCGTGAATCTTTTAACGATCCATTTGCTGCCTGTATGTTTGCGCTATATTGGTCAAGAGTTGTAATAGGGGCATACATATTATAATCGGGACGAGTTACTGTTTCTGTCCCAGCCAGATGAAGTCTAAGCCAATCAAATGGATGAATCTTCAAGTGAACATCCGGAAGCCAAAAAGAATTTTGTCGAATATTTTGATTTTTCGTCAAGTCTTTTGGAGGTTGGGTGCTTCCAGCTTGAACTATTTCCTGAAAACTCTGTCCATTATATTTTGTATAATCTGCATCATATCGTATACCTGGAATGAATGTTATATATGGCCCCAATTTTACTTCTGCCATAATGTATCCGGCTTGATATTGTTCGATACCATCATAATCATACCCCATCGAACCGATAGATTGTCTTTGCCAATCAACGGAACCTAATGTTTGCATCACACTCGTTAATTCATGCATAAGGCGCAAGTCAGGAGATTTCCCAAATCCATGAAATTGATCGCCTAAAAAATTCGAGGGGACAGTATATCCACGATCGAAACGATAAAGATTCCATAGTCCCGTTTGTGCTATTAATCCTGAATCTTGAGCTAGACTATAATCTTTAGGATATGCTTGGGCAAGGGCATGAACAGCATCAGAATTGACACCAGTCCAACCGTTACCATATTGAAGATTATCATGGCCCCATTGTTCTTGATCAAACGTTCTCGTGAGCCATTTAAATTTACCGCCGGTTTTTATATAACCATTAATATCTTCATTGAATGTAAAGGGAATCTGGAAATTAAACTGTGCAGATTTTTGATTTTCAATAAGCCGTGTGCTATAAATAAATACCGATTTAAGACCGGTTTTTACTGGATTGGGAGTAACAAGTGGTGTGTCAATACTCCACAGTGGTGTTTGACAAAGTATTTTGCCACCATTCGTAGCACCATCTTCCTGAGAAAATTGCCATCGATAGTCATTAGGATCATCTGTCTTTGACCCTGTGGCAGAAATACTTGCATCGTATTTTATCCATCCAAAATCCTGCATTGCTCCCACACTGCTTGTATATATGGAGGTAGTAGAAGTATTATCATCTAAATCATAGTAACGGGTATTATGCCCATCCCCCAGATATAATTGATTGTCTCTATATGTTCCATCGGTCTTTGCCTGATTATAGAATCCGTTGCCAGTAAACTTACCGTCTTGAATTTTATAATCCAATAAAAGATTGGCGCCAAAACGATTCTTGAAGTCATCGTCTCTTCTTTGTGTGACTTTATAGTAAGTAAAGCTGTTAGGATCAATCAGTGCGCCTGTATTTGCCCCGGAAGAATATTGTGCATCAATTTTATCTGCATTACGATTATTTTTATCGGCATTTAAACCGAAAATAACTCCAAGGTTATTATCGAGGAAGCGGTCACTTACGCCAAAAACACTACTGTAGTTACCATAATATTTATTAAGGTCGCTATATCCACCTTGAAGAGTTGCGTTAACCTGAAATTCTTCCGGTGCTTCTTTCAACCGCAGATCTATTGTCCCGCCGAGAGCATCGGCATCCATATCGGGAGTATTCGCTTTTTTTACTTCAATACCATCGAGAACATTTGATGAAATAAGCGATAGGTCTACGCTCCTATCATTATTGTTTGTTGCTGGAAGCGCGACACCATTTACAGTGACCGTGTTATACTTTGGAGCCAAGCCACGGATCGCCACTGAGGTAGCTTCGCCATTATATCGATCAATCGATATCCCAGGTAAGCGGCCTATGGATTCAGCAGCACTTGCATCCGGTAATTCTTTAATACGGTCTGCTGCAACAATATTGGAGATCGTGTTGGAAGCAAGCTGCTGATTGATAGCTTCGTATTGACCATGTCTCTGGGCAGTAACAACGACTTCTTTTCCTTCGATTGCATGGGGTGATAACCGAAATTCTTGCTCGACGACGTTACCTTCGGGAACAATCATTTGTACAGATATCGGTTCATATCCGACGTATGAAATTTTTAAGGTTCTTTCACCAGTGGGTACACCATAGATAATAACTACTCCATCGACATTGGAAGCACCTCCTAAGCTTGTATTGAGGACTACAACGTTCGCTCCAATGAGGGGCTCACCTGTTACTTTATCCAAAACACGACCTTTTATAGAACCAGATCCTGCAGCATACATTGGTTGAAACGCAAAAGTCAAAAATAAAGCGATTAATACTCCTAAAATAATCTTCCCGTAGCACGATGTATCAATTAACATATATCTTCTCCTGGCGGGTATTTTTCATTGTGTCAAATTATTTATGAAAAATTTATAAATTTCGATTTTTTTCTATCAGAGTGCTAAATGTAAGAAAGACCTCAATGAGTGACATATGTCCTTAATTCTAACATATGACATCGTTGTTGGTAACCTTATTCGAGGTATTGAACTCATTTAGCAATCCACAAATGGTGCCAAAAAAAAACGCTTTGCACCCCTTTTTTTATCAAGGAAATGGCATTTCTATCATTTCTTGTAAAGAAATAATTTATCAATTCGATAAACTTATATTATTCTAATAAAACTATAGGATTTAACGTTGAACTTGTCTTATTTTGACCTTAATATGGTTTTTATTTGACGAAGTTCGTTTGGTGTGAATTTTAAGTTATTCAATGTCGCAACTGCATCATCGATATGTGAAATCCGTCTGGCACCAATGAGCACGGAAGTGATCTCCGCGTTGCGTAAAATCCAGGCGAGCGCCATTTGTGATAATTTCTGCCCCCTGCTCTGCGCAATTTCATCCAAACGCAGGGATTTAGAAATTTTATCTTCCGTTACATCTTCTCGATTGAGAAATCCATGAGGATTTGCAGCTCGCGAATCATGGGGAATGCCTCTAAAATATTTATCGGTCAACAATCCCTGCACCAATGGTGTAAAGGCAATGCATCCAATTCCTTCTTTACTGAGGAGCTTGAACACTTCCTTCTCCACCCAACGTTCGTACATATTATATTTTGGCTGATGAATCAGGCAGGGGATCCCAAGAGATTTCAAAATGTTTGCTGCCTTACGGGATAATTCTACCGGATAGTTCTAAATTCCGACATATAATGCCCGCCCCGATCGAACAATTTGGTCGAGGGCTTGCATGGTTCTCTGCCAACGGTGTTTGCGGATCGTAACGATGGTGGTAAAAAATATCTACGTACTCAAGACCCATTCTACGCAAACTCTGATCTAAACTCGATATTAAATATTTACGAGATCCCCAATCTCCATACGGACATGGCCACATCATATAACCGGCTTTGGATGAGATAATCAATTGATCGTGAAATGGCAGCAAAATTTTCCTAAGAATTTTTCCAAAATTCTCTTCAGCACTTCCGGGCGGCGGGCCATAATTATTGGCGAGATCAAAATGGGTAATTCCGAGATCGAACGCATGACGAATCATCAATTGAGCATTTTCAAAATCATCAACTCCGCCGAAGTTATGTCAAAGACCAAGAGATATTGCAGGTAATGTAATCCCGCTTCTGCCGCAACGATTATATTTCATATTCTCGTATCGATTTTCTGCAGGAGAATATTCACTCATAGATTCCTTTCCTCGTCAGCACATCCACCACTATTTCGAGAACAGTTGATATGATTCCATCGCTTGGATGATTTGATCAGCCATCTTTTGGTGCGTCTCCACGGTCGGATGTCCATTCGCTACATATCCGCCGGGGAACTCATCGAATGTTGCATAGAAAACATCTTTACGACCTAATGCCAATTCTTCTTCAACAACCTGTTTCACGTTGGTTCGGACCCATTCAGGGAATGCTGCGACAGCAACTATTTTTATATCAGGATAAACATCCTGCAAGGTCTGGATGAATTGGTGATACGTTTTTCGAAAGTATGAAGATTTTTCTTCCGAAATTTTCCCAATAGAGTCACGCAGCCCTGAATGATCGTTCAATCCAAGGCAAATCATGGCGACATTCGGAATCCATTGTTTGAAATCCCAGTGCGGTTCTTTACTCTCCATTAATGTTCGATTGAATATTTTAAGAATCGTCACATTCGTGTCTCCCCGCCAATCGCATGACATACCGCTGCCAGACCGGCAAGTGGTTGTATATTGAGCGTGAAAATGACGCGCGATATCGACTGCAAAACCTTTATCGATATTGGTAACCGGAAATCTCGCTTCCCATGGCAATGATTGCTCCTTCGCCTCGTTACTTTCTGCTGCAGTGAAAGAATCACCAATAAATTCAATCTTTCTCAACGGTTTTGGCGGTGGTGGAAGCAGCGATGCAGCGCTGTCTAAAACGAAACCTTCAAATGAATAGACTGCATCAAATGTGATGTTCCTTCTGCTCAACGCAAGAGTATGTTTTGTCTTGGGAAGATTGTCCACAAGAATATATTCTGCTATTCCAGCCTTTGTACCATGAAAGACATCGCGCAATGCCCCGTCGATGTATACATTAAAATAATTTATATTATCCATGAGTCGAATCCCAATACGTGTTCCAGTGAACACGGTTTGTATATACACACCTGGCCATGAGTATTTGGCGTGATTGGTATCACTCAGGTCCCAGCGTCCATAATATTGAATGTATGGATGGTTGGCAGGAATAAAGTTTGAAGCAGATTCCATACTATTCATACCTGTGAAATTGAACACCAAGAGAAGAAATATTTTCCACTTCATATTCTATCTCGTTGACAAATAAATTGCCAATCAACCATTTTTATTTTTGTTCTACATTGTTTGGTTGTTTGAGATTCTTCTGCAATGCTTGCTTAAAGAACTCGCCGTCTGATGTGAGCTTGAAAGTATCGAATGATTCGATCAGTCGGGGGTACCAATCCGGATCGTAGATCCAACAAATCCAGCTTATACCATTTCCTTCTAAATACTTAATGATGGACTTACCATAATCTTCCTTCTCACCCAGGTCATCGATAAGTCCGAATTCAGAAGCAACAACAGGATATACACTTGCCGCGAATCCAAAATCCTCTTCCCACTTTGTTTCGTACGGTGGTTGCCGTTTATGCTGATATGGATGCGTTACATACGCAATACCTTCTGCCTGAATCGGCTCAATGCGAATCGGTGTAAGGTCGTATGCCCAATCGAGTCCTGCAACTAACGGGATTTTTTCTGTATCGTAAGCGCGGATGAGGTGAATAATATTTTCATTAATTGTTTTCCATTCGCTCCACGTCATAGAGCCGAGCTGACCGTTAAAAAGTGTCGGTTCATTGAAGAGTTCAAAAAATGCTACCGTCGTGTTTCCTTTAAAATGGACCGCCATGGTCCGCCAGAATTCGTATGTCTCTTTGCGTGTTGTATTGTATGAGGGATCCTGGAATAATTCCATTCCAAGATTACCAATGGAATGCCAATCGATATCGACATACATACGGAGATCTGTGGACCATTCCACCGCCTGATCGAGAAGCGAAAGATATTTTTCAGGTGTTCTCATTCGCCATGGAACAGGATGCACGGGAATTCGCACAATCTTGGCTCCCATTTCTTTTACTTTGACAAAAAGATTTTTATTCCATCTTCCTTGTTGTTCTAATTTATCGGGGTCCGCTATCGCAACCCCGCGGAACAGGACTGTATCGCCAGCGGTGTTGATAAATTTATTCCCCTTAACCTGTATCAGCGGAAGTATACGCGATGGCGGTTTATCATTGGGCTTGTCTACACCTTGTTGAGGAGTCCAATCAAAATATTTCTTTTCTTTTTTCCCTTGTTGTGCAACTCCCATCTGCCAAAAACAAGCCGTAGTAAAAAGAATCAGAAAAGACAGAATTATTTTTCGCATCGCTTCCTCACTAAAAAAGTTCGCTTTGATTCTCGTTCAAGTAAGTCGTTGTTGTAGATTGAGAATAACCTTCTTTTCCTTTTTCTATCAAATACTATGCCGTTTGAATTGATTGGCATTTCATTTTGATAATAAACTTATCTATGCAACTTTTTCTAAATGCAACCTGAACATTTTTACGAGACTTGTATTAACATAAATAAATTCATTTGATATTCAAGGCTTTTAATAATCTTCTATTTTTTAACGCTAAGATACATAAGTGAAGGGTGCGAAAATATTATAAACTATCATACTATAATTTCATTGAACAGGAGAGTGTTCAAAGCAAGAATTAATGGATTGATATAGGTTATCGTTTTAATAATTCATTTTAATAGCTATTGATCTGCCTTTCGAGTGAAAACATTTCAATATATAAAAATTTGAAAAAAAGGGGTGTTCATTCCAAAAAAATACTAAATTGACCGTGGTACAATTATTGAGATAAATACAAGAAAATCGCAAAGAAAAACACTTGAAATTAAATTTCCCCTGTTAATCAATCAGGATTTTGTCCGTCGAATAATCGAGAGTAAATTAGCACAGGTATGCGCATAACAATATTTATAATAGAGGGGCGTTCCTAATGAGTGAAGATAATCAGAAACTGCCCCTAAAAGAAAAAATCGGATATGGATTCGGTCAAGCACAGGCATAATCTGCGATGAGAACTTCATTATATGCAATCAAGACTATCACTCTGATAAAATTTAATAGATGTTATTTTCCTGCTGAGTTACATGCATGATACTTCGCCCTGCAGGTTTTATTAAAGCAACAAGGAGTAAAAAATGAAAAATAAAACAACCATTATAGGAAAAGCTCTGCCAAATATCCCATGGGAAAAAAGACCGAGAAATTGCAGCGATGTTGTGTGGCGATGGAGTAAGAACCCGGTTCTCGATTGGAATCCGATCCCCAAAGCCGCACGGATATTTAATAGCGCAGTTGCACCGCATAACGGGGCATTCATCGGAGTTTTCAGAGCAGACCAAAAAAACGGGCGGGCAACATTATTTTCCGGAAAAAGTAAAGATGGAATTAAATGGAACATCGGTCCAGATCCGATTCAATGGGTCGATGAAAATGGAGAACCGAACCCAACAAGTTATGCGTACGATCCCCGCCTTGTCCAAATTGACGATACATTTTATATCGTCTGGTGCGACGATTTACGCGGCGCCTCTATCGGTTTAGGACGAACGAATGATTTTAAGACATTCATCCGGATGTCCAATCCGTTAATGCCGTTCAATAGAAACGGCGTCCTGTTCCCGCGAAAAGTAAACGGCAAGTACATCCTTCTCAGCCGTCCAAGCGACAGTGGACATACACCCTTCGGCGATATCTTTATGAGTGAAAGTCCGGACCTTATCCATTGGGGAAATCACAAATTTGTTATGGGTAAAGGAGGCCAGGGTTGGTGGCAAGGTACAAAGATCGGCGCAGGTCCAGTTCCTATCGAAACCACCGAAGGATGGCTGTTATTTTATCATGGAGTTTCCAACACTTGCAATGGGTTTGTGTACAGCTTTGGCGCTGTAATCATGGATATCGACCAACCGAACAAAGTGCTTTACCGAACACGCGATTATTTGCTGACACCGGAGAAACTGTATGAAACCACCGGCTTTGTACCGAACGTCTTGTTCCCCTGCGCAAATTTATACGATGCGAAGACCGGTCGAATTGCTATTTACTATGGCGCGGCTGACACCGCTACTGCCCTTGCATTTGCTCAAATCGATGAATTGATCGATTACATAAAGAACAATTCAGAATCAATTTGATCAATTCGCGAGCTCGTGTTGCAATCTTACCTTGCAAGGCTCGCTTGCGATTTTTCGTGATCCATACCAGGTGATATTTACTATCATAGACTGTTTGACTCGACTTGCAATAGTGTTCTATGCCGCAAGCATACTAAAGTTTTCGACTAAAGTCGAGGGTTTCTCTCCCATTCCCCCAAGGGGGACAATAAAATAAAAAAGCATAAGTGGGACACAAAAAATTCAAAATGTAACCGTTTCTAGAACAAAGTATCTAAGTAGTAGTGTTCAATTTAATTGTTCTTTCCAAACTCCTCTTTACGCATCACTTTACATCCACACTTTCTTGGTTTTTATTGAAAATCGCTGAAAGGAACATCGAATTCTGGACTGAGTTCGCTTTAGTTCCCTTCCCCCCGCTTCGCTTGGGATAAATATAAAAAATCGAAGTAACAATTATTGTTTCGTAGTTCTGATTGTCCCATAATTTTGTCCTTCTTACGATTTTACGATTACGATTCTTGAATTCAATATTGCATCACATAGACATCTACCAAGATATCATTACCTGAATAGGCTTTCCCCCGCTACAAAGTCTAAAGAAGAATTCCAATCGGTAATAGCTGGTTGGGATTTTTTCCCTATTTAGCCCTCATGACTTTCAACCCTCTTTTGGTTTGGTCTATTCTGAAACGATACACTCTCAGATTACGGGTCTAGGGGATTGATTCTGGTCGCATATTTTCATTCCTTTCTATGAAAGGAATATCCCGAGTTCTATCTCTTATTTTCAACCATGTTTTGTTATAATATGCTTTGAAACGATATAGCGATGGCCGAAAAACAGTCTCTTCAGAAAAAATACCAATGCCGCTGGTTCATATGGATATTGAGGATTGTCTTCTTTTATCTATTGATTATCTATTTCAATCATACAGCCTATTCCCAAAAATTTCCCGAAGGCGTTTCGGAAAATGTGCTCCTATGGAATTCGAATGCCCTCAACGAAGATGCGATCGACCAGCAGAGTTTCTTTACCACCATGGAGAGCTTCGGCTTCAAGACTATTCGCAGAGATTTCGGCGATCTAACGAATCACCCGCTTGAACGAAACACGTTGCTCATTGTTCCGAACATTTCCGCCCGGTCGCTGTCAGCGAAAAATGTCAAGACAATTATGAAGAGCCTGCAGCTCGGTCTCATCGTGATCACGGATGGAGAAAGTGGCCTCTCACGGGCGATGGGCTTTCAACTGGGAGAACCTGTGCCTGTAGCCGATCTTGTGGATCATGTCCTTCCAGAACTCAAGCCCCATTGGGCGGACACACCGCGGGTTGCCTGGATCGAAAATATCTCCAAGCGGAAAGGGGATATCCTCATTTCGGAACACAACAAGGGTTATCCGTTGGCCATTACAAAACGTTTTGGCAAAGGGCGCTGTATTTATTTTGCCCCTTTGTTCGACCCCATTTCAGGAAAGGGATATGCGCGCTTTGCAGATTTTCCTTATCTCATTGTTAACGTATTGCATCGAAAGCCTGCCTTTCGACGACAGGGAGCCGATGCTTACTTTGACATTGGTTATCGATATAATCTTCCGATCGAAACACTGGCACGGCAGTGGCGACAATGGGGCATCCGTGCAATCCATGCAGCAGCATGGTATTTTTATGACAAAACTCCCTACGATTATGCTCGTCTGATCAAAGCTTCACATCAGAATGGAATTCTTGTCTACGCTTGGCTCGAATGGCCATACGTCGGAAGGAAGTTTTGGGATTCTCATCCTGAATGGCGTCAAAAGAACGCCCTGCTCCAGGATGCGCATCTGGATTTTCTCTATTTGATGGACTTTCAGAACCCGCTTTGCATGCAAGCTGCTATGAATGATCTCGGACTACTGCTTGAGAACGATTGGGATGGTATTGACATCGCTGAGTTTTCAATTACAGGAGTGGGTTCGCAGGCTCTTGAAGGACCTCCTCGACCTGAATACTTTACAGGCTTCAGTCCGACTGCTCGTGCCAAATTCAAGAAACTTCACGGCTTTGATCAAATTGAATTGTTCGATACAACCAGTCAGCATTATTGGAAAAAAGATTCCACCGCACTCAACACTTTTTATCGGTACCGGGTCGATGTGAACAATAGTTTATTGAGACAAGTTGTGCATAACCTCGACAGTCTCAACACGACGCGAAAACGCAACTGGGAAATGATCCTCACCATCGCGGATAATTCACTTCACCCCGAGTTCGATCAACTATTGGGTTATGATTTACACAGCACGCTCGAACTTGTAAAAGAGTATACAATGCCATTGCAGGTTGAAGACCCTAACATGGAGTGGACCAAACCACCTGAGCGCTATTCCAGGTTAGGAGAGACTTACCATCGGTTTCTCGGAGACCATCCGTTCATCATCGACATCAATGTTGTGCCTGTGCATTCACCTGAGCAGAAAGGCTACTCGATTTCACAACCAACCGGTTCTGAGATCTTCCAGCTTTGGAGAGCAGCAGCTGATCAGAGTTCACGAGTATGCTTCTATTCTGAGTCTACCATCTTCAGCCATGACTGGGAGATTCTTCCATATGCCATGGCCGCCAAGGCTGACATCCGAAAAGAGGGTTCGGAATTGCTCATCAACACCCCCTACACCGTGACACTCACCTCCGTGCAAATGAAGGGCCGGTTCCTTTTGGACGGGAAACCATGGATGTGTTACGGTGAGGAAGGCATTCTGATTCCACGGGGGAAGCATAGGCTGGATTTCCGTGAGATGAATGATACAACTCGCATTCAGGAAACCGGGATCCGATTGGTTTCAATTTCTGATGAACTTCTGGAGTGCCGTCAAGAAGGAGATAGCCTCAAAGTAAAGTACGCATCACCCGCACGCTGCGCACTTACATTGAGTAGACAACCTGCAGTGATGGTGCTAGACGGTGCTGTGGTTGACCTTCCTATCATACAAAATGAGAAGCACGTTGTTGTATTGGGGCCTCCGGGAGTTCACAGTCTATCATTCGTCGATCGATGAGTATGTATGGCAACTAGTATCGCTAGAAAGTGACCTCACCTGTGATATTCAAGATATCCTTCAGATTATCCGCCGTAGGACTAATGAGCCTTTTGAGCCAGAGGCTTATGTGACCTGCTCCCGAATGATGTGCTAATGATAAGTTATTGATCTGATCAGATATTGCAAGCTGAAGAAGAGATCTGGAGTCCATCCCCCTGCTCATAAACCCTAACGAACACCGCGATCTTAGCAACTCAAAAATATTTGTAGACAGGATTGTGGACAAAGGCTGGATAATAAAAAGTGGACAGGGAGGGAATTGAACCCCCGACACATGGATTTTCAGACCGACCCTGTGTTAAAATTCTACCGAAATCTAAAAGAATTTACCACTTTTACTACCAGATCATCAGCAAAGTGTTAGCACACTGTTAGCAGATGAATTGTGAATGAGTGTAATAATTAATTCATAATTTGTCAAGTACCAAAAATAGATTATAGTCCCATTTTTTTCTTTGGCGATCAAAAAGAATCTGTTTCATTTACTTCCATCTCATCGAATGGTCTTAGCGTACTGTTAGCAGAAGAATCACGAAGTATATACATTTCCAATTCTATTGCAGGAATATCGATGTAAAAAGAAAAAGGGTACTAATCTTAAAAGGAATTTTTATGAAAGTGAACTATCCATGATTCTAGTTTAAAGTCCCTCCACCATATTTTCCCATAGAACGCTATAACCCTAAGGTTGCAGGTTCAAGTCCTGTTTCCTTGCCACTGGCACATCATTCGGGGACAGATCAAACTCAATAGGAGGAAATTCAAATAAAACATAACCGGGCGCGTGCGTAAACCTGCAACTATTACCTTGTTTCATAAAACATCACATAACAAATTTTGGTCTTTCGAGATAGATCCTAATCAAATATATGTCCTCTTCTGAATCGACGTAGGCTTACTAGATTAAGAATTGCACCAATGCCGAGCAAGATCAAGAGATGCGGCACAATAGAGATAAATCCGACGCCTCTCCACAATACTTCCATAAAACCTTCTATCGACCAGTACACAACTGTAAGCTTACTAAAGAACTGGATAGTTGAGGGCATAAAAGAAGTCGGGAACCAAGCTCCTCCGATGGCACTCATACTCAGAATCAATAACGTCCCTAATCCGTTTGCCTGCTGGCGAGTTTGGGAAAATGCAGCGATCAACATCCCAAGCGCCGTGCATGCTATGGAGGCAGCAATGATGATCAGCATGAGATTGAAAAAGTTTGAGAAAATATCCACATGGAACATCAAACAGCCGAACATAAACAAGAAAAGTAATTGAATCATTCCAAGCGACATATTGAAAAGATATTTGCTCCAGAGAATGTGTGTCCGCGAAACTGGAGAAGTAAGCAATCTCAAAAGCACGCCTGATCTCCGCTCATCAAACAATGACGAAGACGTAGCCGTCAAGGTGAACATAAGAAACATGATGCCCCATCCGCCGACACTCCGCGTCGCCCATGGGTTCTTCATCTCTTTACCAATAAGCTGTTGGTTTTCAATACGAACAATATTATTGAAGAAATTTGGAGCGCCCCCGGTAGAATCATTGCCTACGATTTTGAAATCGGAAAGTTGAGGATGTAAAATAATATTCGTATCAACCTTAAAATATTTATGAATAAGTGAAGCCATGTTGCGATTGAACACGCCTCCGGATTTGATTCCTAAAAATCGCTCAGCCTGCCGCAAGCCGCTTTGCGCCATAACTGAAGGAAACTGGCTGAATACAACCTGCTGGATTAATCCATGCACAGTTTGCATCTCCATATCATTCTTCGGATCGTAATAGAATTTGATATAAAGTCCAACCGAAGTGTCTGTATATGTATCGAGAGGAAGAACGAGCGCTGCAGTTGCTTTCCCGTTGCGGACATATTCCTGAATCGAAAGTGTATCGAATACGACTGTCTTTCCGGAATCGGTTTTGAACGACTTGATGATCTGGAATGCTTTTATAGTATCAAGTGAAGATTCGATACGTTTTGCTACAGGAGAGGTGCTCTGATTCAATACTGCAAGCCGTATTCCTTGAGGACCCGAATCCGATCCACCAAAGACTGCACCGAAAATGCTCACCAATACTAACGGCACGATGAAGGTCAATGCGACGGAGACTTTGTCGTTCCAGAAAATCCGATATGAGCTTTTGAACAACTTATATATCTGTTTCAATCCCGCAACCTCCTTCCTGTTAATTGGAGGAACAAGGCTTCAAGTGTCGGGCGGTGCAATTCAACCCAGGAATATTTTATTCCCTTTCTTTCTATGCCAGCAAAAAAATCCGACAATAAAAATCCTTCCACCGGTTTTAGTTCATACCGATCGTCTTCTTCAAGCAACGTTCCGAATTTCTCAAATACCGCCCGATTCTTTGCAGTTAACGGATTCTTGATAATCACGATCGTTTCTTCGTAAGCAAGCTTTTCTAAAAGTTCATCAATGGTTCCTAATGCGATAATCTTCCCATGATCGATAATGCCGATACGGCTGCACAGCCGCTCAGCTTCTTCCATGTAATGCGTTGTATAAATAATCGTTTTCCCCTGTTTATTCAGGGAAGTGAGAAAATCGAAGATTGCGTTGCGCGATTGAGGATCGACACCGACGGTCGGTTCATCACACAGCAGCACTTTCGGATCGTGCAACAAGCTCGCGATTATATTCAGCCGCCGTTTCATGCCGCCTGAAAAGGTTTTAACTTTATCTTTACGTCTTTCGTACAACTCAACTGCATGGAGCTGCTCCTCGATGCGCTTCTTTAAGAGCTTTCGCTGGATATCAAACATCTGCCCGAATACTTCCAAATTTTCCTGTGCAGTAAGCTCATCATACAAGGCGAGGGATTGAGGAACAAATCCGATTTTTTTCCGGATATCCAAAGTATCCTGAGTCACATTATCACCATCGATTGTGATCGTGCCGCTGTCCGGATTGATATACCCAACGAGTAAGTTCATCAGTGTGGTCTTGCCCGCCCCATTTGGCCCTAACAAGCCGAAGAACTCCTGCCGCTGCACCTCTAATGTGACTGCATCCAGAGCTGTTGCTGTTGGGTATTTTTTTGTGATTTGTTGGATGTTGATCATAAATTCACCGTGACTTACCATAATGAAGTATGGATTTACTAAGGGTAAAACAGACTTATCATTTTACGGAAATTTTTAAGAAAAGATACACTTTTCCTAAACCCCGCTATGAACCCACGAACTTAGGTTACAACGTCGTATTTATCGATGTTCAACTGAACAGCAAATTTCGACTTCTACAATCTCAACTCTCACTACTTCAATAACTTAGCCAACCACCATTTTGTCATCCATTTGTGACCTTCTGAACACTTCCCCGGCACTCGTTAACCATCTATTTGCGATCCCTCGGCAACCTTTTCTGATCCTTTCGCCATCCCGTCACGACCCTTAAGGCATCTGGCAAGATGGCAAAACGACCATTCAACTACCATCGCCGATCTTAGCTTTCAACTTATTCCTTATAACGCTCTGGTGGCGGCTACTTGATGTGGAAGTATTCATTGCAATTCTCTTCCACTTCAGTGTCAGTCATAACATATTTGAGCAGGACCGGATTTTGGTGTCCATCAGTGAGAATGGTTCCATATTGGATGGAATCTCGATTGACGATGAATACTTTCACTGAAGCATACTGAACTATGATGCGTCGGGCGGAGATATATTCGCACTTAATACTTTCAGCTCTCACAAATGACGCAATCTCGCTACTATAATGTGCGAAATCATTTAGAGCTTCCGATTCCTCGGAGCTCAATGAATCGGCTTCGGCCATCGAGGGCCCAAAGATGAACACACCTTTACCAGAAATAACCTGAGTTGACTGCTATTGTGATGAAACACTTGAGAGCAATAAAAAAAGGAGACTAAAACAAATAATAAATAATTTCATAATAATGGGTCGACCGCCAACCGGATAACGCATAATCTGCGCCAATCTAATTAATTCTTCTTCGCCTGCTTATCCATCTCTCGATACCGGTCAGTCCGAGTTTGTGCGCATGGTAGCCAGCAAAACAATTATTTGAGCAAATATGAGACTCCAAAAAGAACAATAAAATCTCGAGTCATTTCATTTGTACCATGATTACTAATTTTAAACGTGCCAAATGAATATATTGCCGATGCAACAAGAGATAATTTTTTATTTAATGGGACATTGGAGGACAAACCCAAATCGAAAGATACATCAAAGGATTTGTAATCTTATTAAACATCCTAACCTCTACACGCCATGCTTAACGTACTCACGCTCATTCCGTCAGCTTGAGCGCCTGGTTATGTTGCAATTTATTTAAGATAAACAAGTTTCTTCGTCGCGTTGTATGAGCCGGCTTGCAATTGATAGAAATAAACACCACTCGACAAATTGCTTGCATTAAAAGTTACTGAATGAAGACCTGCGGATTGCCTATCATTTACTAGTGTTTTAACTTCTCTTCCGAGTATATCAAATACTTTCAATGTCACAATGCTTTGAGCTGGTAACTGGTAAGAAATTATAGTTGTCGGGTTAAATGGATTCGGATAATTCTGATTAAGTGCAAATGATTCAGGATGAGAAAATTGATGTTGTACAAAAGTGGAAACAACTGGATGCTTAACAGTCAGAGCAGGGTCACCAAGAAATGTGTATCGTTCAATTTCTGGTCCCCAATAATAATATTGATTAGCCCAATAAGCTTTCGTTTCTTTGTATGATTTCCCGATCGGCTGGTCTGGTTTTTGAATCATCAAATTAATCAAATAACTGTAGAAATCCATAGTCGGATACTCGTAATTTAATCCTTCAGATGATATGACAACAACTGCACCTCCGCCATTTTTCTCAAGTAGGTGGGTTGGAATAGAAAGTGGTGGACGGCTATCATACAATAAATCGCACCCGCCCAGAAGGCACACAGGCAAATAGTTACCATTATTGAGGGAGTCAATGCTTTGTGTCTCAAAATAACGGCTTTTCGAAAACTGTACCTGGTTCGCATGACCAGAATACGAGATTATTGCAGCACCTTCATCCCAAAGATGTAAAAAACCAGCTGTATCAAGATGATTAGGCGAATCACTGCGAATATCGACAAAAACAGTATCACTCCAGAGAGAGCCGAGGATAGACTTAATGGAGTCAGCATCGTTTTCGAAATTCATGGTACTATCATAATCGGAAAGACATATTGCCTTACTGCACCATGCTCCAATTGATTCTTGCTCGTACACCATAGTTTTGGAAATCATAACAGAAAGCCCAAGCGAATCCCACGCCGGCAAACGGCCGATGCATGCATTTACCTGCCATCCACCAATGCTGTCTGAGACTTCTACAAACCATTGGTCGATCATTAAGAGCGTATCTTGATTTCCAGTTTCGGGAACAGTTTCTAATTCTTGATGCGAAGGAATAGTATTGGTGTTTCCTGCTAACACGAAATATTGCGGCTTAGGATCGCTCCAGTTATTGAGCGCATATTGAATAAAGTTCTTTAAAGCCGTATCCGGAGAGACTCCAGATCCAAACTGAGCAAGCACCGTGTCCACATTAACAACCATTGTTGTAAAGTTGTTCTTCTCCTGACGATATATCGCTAATGTTTCCGCTAAGGTGTAATAGGACGCCGGAGTAATAATAACATAATCGGCACGGTTGGTGACATCTTTGACGTTGTTACATAACTTTTCAATTGTTGATGCCATTAAGAATGATGAACCAAAAATAAATATTACAAAGAATCGTACCATTTTATATTCCTAATATTTTTTGTATAAAGTTAAAATAGCAATTGCAACATAACGGATGGCGGCTAAGCTGCGGCAACGATAACCCGCAAGTTGCTGATAACGAAACAAGTTTATTACAAAATCTTTCAATCAATAATCCCTGAGCGCCATGCTTACTGTACCAATGCTCATTCTGTCAGCTTGAATTGCTGGTTAGCGCGCAAATTATTTATTTTTTGTTGCAATTATTCTCATGATTTTGATAGTCTCTTCTTTCTGCTTTTCTAATCCATCGTTGTCAGCAATTTTCGCAATTATATCGTCAATTTCCTTTTTAAATAGATCGGGATATTTATCATAAACACTTTCTAAAAACTTCGGGAGTCGTACATCGTCTTTGCCATGTGCAATGAAGGAATACTTTGCAGTTGCACCAACTAAAAACGTGTTCACATCTGCCCTGTCTGAACAATATATCAATGTCTTAAAAATTCTTATCAGCGGCTCTGGATTATTAGTGTTATAAAAAACTTTCCACAATGAGTCTAATTCAGCAGTATTGTCCGCTGGTAACCAAATAACTTTACCCTCTCTTTTTGAAACAGAACTTTCGTTCCTAGTTTTAACTAGAACAACCTTTTTCTCTGACTCACTCTTTGCATTGGTTACTCTATCCTCAACTATCGCAACGATTCTATATGTACCTAATGGATCATTCTTTTCCAGAATTAAATCCAAAGCCGGATCTGCCATTACGAATGAAGGTTTATCTGGCATTATTCCCACGCCTCTTGCATAGTCCTTCTGCTGAAGCATAATAGAGCCATCTGGTTTATATAGAATCCAGTGAACAATAAAGTTGTAATGTCCATTTAAGTCAGGTTTAAAACCTGCGACTAAAAAGGCAACATAAAATGTCTGATCGGGAATAACTTCATGCACTTCTTTAGTATATGGCTTAGCGCTAAAGGGTGTAGATAACCATGATTTTATAAAATCTGTGGTTTCGGATGCAACGATATTCACGGTTAATTCACTTTTTGGAACAACAACTTGGCCGGTTTGCAGCTGACTGTGCAACGGCAAATATAAAAGCATTATTGCTAAAATAACTTTTCTTGTCATTAAAATGTCCTTTATAATTTGCGCGCTAACGGACCGGCGCTAAGCTGCGGCACTGATAATTTTCAAAATGTACTACACCAACCAAGTTCATTCTCTTCACTTTCAATCCTGCACCAAACTTCTATAAGCCATGCGTAACGTCCCAAGCTCATCCGGTCAGCTGGAGCCGCTCGGTTAGGGCGCGACACTGTGAATCTTTCTTATTCGATACCAACATAAAAGAAATAGGAATCCTGGGATTGTAAAAACCAAGAAAGCCAAGCCATGTGGGAACCTACCAGAGATTACAAAATGAACGGCATAAAACATTACAAAGCTCCCCACTGTCATGATTCCTCCAATACCTTCTTGCCACCACGCCAGAATCATTCCGATAGAAACTCCAAAGGGAAAGAATATGAACAGAAGCCATTCGGATAGTTTAATCCGTGTATAGTCGAATCCTTCTCCCACCATAAATAATAGTATTATGCCAATGCTTACCACACTTAAGATTCTTGCGATCCAGCGAATAATGTTGGTTAAATTAGGCGATGACTTAAAAAGATTATTCATATGAGTTTTCTTTCACAAGCATTCAGTCAGTATTTATTCGCGGCCTAACGGACCGGCGCCACATTGCGATCAATATCAACTTGATTCTTCTTTATCTGCTTATTCATATCACGTTTCATTCAATCCAGCCAGGTCGAGCTTGACCACCTCGTTAGGCGGCACATTATTCTATCACATAAATAGTGTCAACGATAATAGCATTATACGCATGCACAAAGTTCAGTGCATCTATTGTATATGATCTCAGGGTGCCTCACTCACATATGAAGATATCTGGTCCACTGATCCGCTCACATATTTTGGAAAATATGGATATGAACATAACAAATAGCCTTCGCCTTCCTGTTTTATTCCTATTTTGCCCTGCGGATTGATAATAAGTGTTTTAGCTGGAGGCTGGTTATTTTCCACCCAAGCTATGATCAAGTCCATATTATCGTTTCCATCAGGGGCAGGAATATTTTTGACTTCCACTGGTTTTCCTTCGCCATTCACCTTATAACTTCTTCCTGATAAACCATGACCAGCCTGTGGAACTACATACAGGCGTGCAAATTTATCAATTGTTTCCCGACTCATTTTGTCAAGAAGAGCTTGGTAATAATCAAGCTGCGCTCCCGGGGAGGCTATATTGTCCATGGTACCAATGGTAATAATGATCTTGCCACCATTTTTGTAAAAGTCTGAAAGATCAGGATTGTCAGAATCGAGCCATTCTGATATCTGCTCTCTGCGTTTATTCCATTGACCTCCTTCGACGTAATCGAGTGGATTGGTTTTGATATTCTGCATGAGGAAGCCGGTAACACCAAGTGTTCCCAACGAATTATGGAGCTTAGCGTTTTCATCAGCTCCTTCCTGACCTTTATATCTTGTTCCGGTAATCATTCCGAAGCCATCAGGTTCAGTGGTGGGCAACCACATACCAAAAACCTTTACGCCATTGGCTAGGGGCGTAGAAAATTTATAAGGACTATAAACAAATTCCATTGTTTTAATTTGTTCGTTAGTCAATTTTGCTGATTCCGATTTGTCGTTGGGATCCGAATCAATGTTGTTTGGCGCGCGGAGTGCAGCCCAAGGATCAGTCGGACCAACTCTATCGATAACATTAAAAATAGCCCGTGCTGCCATGTAATTGTTAATAATGCCATCGGCGAGTCCATCAAGTGTATCGCATTGTCTGAGAAATTCAGCTCTGATGGCATTAACTTTGGCAGGTGTCACCCAATTTTTTAAAAGTTTTTCCCGAATCCTGATCAGTTCAGGCGCCAGCATTAAGCTTGAAAAGTTTATGATAGGAACATTGGAAATAATTCCATTATAATCCTTAGGGTAACGCTGAGCCACAGTAAGTCCCTCTCGCCCGCCTTGAGAGCTTCCTACATAATAATTGTATTGAGGCAGTTTTCCATATACGCGTTCCATAATCACTATAGCGGCATCATGGGTCTTCTTCATTTGCATGTACCCTAAATTCCGGATAGCTTCATTATTTAGTGCCCATTCATCTCCCGTTGTTGGACCTGAAGCCAATGGTTTGTTTTGTTGTCCACCGGGGAAACCCATGTTTCCTGCCTGATGTCCCGCATCGCTTCCGTATAAAGCAAATCCCTTGTGTAGCATCGGATTCCTGCCTTCTCTTACGGTGATGATTCCGTTCATACCGCCACCACCGACTTGCATAGCGTGCTGCGACCAACCGGCCGGCAACAATACCCTGAAATTAATGGGCCAGCCGTTTGGATCAACAGGAAATATTGAACCTTCCACAACACCATAAGCCGGAGTGGCATCCGTGGCTTCTATCCAGCGTGACTCATAAAGTTTTACCGAACCCACAGGCTCACCAATAGAGGAAACAGGAATGGATGTTCCAGCCTTTAACAAATCAGCTTTGGTAATGAGAATATCTGTAAGAACTTTGATCTGGCCAAGAGTGGCAGGGCCAGCCAAAAGAAACAATGTAACAACAACACTAAATGATTTTTTCATAATCCCTTTATTTTAATTTTATGTGTAATGATTATAAATTTACTCATTATTTTATTGCACTGTCTATCGGATCGGCTCCCGATAAATCGGGATACGGCGCTGATAATTTTAATACAGATGTTTCATTTTATTCTTTTTTGTACCAATCACCACGGCTGAGGGGCATTCCGCTAACCCCTTGGTCTGGCTTCACGAGGAGGGATTGATAGACATTCGTCTGTCCGATGTCAAACCCGTGTGCTGCGGCCGACATAAAGAGCCGCCACACCCGATACGTTGTTTCATCTGTTGCACGGATCGCCACGGCGCGATGCGCCTCCAAGCGGGAGACCCAATGACGAAGTGTCAAAAGATAATGTTCGCGCAGACTCTCAACATCGCGCACTTCAAATCCCACACGTTCAGCGACGCTGGTACTCTCACCAATGGGAACCGGCTCGCTGTCTGGGAAAACATAGTTTTGCGAAAACGTTGGACCACGATGGTCAAGATTATCAGCAATTCCGTGATTTAAAAAAACCCCACCCAGTCGAAGCAGACGCCAGGAATTCCTAAAGTACTCAGGCAACATTGACCTGCCAACGTGCTCGACCATCCCGATACTCGCGATTTTGTCAAACGGTTCTGAAGGTGCAAGTTCTCTATAGTCCAGCACCTCTGCCCGACATTTTCGGCTCAAGCCTCGTTGTTTGATTCGCTCGTTGGCAAGCTTGGCTTGTGGTTCGCTAAGCGTAATCCCCAGTGCCGAGACTCCGTAATGTTTTGCTGCGTGCATGATCAGAGCACCCCACCCGCATCCGATATCCAGAAGACGTTCGCCACGTTTCAGCCGCAATTTGCGACACACGTAGTCGAGTTTACGCGTCTGGGCAGTTAACAAATCTTCGCCGGGCGACAGAAAATATGCACACGAATAGACCAGGTTCTTGTCAAGGAAGAGGGCGAAAAAATCGTTCGAAGTGTTATAGTGATACGTCACAGCCTGGTGATCGCGTGCAGTCGAATGCTGAGCGCCGGTGAGATGAACTGGCTGCCTGCCGGACCGCGGACCGTGGTGAGAAGGGAGAGTAAGAAGCATCGAAGCGATACGTATACGGTCAGCGATACTCAAGTGCAAACCCAAAAGATATTCCGCCATAGGGAACGCTCTTTCGATGTTCCCCTCAATGTCGAAATCATCATAGATATAGGCTTGACCGAGGGCATTTTCATTGAACCGGAGGAACATTGCGCGGAGGGCACCAGGATGTCGAAGAACCATCGTAAAGCCTATAGGCTGACCAGCTTCTGCATCCCAAACAGATCCGTCCCAAAATCGGAATGCATAATCACGGGGATGATGGTCCTTCAACAGGAATTGAAGGATTGACTTGCTTGTTTGTGCAGCACGGTCACGAGTCTTCGTTTGAATAAGCATGGCAATTTCTCCTTCATCTGATCGTCCAGATGTAAGCAAACATCATGATAACCCTACGTTACTTCTATAATCTCTGCTAAATACTGGCTGTGTTGAAGAATTCTGTGTCACACAAGATTCCAGTGATTTCCTTTCCCACACAGATCTCTGCGCATCGAATTTCTGTGGTATATTGCCGCACCCTGCCTGCATGCCAAAGGCACTTCAGCAGGCAGGTGATAACTTTCAAAATACACTAAACAGGCGGAGCCCTATAACTGTAACACGCGTAACGTGTTTCTATTTCTATAGTTCATTCACTTCACTTTCAATTCTGTACCCGACCTCTGCTCGCCTTGAATTTTGCACCCGCGCTCCTTCCGTCAGCTTGTCCCAAAGGGATCTGCCAAAGGCATGGCTTCGCCACCTTCGGGAAGCGCCTGGTTAGAACGCAAATAGACGAAGAACGTCTTTACTTCTTTGTTTTATATCTATCTTTCTGGTCAAAGAAAGTAATATCTGCATAACCAGCGTATATTTTTCCGGAATGAACAGTATCTTTTGGAATATAATATCTATCGCCTGTTTGAAATGTATGTTTCTTACCATTTATATATAGATCAATTTTTCCTTCTAAAACGATGCCAAACTGACTCTCGTGTTTATGCTCTGGTAAATCTATATCTTTATTGAATTCCATAAAGATTATTTGATGATCGTTTCCTTGTGATAAAAAGGCTTTAACACCATCCAAAGGAATATCCGCTTCAGGTAATTTTAAGACTGGTTCTGGAAAAATACTCATAATTTTTTAAATCGCCTTTTTTACTAAAAGGACATCTTTAGTCTAACGTGTACGAAAACAATGCCGTTCCGTTTGCCATAATATAAACTTCCATTTTCTTCGTGGCAAACGGAATGGAGCGAGCTCAACAGAGTTCGCATATAAAGATTTCGCACCTGATTATTTAATAACGTCAGCGCCATTGTTTTTCGCTGTTATGTGCAGTTTTTATTCTGAATCAGGTATCAGCAAGATTTTGCTTGAACTTTGTCCGTTTTCCAAATATTCGTGAGCTTTTCTACCTTCAGATAGTTTGAAATTAACAGGTTGCTTAATTTTAATGTCACCATTTATTATCCAGTCAAATAATTGTTTAGCCCTTTTTTTTCTTTCTTCTTCAGAAGTTAAGTAACTCCAAAGGTCACCACCAGTCAAAGTTTTACTGGTATCCATTAACATTCTTGGGTCAATGGGTTTTGGGTCACCGCCACTCATTCCATAAAATACAATATGTCCACAATTTTTAGTGACTTCAAAACTATCTGATAATGTAGAACCAACACTATCGTAAACTACATCAACGCCTCTATTATTAGTTATTTCCATTACTTTAGATTTCCAATCCTTATCTAGAGTTATAGCATAATCTGCATTGCTTTTTAAAATAGTTTCTATTTTATACTCATTTCTTGTAAGTCCTATAACTTTTGCTCCTTTTAGTTTGCAAATTTGGGTTAGTATTTGACCAACACCACCAGAAGCAGCGTGAATTAATATTATTTCATTAGGCAGCACCTTATGACTGTCAAATGACAAGTAATGTGCTGTTAATCCTTGTAATAGAACTGAAGCTGCTAATGAATAGCTAATATTTTCTGGAATTGGAATTATGTGTGATTCTAGAGCAACTACATATTCAGCATTTGCAAATGGGACGTCTGTAAATGCAATCCTTTCGCCAATTTTATATTTTAGTGAATTTGATTTGACAATGATTCCTGATCCTTCATATCCAGCAATATAAGGGGGATTTCCTTTTAAATGGTAATTACCTTTTCTTCGATAAATGTCAGCATAGTTTAAACCTATTGCTTTCATTTTAACAAGAACTTCATTTACTTTTAGTCCTGGAATAGGAATGTCAATGTATTCAAGGACATCGGGAGTGCCAAATATTGAAAAAGCTAAAGCTTTCATTTTAGTTTCAATCATTTATTACTTTCATTGTAAAATTGCACATAACTTGCGTAACAACGCAATGATTATTTTTGCGTTCTAACGGAACGGCGCTAAGCTGCGGCGCTGATAATTTTCAAAATGTTGATGACGAAACGAGTTCACGCTGATGATTTTCAATTTTGCACTCAGCCTCTGCAAGCCATGTTTAACGCACCCAACTGGCAACCGTCAACTTGAGTTGCTGTTAGGCAGCGTATAAGGATACATTATTTATACACATATTCTTTTTTGAAATAATTATATGCTTCAATAATTTCTTTTGACTTCCGATTTGCCAAATCCTGAAGTTCTTTTCCTAAATGCTGAACCTTATCAGGATGATATTGTGCTATAAGATCAAAATATGCTTGTTTAACTTTTGATTTTGATATCTTACCCGTTAAGCCCAATACATTTGCATAATATTGTTCTTTCGCGGTTCCCGGAGAAAAAGTATTTTTATTGTTTTGTTTATTGGATTCAGTTTGAGTATCTTTTTTTTGGATTGCTTAGGAGCGATTTTCTTTACTCCAGGTATCAATACTATAAAATAGATTAAGATGAGCCAGATAAGAAATAAAAATATTGAAGCTTGAGCATTCCAGAATATTAGCATCAAGGAAATAATTGGAATAGAAATTCCGATAATTTTGCCTTTTATAGCCCATGACATTTTATTGTTATTACTTATTGATCGTTGTTTTTTCGCAGAGTTTTGTTCACTAACTTTTTTATGTGTTACTAAAAGATATGCAAAGAAACCAATCACAATTGGAATAACTGATTCACCAAGAGACCGAGCTATTAAATTTCCAGATATTGCTTTATTTGGATAGAAAATAATAACATTAGCAATTACTACTACCAATGAAGTCGCAAATAATAATGCAAAAAGATTTTTTATAAGGTTCTTCAAAAAGAAAGGAATTGAAAAACATGCAAAAATAAAAAATATGGTTTTCATTCTATATAATGCAAATTAATGTTATAAGAAATCGCTGCCTAACGGATCGGCACTATATTGCAGTATTAATTCTTCTTCGCATGTTTCTCCATTTCACCTTTCAATCGATCAACTTCTACAATAACCTCATCTCTTGATACCAGTCCTTTCATTTTTCTGTTCAGATCGAGCTTGAGCGCCTGGTTAGGCGGTTTACTGTTTTATTTTTCATCTGGAAATCTTTCAACTTGTTCAAACAAAGCATACCAATCAGAATCACCTGAATCAGTTAATAATTTTCCTAATATTCCCAAATTATTTTCCTTGAAAAAAACTGCAGCCTTGACGGATCCCTTTTCTTCTGGATTTTCTCCTCTTTCAAATTTTCCAGTCCACTCATCACCTTTATCTTTTTTTATTGTTACAAGTATTCTATTATGCTTTTCGTCAACCCAGTCTATAATCAAAGTGCCATCACGAAGTATAGCTCTTTCAACTATAGGATGAGATATTTGATTAGAGCCAAAAACTGCTTGTTTACCTAAATATTTTGTTATGTGTTCATCCATTGTCTTATTTGATTAATTAAAGTAAACCGCCAACGAATTGGCGCTAAGCTGCTACGCTGATAACTTTCAAAATAGTACTAAACGAACCTAGTTTCATGTAGAATGCCTTCCAAAATATACTAAACCGTTACATGCCATGCTCAACGCAATAGGCTCATTTCGTTAGCTTGAGTGCCTGGTTATGTTGCATAAAAAAACAACCCTGCATTGCTTTGACTGTTTGTGAGGTTTAAAGCCTCAGAAGTGAACTTACATATTTCCGTTACACTTTCGTCATCTGCGTATAACACCATATACAATAAAAATTTTCCTTTGACCACACTTCATGCTTGGATACGTGATTTAATCTGCTCCTTAATTTTCTCGTCAATCTGCACTTCGCCGGAACTTCGCAAAACCTGCTTTCTTACCACCAAAAGCTGTTTAGAATCTACAACGAGAAAACTTTCAAATGATGAGTTCTATCCAAATCAAAGGTGGGGATTACGTAGTCCTCTGTCGCAGGTAGACTCTATGCTTGGAATTTTCTTTGAGAACCCACAGGTTATGAACTGACAATTTTCCGTTTGGTGACGAAAAAGAAATCAAAACGTACTGATCCATTCCTGCTTGCTGCAAGCAAGAACAACTCACCACCCATTTTCACCCACCATCTTGTTGGGCGGGATTTAATTTATTAGTACACTGCTGAACAAATTACCCCGCATTTTTCTTTGCGGGATACTGTTTATCTATTTCGTTAAACTTGAGAACTACTCCAACGCCGTCTTACCTGCGCGTTAAGCTTTATTTCTACTTCATTAAAATCATTTTCTTAGTTTGAATAAAATTTCCGGATTGAATTCTGTAGAAATAGACTCCGGTTTGGAAATTGCTTGCATCAAAATTAATTTCACCATAACCCGCTTCGAGCTCTTTATTTATTAGTGTCTGGATTTCTCTGCCAAGAAGATCGTAAATAATTAGTTTTGTTAGTGCCCTTTGCGGCAAAGCAAACTTTATTTTTGTAGTCGGGTTAAACGGGTTGGGATAGTTCTGACTGAGTGAATACTCTTTTGGTATTCCATCACCGTTTTTTGCAACTCCTGTTACAATTAAAGAAACCGGAGTACAGTAAGATGACTGCAGGGATTGAGTATTATAAGCCTTTATTCTATAAGTATAAGTTTGGCCCTCTTGTACTTGTGAATCTGTATATTGGCTCCCGGTTCCTACTAAAGTATCGAGTAATGTAAAAGTTGTCTGCGGACTTTGCTCGCGTTCAATCACATTTCCGGTTTCATATAATGAGTTATTAGTCCAATTAAGAATAATTCCATTAGACCCGCTTGTCAATGCAAGGCCTGACGGCGGAAAAAGAAAGTCAATGTTTCCTACCTGGCTCCACTGACCGGAACCTGCAAGATTACTTGCTTGAACCCGCCAGTAATATTCTCGTGATTCCGATACATGTGAAAGACCAGCGGTAGTATCCGTTGTTGTTACGGAATTGAATAGATTAGTAAATGTTGAGTTGTTTGATACCTGGAAGAAATACTGAGTGGCGGAATTTACTTTATTGCAGCTCATTGTAATAGCGCCAAATTGATTTGAAACAACAGAAACTAATTGCGGCGCATTTGGTAAAGCTAACGTTGTGATGAAACTCGCGACACTGCTCCACGGGCCTAAGCCGGAAGCACTTTTTTCCATAACGCGCCAATAGTATTTTACAGTTCCCTTTAAGCCTGTGTATGTTATTGATGTATCTGTTGTTGTTGAATCACTTTTAAAAATGGTTGTAAATGTCGGGTCCGTCGTTAACTGAATATAGTACTTTAAGGCATTTTTTCCCTTGTTCCATTTAAATGTAATATTTGTTGTATCAACTGCAGTTTGATTATTTGGAGGATAAGCCAAAGTTGTAAAATAAGATGTATCGTTGGAAAATGCCGGGTTGGTCCATGTAATCCATGAGGAAAGGTCGCTATTATAGTAAGTGTCAGCGATGTTCGTATTCACCGTGTTATTCCCAAGAAGGAACTTATCTGCAAAGGCTGCAATTTCAGGTAATTGGCTGTCTGGGACCGCACAGTGATTATGTCCACCGACAATGGAAAAGCCGAACCTATCGGGTATACCTAAAGCATTATAGATCGTCTGACAAGCCTTACTACAGGCGTAGGTTGACTGACCTGCCAACCATACATATGGCGGGTTTGCCGTAACGTACAACGCACGGGGCGCACACATTGCCATTAACTCATGATGATCCTCTGGGAGGTACGAAACATTGTTGCCAGAAAATTGGCTCATCGCATCCATAAACCACTGATAATTTGTATTATCTATATCTTCCACGCTACCAGCAGGCAGGGAATGCGAGTATCGCCATGATGTGGCACCACCGCCACCCGACTCCTGGGCAATTGTAAGCGCAACACGCTCGTCAAACGCTCCGGCAAAGAGTGCCAATTTACCGGCATAGGAGCAACCGGTGACGGCTATGTGCTTTAGATCTATGGAGAGAACATTCTGAACCAGCTCAAAGCCATCGATTATACGACTAACTCCCCAAGCCCATGCGCTGTATTGTCCCGTATTAGTAAGGTTAAGATTTGGATAAAGCCGGTAGTATGGATCCGTATTACTCGGGCTGCCATAAGATGTTACCTGACTTTCGTAGAATGTGACTCCTGCAATACCGCGACTGGTAAAGACGCTAGAACTGAGAGAACCATAGGGACTATCCATGCCGATCACTACCGGATAGGGGGCGGTTGCCCCCGATGGGATGCTGACTGGACAAGTCAGAGTTAGCGTGTATCCATTCACTGTCACATGCACTGTGAGTGTGCCACTACTGCCAGCAGTGTCGCCACCAGAGTAGCTGGCAGTAACTTGCGATGGAATATCAACAGCCGGTTTGATTCCAATCTCATAATTTTGGATCTGAGCGCCAATCTCGACCCGCCGGTATCGCCAATCGGAAAAATTTGTCATGCGGCCACTGCCATCGGCAAACGCAAACGGGTCGGGTAATGCCTGGATATAAGGGAGTTGGCTTAATGTTGGAAAATAAGGTATTGGACAGTCCGCGCCTGTGTTTTCAACATTATAGACAAGGGGCATTTGTTGAGCTAATGAATCACCGAACAAATATATGTTCATTAGAACCGTGAATAGAATCATTTGTATTCTCATTTTGGTACTCCTAATGCCGTTGTTGCTTATCCCGAAATCTTTCGGGTGCCACAACTCACGGTTCATTTAATTGTACAATGATAATGATTTTAAAAGACTTTTCAAATAGCAGAACCTTGAACAAGATTTTAAATACAGAGCAATCTAACGGACCGGCGCTAAGCTGCCACATCAATTCTTCTTCGCATTTTCATTCATTTCACGCTTCAATCGATCCACTTCTGCAATAACCTCATCTCTTGATACCAGTCCTTTCTTCTCCAGCACATTCATTATTGCGCTGATGGAAAATGTATTCGATTAGATCAACTATCTATACTGACTGATTTCTTTTCGTCACTCATATCTAAATCCTGATAAATGGTAAATCGAATATGCTGATAGTTTATATCATTCTTCTGATCAAGTCAAGCTTGAGCGCCTGGTTATACCGCTTGCATTTGAATGCTACCATTCCACAAATTGCGTATGATTGTTCGTGTAACAGTCCATTGTCAATTATCTTGGAATGAAATATAGTTAAAAGTACAAAACAGACTAATCCTTATCCTTTATGCAACGTACGGCCCAACCAATTTTGGGGGGAGCGCTTCCCAGGTGTATTGTATTTTCGCCTTCGTAGCTATTTAGCATACGCCAAGCCCAACCAGGATATTCCTCATTAGCCGACCAGTAGTGACCATATTTCCCAAGTTGGACGAATTTTCCATTGGGCCAGCGGCTGCCAGCTGAAAGTGTTATAAAATCGCTCTTGTTGGTTACACCTGTTTTGGGAATTTTCCAATACATTGTGCCAGCTTGTTTTGATTTGTCAATTGCTATGCTATCTCCACCAAACAATCTGCCAAGAATTCTCCATTCAGCATCAGTGGGTACATGCCAACCAACGGGGGCAATATTGCGTTTGTCTGTTAAGGCATACCAAGTATATAACCTGCCATAAGTGGACACATTGCGTTCATCGCCATCATAAGCCCATTGATATTTCGGTTCGATTTCGTTGCTTATATCCAAAGTGGCGGGATTGGTAGTGCTTATGGTATCGCCGTTGCGATATCTGGTGGTTCTAAGGTTCTCGGCCATCCAAACCTGGTTGCCAATGGTTACCACTTTATATACGTTGCCGTCTATATCAGTTACGGTACCCGTTGTCGTATCGGTTTGGGCGTGCAATCCAATTAGTCCGATGCCTAGCGAGAACATCACTTTTACTAATAATCTCTTGAGAAACAATTTTGATATATCTTTTTGTCCATTACTAATTTTGAGTTTAGTGTTACTATTTTTTTTCGTCATAGGCTTTTTTTCAATAAACATCAACATTTGGATATATATTTTTTTTGAAATTAGATTTTGTTTCTTTGCCTTTTGGGTTGCTGCTATCTTCTTCATGAGCGCAAGCGGTATAACGGACCGGCGCTAAGCTGCGGCGCTGATAATTTTTAATATACACAAAACGAAATGAGTTCATGCTGATAACTTTCAAATTTAGACAGAACCTATGCTCGCCATGTAAATTGCTCCCAGCTCATTCCGTTGGCTTGAACGCCTCGGTTAAGGCGCGGTTATTATTTTTTATGCGATTGTCTTTTTAAAATATTTGCATATCCAAGATCAGCATTTACATAGCTCACTGAGATTTCTGATCCTTTGATCAGAAGCAATATTAAACCATTATCCAGTTTACTGCCAGAAACTGGGAAATGCCAGTTCGCTTGCATCCAACCCTTTCCATTGCTCAAGTCTTGAAGATCTTCCTTATTGTTCTTAGATGGATCAACAGTTTCTTTTTCAAAGTTTGGTTTTCCATATTGACGAATAAACGTGCTTTTCAATTCTAAATATGTTGGTAATACTTCATTAAAATAGGGCGGGTGGAAGTTTATTGAGCCTTCATATAGTTGTCCATCTGTAAAATGGAGACCATAAAATCTTACTGGTTCTCCAAACGCTTGCCCACCATCAAAAAAAAGTAAGGTATCGTTGCTCTCATTTTGTGAAAACTTTACACTATCCTTTTTAAACATTATTTCTTTAGCAAACTCTGGGGAAGAACCCCACGGTATTTCCATAAAACTATTGAGTTTATCTTTTCTATCGGAAACAGAAGAACATCCTATCAAGTAAAGAAATAATATAGATAATTTGAAACACCGATTCATATTTTTCATAATAGACTGTGCCCTAACGACCGGCGCTAATAATTTTCAATATGCACTAACCGAAACGAGTTTATTCATGTCACTATTGCGGGACGCATCGGGAGAATATTATTCCTTTTTAAAATGGTTAGGCCGCGCAATAGCTTTATTTTAGTAAAACGAATTTCTTTGTCTGAATAAATGAGCTAGCTTGCAAGCGATAAAAATAGACACCACTCGGCAAATGTTTACTGTCAAATGTGACATTAAAATACCCCGCGTTTTTCCTTGCATTGACTAAAGTCGCAACTTCTCTGCCAAGTATATCATAAACCTTCAGCGTTACAAAACTGCTTACAGGTATTTGATAATTAATAACTGTCGTCGGATTAAAAGGGTTGGGAAAATTCTGGGATATTTCATAATTCTTTGGAATATCAGAATTGTTTTTTGAAACTGATATTGGATATTCTATTCCCCCACCCAATGATACCTTTGTCGGCGAACAGATTGAATTACTAACTATATAAAGTGTGTCAGAATAGGATGTTGTGTCATTTGCCATTACTAGTGAAATATTCAAATTAACAGTATCACCTTCGGAGATCGTGTCATGAACGGATTCCACGGTATACCATTTAGTCTTTGTATATACCGAATCAATTATAAGTGGAGTTAAAGAACTGGTCGTGATTCTAAGAGTGCGCGTTATTGTTTGCAATGAGGTTGCATAAAATCCAAGAGAATATTGATCTAGTAATATAATCGGAGTATATCTGGAAATCGGATGTGCCCAAACACCTTGGGTTGTTCCAGCAAAGAGAGTTGTGTCGCCTTTTCCATTAGAAATAACAATTAATGCATAAGTATTAGGTTCATAACTTGGCAATCCTGAAGTGATTGAATTCCAGCTTGTGCCGTTATTAGTAGAGCAATAGACGCCCCTCCCAGTTCCTGCAAAAATATTTTTTCCATCAGGAGAAGTAGCAAGAGAATAAATATCTATATTGCCATTCAATCCCGAATCAACAGCAATCCAATTTGTGCCATTATTTGTCAATAAATAGACACCACTGCCTGTCATCCCTGCGAATAAATTTGTATCTCCTGCTCCGTTGGGGAAAACAATTAGGGCAGAGACTGCAGGGATTATTAAAGTATCTGGCAGACCAGAACCAGCGGCCGTCCAGTTTGCGCCGTTGTTGGTTGACACAAAGACACCACCAGTAGTCCCAGCAAATATTTTATCGCCGCTAACTGCTAACGCCGTAACTCCGGTATTCGCCAAACCTGAATCTTCTGCATTCCAGTTTGTGCCGTTATTGGTCGATAAATAGACACCGTTGTAAGTTCCCGCGAAGAGATTAGTGTCCTTGACGGTAAAACAATTAACTTCATTGTTTTGCAATCCTGAATTGATGGCATTCCAGCTAGCACCATTATTTGTCGAAAGATAGACACCTTCGTAAGTTGCTGCAAAAAAATTGTTTCCACTTACAGCGAAAGAATTAACCCCATAGTTTGACCAACCGGCCTGAACCCATTGGGCATTCAACAAATTTGAAATACTAAATAGGCAACACGATACAAATAGAAATCGTAGAATGTTTTTCATCTATTTCACTTTTCATAAACTAATCAATAGGCAATTGCAACCTAACTATGATTAGACTGCACATCGCATCCTAACATGCATTTTTGGTGTATTAGACTTAAACCAAATTTGGCGATAATTAAACAGGCTCTGGCAGCTCCCAACAATTCCCCACTTTCTTCGGATACTTATCCGTGCTGGTAATCTATCAATAGCATCTTTAAAACGCAAGGGAATAAATTTCTATCCCCGAAGAAGCCCTAAGAGATAGCATTTAAAAATTGAAAACAAAAATTTTAGAAATCAATTTGCCATAGGAAATGAAAATAATTTCTAAAAATAATTTTCTGGGAACCAGTTTGTCGGCTCGCCTTTACTCCGAAGCAGAAGATACTCCTGAAACTCCTGTAAGGTGTTAATGGATGGGATCCCATTTGGGTCCCATATTTGACATTTCGCCATGTTGCCAATTCCCTATAGGCAGTGTTGGCAGTGTCAATTGGCAAGATCGATCTTGTCATTTCGCCATCAATATCATAAGGAGCTGGCAAGTTGACAATATGCTAAAGAAAAGCGCGGAAGAGACAGTATCGGGAGACATAGACAACGATGCCATAGTTGAGCCAAAGGTGAAATAAAAGCATTAATAAGTTATCGTAGATTTGTTTGCTGTTTATTGGCGGGAATGTTACACACATTGGCGAAGAGCCAAATAATGGCGTGTTCAAATTGAAAAGACAGATCTGCAAAAATATTTGTACCCAAATTGTAACATTTTGAAAATTCGTGTATCTAAAAGGCAAACAACAGGAGAATCTATGAAACAGTTTGCCAAATTATCAATTCTAATCGCTTTCTCAGCTTTGACAATAAATGTCTTTGGGCAAAGCAACAATTACCCTTTTGAAATAAAAATCTCTGGAAAAGGAATTCATTCAATAATCTTCATCCCCGGTTTTGCTTGTTCGGGAAAAGTTTGGGATGAAACAAAAATATTCTACGAAACTAAGTACACTTGCTACATTTTGACTATGGCTGGTTTTGCAGAAGTTCCTCCTCAATCTCAACCAACATTTCAGAATTGGGAAAAAGCCATTGCTGCATACATCCAACAAAACAAAATAGACAAGCCCATCATCGTAGGACATAGTTTAGGCGGTGGTTTAGCTATGGCCTTAGCTGCTGATTATCCTGATCTCATTTCGAAAATAATTGTTGTGGATGCATTGCCTTGTTTGTCAGCATTAATGAATCCCTCCTATCACACAAAAGACAATAATGATTGCGGTGCTATAGTATCGCAACTTACTTCGTCAACAAACGAGCAGTTTTATCAAATGCAGAAACAAGGAATGCTCCGCTTATTGGCAGATACGTCAAAACAGGAGCTTGTGGTCAACTGGACGATTCAATCAGATCGGAAAACATTCGCTGAGATGTATTGCGATTATTCTAACACAGACTTGCGAGAGAAAATTTCTGGTATTACATGCCCTGCATTAATTTTATTGGAATCATATTTCGAGAACTTCAAACCGGCAATAAATGAACAATTCAAAAACCTGAAGACTGCCAATTTGCAATATGCCACGAAAGGTCTCCACTTTATTATGTATGACGACAAAGATTGGTATAACAAACAACTCAACAACTTCATTGGACGATAACAAACAAATGACTTTTGAAGAAATATATAAGACTTATTGGCGGAAAGTTTTCCGTTTATGTATGGGATATGTAAATGACCACGATTGGGCGAAAGATATTGCACAGGAAACTTTTCTTACTATCTGGCAGCAACTGTCAAAATTCAGAAATGAATCATCAATAGGAACTTGGGTTTTTAGAATCGCTACAAATCATTGTTTGCGGCAGATCGAAAAGAATAAGAGAATGCCGAAAGCAAATATGCCGACAGAAATCGCAGAGGTTCCGCAGACTGATGATAGCAGTAAAATTGAATTCCTTTATAAATGTATTTCAGAGTTACCCGAAACAGATCGCATTATCATTTCACTTGAGCTTGAAGATTTAAAGCAATCTGAAATTGCGAACATTGTAGGAATTTCAGAAGCAAATGTGAGAGTAAGAATTCATCGTATTAAAGAAAAATTAACGAGAAAGTTTAATACCTATGAAGAATAAAATTGACTTAAAAGAATTGTGGAATAAGCAAGAAACAACAACTCCCGACGCAAAGGAACTCTTCGATAAAATAAAGAGGCTCAAAAGGAACAACTTATATGCGTTGATCGCGACAAATGTCGCGCTGCTTTTGACTTGTGCGTTCATTGGATTTGTGTGGTATTATTTTCAGCCGGAAATGATAACTACCAAGATCGGAATTGTATTAGCAATCATGGCGATGGTTTTATATCTATTCGCGTACAATAGAATGATTCCATTATTAGTTCATGTTGGTTACGACATGAACAACAATCAATGCTTACAACAGCTTTTAAAATTAAAAGAGAAGCAACTTTTCCTTCAAACTACGATACTGAATATTTATTGTATCCTGCTTTCAGTAGGTCTTTTTCTCTACTTGATTGAGTATGCTCTTCGTATGGAGTTGATTTGGGCTATTGTTTCTTATTCCGTGACATTTCTTTTGATCGTGGTTGTTTGGTTCGATTTTAGACTAAGGAAAATAAAAAAACAGCAAGCAAAAATAAATGGATTAATCGATAAGCTTGAAGTATTAGGTAGACAATTGACAACGAACGAATAAAGGGTTACACATAACAAGGCATCGCCGAAATATGTACGTAGGCTACAGGTTCAACGCTTGTAATTCATTCACACTTTGATATAGAATAAAATTAGAACGGTGGATGTCACAATCTGATTTCCGAAAACTATTTGTTCAGGAACTCTTCGAATATTTGATCTCTTCAAAATATTTCTCATTGGCAATCCTGAGTGACCTGCTCGCGAATGATGTGCCAATAATAAGTTAGTATTTTTTCAATATCAAGCACTGGCCACCTGATAAGGAAAATAAGTTTCTGGTGCTGGTGGACGATATCCCAATGCACTGTGTGGCCTGATTCTGTTGTAGTGATTTCTCCATTGTTCTGTGATCACCCGTGCTTCAATAACTGTATCAAAGATCTCTCCGTTAAGTAATTCATCTCTGAACTTCCCGTTAAATGATTCAGTGTATCCGTTCTCCCAAGGACTGCCGGGTTCGATGAAAGCAGTCTGTACACCTAAATCTTGAAGCCATTGCCGTATGAGCTGTGCAACAAACTCAGGTCCATTGTCCGATCGAATAAACTGTGGTGTTCCACGACTGATGAATACATCAGCTAAGGTATCGATGACATCATTATTCTTTTTTCTGGAGGGTATTGCAGATCGGAAGATCAATCTTCCGTGGAGTTAATCTACACCTAATCTTTTTCAAGAATAAAAGCTGCATCAAGTTCGAACAATAATTCATCCCTGCATACATCCGCCAAGACACATACAGAAGGCGAATTAGGTATATTCATTTGTTCGATGATTTCCTGATAAATTAAAAAATCTTCTTTTCGTTTAATAAACACTGTCACCTCGCAAATATCCTGAAGTGTTGCGCCCTCTGATGCTATTAATTCGGAAACCACATTCAAGGTTTGCCGGATTTGCGCTGCGGGATCGCCAATAAATACGCTTTTACCCTGTTCGTCAATGGAAGCTGTACCGGAAACCAAAATCAGTTTGTTGCCGGGTTCCTCGACCACTACCGCACGTGAAAATGCGGAATCATAACGAAAAGGCGAACGCTGTTTAATGCCGTAAAGAGAGCGAATTTGAATGGCACTTCCCGGCGACCGATGAATTGCAAATACATCCATTGTCGCGGGGAAACCGGAAGGATTTCTGCCTTCAATGCCGGTGCTAGCAGGAAGGTAAATTTGTTCTGCCTGCACTTTGGAATCTGTCTTTCCAAGAAAACCGTAATCCGAATAACAGCGGTTTCTTACCGTATTAAAATCGCCGTACCAATCTAAAATATCCGATATATAAATCCACGTACGCACAACATCTTGATACGACGCGCCTTCGGCACGGAGAAGTTTCTCCGCCTGATGGAACATGGCTTCACACTGGGATTTTCGGTCTGTGCGTTTTGTATCTTTCGTATTTCCGCCATCAACACTCTGGAGGACGAAAAAAGTGGAACCGTTGAGATTCCAAGCACGTCCTTTAGGAACTCCCTGGTCTAGAATCGTCCAAACACGGGTTTCCGAACTGGGTTTCAGAGCTCTGATCTGGACGCCGGCAAATTTGTTTTCCAGACACGATTCTCCCTCAATAAAAGTGACTGGCGTATTCGTTTCCATTTTATATTTAAGAACTGCGCGGGCGCGGGCTTCGAGGATTTGCGTTTGAAGTTCAATACTACCGAAGCACCGTTCATGAATAATTTTGCTCGCGGAAGCAGATAAGAGTTCTGCTATCCTGTTATAGATTTCCTCTGTTGATTGTTCCGGATCTGGATTCAATTTTTTAACAGATGCACTAATAAACAACTGGTTATGGACGGATGTTACAAAGACTTTAAAGTTTGGATATAACTCAATTGAACGTTTAATCATTTACTTCCTTCATTTGGCGGTTCATCATACTTCGTTTCTATGGAGTTTTCACCTGTCCAGCAGATTTTGCCTTATCGTCATTTTTGTTTTGGAGTACATTCGGATCTAATTTCGCAGTCAGAGCATCCTTTTCTGAAAAAGCAGCCTTAGCTAAATCCTGGGGGCTTATATGAATAGGCTCTTTCGTGAATTCCGGGACATTATACACTTTTAAAAACGATTCATAGAATAATGGATCCTCTTGAGGCAGAACAAATGGTTTGGTTGCACAGCCCATCGAATCGATGTGGCTGAAATACGGTTTCGTAAAAATTTTATCCTGACGTTTGCTTGAGAACACGATCCATCGCCCATTGCTCGACCAAGAATGAAATGAATCGGCACGATCGCTGTTTACCTCCAGCTTTTTCCATTGTCTGCTTCTCAAATCCAGAATATACACGTCGGCACTTTGGAGATAAATCGGGAACTGGCTATAAGCAGCTCCAGTAAAAAGAAGGAAATGACCATCCGGTGAAACTCTCGGCTCTGTGATACTGAATCCACACTCAGCAGTAGAAATAACAGTCTCAAGTTTTCCCCATGAGTGATTTATTGGATCATAGCCGATCCGCATTAAATCATATTTTATTTTATCATAAGCCAATTCACTTGACTTATCAGTATTTTCGAACGTCTCAATTTTTGGAGCGCTGCAGAAATACAAAAATTTTCCATCAGGTGACCAGGCAGGCCAAATTTCCATCCGGTCTGGGCTGGAAATTTCCGGAGTGGTTGTTACAGTATTTGTCGGAATATCATAAAGGATAATATCCGAAGCTCGATCTAACACATCCCGACATTCACCCGTTTCATGGAAAAACAATCGCAACTTACTAACCGAGAACGCAATTAAATCACCTGATGGATGCCAAGCTGGATACGCTGCAGGCCCGTTAAATTTTGTTCTCAAATCAATTTTTTGTGCTTTACCATCTTTGATTAACAGCATAGATGTTCCAGGACCACCGCGCATATGAAGAAGCCATCGTTCCGTTCCATTTTTCCAAAAGTTGTGGCAGTTCATACAATTGTCTTGAGTCAACTTATTAAGAAGGACAGGTTTCTCGCTGAAGTTTTCGAGATTTCGTTGAAAGATCCCCATTTTCTTAAAAAGGTTGTAGATCGGGCCAAACATTCTGTATACGAGATAGCTATCTATAGAATCTGGTGAGACCTGATTGACTATTGAATCATAGCGCACCCAACTACCATCCTGATTTCTTACAAAGATCTCTGTGTTCAGTCGTTGTCTAATATTCTCTCTAAGCAGATGTTTCCATGAATCCATAGGAATCTGAATGTTGCCGGTGCTATTTTGAATTCGAATCGGATCCCCTTTGCCACCTCGTATCTTGACAAAATACTCTTGACCGGATTCTTTGATCGAGAAATTCAGAGGTGCAATGTTCGGAGGAATGGCTATGCCAGAATAGTCAGGTTCAATAGTTGCCAGTCGATTCACAGATTGGATGTCCGCTCGTCCCTCTGGTGTTGTCGAACATCCTATACATAGAAAAAGAATTCCAATAAATACAATAATCCAATATATCACATTTTTATTGATGTTATTGAAATTCATTTTGATTCTCCGACGGTCGTGGAGCAGGTTTGACAAACATGAAATAGTACCAATAGGTATCAGCATACCTATCCTTTAAATCTTGCATAGCACCATTTCTATCTCCTTTATGACTTATCAGAATTTGTCGATATTCCAAGAATCGTTTAAAATTGGATAGTTGAACCCATTTCTTCAGCTGATCTGAGCCAAAGTTTGGATCCATCGACGCGATAAAGATCACTGCTTCCTGAACGTGACGAGGCAATTGTGAATATCCAAGGGAATTAAAATCTGAAAGGTGATCCAAGAGCTCATTGAAATTCCCGGTTAAAAGAAGATCTGCGATCATATATTCAAATGCCATTTTATTATTTTGATTTCGCTTCAATAAGAGTTCCAATTTGGGGGAAGAGGCTTTCCCTCGAGAAATCAAATCCTCATGAGGCATAACCAGTTGAATATATTTGCATCCAAGATCATTGGTAAGTTCCCCTGGATTTTCATTCAGTCGAAGAAGATACTCAGCTGTTTTTCCTTGGAATGGAACATCTTTTAAATTCAGGAAAAATCGTCTGGCAGCTTTATAATCACCCTTCAACATATAAACCATTCCGAGCCGTTTTAAAAGATCGGCAGTGGGACCCCTACGCTCGAGGGCTTCATGGGCATAGTGTTGGGATTCATTGACCAGCCCCAGTTTCCAACTTACATTGCTTGCTTCCTCCGGCCATGAAAGACACCATGTTTGATTCATCAGAAGACCGGCAGTTCCTTTAGATTGAGGATAGGCAAACATACTATCGAGAAGCTTGTTTGTTTGAAAGAGGGCGAGATTGGTTTGACATGAAAGGAGAGGAGTCTCGTTCGAATTGTACTGAGTCAACTTGAGCACATCCGTCCAACGTTCTTCACGCACAGCACGGTTGACTTCAAGAACAATCCTTTTTATATCATTGGAAGAGTCCTTCGCCAACAGAATAGTTCCAGCTACGATGAGGAGTGTGCCCATTGCCCATTTCCAGATATAGGCAAATCTAGAAAATTTTTGGAATAGTTTCCGAGTTACAAGTAACTTTTCCCAGACATAGGCAAGTCTAGAAAATTTTTTAAATGGTTTCCAAATTCCAGGTATCTTCGCAATTGAAGCGATGATAAGTGTCAGTAGAAAGAAAGCGGGAAGACTGCAAGCAATGATCCAAGATTCGATCGAATTCTCAAAAGTCAGGTTATGCAGATACGCTTGCTTCAGAGTGATAAGAAAAACAGATATGGATGCCACGAAAGGAAGAAGAGCTGAGATCAACAGAAGTAAAAGGCCGCTTACAATCTTTCTCCTGAAAAGAAGATCACCCAATCCACAGAGAACGGCAAACATCAGAAAAGCTCCGCCAGTGATCCAATATAATAAAACGGTGATGACTAAGCCCAATCCGATACAAATCATCGGCTGTTTCGGTGACCAACGAATGAATAAAACCAGAAAGAATAAATTAATGATTATTGCCAATGTAACACTCAGGTCAAAATCGTAATTGCTATAAAGAACGAGTAAAAGACCAACCGGAATCAGATGAAATGTATGAATCGGACGATTTTCTGTCAGGGTTTCTATCCATTTTCTGGTCAAGAACCCAACTATCCAAAAACAAATAGCTAAAAGTAAGGAGCTTAAAAAATCAGAAAACCAGAATTGCATTAAAAGCGACGAGAGCCAATTGACCAACCCACCTGGGATTTTTAAAAAATCACCCAGAAAATCGGTTCCTTTTAAGAAGACAGACGGGTGCACTTCGAGAATAAGAACGGGATGAATTCGAAGCAACAGGTAGAAGAAGCATGCCAGAAAAACAATGCATTCCTGAACCCAATTACTTACATACGTAAATCCATGTTTTTCATCAGAAAGAGACATTTTTTTACTTAACATTGATGGAAGTAATTATTTAAAATATACGATTTAATAGCAAGTTTTCAAAGAAGTGATTTTGATTCTAAATGTGCTTTCTTATAATTTTACACTAGGATTGATTTTTTCGGTGCTTCAGAACGGATTTTAATCATTGCCTAGCTTAACACTACAGCAATAGTAACTGACCTGCCCCCCCAAAAATAAAGTGATCCAATATGAACTTTGTAAAAAGTATATTATGGATCAACGAGGAACTATCAATTATAAAGACAACACAAACAAATACAATTCTCCTCCGATTTTATAATTCCGCTTTTAAAATACCATCTGTCGTATAACTATTTTTCAGGAAGAGACGATATAAATTCCTGCATTTTCTGATAGTGGGAGCCATTCCAGTAGATTCTATTGCAAGCACTGCACCATTGGTATTCGGTACACCATTCCTTCACTTTTTCGGGAATACGGGAGAGAATTTTTACCATATCGACTTTTTGGAGCGTTAAATTGCATTCAATGCACCGTGTGAAAGGAGCAGTAAGAGCGAAAAGTTGAAATCGATCGAGAACTTCAATAAGCTGAAGGCGTGAATTTTTATTCCTGACCAAATATGCATGAGTGAGACTCTCGGTTTCGATCAAGGATTTATCCTTACTCAAGAGAGTTCGATTCTCCTTAAGAGAAACTCTACAAAGAATATTGTCTGTGTAATCGTTTCGATATAGTGTGTCGAATCCGAGCATTCGAAGAAGATTGGCAAGTTTTCCGAGGTGAACATCAAGAATGAATTTCGGCTGACGAAGAGGATGCTCTCGAACTTTCGTGACAGAGGCGATATCGAAACTTTCGAATACCGGAAATAAGGCGATACGATCGTTATCCTTCAATTGATGTCTAGAATCCACCGAGACGCCGCTTACAAGTACAAGATCAATGCGATCGAATGGAATTCCAAATTGGGACACAAATTTACCAATTGCTACGCCGGATTCAATTCGATGAAGAGAGGTGACGTACCGTTGTTCCGCTGGAAGATTGTCGTTGAGCTCGCCATACCAGCGAACAGAGATTTGAATTATATGCCTTTCCATCTAGATGAATTGAAAAATCCGAGAATAACGTGTTGAACAACTATTTCTTATTCAACATTTGCATTCTCAAGCGTGTTTCGGGCGGTATCATTCAGTTGATATGGCAAGATATCTTCTTGTTGCCGCCTAACGAACCGGCGCTAAACTGCCACGCTGAAAATTTTCAAAATACACAAAACGAAACAAGTTCATGCTGATAACCAAATTGATAAGTATCAAAGTTATAGGTACTAAAAACTGAATAACAAAAACGAAAACCCACCACCAGCCATGCTTAACGTACTCAACTGGCAACCGTCAGCTTGAGCGCCTGGATAGGTTGCATTTTATTTTATTAAAAGCATTTTTTTCGTTTCAGAGAAATTATTTGTTTGAAGTCGATAGAAATATATCCCTGATGAATATCTTTTTCCATCAAATATTACTGAATATTCACCAGCCTTTTGTCGCTCATTGACTAATTTCGTTATTTCCTTCCCTAGAATATCATAAACCGTAATAGAAACAAAACTATTTGTTGGAATTTGGTACTTAATAATTGTTACTGGATTAAAAGGATTCGGATAATTATTTTGCAAAACAATCTTGGTTGGAATATCTAATGAAAACTCTTTTATGAAGGTAAGTGTAGAATCATAAGATTGATATAATCCGCCCTGATATATGCTCAAGAAAACAGAACCATCTTTAGTCATTATTAGATTTGTATTACCGCTGTTAGGCAAACCTGTATTAATATCATTCCAAGAAGTACCTTTGTCTTTAGATAAATAAACTCCATTATTATCTGTACCGGCAACAATCGAGCTGTCATTTAAAAACAATAGATTTGAAACAGCGCTTTTGAAATAGCCTCCTACAGTATCCCATGTACTACTCCCAGCTTTCATGCGACAAATGTATCCATCATAGAAGCCGGCATATACATCTCCACTGGGATTTGAGACTATACTCCTTGGAGAACCATTCTCAAATCCGACATTTGTCCAAGTTTGTCCTTTATCTGTTGATCGAAATACACCGTTGATAGCCGTCCCAGCAAATATATCTCCTAATGGAGTTATGGCTAACGTAGTAATGGAATAATCTTTTAGTTGATATTTCCAAGTAATGCCTTTATCGGTTGAAGAGCAAACACCGTAGTCAATTCCATTCCCACCCCCTGCATAATATATGCCATCGGATGATTTAGCAAGGCAAGAAAATACTCCACTAAAAAGATTAGTTTGAATCCAAGTATTTCCAAAATCCGATGAACGAAATAATCCATAATTGCCATTTGTTGACGCTACGATAAGAACGCTATCATCAGCAAGTATTGCAAGAGGAATATTTGTTGAATTCCAAATTTGTTGCCAGCTATTGCCGTTATCACTACTGGAATAAACACCATCCCATGTGATGCCTGCAAATATGTTTTTACCATATGACGTTAGCGAGGAAATATCAGAATGTCTAAAATTATTATTTATCTTCTCCCAAGAAACACCCTGATTCGTAGAACGAGTAAAACCTTTCCACCTGCTTCCTGCGATAATACTTTTTTTTGCAGTTACAAGAATAGAGTTAGTTTGTACACCGTAGACAAGAGAGTCAACAGTTGTCCATAATTTCCCATCCCTATTTCCTTTTTCAATTCCCTCTATTCCGCAAATAAAAATACTTGAATCTGTAATTGCAATGCCATTCACATATGGCATATTTGCACCAAGTGCTGTCCAAGAATCGCCGTTATCTGTTGAACGCCACACACCGCCTGAAGTTCCTAAATAAATATTTCCGACATTATCTACAGTAAGTGCTCTTCCATTGTCGACCATACCGTAATAAGGATTGACTGATCTAATCCAATTTGTTCCGTTATCTGTGGAGCGTAATATTACGGAATCTTGGACGCCGGCGAAGATAGTTCCATTAGGACTAATTGCAATTGCATAGACATAATAACCTAAAAGCCCAAAATAATTCCAACTTATCCCATTATCGGTTGAACAATACAGACCATTATTATAAGCCAAACCCGCATATATGGTTCCGTTTCCGACATACATCAAACTTAATATAGTCCCTCCTGATAGCCCAGAATAATTCCAACTTTGCCCTGCATCTGTAGATTTATATATACCATCTCCATCTGTTCCGACAAAGACTGTATTGGAATTAGAAGAAAGAATCAGCGGTGTTAAGTTTGAGGGAAAATTTGTTGGAGACCAGAAATCACCATTGTCTGTGGATAGCAAAATAGATTTATATTCAGTCGCTGCAAATAAAATCTTTGATGAATCTAAAGTTATTGATACAATAGAGCCACCATAAAGCCCATTAACAAGAGACCATTTATTTTGAGTAAAGCATAAATAAGTCATACTCATTGATAAGAGAAGAATAAATCTAATATGCTTGTATTTTGCTAACATATAAAATGCAACCTAACGAACGGCGCTAAGCTGCGGCGCTGATAATTTTCAAGTTACTGATAACGAAACGAGTTCATGCGATAAACCAAATTAATTAATCCCCAACCAACGAGGTACTGAAAAGGTAATAATAAAAACGTCAACCCAGCATCAGCCATGCTAATTGCACCCAGCTCATCCCGTCAGCTTGAGCGCCTGGTTAGGTTGCGTTTTGCAAATAATGCAAGTGTCATCTTATCTCGTTGTTGTGCAATGTTCTATTTTCGGTTACCGATAGGCAGGTTCTCGAATTCGCCATTTGTAACGTTGACAACCTTTAATCCTGGCGGGACGACCTGAACACCCTGAAATGCAAACGTTCCAGAAACTTCCTTTTCTTCCAGATCAAATTTTGTGATTGTAACACTTCCAGTAAATCTACTATTGGATGCAAAAACATTTTTTTTTGCGAAATATACAGCGACATTTCCTGTTGCCGAATTATCGTCATTTAGCAAGTACGTTCCAGTTTTTGTAGCGTTCAAATCAATTACGACTAAGGGTGAGTCTGCAGCGGCATGGAAGGCGCTGATTTTAAGTCTGCCAGAAGTGTAAATTACCTTAGCTCGATTACCATCGAACGTGCTTCCATCAATATCAGCTGTAAAAGTGAATGATTTGTGGTCGAAAATAATATAGACAAGTGCCAAAATAAAAATTATAACAAGAACAATTGTCAAAAACGTTTTCATGCGACTCCTTGTATCATAGTGACAATTAATGGTTTCATTCTTTAAGCAATGTCATATAGTTATCTCAAAACGCAACCTAACTACTGATTAGATAGACTTTGTCTATCTTTTGCGCTTATAAGCGTGAAATATAGACTTATATTCTGTAAGATTTATCAAACCTTGTTATCTCTGATGAATAATTGGCGCCAGTAATATGCCTTTTCCATCAACTAAAATCAAGCGATTGTTGATAACCATATTCACTGTAGTAAAGCCTCGACACCACGCCAATGGAATGCCGAGGCTTCGAGGGGACTCGCATCTTTCTGGGGGAGAGAAAGGATGCGAGGGAGACTAAGTATAAGTAATCGATTCTAAAAAGTCAATTCAAATTAAGACGCTACCATCAATATTTCTGCGAGTTGGACTTACTTACAGAATATTCGATTCATAACCAAATACCAACTGCGAAATCATATATATTGGAAACATGGAAAACAAAAACATTGGCATTGCTATCTCTTAGTTATTATTAGATGAAATAAGCGCATTTAAAGTACCGATAGATTTTCTCATATCTTCAATTCCTAAATGAGAGTAAATTTGGGTCATCACGGTCGAACTATGGCCAAGTATATGTTGCACTGTAAAAATAGGTACATCCTTTTGTACCAGCCAGGTAGCTCCGGTATGTCTGAGGCTATGGAAATGGATTCTCTGATCTATCGGAGCTTTCCTCACATATTTTGTAAATCTGCTCGACACATATCCAACTCTCAGTGATTTTCCGTCCGGAAATGTAAATACATGCTCGCTCTTTCTCTCCTTCCGGACGAGAAAGTAATAGACCCATTCATTCATCGGAACAACTCGACTCTTTCGGGTTTTTGTGCGATATGTTTCTGTATTCTCCACAAGTATAAGTCTCCGCTCTAAATCAATAGAAGACCACTTCAGATTCACGATTTCTCCTACCCTCATCATTGTTGCCACAGCAAAACGAACTAAATCACGGAACCATTCGTATTGAATAACAGAGAGCAATTTCTGAAAATCTTCAGGAGTAAGGAAAGTAGGTCTCATTTGAGGAAGTCTTAGTTGCTTACATCTTTTGAATGGGTTATCCTGAAGTAATCCCCAATTCACAGCTGTTCCAAATACAGATTTCAGAGATCGAAAATCGATATTGACCTTTGTCGGCGAAACCTTTTTTAAATGAGAGACTTTAAATTGCTCGATCAACTGAGGAGTGTACTCTAAAAGATTACGATCCCTGCAGTATTTTAAGAATGAAGAGATAGCTCCTGAATACAGAGTGACGGTAGAAGGAGCTAGATTCGCAACAGCAAAAGTGACATACTGTGTTTTAAATTGACTCAGAGTAAGATTATTTGTTTTTTTGGATTTTCTTTTCCTACTCTTTAAAAATCTTATTGCACCTGGTTTTGTTTTTGCACCGGTAGATTGCCAGATACGTTTGCCGTTAAGATAGGTAATAAGATAATAGAAACCGTTGGAACGTTGAATGAGGGACGCCATATTTACCTCCAGTACGCAAAAAAGTGTTAGCACACTGTTAGCACTGCGTAACACTTAGCATCAGAAATGGCGTTTTTAAGTGGACAGGGAGGGAATTGAACCCCCGACACATGGATTTTCAGTCCATTGCTCTACCAACTGAGCTACCTGTCCAAATTTTTCACAACTCAACGAGTGCAACGATGTTAAGTTGTCTGAAAAATTTAGGATCCCGCTGCTGTTTAGCAGGATCCAAACTTTTCATGCTTTCTTAATAAAAATCCCGCTGGACCTCAGCGGGACCAAAAACTCATTGCTTAAAACTACCAGACTTTTCGTTGAAAGTCAAGATTTGATTCTTAGACCTTTCCATTCTTCTTGAGAATATCGCGTGCTATCACAAGCCTTTGCACTTCACTTGTACCTTCAAATATCGGATTTATGCGAGCGTCTCGGTAGTAACGCTCGATGGGGAGTTCTCTCGAATACCCCATCCCTCCATGGATCTGAACTGCTTTATCAGCTACTTTACAAAGTTGCTCTGAAGCGTACAATTTTACATACGCTGCCTGGCGCGAGACTGGTTTCTTTTCATCATACTCTTGTGCCGTACGGTAGACCATCGATTCCAAGGCATAGATTGTCATTGCTATATCTGCAAGCATAAATTGAATCGCCTGGAACTGCGACAGCGGTGCATCGAATTGCTTCCGTTCTTTTGCATATTTTGTACTGAGTTCTAAAAGTTCTTTCATAGCACCGAGACAGGCAGCCCCTAAACCAAGACGTCCGGCATCCAATGTTTTCATTGCAATGAGAAATCCACGACCGTCATCACCAATGATGTTGTCTTTGGGGATTCGAACATTATCAAACGTCAATGCATTTGTCATGCTGGCGCGAATACCCATTTTCTTTTCTTTAGGACCTGCAGTGAATCCCGGAGTTTTTGTCTCAACTACGAAAGCGCTAATACCTCGTTCTGTCCGTGCAAATACCGAAAGAATATCCGCAAGACCTCCGTTGGTAATCCATAATTTTTCACCGTTAATGACCCATTCATTTCCATCGAGTCGAGCTTTCGTCCGTAGGTTAAATGAATCTGAACCGGCGGAGGCTTCTGTCAGTGCAAATCCTCCAATATATTTCCCCTCAGCAAGCGGAACAAGATACTTCTTCTTTAATTCTTCAGAACCGCCAATAAAGATTGCATTCGCTCCAATGGACTGATGTGCTCCAATAAATGTGGAGGTTGCAAGATCACCTCTTCCCATTTCTTCTTGCATGACGCAATAACCAACTTCACCGAATCCACCGCCGCCATACTCTTGAGGGAATGATGCACCAAGGAAACCTATATCCGCAATTTTACGGATTAATTCAGGAGACAGTTTTTCTTCTTCATCCATCTTCTGAGCGAGAGGCTTAACCTCTGTGTTCACAAAATCTCGCGCCATATCACGCAGCATACGTTGTTCTTCGGTGAATTCAAACTGAAACATAATAGATTCCTTCTCACTTAATGAAACAGGTATATTTTTTAATAATTATTGCGGGGGCTGATAAATCCGACTTTGTCTTCGCCTCCGTCAACTCCAAGGACATTGCCAGATATCCAGTTAGCTTCCTCTGAAGAAAGAAGAACAATTGCCCTTGCAACATCTTCAGGTGTCGTAAGTCGTCCGGTAGGGTTCTTCAAACGTGCAGCTTCAACCATCTTTACGTTTCCAGGTATCTTGCGCAACGCCGGAGTGTCCGTTACTCCCGCCATAATTGCGTTTGATGTAATGCCCAGAGGTCCAAGTTCCATAGTCAATTGTCTAATATGCGATTCGAGGCTTGCCTTCGCTGCCGACACTGCACCATAAAAGGGCATCGCCGTATGACCACCAGAACTTGTCATGCCATAAATCCGTCCACCACGTTTGATAAGATTGCGAGTGAGAAGTCCCTGCACCCAATACACAAGACTATGTGCCATCACGTCAACGGTCATTTCCATTTGAGCCTGGGTTATTGCGTCTTCCTGTTTCTTAGCAATAAATGATTTCAAGGTTCCAAATGCAAGAGAATGAAGTAATACTTTAATGGTTGATGATGAATCATTTCCAAATTGTTCCTGAATATCGTCGAGCGTCTCGTTCCGTTTAATACTATCAGCCGCATTGATGTTGTAAAATACTGTCTTTGCGCCTGTATGTTTAATATCTTTGATAAGGTTCTGTACATTCGTCATGGTTGCTTGACGATCAAGATGCACGCCAAAAATATTCATTCCATGTTTTGCTAATTCAATAGCTGTGGCAGCTCCAAATCCGCTTGATGCACCAAGAATAAGCGCCCATTCATTCAACTTAAATTTAACATCTTGCTTCATCGTGGTCTTACTTTCCTTTCATAAAGCATTATAAAAATACGAAGAATTGTCTGAAAATCCATCTCTTATTCAACAGTGACACTTTTGGCTAAGTTTCTCGGTTGATCAACATTACAGCCTCGTGAGACTGCCATGTAATATGCCAGCAATTGTAGTGGGATGACTGCAAGAATCGGTGTGAACAAATCAAGTGTTGTCGGCACAGAGATCATATAATCTGCTAACTGACGGATACCATCCTCCTCATCATTCACAATGGCAATCACACGCCCGCGCCGCGCTTTGACCTCCTGGATATTGCTCATAATCTTCTCGTACGATCTATCATGTGGCGCAATGAACACCACAGGCATATTTTCATCGATGAGCGCGATGGGGCCATGCTTCATTTCTGCTGCAGGATATCCTTCGGCATGGATATAGGATATTTCCTTCAATTTCAGCGCACCCTCAAGCGCAGCGGGGAAATTATACCCCCTGCCAAGGTACAAGAAATTCTTAATATCATTAAATTCGCTCGCGATATATTCAATCTGTTTTGTATTAGCAAGGATCGACTGAACCTTTTCCGGTAAAAGTTTCATTTCACGAACGAGTTCGATACCTTTCTCCCGCGACATTCCCCTACTCCGTGCAATCATAATTGTAAGCAATGCCAGCACGATCAATTGCGATGTGAATGCTTTCGTGGATGCAACACCAATTTCTGGACCGGCATGAATATACACACCAGCGTCGCTCTCACGTGCAATGGAACTTCCAACGACGTTGCATATTCCAATAACAGTCGCTCCTTGCGCTTTTGCTTCGCGTAAAGCCGCCAACGTATCTGCGGTCTCGCCGCTTTGGCTGATCAAAATAACGACGTCACCTTTATTAAGAATAGGATTTCGGTAACGAAATTCTGAAGCATACTCAACTTCCACAGAAATGTGCGCATACTGTTCTAGCATATATTCCCCGATAAGTGCAGCATGCCATGACGTACCGCATGCTGCAAAGATCAGACGAGGTGCATGTATAATTTTGTGGGCCACTTCGCTGAGACCGCCAAGCTTTACCGATCCCTCTTCTTCCAGTAAACGACCTCGCATGGAATTCTGGATTGTCTCAGGCTGTTCATGAATTTCTTTCGACATAAAATGGCGAAATCCACCTTTTTCAATTTGTTCGAGATCGAATGTGAGTTCCTGTACCTCCTTCGTAATCTCAACATCACCTAGCGTCTTGGTAACCACACCGTTGGCTGTTAGCTCGGCAACTTCACCATCTCCCAGATAGACAACTTGTCGAGTATGCTCTATAATTGCAGCTGCATCGGCTGCAACAATATTTTCACCATCGCCAATTCCGAGGATAAGCGGACTGCCCATTCGAGCTGCGATTATTCTATCTGGTTCACGAGTCGATAGAACAACAAGTCCGTATGTTCCTGTTACCTCTTTCATTGCAAGGCGGACCGCATCAAAAAGATTTGGCGTCGATTTGTAAATTTCTTCGATCAAGTGTGCAATAACCTCGGTATCCGTGGCACTAACAAAATGATGCCCTTCCCTCAATAATTTCGTTTTAATAACGAGATAGTTTTCGATAATACCGTTGTGGATTACGGCAATTTCGTTTCGGCAATCTGCATGCGGATGTGCGTTGATGTCATTAGGTTCACCGTGTGTAGCCCAGCGCGTATGTCCCATACCAATATGTGCTTCCGGTAGCCTGCCACCGTTCTGAATTTTCTTTATAAGATCATCGACTTTCCCTGCCTGCTTTTGAATGTGCAATGTTCCATTACTAATGAGAGCTATTCCCGCTGAATCATATCCTCGGTATTCCATGCGTCTCAATCCTTCCAACAAGATGGGAAGCGCATTTTTTTGGCCTATATATCCAATAATGCCGCACATATTCTACCTCCAATTATTGCATCATAGAAATAACCGCCATCATCCTGCCTGCCTTCCGACCATCCCTTCTAAAAGAATGAAACATTTTTCTCTCGCAAATGGTACAGGATGAGCTGACCTCAAAATTGCTCGCTAAAACTCCAAGTTGCATAAGCTGGGACATATTCTCTCTTTTTAAATCAAGGAATGTCTTCTTCTTGTTAAAAGGTACGACTTTATTCCCGAACATCACAGCAACTTCTCTACCCACTTCATAACAACACACTCCAGCGGATGGACCAATATAGGCAAGCATTTGAGCCGGGTCCGTCCTGTATTCCGCTTTCATTTTTTCTACAGCTCGTTTGACAATGAGACCAATTGTCCCTCTCCACCCCGCATGTACAGCTCCAACTGCTTTATTGATCGGATCGAAGATCAAGATGGGAACACAATCAGCTACGGTAACAACCAATGCCACATGGGTTGTATTTGTGATAAGAGCATCGCACTCTCTGTATTCCCCCGGTGCATCAACCTTGAGAACATTGTTCGAATGACATTGGAGTGGAATTGCAAGGTCATATTCCGAAATTCCTACCTGAGCAAAAAATTTTCTACGATTCCTTTTTACACGCGTGGGATTATCTCCGACGTTATAACTTAAATTTATTCCAAATTCGGTATCGTTCTCATTCTCGATCCTGGTACTCATTCCTGCACGAATTTTCGAAATTCCAGAAAAGATCTGGGGCAGAATAACGGTTATTTCTTCCTTATCAGACTGGAAGCCGGATTTCAAACGTCGTTCCTTTCCCACGCTCACTTGAGCAAGATATTGTCCCTCCATGGTCTTCAATGACTCTTCGTGCAATTGCCAACCCGAGCCCCATTCCTTCAGTCTTCGTCGAGAAATTCGGTTCGAATATTCTTGTTCGTATTTCTTCAGGAATTCCTGGTCCTGTATCAGAGATTCTGATAATACATGTATGCTTTTCTAACGAAGTCTCAGCGGTTATGGTTCCAGCTTTCTGTATCGCTTGGATGGCGTTCCTGATGATATTGATAAACACTCCACGAAGCTGGTCGCGGTCGGCAACAATCATCATCGTTGGAGAGGCAAGCGTATGAATAAAGCCGACTCCTTGAATTTCCCGGAACAGATTTATTGTTTCGTTGAGAAGATCGTCAATATTAAGCCGTTCAAACTTGCTCTCCGGCATTTTTGCAAAGCTCGAGAATTCAGAAGCAATTCGAGAAAGCACCTCAATCTGATCGATCACCGTCTGTGTTACGCGCTGGAGTATCTCTTCCCGGTCGGGCGCCTTATCCTTAAACGCCTGACGAACATGCTGGATTGAAAGTTTGATAGGGGTAAGAGGATTCCGGATTTCGTGAGCAACCTGTTTTGCCATTTCCTTCCACGCACTTTCGCGTTCGTGTTTAGAAAGCTCTTCTCTGCTCTTCTGTAATTTGAAAACCATTTCGTTAAATGAGCGTGCAAGTATACCAATTTCATCTCGAGAGTGCGTTTCGACTCGTACTGCAAGATTTCCTTCGGAAACATCTTTTGCTGCAAGGGTCAATAGACGCAAAGGCCGGGCAAAACGTAAGGCGAGCAATCCACCGCCGACCAAGGCAATCCCAAAAACGATGGCATACGCACCAAAGACATAAGCATTTCGTTGTGCTAATTCAGATTCTATTTCTTTTTCTCGATTCAATGTCGGGATTGCGAGTACTCCAACAATAGAACCGGCAATTGAAATTGGGGCGTACCCTACCACATATTCAACAGAACCAATCTTCTCTTTCGTTAAAAAATAACTTTTTCTTTCGAGAACCGACGAGGCAAAGGCTTCTCCATCAAGTCTTCCATCTAAAAGTCCAGCGCGATAGAGTTCGGACCGACTGCTTGCCTGAATCGACGCATTACGATAAACTGAGAAGTCAATGCTATATTCACTGGCAAGCGCTTCGCAGAAATCATCGTCCACTCCAAGCGCAAAATCTTCCTCGTCTGTAATGTATGTACTAATGCGATCCTGTAATTGAGACAATTCGCGATATAATGTTGTTTCAATTTGTTCCTGCACTCGTTCTGCAACAAGTTGTTTGTTGTAATAGCTCAAAACTGCAAGAGGCAAAAGCGTAATGCATGCAAATCCGAGAAAAAGCTTGCCTTTGAATCCCAGCATCGGCAGGACACCGCGATCGCGTCTACGAATGAACGCATATATTCCTCCTGCAGCTAAAACTCCAAGGCAAATAAAAAATTCCTTTAGATAGCTGAATAATTCCCATCGGACATCCAATCTCTCGAGACTGATCGACACAATTTTCTCCGGTGAATCCATATCTCTTAAAAATACGGTTTGCGTTTCATATCCATTGATTCTCATGTCCTTCCACAGTATAGCGTTTGGAGCTTTCTGGAGTTCAGACTCAATTGTCGAAGACAAAAATCGATCCGGGGTTAATTTGCTTCCCGTTGAAAATAGTAGCGTGTCCATTTGAAACTCGTGAATGGCAATTTCGCGAACTATATCATTTTCAAATCGATCTCCAAATTGTCGAAGGGGTTCGGTTTCCTGGTCATGAAAAAAAGTTTTCTGATGCTCCGAAAGAAGGAGTGCAAGGCTGCCCACGAATTTCTCACTTGAATCACGAACTGTTATCCAAGCACCATAGAGCTTGCCCAACGTTTTCTGCCCTGTTCTTCCTATGACATGGACAGCATTTTCTTCCCCTTCAAACACTCGAGTAAGAATCTCTTGTTGTTCCGGCTTGCTCATTCCTACAACGAATCGATCCACCTCATCTCCTTTTGGGTCGTAAAGAACAAGGGCAGAATTATATCCTTCCTTGCCAAACAGCGTCTTTGTCCACAATACAAATGCAAGATTCGTTTTTTTTGCTTCCGCAATATCATTCGTTATAAATTCTTTTTTCAAACCTTCGACAGACGTGCGAATTCCATCAAGCACTACATAGGTTAACCAATTGTCTGAAGGCCGTAATAATTCTTTTGCTACAACTTCCACCTCCCTGCATTCTCTCTGTTGGAGTCTCTGATGTACCATCGGCACTCCCAGCAAAAACGAACCTAACACTATCGATACTACTGTTCGCCATTTCGTTGATGGTACGCCAATCTTTGAATTGTCCCAACGAGACAGCAATTCCACCAAGACAACGCTGAGCGTTATGAACAAGAGAGCACTGAAGAATTGCGATTGGGGCGTCCCATCTATCCATAAAAAGAGCGGGATACATAAGAGTAAAAAGACGATGTAAAGGATTCGGATCTTTAATTCTGATGAAGGGAATTGAAGAGAAAGAATTTTCCTCCCTATCCAAAGTAATACCGTCGAAACGCACAGTAATGAAACACCCAGCAATAGAACATTGAGATACATGATCGCTGATGTTCCATCTAATAATATCTCCGATGGATTGTTAAATCGTATCGTTGAATCAAACACAAAACTTCTCAATGCTTCGCTAAACCCCCGAAATATCCAAAGTATGAAAAGAGCAATCACAAATAAAATAATAAATGCGCCGATTCGTTTAACGCGTATTCCTAATCTTGCAATGACTTTTTCCACTTGTTTGTTAAAAACCATGTGCGTGAAGAAGAGCCAAGTCGAAATTGCTACTGTTACCATGCTGATGATCAGTTCTCCCAATGAAGAACTTAATCCAAAGACAAAGGGAGACGCATATAAATTCGGATTGAAAAGCCAACCGTTTATAATAGTAGCCGGGAATTCCATCTCGCGCCATACCAATCTCACCAACCACAGAGAAAGAATACTTACAGCCGTCGGTATCCAATCCTTCCTGATACGCGCTATCCACAGTATTCCGGCGTATGCAAGGAAGATACTCCCAAAAGCGAAACAAAAACCAATCAACATCGAATATACTTCGACGGCAGAGGCAATTTCACTCTCGATGGTTCTTTCTTCTACAGAGAATTCAACGACCGTATTCCCTTCCCTATCAACAATAGGAATGACGAACTCGTCCTGATTTGGTTGGGTGGTTTGCGGGATCCGGAGCGTGACTTTTACTTTCAATTTCTGTGAAAGATCTTCGCTGAGACTTACTTTTTGAACAAACCGATTTGAGATTGGAGAATTTAATTCAAGCGGCTCACTCGCCATCAAATAATATTTATCGGACGTAAGACATCTGCCAACCGTGAGGTACGTACGCAGTCCATTTTGTGTGACACGGACAAATTGCTCGGGGAGATTCTGACCGAGAACCTCTGCATACCGGTGCGTTATGCTCGGTCCATTCCAAGCAAAGAGATTTCCTTGCGGATCTACAAGGTCGAGTGTTTGGTCATCATGCAATCGATAGAAATTCAACGAGTGAAACGCTTTGAGGGCAGCAGGTACGTCATTCAGGTTTATACTTGCAATAAGAGAGGTGTCGACAGAAACATGCTCGAGGATTTCGGTCAGTTGTTCAACTCGGCTTTGAAAAGCATTGCGAATAATTTGTTCGTTCTGTGAGCGCCGAATGCTGCGCTCTGCATCCCATCGATGAGAAATATACGACGGGATGAAAACCCTTATTGCATACAATGCGCCGGCTAATGCAATACAAATAAAAAAGCCCCATAACGCGGGGCGGACATTTCGTATGATTCGATCTCTCATGTCGTCATCATTATCAATAAATATTGAATTGGCTGATGACCCATTGCGAGTCCTGCCGAGTCAAAGACACATACACCTGCGCTGATTTCTGCATTCCTTTTTGGACATAAATAAAACGACCCGTTGCATACGGTGCAGAGTCTTTTTCTTGAAGTCGGGAAAACTTAAATGAAACGAGGCGGCGTTCTGAAAAATAACCAACAAGTACCAATACCGCTTGGTTGGCCGAATAGTATCCATGGTCACCGGAACTAATAGTCATGGAAACTATTTCACCAAGTTCTTTTTTAAATTTGCCCACCGCGTTATTTTGCAGCCCATATTCCACGTTCTGAAAAATCTCTGTTATTGGAGAGTGCTGAACGGTTGGATGGACAGTAGGGATAACCAGCGTATCACCCGCTTGAATGGTCACAGATTGAGTCTTCACTTGCTCTTCGGCAATAAACGACATAAGCAGTATGATGAGCAAATATTTCATTAATTGTGTCTAAATTATCAGAAAACGTGCAGAAAGTCAATGAATGAAAAAGCAAGAGATATCTATCCAATCACTTCAATTCATGTTGAGCAATCGCTCCAGTGATTTTCTTCCCGTTGGAGACGGTCGAATAATTCCGAGTTCCGGATCCTTTTCAGTAGTCTGTTATTCTAAACAGTCAGGATTTTTTATACAAACAATGACTTTCCATTATTGATGATTCCTATTGCTTTTCCTTTGAGTCGTCGACCATGGAACGGTGAGTTCTTGGATTTTGATTTGAATGCCTGAATATCTACCACCCATTCTTTTTCAGGATCAAACACCGTCAGGTTGGCTTTTTCCCCTTCCTGGATATTTATCATAGACAAAGAAAGTATCCGTCGAGGATTGATTGAGAGTTTTTCTATCAATTGATTCAGAGTGAGATATTTTTTGTTCGCCAGTTCTGTCACAGATAATCCGAGAGCTGTCTCTAGTCCGACAATCCCAAATGGGGCTTGCGCATATTCCACTTCCTTCTCATCTATCGTATGCGGCGCATGATCAGTTGCAATCACATCGATTGTACCATCGCGTAGTGCTTCTTTGAGGGCATGTACGTCATCTTTCGTGCGCAATGGCGGACTCATCTTTAAATTCGTATCAAAACTTTCTACTGCTTCATCTGTAAGTGTGAAGTGATGCGGCGTGACTTCGCACGTAATATTGAGCTTTTCTACTTTTGCTCGTCGAACACATCCTATCGATCCTGCAGTACTGATATGTGCAACGTGATACTTCGAATGTGGAACATAGCGCAAGAGAATGATGTCGCGCTCGATCATGAGTTCTTCAGCAATTGGAGGAATTCCAGGCATTCCAAGGCGAGTTGCAACAAGCCCTTCATTCATGAGCCCATTCCTTGTCAGCGTTTGTTCCTCTGCATGCTGGATGACAGGTAAACCATACATCGATGAGTACTCAAGAACTCGACGCATCAATTCCGCGCTTGCTATCGGTGATCCGTCATCCGAGAATCCAACCGCGCCTGCTTTGGATAACTCAGCCATCGGCGCCAATTCTTCGCCTTTGCGTCCTTTCGTCGCCGCAGCAATCGGATATACGTCCACAAGACCTCCTGTCACACGTCTGCCTTCCTCCTGCACATATCGCGCAACCGACTCTTCATCAATCGTTGGATTTGTGTTAGGCATGCAACAGACAGCGGTAAATCCTCCCGCCGCCGCAGAGGCGCATCCTGTTTCAATCGTTTCCTTATGTTCGTACCCCGGTTCACGCAAGTGTACGTGCATATCGATAAATCCCGGAGCAATGATCTTGTTCTTCAGATCGATGGTCTCGAAGGAACGATCTGCAGAGAGCGATTGCCCAATGCGTTCTATCCTTCCATCGACGATCAACATATCGGTAACAACATCTTTCCCTTTTGCGGGATCAATAAGACGGCCTGATTTCAGATGTAGTTTCATGTGCTATTCCTTTAATTGGAGGTTCCAAGTAAGTAGAGTACTGCCATACGAACTGCTTCGCCGTTTGTCACTTGTTCAAGAATAACAGAGTGCGGTCCATCGGCAAGATCGGCTGAGAGCTCGACGTCGCGGTTGATGGGACCTGGATGCATAATGGTGATCGGCTTCGGTGCTCGGTCAACTTTTTCTTTTGTCACACCAAAAAAGCGATGGTATTCACGAAGCGATGGGAAAAGTCCGCTCTTCTGCCGCTCCAATTGAATGCGAAGAACATTTAACGCATCAACCTGCGGGATGACATCTTCCAATCGGTGATACACGCGAACACCAAGGGCTTCGATATTTCGCGGAATCATAGTCGCGGGACCACATACGGACACTTCGACTCCCATCGTTTTTAATCCGTAGATGTTTGAGCGCGCAACGCGGCTGTGCAAGATATCACCGACAATGCAGACACGAAGTCCTTCGAGCTTTCCGTATTTCTCCCTCAATGTCATCATATCGAGTAACGCCTGAGTGGGATGTTCGTGCGCACCATCGCCCGCATTAATCACATTTGCTTCCACCACACGAGTGAGAAAGTGCGGCGCTCCTGATGATGCATGGCGGATGACAACCATATCGATTTTCATTGCTTCGATATTGCGTGCAGTATCCTTGAGCGTTTCTCCCTTACTGACACTGCTGCCCACTGCAGTAAAATTCACCACATCTGCCGAGAGCCGCCGCTCTGCAAGCTCGAACGAAATCCGCGTGCGGGTGGAACTCTCAAAGAACAGGTTCACAATCGTTTTTCCTTGCAACGGTGGAACTTTTTTAATTGGCCGCTCCAAGACTTCCTTAAATGATATTGCAGTGTCGAGAATGAGCGCAATATCTTCCTTTCGCACTCCTTCCAATCCTAGTAAGTGACGACTTTGTAATTTCATAATCATTTCTCCTTTTCGTCATTCTCAATAAGGTAGACTGCATCTTCTTCATCCGCTTCTGTCATTTCAACTTTCACTTCCTGACCTTGCGCTGTTGGAACGTTCTTGCCGACAAAATCCGCTTTGATAGGCAGTTCGCGATGCCCACGATCAACAAGTACCAACAATTGAATCATTGCCGGTCGTCCTAGATCCATTAATGCGTTGAGTGCGGACCGGATCGTTCGCCCTGTAAAAAGGACATCATCAATAAGAACGATCACCTTTCCTCGAATATCAAAGAGAATCTCAGAGCTTTTCAATTGAGGTTGATCTAACCGCCCGCGAAGATCGTCACGGTAGAGCGTAATGTCTAAAACACCGACCAGCACACTCACGTTTTCGATCTCTTCTATCTTCTTCGCGACGCGATGTGCAAGAAATTCTCCACGTGTTCTAATACCCACAAGAACTACATCATGAACACCTTTATTCTTCTCCACTAATTCATGAGAGAGACGGTTCACAGTTCGCCGGAGTCCGTCGGCGTCGAGCACTTTTGTTTTCATCATCATCCACCTTTCTTGAAATGAAAAAACCCCCAGTTCCAACGAATCAGGAAAAGGGGGCTGAATAATCTGACATCATCTCTATCCCTTCCCTACCTCGCTGGATAGGAATTAAAGGAACTTCTCAAAGAACATTTACTTATCGTGGGCGCTGCGGGGATCGAACCTGCGACCTTACGCGTGTGAGGCGTACGCTCTGAACCAGCTGAGCTAAGCGCCCGCAATTTATTGCCTTGTATTTCTTAATACTTTTTAAAGATAAGGAAATATTTGTTCTGGTTCAACCCATAATTTTTCTGTATGAAAAACTCCAGATGTACTATAAAAGCTTCGCCAAAAGACCTTTGTCTTTCATGAGGTTATCGTCTCTTAAGTTGAGAGAAAACGCCCGTGTTTTTGCCTCGTGAGTTCCTTTCGGAATATTGAAGTGCACAAACATATATTATCCTTGTATCTCACGATTGAATTCATCAGAATCTCATTGAATCACAAGTACTGCACTTTGTTCCCTTACAAGGATTCTATTGCAAGCACTTCCAGTATATCTAATCATCAGATATTGGAAATTGATATTGCATGATTCACTTGCAACTATTATCTTTGACATTATGATTGGAACGATTCTCTGTCCATTCCTGCGCAGGAAATGATAAAAAGACAAGAGCAGCTTTCACAAATTAAATACCTCACAACTCAACGGAGAAGAGCATGATAAAAAATGGAGCTAATGCTGAGGTTGCCGATCATACCCAAGGTAGTGTAATGTGTCCGAGTTGTAAAGGAACTGGCATCTCCGGCGCACACGTTATATGCAAGGATTGCAGGGGCTTTGGTTTTACATCTTCTCGAATGATAACCTGCCAGCAGTGCAAAGGTACTGGCTTCAGCAAACCTCATGAAACATGCAAACATTGTAGAGGTTTCGGGTCTTTCCCAGGGAAGTAAAACGTCAACAACGTGCGTTTCTCTTCTTTCTCAGTTTATCTCATAAGCATTCGAACTGCTCCCATCTGATTCGGTTCGAAATAATTTTATTCGCCGTACACCGTCATCCGTTCGATAGGTAAGATTTTTTTTCTTGTACTTCCTTTAAAGACAGCTGGAACACTCGCAAAGGTTTCGTAAATAATCCCAAGTATAGATGCCGGTCGAATGACCATCTCCCCAAGATATCTGAATTGCATAGTGACCCACTTGCTGAATTCCGATGAGATTGTACCTACCGGGAAGTTGTGGCTGTGGTTTTGGTGTGTACGTTTTGAGGAGCACTGTTTCACCCTGACATCCTGCACAAGGGCAGTGATCACGCAATGTGCGGAGAGAAATGATGGTTGCATGTCCATCATCCCATTGGATAGAAAGTTCCAGAGGCGAGGATAGTTGTATTTTCGATGCTATCAAAAAAAACCTCGATTTTCTTGCTGAGCCTATAATGAAAAAGGACAATCATTCGGATTGTCCTTTTCGTGGACCGTACCGGGTTCGAACCGGTGACCTTCCCGTCACGACTCCGTCGTGTCGGGACGCTCTCCTGCCTTGATCAACCCTTCGATATACGTTCTACTCTTTTTTCTTTTAATTTCCAATTCCCGCTTCATCGCTGCTGAACGTGTGGCAAAATTCTCTACATACACTACTTTCCATGGCTTTTCTCGTCGTGTATATTTCGCCATTCCTAAATTATGCTCAGTTAGTCGACGAGATATTTCATCGCTATGACCTATGTAATACCGACCGGAATTACTACTTTGAAGTATGTACATTGAAAACATAATATGAAAAAGGACAACCATTCGGATTGTCCTTTTCGTGGACCGTACCGGGCTCGAACCGGTGACCTCCACAATGCCATTGTGGCGCTCTCCCATGCTGAGCTAACGGCCCATTATTCGTATAAAATATACCCAAGGATCGGTGCAAAGTCAATCAGAAATTCATTGCAAGAGGAATGAGTTTTCAGTAACTTATCATTAATTATTAACGAAAGAATCTCGATGATGCGTCTTCTTCTTTTTCTTTTTTTTGGTTTTATTCTTCTTGTATCAAGTGGACTCATCTCCTGCAAAGATACACAAACGAATCCATCATTAGAGCCGTTTCCAGATAGTAACGTAAGTTTTACCAAGAATGTTGAACCATTATTTCAGCAGAAATGTGCACCTTCGCCATGTCATGGAGGCAGTGCACCGGCAGCCGGATTGAATCTTGAAAGTCCTTCATATTCAGCTCTTATGAATCGTACCGGACTTGTCATTCCTGGCGATGCAAACCATAGTACCTTGGTTCAGCACTTAGAAGGAAGCTTGTCCCCTATGCCACCACCTAAGTTTCCGCAATTAACACAAAATCAAATCACTGGTATAAAAACGTGGATTAATGAAGGGGCGAAATATAATTAAATGTCAGCGCCCTGACAAATTCCGTGCATCTCTTCCCCAGTGCAGTTTTCTCCTCAGAACATCGTAGTAACTGGTGTTCATTCTCTTCACAAGTTTTGTAACAAGCAGCGAGCGTTCTATCGCCACTTCCAATGGAAGTCGTACGAATATCTGAGATTGACCATCTGCAGTAATTCGCATTTTGCCGTGTGCAGTTTGAACCTTGAGTGTGATAATGGATTCCTCCGGTACAACAACCGTTCTTGCAGTCAGTGAATGCGGGGAAATCGGATTAATGAGCATAGAATGGTTTGTCGGTGTAACAATGGGACCACCATTTGAAAGCATATACGCAGTGGAACCAGTTGGCGTTGCAACGATGGTGCCATCACAAGTAAATTTAGATAGAAACTCACCATTTACAAATGTTTGCACACTAAACATACGCGAAGAATCGGTTTGGCTGAGCACAATGTCATTGAGTGCAAATATGCATTGTTTTGATTTATTGATGCATGCTTGCACCATCATTCGATCTTCGATTCTATAATCACCTCGTAATATCTCGGTGATACAATCATCGAGCTCTTCAAGAGACACTTCTGCAAGAAAGCCTAATTTCCCTAAATTAATTCCAAGTATGGGGGTTGCGTGACTGCTTACGAGCCGTGCAATCCGAAGAATCGTCCCATCACCGCCAATCGAGATTACAATGTCGCATGCCGTCGGCAGCTTTTTTTCAGAGACAACATTCGACCGAAGGAGGAACTGCTTATCGATCTTTCCACGTAATCCTTTTGCCAGTGTATCCGGAAGAATATACTGCACTTTCTCCTTTTGACATCGAGCCATAAGCCTTTCGATGACCTGTGGTAATTCTGTCTTTTCCAGATTTCCGCAAATTCCAAATTTCATGATTGTGTCTTTTCCTTATCTGTAGATTGCTGTTCCTTTGTCGATTCATCGACGTAATTCAACTTAAGTTCCTGCAAAATCCCTTTGAGAAAACGAGATTCGTCATCTGATAAATTTCCCTTCGTTCTTTCCTCCAGCATATCCAGAATATCGATGGATAATTGAGCTTGTTGAAGATCTCGCTCAATTTTATCGGAAATGGGATTTTTTAGTTTTCCCATTTGCTGCATCGCCGCCGCCTGAAATGTCATGATCAGACTGAATAACAACGAGGTATTTTTTTCTTCTTTCATGGATTACCACCTTCTTTCTGAATTGAATACTCCCAAAGTTTCGCATACTTCGTAAATACATAATTTGCCGAAAGCACACACAGGATCAATCCCGGAATTCCATCGAGAAATCCTAGGCGCACTATATACATCTTGATGAATACCCAGATGGGATTAACGATCAATTGAACAAGCTTAAATCCCTTTTTGTGTACCACCAACTCTTCAGCTGCGAGTGAAGTATATTTGTTGAACTTCTCAAAATAATATCTCAGATCGGGATCAGTGTAATGAAGAAGATCAGAGTGTAATGAAATTGTTTCTCCATGGACTTCCAATCGCTCATGCACCTTTTCTTCCGTGAATCGGCCCGCTGAACGCCGAAATACGCGCGTAACACGTCCAGGATACCATCCGCAATGATTGATCCATTTGCCAAGGAAATTTGCTCTCCGCGGCATACTCAATGCGACTACTTTTTGATCAACCGAAGAAATTCTATCCTGTATTTCTTTCTGTAATTCCAATGTAACACGTTCATCGGCGTCAAGAGATAAAATCCATTCACTTGTGCATTGAACCAGCCCATAATTTTTTGCTACACCGTATCCATCCCAAGGTCGACTGAAGATCTTTGGAGTAAATTCTTTTGCGATATCAACAGTACGGTCCATGCTGCCTCCATCGACAACGATAATCTCATCCACCCACGTAATCGATTTGAGACAGGCGCGAATGTTCCTCTCTTCATTTTTTGTGATAACGATAACAGAAAGAGTGCTCACTTCAATCCTATCCGGCAATAACGATGTTCACTAATTTGTTCGGAATAATAATTCTCTTGATGATGTGCTTTCCGTCCGTGTAGCGTTTGATGTTGGCATCACCCAATGCCAGCCGTTCCAGTTCTGCATCGGAAGTATCCTTCGCAACAGCAACTTTCGATCGAATCCTTCCATTGATTTGTAACACCACCTCCACCCTTGATTCTGCACATTTTGCTTCATCGTACACAGGCCATGGTTCATAGGCCGTCGACTTTGCGTGACCAAGCTTTTCCCAAAGCTCTTCAGCAAGATGAGGAGCGAACGGTGAAAGAAGCAATACAAAGTTTTCCAGTAACTTGCGCGGCCGGACTTCCAACTTCATCGTTTCGTTCACAAATATCATCATTTGTGCAATGGCAGTATTGAATCGAAGTCCGTCAATATCGTCTCCAACTTTCTTTACAGTTTGATGGTAGAGTCGTTCATAATCAATGGTCGCTGCGACATCCTTGATGGATGCATCTAACGTACCTTCATCATTCACAAACAATCGCCAAACACGATTGAGAAAACGGAAAACCCCTTCCACACCGCGTGTATTCCACGGCTTCATTTCTTCCAACGAACCCATAAACATCTCAAACAAACGCATCGAGTCGGCACCATATTCTTTCACGACATCATCTGGATTAACGACATTCCCTCGTGACTTCGACATCTTGCGGGAATCTTCACCAAGAATAATTCCCTGATGCCTCAACTTCATGAATGGTTCCTTCGTGCTGACATAGCCAAGATCATAGAGTACTTTGTGCCAGAATCGCGAATACATCAGATGCAGCACAGCATGTTCTGATCCGCCAACGTAGAGATCAATCGGCATCCATCGCTTTTCCTTCTTGGTATCACAGAACGCACTGTCATTCTTAGGATCGATGAAACGGAGATAGTACCAGCACGAGCCAGCCCATTGAGGCATTGTGTTTGTCTCACGTCGCCCTTTCAAACCTGTTTCTTTGTCGACAACATTGATCCAATTTGTTGCAAGAGCTAAAGGCGACTCCGTCGTTCCGCTCGGTTGAAATTTCTCCAAGCTCGGCAACTCCAAAGGCAATTCCTTCTCGTCCATCGCCTTCATTGTTCCATCTTCAAGATAGACAATGGGAATCGGTTCGCCCCAGTACCGTTGACGTGAGAAAAGCCAGTCTCGAAGCTTGTACTGAACGGTCGCTTTGCCAATTCCTTTCTTTGCCAGCCATGCCGCAATTGTCTTCTTGGCTTCCGGAGTTGGAAGCCCGTTGAGCGAGACTTCATTGTTCGAAGAGTTTATTCCGATCCCATCTTCCACAAAACACTCCGGTGCATTCGAACCACCATCAACTACTTTGATGATAGGCAAATCGTATTTTTTTGCAAATTCCATATCACGGTCGTCGTGACCCGGCACAGCCATAATTGCCCCTGTGCCATAGCCCATCATCACATAATCAGCGATCCAAATCGGAATTTCTTTTCCGGTCGTCGGATTCATCGCATAGCCGCCTGTAAAAACACCGGTCTTCTCTTTTTCTGTTCCACGCTCAAGGTCGCTTTTGATTGCCGTCTCTTTTCGGTACTTCTGAATTTCCTGAACCCGCTCCGGTGTTGCTATGGTATCCACAAGAGAATGTTCCGGCGCAAGCACCATATATGTTGCACCGAACAACGTATCAGGTCGTGTAGTGAAAACACGGATTTTTTCTGCTTTACCTTTCACCAGAAATTCAACATCGGCTCCTTCCGAGCGGCCGATCCAATTGCGCTGCTGCTCAAGTGTCGATACGGGCCAATCGAGTTCCTTTGCATCTTCCAACAGGCGGTCGGAGTATGCAGTAATACGCATCATCCATTGCCGCATCGGACGACGTTCGACCGTGTAGCCCTTTTCAGTCCATTCGGTAACTTCTTCGTTTGCTAAAACTGTGCCGAGTGCCTCGCACCAGTTGACAGGAATTTCTGCAACAAACGCCAAACGAAATTGCGCGATGAAATCGTGCTTTTCTTTTTTCGATTTTTTCTTCCAATCGTCCGCGGTGAAATGTTTTTCAATGTTTAGATTTTTCGTTCCGTGCACAGCAAGCTTTTGTTCCAATGTTTCAATGGGTTTGGCTTTACGTTCTTTCGGATCGAACCATGAATTATAGATTTTCAGGAATATCCACTGCGTCCATTTGTAGTATTTCGGATCGGTGGTATTCACTTCCCGTTCCCAATCATAGCTCAAGCCCAGCATTTTAATCTGGCGTCGAAATGTATCAATGTTCCTCTCGGTTGTTGCGCTGGGATGAATGTTCGTCTGCATCGCATAGCGCTCTGCCGGCAAACCAAACGCATCCCATCCCATCGGATGGAGAACCGCAAAACCTTTCATTCGCCGATAACGGCAAAGAATATCTGTGGCAGTGTATCCTTCCGGATGACCGACGTGCAGGCCGGCTCCGGATGGATACGGAAACATGTCTAATACATAGAGCTTTTGTTTCGTATCATCGTCAGGAACACGGAATGTCTTTTTGCTGTCCCAGTATTCCTGCCATTTTCGTTCGATAGTTAAAAAATCATACTTCATGTCGGAAACAATCCTTTACTCCAAATGGGAAACACCCTGCATCTCATTTACGCGGCTGTATAGAATTTACGTAAAGTGTGGTCTATTATCAACGGATGGAGAAAGAAAGCGGTTCCTCAGTTTGGTGCAGTCAAGACTTGTATTCTGACCGATACTGTTGAGTGTCAAGAAGAAATTCCTGACATCATTAACCAGCTATATTAAATTGGGATATTATCCCCAAAAAACACATTCTCAGATGGTCTCGGTGTCGCCCTAAGAACGCACCAGCATTCTTCCGAGAAATGTCTATCGAAATGGACTCATGACTATAATATCGCTACTACATTTTCCTGCATCGGTAATCCGGTAACAAGGACTTCATTGTCTTTAGTTATATAAACGTCTATCTCGCTTCGTATACCGAATTTATCGCGGAAATAAATTCCCGGTTCAATGGAAAATGAAGTTTGTGGTATGATAGTCCTTTCATCACGAGTTTCCAGGTTATCCATATTAGCGCCGTTGCCATGCACTTCTTCTCCGATAGAATGCCCCGTGCGATGAACAAAATATTCGCCATATCCTTTTTGAGTAATATAATTCCGTGCCGCGTCATCTACTTCATATCCATGGACAACTTTCCCCTTCTCCATGGAAGAGCGTACAAAGTTTAATGCCGCATCACGTCCGCCTTTAACGATTTGGAAAATTTTCTCATATTCATCTGGAACTGTCTCGCCTATAAAACCTGTCCACGTAATATCGGCATACACCGAGCGCAGCTTATCTTTCTTCGCCCACAAATCCAAGAGTACAAAATCACCTTTTTGCAGCGGAGCATGAATCTCTTTTGTCGGTTCGTAATGCGGGTTGGCGCTATTCGCATTGACCGAGCAATTAGGGTCGCTTGATGTGACTAATCCACGGTTCTTAAATTCCAATACCATAAACTGCTGAACATCATATTCTGTAACTGCACTGTTCAACAGGATTTTATCTCGAATAAATCCAAATGCTTTATCCGCAATTTGCCGAAGATGTGTCGCACTTTTGATGTTGTCATTCAATTGCTCTTCATCCCAGCGTGCTTCAAAGTATTGGATGAGATTCGCCGAAGACACCACTTCTACCCCGGAAGTTCGAACCAATTCAACAGCGCCTGCATCGACGGTTGAGACATATGGAATCGCACACTTCGGCGAATATTCCATCGCCACTCGTTTTGAACCGGAAAGAAGTTTCTTCAATCCCTCTTCCAATGACCGCCAACTCAGATAGATGCTTTTCCCGCCCGGCAAAGCATCCAAATTCCACTCTTCAATTCTATGCACCAATTTTCTTGGCTCACCGATGGCAGGTATATAATAAAAGTATCGTCGTGTGAACATAATATGCTCTGGAAGCGCAAGAAGCCGGGTTGCAAAGACATTTGATTCTCTAAAGTTATAAAGCAGCCAGCCATCGATCTTTTCAGCCTGCAATACCTTTTGGATCTCGCGAATCAGTTTTGGGTAATCTTTTGATGCTGCCATAGGGTTTGCCCTTTCAGCAAGATGGTTTGTACAAATAAAAACCCGCCCCGACTTCCACCATAAGAATGGCGGACAAGTGTCGAGACGGGCTTAATGTACTATACAGTCAGTTACTTTACAACTTGTCCCACTGGGGCTTGTTCCACAAGGACTTTCTCTTCCGTCCCTTCCGCGGAATTCGGAACGCTCACGGATTTGCGTCTGCCGTTCTGATGTTTCCGCATATACTTGCGCTCTACCGGATGCTGTTCTACCGTTGCATCTTCTACATCCGGATAAGTATAAATCTCATACTTATAGTTGCGGAGCAGAATATCTTTCCCATTCCGTCCGAGCACATATTGCGGTAATAATGGAATCTTTCCACCTCCGCCCGGCGCATCGATAACATAATAGGGAATGGCAAGTCCTGATGTATGTCCGCGTAGTTTATCCATAATCTCTAAACCAACGCGCACAGGTGTTCTGAAATGGTTTGTGCCTTTGGTGAGATCGGCTTGATAGATGTAATACGGACGCACGCGCATCTTGAGCAGCTTTCGATGTAATTCCAGCATGACTTCTGCGTTATCGTTCACACCTTTCATCAACACAGCCTGATTACCAACAGGGATTCCGACATCCGCCAGCATATTGCACGCGCGCTCAGCTTCCGGCGTGCATTCCCACGGATGGTTGAAATGCGTGTTCACATACAATGGATGATATTTCTTCAACATCTTGCAGAGTTTTGTCGTCACTCGCTGCGGCAGAACGCATGGTATTTTTGTGCCAAGACGAATAATCTCGACGTGAGGAATCTCTCGAAGTCCTGCAAGCACTTTCTCTAAAGCATAATCGGTCACCATCAACGGATCACCGCCTGAAATAATCACATCCCGTATCTCAGGATGAGCGCCAATATATTCTAATCCCCGTTGAATGTATTTTGCATTGATCTTGGTAGAGTCACTCACTTTTCGTTTACGCGTACAGAAGCGACAGTACATCGAGCATTGACTGGTGATGAGAAAGAGCACTCTGTCTGGATACCGATGCGTAATACTGGGAACAGGACTATCAGCCTCTTCATTTAAAGGATCCTCAGGCGCTTTCTCGTCCTGAAGTTCAATTGCATCCGGAATACATTGCCGCCAAATAGGATCGTTGGGGTAGCGAATTAAACTGAGATAGTATGGATTAATTCTGATATGGAAAAGCTTGTTGAGCTTCTCGGCGGTTTCTGTATCGAATCCAAATCGCTCAACTAAATCTTTTGCACTGTCCACGCTCTGTCTCAGCATTTCTTGCCATAGTTCCATAACGTATGCGCTTGCTCCTTAGAAGTGTTTAGTATAGATGACCAGGTCATCACCCGGTGCATAGTAATCTTTAATATGAGCTGCCTCCGCGTACTGATGCCGAAGATAGAACTTTCGTGTCGGTTCATACTTTGGCTGTGACGATGTTTCAACAACAAGCAATGTTCCGCCCATTCCTTGCACTTGCTGTTCACAATGCTCGAGCAAGTCGCGGCCAATTTTTTTTCTGTGCATGCGTGGATGCACTGCAATCCAATACAGATCATACGTCGATTTTGTCATCGGTGTCGGTCCAACACAATAATATCCCTGAAGAGCGCCGGACTCATCCACATACGTATACAGGAAATAATCTTTTTGATCTTTCTCATTCGCTGCGATTTCCATCAACTCTATGGCGACGTCAACTTCTTCTTCATGAAATACTTTCGTCGCACGAACAATTTCTGCTAATTGTGCAATATCAGACTTTTCAAATTTCCGAATCAGCATACTCTCACTGACGTGTTCGTTCAAGAGCAGTCTCAATAATTTTTGCAAGCATATCTTCAAAGGTCATGCCAGCTGCACGAGCAGAGCGTGCAAATCCCGTATCCCGCGAAATATCAGGATTCGGATTCACTTCCAGCACATAAGGAGTGTTCGATGCATCAAGCCGAATATCCACGCGCGCATAATCGCGGATCTCCATTAACTTATATGCTTGCCGTGCGATATCACGAACCCGCTGCTCTATTTCAGGTGTAAGCTTTGCAGGACATGTTCCCACCGTGCCAATATACTCTGCTGTTCCTTCTACCCATTTTGCGTTGTACGTTACAATTTTTGGATAGTTCGGCGGTAACTTTGAAAAATCAATTTCGGAAATCGGAAGAATCATCGGTCGTTCATTCCCGATGATCGCGACATTTAATTCTCTTCCTTCAATATATTCTTCCACCAAAGCAGGTTGATTATATGTCTTCACAACAAATACAACTCGTTGACGAAGTGATTCGATATCGCACACAACGGATGAATTTTCAATTCCTATACTTGCATCTTCCCGCGATGGCTTCACAATCATGGGAAAACTCAAACGCAGATCGTCGAGATTAATTTCTTCGGCTCTTTTATAGAGAGCATGACGTGCTGTCGATATTCCATGGGCATCCAAGATTACTTTCGTTCGGACTTTATTCAAACACGTACCGAGCGCAAGTGGTGCGGCACCGGTATAGGGAACATTTATCAGTTCATAAATGCCGGCAACATGCATCTCGTTTATCGCCTGCCCTCTGAGCGATTCACAAAGGTTGAATACAAGATCAATCTTCGTTTCCTCAAGAAATTTGATAAGCCGCTTAATGTCGCCATTAATATTAAAAAGTGATGTACGATATCCTTTTTGCTGCAGGGCTTCTTGCATCCTTTCACGTTCTTCAACAACACCTATTTCCGATAGATCTATCACGTTGCCAACAACGCTGGCGATACTAGCCGAGGAAGATGCTAATGCCATTGCTTGTCCAGCTTCAACGGCGAACTTTCTCGCTTCATCCGGTTCGACGATCAATTCATTAAAAACTATTGCAATATGTGCCATTTCTGGCATCAATTCTCTAATCGTTTGTTTGTAAGCCGTATCGTTTAATTCCAGCATCTAAGACGGTGTTTACCATTGTAAGATAATCCATGCCTGCCGCTCTGGCGGCCTGAGGAAAACAGGAATGTTCATTAGGGTTGGGGAGAATTCCAGGTAAAGGATTCACTTCTAACACATAGGGCCGACCATCTTCATCTAATCGTATGTCAATTCGGCACCAGTCCCGGCAACGCAAAACCCTGTATGTATCGCGGCAAATCGTTTCAATTTCTCTTTGTAATTTTGCTGGTATTTTTGCCGGACATTCGTGAACATCGAGAGGATTATCTAATGAATCCCAGATCCACTTTGCTTCATACGAATAGATATGATTGACGCCGTCCGGAAGTGAATCAAAGCGAATTTCCACAATTGGTAATACTCGAAGATCTGTACCATTACCGAGAATACCGATGGTAAACTCTCTTCCACTCAGAAATTTTTCGACGATTGCAGGTTCTTCATATTCGAAGAACACTCTTCCCGCCTGCCTGCGAAGTTGCTCGTTTGTGTGCACGACAGATGAGTTAAAAATTCCTTTGCTTGACCCTTCATGCAAGGGTTTAACAATACATGGAAGGAAATCATCGAAGTTGGATAATTGATCGATGGAATCGACGACAGCAAACGGTGGGGTTGGAATTCTGTAGTAAGCGAGAATTTCCTTCGCACGCGACTTATCAAGACAAATTCCGAGTGTGATTGGATCTGAACCAGTGTATGGAATTCCCAGCATCTCAAGCATCGCTGGAATTTGTGCTTCACGCGATGGTCCTCGAAAACCTTCAGCAATGTTGAAGACAATATCTGGACGTGCACAGAGGAGTTTGAGGTAGGATTCCTCGTTGGCTTCGATGAGAGTAACTTCGTGTTTCAATTCAAGCGCCGTCTTCACGGCGAGAATGGTTTCTTCTGTATCCCATTCTGCATATGTATCAGCTTTCGTCTGTTGAAGATTCGATTCTTCTGCACCGGATTTTTTCCTTCTTTGAAACTGATCCGGATCGCTTTCACTACTCGAAGCTTCTTCTCCACGTTCTTTCTTCACATTGTAGACGAGAGCTACGTTCAGTCGCTGTAGCAAACGGTACGATCAACCTTTCAAGTGTGACTGATCTACTTTGCTGTTTCAATGAACAACAAATGTTGATACTAATATAATCCTTTATAACTTGTTGTCAAGTTTTTTTGACCATGAAACGCATTTTTTTTCTCACGAGGTGATCGGTGAAAGTCATGCTGGGATCGTAGAAAAGACAAAAAATATTTCATGAAATGTTTTACTGCGAGAGAATTATTTTATTCCGATCGTACAACAACTCAGTGCGCGGTTCTAAGAAAAATATTTTTCATAGTACACATTTTTGAGTCAACCAATCTTTCCCAATTCAAGAATTTCTCTGAACTCTTCTTCAAAATGTTTTCTGATATATTCGTTCTCCTTCTGACGGAGATGCGGATCATTCTTGATGAGATCGAATGCCTCTTTGCGTGCTTGTGTAACAAGCTCCGCATCATCGATAAGATTGGCGATATGCAACCCAGGCACTCCGCTCTGCTGAGTTCCGAAGAATTCTCCCGGGCCTCGCAGTTTCAAATCTACTTCAGCAATTTTAAATCCATCCACAGTTTGCACCATTGTCTCCAAGCGTGTACGCGCATATTCCTTTTCATCACGAATTTCCGACATGTCCATTCCCTTTGCATGTGCATCAAACCAGCCATAATCTACGATGAGGATGCAATAAGATTGATCTGCGCTTCTGCCAACGCGCCCGCGCAACTGATGAAGCTGAGCAAGTCCGAACCGTTCTGCATTTTCGATAAGCATTATGCTTGCATTGGGAATATCGATGCCGACCTCAATCACCGTTGTCGAAACAAGAATATGAATTTCTCCTTTCTTGAATTTCTGCATCACTTCTTCCTTCGCATCTGATTTCATTCTGCCATGTAAAAGTCCAACCCGATACTCTGGGAAGATGTTCTGTTGAAGATGTTCATATTCTTTTGTAGCAGCTTTGAGATCGACCTTTTCCGATTCTTCTATAAGTGGAAAAACAATATACGCCTGCCTTCCATGTCGAATTTCGTCTTTCACAAATTGATAGACCCGTTCTTTTTGTTTTTCTGTCCGAAGAGCCGTGCGTATGGGCTTGCGATTTACCGGCATCTCATCGATCACAGACACCTCAAGGTCCCCGTACAATGTCATCGCGAGGGTGCGTGGAATCGGTGTCGCTGTCATAATAAGCACATCGGGATTTATTCCTTTTAAACGCAATGTAGCGCGCTGCATAACGCCAAACCGGTGTTGTTCATCAACGATAACAAGACCTAGGTTCATAAATTCGACTTTCTCTTCAACCAACGCATGTGTGCCCACCGCAATGTGTGCACTCCCCTGCCGGATGTCTTCTAAAACGTCCTCACGCAGTTTCTTCCGTTGACCTCCGACGAGCAGTCTCACATTCACGGGAAGCCCTTTGAGGAACTCTGTCAGTGTCTGGTAGTGCTGCTCTGCAAGAATTTCCGTCGGCGCCATAAATGCCACCTGCAGACCATTTTCGACTGCAATAAGAGCAGCACATAATGCCACAATCGTCTTTCCGCTTCCGACATCACCTTGCAGAAGCCGGTTCATCGGATACGGGGATTTTAAATCATCGACAATTTCCCGCAGTACTTTCCTTTGCGCTTTGGTCAATTCAAAATGAAGAGAATGAACAAGCTGATGGGCAAGTTTGCTTTCCACATCATATGTCAATCCTCGCAGTTGTTGTTGTGCGTTTCGTTTTCGTAACGCCAGCATCAATTGAAGGAAGAACAGTTCTTCGAACTTGAGTCGTCGACGCGCTATCTCTAATTCCTGAAAATTTCCGGGGAAATGGATGGATCGTATCGCTGTTTTTTCATCGCAGAGATCCTGTCGCTGCATTATTTCTAATGAGAGTGTTTCGTCGATAGCAGAGAGATGATGATCAACTGCATTTCGGATGATGCGTCGAAATCCATGGCTATCAAGTCCGACTTTTTCAAGCTCGGCACTGGAACGATACTTCGGGATAATACTGCCGGTGTTGAAAAGTTTTCCCCAATCCGGTTCATCCTCCTCAACGCTTTTTAATCGATCGTACTGCGGATGGACGAATTGCGGACGGTTCAGTTTATCCAATGTGGGGATGGCTGATAGTGCGAGGAATTCTCCATTTTCAAATGCATTCTTCAACCACTGAAATCCCTCGAACCAAACACACGTTAAGAAGCCGCTGTCATCCTTAACAGTGAGAAGAAAAATAAGCTTGTTGCCGCGTCGTGTACGCCGCGCTTCCTGGCGATACACTTCGGCAAAAATAGTAACAGGTTCGCCCTTCTCCACGTACATACGAAGATCAGCAATACGGACAATTTGGCTGCGGTCGAGATATCCGCGCGGAAAGTAGTAAAGAAGATCTCTTATACTCTGGATGCCAAGGTTCGCTAATGCCTCTGCCCGCTTAGGTCCAACACCTTTAATATATTGAAGAGGCGACTGTATATTCGGGCGGTACTTCACTTCATTATTCTATTCGTTGTATATAATATTTTCGAAAATGCTGAAGGAAGATAGCCAAAGAGCAAATGAAATTCAAACGTAGTGCAGGTGGAATTCCTTCCCCTCTTTCGGTAGGAATTCCTTACTGACATTCCTATTCGCAAGCTCGCTTCGTCTGACTTAATGTAAATCGCTGCTACAATAATTTTCTGTAGCCGGCGTCGTTGACATCAGCTCTTCCTCATCCCACGATCACTCGCCAAAATAACGTCAGGCACGCCGATCTCGGCTACAATTTCTCTATAGATTATGTCACTAAGGTTCCACAGATCACTTACCGTCCAGCACTTCCCGTACCACTTTCAGAACTTGCTTGAGATCATACGGTTTATAGAGAAAATGTTGTACTCCTGCTTTCAGAAATTCCGATTTCATTTCCGGATCAAGATACCCTGTCGCGAGAATAATGTGTTCATTCGGATTGATTGTTTTGATCCGTTGACACACCTCCAGGCCGGTTATCGTAGGCAATCCAAGATCGGTAAGCACAAGAGCGATATCGTTTTTTCTCTCTTGATAGATTTTCAATGCCGTCAGTCCATCTTCAGCAGAAAAAACTTTGTATCCCTTTTCAACAAGCACCATCTGAAGAGACATCATAAGCATCTCTTCATCCTCTACAACCAATAACGTCTCTGTTCCGCCCGGAATTTCTTCCAACGTTTCTTCATCTTTTATACTGATCGGCGCTGCCGCTTGCGACGCGGGTAGGTACAACCGGAAGGTCGTTCCCTTGCCAAGCTCGCTTTCCACATCAATAAACCCTTTATGGGTCTGTACAACACCGAACACCACAGATAATCCCAATCCGGTTCCTTTTCCTATTTCCTTCGTTGTGAAAAACGGCTCAAAGATACGCTTTCGAATCTCTTCAGTCATCCCTTCACCTGTATCGCTCACTTCAATACAGACATAACTGCTCGCAGCAGCGCCTGGATGCTGATGACGCAGGCTTACAACAGATACCATGCGCGTATTGATGGTGAGTAAGCCGCCGCTTGACATTGCGTCGCGTGCATTCACACAAAGGTTCAGCAGTGCTTGATGCAGCTGCGAACGATCGGCATTGATAAACGTAATACTCTTATCGAAATTTTGAGCATAGGTAAGGACTTTGGGAAAAGTCTCAAAGATCATTGTCATTATTTCCATGACAACACCATTCACATTCACCGGTCCAAATTCTGTTTCCGTTTTTCTTGCAAAGGTCAATATCTGCTGGACCAGTGTTTTTCCGCGATCCACAGCCTTCACGATGGTATCAACAGCGAGGTCTAACTTCTTGGTATCACCTTTAAACCGCTTGGTGCTTGTGATGTATGCCAGTATGATTCCTAGAATATTATTGAAATCATGCGCAATCCCTCCGGCAAGAGTTCCTAATTCTTCCAACTTTTGCATTTGGCGCATTTGTTCTTCTAACAGCTTGCGCTCTGTGATATCTTCCACTGTTCCATCGTAGTACAAAGTTTTGCCATGAGAATCGCGGATCGCTCGAGCACTTTCCAGCACAAAGATGGCCGTGCCATCCTGACGAATCCATTTTGATTCATAACCAATTACCTCACCGCCCCTTTCGATCTTTTCAAGAAATTCTTTGCGCTGAGAGGATGATTCGAAACCTTCTTTTTCAAGGTTTCTTTCAGCAAGTTTTTGAAAAGATGCGTACCCGAGCATTTTTACTAATGCCGGATTTGCCAAGAGTATATTTCCATCGGGGGTCGTTCTGTAAAGACCGATGGTGGCATTCTCGTACAGTGAACGAAAACGTAATTCACTTTCCTGCAGCGCTTCTTCTACCCGCTTGCGCTCGGTGATGTCGTGCATACTGCCTATGATTTTGTCGGGTTGACCTTTAGCATCAAAATTAATTTTTGCAGAAATGGAACAAAGGATAAACGAACCATCTCGATTCTTGAGTCGGACTTCAAAATCAGTTGCACTGCCTGTTTTTTGCAATGCAACTATAATTGTATAGCGGTCGTTGATATCGGCGTAGAAATCATTCATCGATCTTCCTATCAAATCCGCCCGGTGATATTGTCCTCTCGAAATGAACTCGATGGAAGGACTGACTTCGAGTATTGTACCATCAAGCAAAGTTTCAAAATACACATCCTGCACATTTTCAAAAATAGAACGATATTTTTCTTCACTCTTCCGCAGTGATTCTTCCGCCCGTTTGCGCTCGGTGATGTCGGTGAGGAAAATCAGCGAGGCAGGCTTGCCGTTCCAATCAATCTGGACCGTGTTCATTTCCACCCATTTTACGTTTCCGTCAACAGACAACATCCTGAATTCATATCTCGATGGTGCAGGTTCGCCTTTCATCCGCTTCACATAATTATCCACTACCATCTGACGGTCATCCGGATAAATATATTCCCGAAAATGTTTGCCCATAATGTCCGTTCCCAAATAGCCTGCAACTTCCACGGCCCTGAGATTAACGAATTTGACTACGCCTTCCTGCAACACAAGAATGGCTTCGTTGGCACCATCTACAAAGCTCCGGTATTTTTCCTCGCTCTCGCGCAATACCTCCGCCGCCCGCTTGCGCTCGGTGATATTGCGAGTTACACCATGGATGCCAATAAGTTTTTCCTGATTATCGAAATAAGGAGTGATCAGAAGTTCACCCCATTGGGTCGTTCCATCCTTGCATTTGTATTCTAGCTCTATCTTCAGAATGTAATCTTTGAGTTCGTCAAATTTCTTTCCCACATGTGCAAGTTCCTTGGATAATCTGTCTTTGGCGATTTGGGCAGATTCAAGCGTAAAACGGTCATCGATTGATTGACTCAGATATTCCTCAACGGTATAACCCGTAAATTTTTCAATCGACGGCGACACATAAATGCTTTCCCCTTTGAAATTCATCAGCCAAATCACATCGGTGGTTTTTTCTGCAATTAACCGGTACTTTTGATTGGTTTTTTCTAATTCTTTTGTCCGTTCTTTTACTCGTTGTTCAAGAAGCAGGGCTACCTCACGAAGCTCATCCTCACTTCGCTTAATTCTCTCCATAACACGTACATGAGCCAGCAACTCATTTTTCGAAATCGGCTTCACCAGATAGTCATCAGCACCGGCTCCGAATCCTCGAACCTGCGCATCGCTTCCTATTTCATATCCAGAAATAAGAAGAATAAGGGTTTGTTTCGTATCGACATTCGTTTTGATCTGTCGACATACTTCTATGCCGTATATATCAGGAAGTACTACGTCAAGCAAGATTAAATCCGGTTTATGTTTTTTCGTTAATCGCAAACATTCGTTGCCGGTTGTTGCCTCGAGTACTTTGTACCCTTCACTCTTCAAGAAATGGGAATGAGTACGCAAGTATTCTACGCTATCATCCACATTCAGTATAGTAAATAACTTTGTCTTCATGGTTAAAACTTCCCTTCACTAATAAAAAATATGAAATAGACTATCTGATATCCGTTAAGATACCTGATGCACGTGGTGTCAAGATTTTTCTACCCGCCGGTTTCATGGTGGATCTCCTGACACTCCTGTGAGTGTACTTTGCCGTTTGGCGAAAATCCTGATGCTCCTTCCAACATCTGCTTACTGTTAGATGCCCTCCAAAAAACCGGCGGGCGAGCAAATCCTGACAGCACAAGAAAACTGAGCGATGCAGGGAGAAATAATTTGAAAAGAAAATAGTATGTTACAGATGTTGGATTTTTTTAAACACATGCTGCGGGAGAACTGACAACAACCAGTTAAAACTTATCCTCGTGTGCATACTCTTTTATCAAATTCCTTGTGATAGAGAGCTACAACACTACAGGTGTTAAAGTAACAAACCACTGAGTGAATAGCAATGTGCGGGTTTGCCACTTCCGGGAATGGAATGACGCTTGCGTACACAGAAAATAGTCGGTTTATCAATGATTTTCCGTTTGCATTTGGTATAGCCTCTTCATAACTTATACGGAGTCATTCATCAAGAACGGGGATTTGCCATGAATAAAAACTTTAAGACCAATACATATATGTTTTTTTTCGCGATTCTTTTGAGCCATGTGCCCAACAGCATCAGCAAAGCTCAACATGTCACGGAACCTCCAATACCTATTTATATTGTTTGTCCATACCATCAAGACAGTCTTAGGAATGCTTATGAGAGTTCTATAGCGGCTAATAGTTCCGCTTTTGCCTATACAATTAAAAAATACGATACACTGCAAATGCAGGCTCAGAAATCGTCTGCAGAAAACACAACTCATTTCATTTGGCTCTATACATTAATTGCACTCCTTGGTACGATGAATATTATCCTTCATTTCTCAACTTCCCGCATCAGAAAAGAACTGGCACAGTTGAAACGTTACGATCATCACCAAATGCTTACAACGTCTGTTCAACCCGTAGAATTACTGCACCTACCAGAATTTCAAGAGGCGTTATTCACACAAAAGCCGTTGGAGATCCATAAACCAATACAAACCCGTAGAATAGCTGCAAAAAAAACCCGTCCAAAACGACTACCATAAATATTGAACTGACTTAGTATTCTCCAATTTTCCTCAGTGGCGGTTTTTTCCCGTTCGTCGTTTCTTTCATTCTTTTATTTATCCTCCTGATCTATTAAATTTCAAGAGTACAAAGCCTTTGTAGAACTTACACAATTTCCTCTACGAAGCCTCCAATCCACGATTCTTCCGTGTCACCTTTTTCCTCATTTATCAGGTATTTCCTCGCTTTCTCTCCAGAAAGAGTAATCATCCTTCTGCTGGCACGTTGAGTGAACTTCTCTATATATAACAATTAAATGAAAGGTAACTCAAATGAAGAAGATGATAACAAGTTTCACAGGAATTCTGATCCTCCTTCTGGTATCAACACTTGCAGGATATGCGGACAATAAGCTTTCGATTACACGGTCGACAACCAATACGCTTGAAGTCCAACTGAGCAATTCTGAAGAAATCTATGGTGTACAGTTTAGTTTACGTACTTCATCAGATGTTGTATTAGGGAAACTCGAGCGGGACTCTCGTACTACAGAAGAACACTGGCTTGTCGCTTCGTACAAACCAAACGATTCCGTAGTCAACGTCATAATTATTAGTACTCAAAGCAAATATTTTCCGGATGGAAATGGTGCACTAGCAAAGATATCGTTCACAACAGAAAAACCAAATGAGATGAGTTATGCTTCATTGGCAAATGTTATGATTACGAATAGCAAAGCGGACAGCCTCGGTGTGGCGATTAACAATTTGGATTGGAGCAACAAGTCGGTAATTATCGCAACCAATAATGAATCGAAATCATTTACTCTCGGTCAAAATTTCCCCAATCCATTTAACCCTGCGACGAAAATTTCATATCGGTTGAATAAACCAGCTCAAGTGCGATTAAGCGTCTATGATATCACGGGGCGCGAAGTGAATCGATTAGTCGACCAATATCAAAGTGTTGGTGATTATTACATTAGCTGGAATAGCAACGACGGTAACGGTCAAAAGATGGCATCAGGAATGTATTTCGCCCGTTTGAATGTCGACAATGAAAGCGTATCGCGCAAAATGGTGATGACAAAATAATTTTTTCGCCTTCTCTTGCTAAGTCGCATCTGGTGGATATGTGACTTTGGAGACGGTGCAAGCGCTCCTGATGTTTCTCCCCCTTACTTCAGGAGCGCAAGTTTTATTTCAGCTATTTGTTTCAAACTTCCTGTAGGATATTTTCTCATCATCTTTTCGAAGGTGGCCTTTGCATCATTGTTCGCACCCATCTGTTCATAACATTGCCCCATCATGAAATATGCACCTTCTCTCTTGTTGGATCCCGCAATATTCAGAACACCCGTAAATTCATCCATCGCTTGATCTATCCTATTCAAACTAAAATAGCATACCCCCATCCAGAAATGGCAATTGTCTTTCAGATCTGTATGAACTCCATGATCCAGAAGAGATTGGAAAGCTTGGATTGCTGACCAGTATTTCCGCTGCTGGTACAATTGTATTGCTTTTCCATACCCCAAGGAAACTTCGTACAATTTAGGAGATGAAAGAAAAGATGCCGACGATGGTTCGATAGGCGTTCCCGTGGCATTCGTATACGATCTGTTTTGATTACTCTGTTGATATTGAGAAAGAAGCTTGAGCTGTTCAACGATATCATTGAGCCGCAGGTTTTGCTCCCGAATCATTTCCAGCAGCATTTCGTTTGAAGCTCTATCCTGAATCATTTGTGAGCCGCTGAGATTTTTTATGTTCTTCAACGTATCTGCAGATTCTCTTTTTGTCAGAGAATTTAATTCCCGAACAACATTATTCAGCTGCCTATTCTGTTCTTGGAGCATGACCACAATTTGCTCGGACACGCTTTCATGTGCAATTGAACCGGTACCGGATTTTTTATGTGTAATTTTGTCGAGCGGTTCAAAGAATTCATCTTCTGTAGTGTTTTTTGTGTCGGTTGACGAACAAGAAAAAAACATCATTGCCAATACCATTGCTATCGAGAAAGGAAAAATCACAGTGAGATGTTTCATACGACAGACCTCCATTCACAAAATATTATTTTCGAAACGTGAACTATTTCCCCATTATACCTTCTGTAATTGCTCATTGAGGGATTTTTCTTTCACTGCTTTCACGAAACTGGAAAAGAGCGGATGTGGCGCAATAGGCCGCGACTTTAATTCCGGATGGAACTGTACCGCAACGAACCACGGATGACTCGGCAATTCGATAATCTCTACCAAATCGTTGTTCATATACATACCGCTGAATACAAGACCATTGTCTGCGAGTTTTTTCCTGAATTTATTATTCACCTCATACCGATGCCGGTGTCGTTCCGTGACTACTTCTTTCCTGTATGCCGTATACGCCTTCGTACCTTTTTGAATCGTGCACGGATAAGCACCTAATCGCATCGTTCCGCCAAGATTACGCACCGACTTCTGCTCAAGCATCATATCGATGACATTATATTTCGTCTTGCGGAACTCCGTACTGTTTGCATCTTTCATTCCACACATATTTCGTGCAAATTCAATGACAGCGCACTGCAAGCCAAGGCATATTCCAAAAAACGGAATCTTGTTCTCCCGCGCAAAGCGAATCGCATCTATCTTCCCTTCGATTCCACGATTTCCAAATCCCCATGGCACCAATAATCCGGTAGCACCAGACAAATATTTTTCTGCACCATACTGTTCCACATCCTCTGCGCGAATCCAATCGAGCTGTACCTCCACATCATTTTCTGCACCAGCGTGAACAAATGCTTCCGAAATGCTTTTATAGGCGTCTTTCAGTTCGATATACTTTCCGCACACGGCAATCCGAACTTTGCCTTTTGGATTCTTCAGCTTGTTCACAAATCGTGTCCATCGCTTCAGATCAGGTTTTGAACATTTGAGATTAAGTTTTTCAAGAACTAAGCCGGGCAGTCCCTCCTTCTCAAACAACTGCGGAACTTCATAGATCGATTTAACATCCCTTCCTTCGACAACCGATCGAGTTTCGACATTACAAAACAATGCAATCTTTTCACGCAATTCCATGGTTAACGGTTTCTCTGTTCGGCAGATCAGCACATCCGGTTGTAATCCGATTTCAAGGAGTGATTTTACGCTATGCTGCGTAGGCTTGGTTTTGATCTCGTCTGCAGATCTGATATAGGGAACCAGTGTGAGGTGAATATTCAGTGCGTTACGATGTCCGACATCAAGTGTAAACTGACGAATTGCTTCGAGGTAGGGCAAACTTTCAATATCACCTACCGTACCGCCGACCTCCACCATAATCACATCATACTTGCCGGTCTTTTCGAGATTCCATATACGGCGCTTAATTTCATCTGTGATGTGAGGAATTACTTGTACGGTCGCCCCGAGGTAATCGCCACGACGCTCTCGTGTAATTACTTCGTAATAGACTTGACCCGTCGTGGTATTGTTCTGGCGAGTCATGTTTTCATTAAGAAATCGTTCATAATGCCCTAGGTCCAGATCCGTCTCGGCACCATCCTCCGTTACATAGACTTCGCCATGCTGAAAAGGATTCATTGTGCCCGGATCAACATTAATATATGGGTCGAATTTTTGGATAGTCACTCGAAGCCCGCGAGCTTTCAGCAACATTCCTAATGAAGAAATGGCGATTCCCTTGCCCAATGATGAAACAACACCGCCGGTAATAAAAATAAATTTCACATTATTTCGTGCCATGGCATTCTCGTTGATGAATCTGAAATTGTCTCTCGCAAAACTGTTATGACACGTTCAATATCTTCCCATGTGTCGATTGGGATACTATCGAATTTCGTTATACCCGTTTTGATTATAGTGCCTGCCTCAAGAATCCGCAATTGTTCCAATTTCTCTGCTTTCTCTAGTTGCGAAGCCGGCATGTGTGCATACTGCATCAAGAATTCCCGCCGGAAAGCATAGAGCCCGATATGCTTATAGAACGTGTGCCTCTCGAGCCATCTCGCCGTATCGGCCTCGCCGCGAATATATGGAATGGGAGCACGGGAAAAATATAATGCATGCATGTGATGATTCAGGACCACTTTGACAACATTGGGATTCATCAAATCGGCGGCCGCATCAATTTTCTTCACCAATGTACCGACATGAACCAAGGCATCTTCAAGAAGAAGCCGGACAGCTTGATCGATCATCTCCGGCGCAATCAATGGTTCATCCCCTTGAATATTGACAAAGATACTGCCATCCACTTGAGAGGCAACTGCCGCTACACGATCACTTCCGCTTTGAATATCGGGTGAAGTCAACATCACCTCACCGCCAAATGTACGAACACATTTTTCAATACGCATATCATCGGTCGCCACCACCACACGATCCAGCAAACGGGCTTTCTTCACTTGTTCGTACACACGCTGCACCATCGGCTTACCGAGTAAATCGACCAGCGGCTTTGCCGATAAGCGTTGAGATGCATATCGCGAAGGAATGACTCCGATCACCATTGGTTTATCAGACATTACGATTTTTCGTTAATCACTTTCGGTACTTTGAAAAACTCTTCTGTTTTTGATGGAGCATTTTTCAATGCTTCTTCAGTTGAGACACCTTGTTTCACTTCATCAGTGCGAAACACATTGCTCAATTCTATAACATGTGAAAGCGGTTCAACGTGGCTTGTATCAAGCGTGTTCATCTGTTCCACATACTCAAGAATTTGATTCAGCTGGTGCGTGAATTTTTCTTTCTCTGCATCTGTAAATTCCAATTTCGCTAATTTGGCAATGTGTTCAACATCTTTGATAGTGACAGCCATAAAATATCTCACGATTGGTTCATATAATTCTTTTCGATTTCACGGTGCACTTGTTCCATCAACTCCAATTCACCGTCTTTTCCATTTAGCCCTAAGGTGGAGATGGGTTTTCCCAGAACGACAGAAATATTTGCCGATTTGATATTGAGAGATCCCTTGGGCATGATCGTGAACGTACCGTTAATAGTGAGCGGCACAACAGGAACTCCTGCCTTCGCAGCCAATGAAAATGCACCGCGCTTAAATGGCTGCAGTTTCCCATCCAGCGTCCTTGTTCCTTCCGGAAAGAGTATCACCGAACTACCCTTGCGAATCGACTGCGCTGCCCGCTCGATACTCGCCAATGCTTCTCGCGGATTCGAGCGGTCGATCATAATGAAATGCCCAAATCGTAATGCCCATCCCCAGATTGGCACGTACGTCAGTTCCTTTTTGAATACAAAATTCACGTTACCTTTGAGAGCTACAAACACCGTTGGGATATCGAACATACTCGCATGATTCGATACAAAAATATATGGCTTTATAGGATCAAGATTTTCATATCCTAGTACCGAAACTTTCATTCCAAATGTCCAAAAAATAAATCTTGACCACCACCATGGAGACATACGGAAATATCTGCCGTTCCGATCAAATGGAATAGTCATTAATGCCCAGACAGAAAACATTAATGTGATAGGAATGAGAAGAATCAGTTTTGCAAGAGAGAACAGCACTTCAAATTCTCCTCATAGTAAATGCCAAACAACCACCAGCTTTAGAGAAGTGATGATAATTGAGTTTTAGGGATGGTTCAAGGGACTCGTATTCCGCAGAGCGAGGTAAGAATAAACAGATGTATTCTTTCAGGTCCAGATGACCTGATTCGTTTTGCTCCATGGATTCATGTTTGATTGAACGGCCATTTTTTTTCTTCCATACAAAAATAATGAAGCCTTGAATGAAATGCAACGATAGAGATGAGAATTTTTTGAAAAGCATTACCTCAAGAATCACGATGATCTCTCAGTACGCCATACCGATAGAGAATCCGCTATTCGTATAAAAGGTACTTCTCCCGTTTGATTAAGAACTGTGCTCGCAGTTGGTCCATTCTGCGTAGAATTTCTTCGACCGATATTCCGTTCTGCAAAGCCCGCCGTATATCATCCGTCCCGACCGCTTTGTCGAATGAATTGATTCTATCCGGCTTAGCCCGGTCGAAAATATTGTTTTCGGGAAAAAGATGAACCAGCGCCTCAAGAATTGCTATTTGTACTTGTTCAATATTTAGCTTATTTCTATCAATAATATGAATCTGCACACCTTTATAGCGAATACCTGTGGTGTCCTTATAGAAAGGTATATAAGAAATCTGACGAAACCGGACACCCGGCATATTGAGATTATTCAGATAACGAGCAAGCGCGAATCCATCTATCCAAGGGGCGCCAACCAATTCAAAAGGAAGTGTATAGCCGACACCTTGATTTGCCGTGCCGAGCTCACCCAAAAGTCCCGTGAGCACGCAAAAGAGTGTCGTGAAAGAATGCGGGATATGCGGCGATGTCGGCACCCATGTTAATCCGGTTTCATCCCACCACATCGACCTCTTCCATCCTTTCATCGGAATCACGGTCAAGTCGCACGTACCGCTGCCATTCAACCAATCCTCTCCGTTGATCATTTGTGCTAACTCGCCCGCAGTCATCCCGTAGACATATGGAATTTGATATGCACTTATAAACGATTTGAGTTTTAAATCCACCATGGGTCCTTCTACTCGATCACCTGTGAGTGGATTGGGTCGATCGAGCACAATGAACTTTATTTTATTCTCTGCCGCGGCTTCCATTGCCAAGCCCATTGTCGAAATAAATGTATAGGAACGTACGCCGATATCTTGAATGTCATACACCAACACATCGATATTCTGCAGCATATCTTTTGTCGGTCGCCGTGTTTTTCCATAGAGTGAGTACACGGGCAACCCTGTTCTCGGATCATTATATCCGTTAATTTCTTTTCCAGCATCGAGATCACCTCGAATTCCATGCTCCGGACTATACAACGCTACTAATTTCACATCGGGAGCATTGAACAAAATATCAATTGAGCTTTCTAGATCGGAAGTAACGCCTGTGGGATTGGTGATAAGACCGACACGTTTACCTTTTAGAATATCGAAGCCCCGTTCGCGTAATACATCAATGCCTGGTTTTACTTTCGGTTCAGCGGAAAATCCGCTCAAAGAGAAAAAAGATATGAACAGAAATAACTTCAGAACGTTATACTTCATTTGTTCTATACTCAATCATGACTTTGGAGTTCTCTTTATTGAATAAATCTGAAGTATAATATACACAAGGAATACTGCAATCCCCAGTGAAAGAATCCATCCGAGTATTGTCACTGGCGAATCGATAAGAAGGAAAAGAAGAAAGAGAATTGCACACAACAATGCACTTTTTTGAATTCGAACGAGTGGAACAGATGCTTTCTCTTCGAGTTCTTTCTCTTTTGTACCGTCCTGATAGTCTACTATTATTGCCGACTTCATTTCATATGGCAACGGTTTTCCATCAACCTGCCATCTTTTTATCCAACTCAAGTCGGAGAACAATTTCATTAATCGGCTAAAGCTGTCGGTTTCCATGACGATAAACGTGTCTGTCAATTTCCGAGCGATATCTGAGGGTGCTCTTTCCACAATCATATTCAGTGAATCGATCGATTTCTTCACGCTCGATTGAAATTCCGTCGATAGCTTTTCAAATCCATCCATACCCGGACCGATCCGCTTCATTATTTCCTGTGTTCTCACGAGAAATTTCGCCTGAAAGATCAGACCCTCAAACTCACCTACCAACCCTGTCTGCATAACTATCTGCAAAAGTTCTCCGACTTCCGCGGGATAGTTCAGTTTCCGTTTGGCATATATTTCCAATTCGTCAATAAAATCCTTCATATCTCGGCGAACATTCATCAACGTCTATTTCTCATTCATTCTTTCATCGCCCATTCTTTGAGAAGTTTAGCTAAATCCACATCCGATAGTCTTGCCTTCGCGTAATATCCTGCTGCAATTCGCTGGCGAACAGCCTCAAAGAGAATCACTGCTGTTGCAACAGAGACATTTAAACTTTGAATCATTCCAAACATTGGAATCTGCACTATTCCATCCGCAAGGTGTGCTGCTTCCAAAGACACACCTTCGTGTTCATTACCGACGACAAAGGCAGTTTTCTTCGTCATATCAATTTCATACGGCACGTTCGCCGCTTCTTCAAGATGTGTTGCATATATTGCGTACCCTTCTTCGCGTAGCTTAGCGTAGCATTCCTTGACACTTTCAAAACGTCGTTGCTCCACCCATTTTTTTGCACTCGCTGAACTCTTTTTCCCGAGATCGGGAAATTCCGCACTCGTATAGATGAGCTGCACTCCCATCACTCCTGCCGCATCGCACGATCGCAATATTGCACTGACATTATGCGGATCGTGAATATTCTCCATGACCACCGTCAAATCCGGCTGACGACGCCGCAGCACTGTTTCCAACCGATTCAACCGCCGCTCTGTTCTCATTCTCTCTTCATCGTTTTTCTCATGATCATCGGGTATGCTTGAAGCAATCCGATTGCTGACAGTACCATCAATCCTCCGAACATCTGAATAACACTCAGTGATTCACCCAGTATGAGAAATGCCGCTACAATCGCAATCACCGGCTCCATCACACTGATAATACCCGCTGTTGAAGCATCCAGATATTTCAATCCGGATGCGAATGCCATCTGCGGAATAAGGATCGAGACGATGGCAAACACCCAAAGAATTCCCCAATCACTGTAATTATAGTGCTTCGCAATAACATTCCACGGAGGATTGACGCAAAGCCAAAATATTGCCGAAAAGCCAAACATATACAACAACAATGTCCAAATTGAATAACGCTTGATCAATTGCTTCGTCCCAATGACCTGGTACGCAAATGTAAACGCGGACATAGGTCCGGTAATGATTGCCCATCCTTTCAAATTGATACTTTGCATCGAACCTGAAGTAACAGCAAAGTAACAACCAACCAACGCTATAACAAGCGAGACGATGGTAACACGGTCGAGCGTGTCTTCCTTTAAAAACAGTACCGAATACAACACGATCCACACCGGTGCGGTGTATTGTACCAGTATTGCGGTCGCCACTGATGCTTCCTTCACTGTATAGTAGTAAGTGTAATTCGTGATCGCGACGCCGATAACGCCCAGCATGGCAAACTTCCAGATATCATGAGGCTCGATTCGAAAGACACTTCGGTCCTTCAACAGAAAAAAGATAAGCAACAGGACAAACGCGAGAGAAGTGCGAGTCTGTACAATAATAAGTGTATCAAAGCGTGTAACAATAAGAAACTTCCCTAACGGAGCCGATCCTCCCCAGAAAAGTACGGCAAGCAATAAAAGAAGAAATCCGCGGAGCGCATGAGCGCTATAGTGAAGTGTATTAGTTTTGGCTTCGTCCGATATCATCAGCAAGGTTTCTGTAAAAATCTGCCTGCTTCTGATCTCCATGCATTTGGTAGAGATACGATAATCGGTGCAGAAGCGTCTTCTTATCTGTTACTTGGTTAACTCCTAATTTTAAAAATTCTACCAGCCAATAGAGCGGCGGAATATTCAAGTCGGGTTCATGGCAATCAGCGGCATTGAGATATGGCTGCACTTCATCGGGCTTTGTCTTTGCTGCTTTACGATAGTACCGCATCGCCAGCTCAAAGTTATCGTAGGATGAATATGTCGCCTCGAACACATTCGCCAGCCACATAAATGTATCATAAGCGAGATCTGGAAATTCCTTAGCCAGCTTTTCACCAAAGAGACATAGCTCATCGGGACGGAGTGCAGCGTTCCAAAAAAGCAACCGATACAATGCGACATCCTGAATTCCCTGCTTCAGCGCATCTTCAAAGACATCAAAGATTTCGTTAAAATCTTTGCCGCTAGAAAATTTATTCCGTATTTCGTCAAGCGTAAATCGAGGCATCAGGTGCAGTGAATGATTATATGATTGAAATTAACAAACACTCACTTGAAAGGCAAGGTGGAATGGAAGAAAAAAAACTCGAAAACTATACTGCCTTCAGCACCAGCATTGTAATATCATCCGACTGCGGTGTGCCCTGGGTGTGAGATTCGAGTGCCTGCTGAACTCTCTGTATGATTTCCTTTGCAGAGAGGTGCGTCGATTCTTTAAGAATAACTTCAAGCTGCTCTTCCGTGAATTGGTCGTTACTTTGATTCATCGCCTCGCTCACACCGTCGGTGTACATTACCAAGACATCTCCCGGTGAGAGTATGACTGAAGCTTCAGCATAGGGAGTTATTGTTTTAAAGACACCAAGGATAAGTCCACCTTCCTCCAATCCTTCTATTGTCCCATCTTTTCGCAGGAGGTACGGTGGGTTATGTCCAGCGTTGGAGAAACGAAACTGATGTGTTTGTGCATCAAGAATCCCCCAAAAGAATGTGATGAATTTACTGCCGCTGCGAGTATTCGCACATGTGAGATCGTTGATCTGCCCGGTGGTTTCAGAAACAGATGTGCAATGTGGAGCAAGCGCTCTCAATGCCGCCTGCACATTTGCCATCAACAGGGCCGCCGGTGTCCCTTTACCTGAAACATCGCCAATTGCAAGGATGTATTCTCCGTTTTGACGCGTTATGATATCGTAATAGTCGCCGCCGACTTCCTTCGACGGAATGGTCAGTGCCGCAATATCGAAACCGGGAATGGATGGAAGCTTCTCCGGTAGAAGTCCCTGCTGAATTTCCCGTGCAATATTCAGCTCATCTTCCATTCGTTGTTTTTCTATAGCATCTTTGAATAGATGTGCGTTTTCGATTGATATTATTGCAAGGTTACCGAGCGAGTACAGAAATTCGAGATCTGCGCGTGTGTACACGCCGCCGCGTAATCGCTCACCAAGAAGAATCATCCCTTTTGTTTTATGCTGGATATGCATAGGTACAACCGCCGTAATGCCAATCTGAATTAATTGCGCCGCTGCAATTCGGTATGCCTTCTGCTTCAGCAAGTCTTGCGTTGTTGCAGAGTGTTCGAGATCGCACAATGTGGGAAGAATACTTTTCAAGTTTGCACTTCTTTCAATGCGCGATTCGACGATATTTAATCCATCAGGATCCCGTAGGCACAAGGCATATTTTTTTACTCCAATTTGTCCCAGCAGTGCAAATGTTACCAATCGCACCACTTTCTTTTCATCCAACCCAACATTAAACTCTTTGCTCAAATCAAAAAGTGTATTGAGTTCCTGAATTTTTCGATCGAGATTGCGATTGGCTTCTTTCACCTGATCGATGATAAGCGCCTTCTCGATTGCTGCGCCAGAGAGACTGACAAGCGATTGAATGAGCCGCTTATCCGCTGCGGAATACGACGGCTTCGATAGCCGCTCACCGAGCGTAATGTATCCTACAATGCGGCGCTGTGAGAGAATCGGGATAATCAATGACTGCTGATGATGCTTCAGAAATTTAAACCATCCTGTATTATCCTTAGGAAGTTTTGCCGCAACTTGTAAAGAACGCAGCGGTCGATCGACTTCTAAAGTCTGTCCTATGACAGAATGATCGATCCCTTTTGCGGTAATGATCTGAAATAATTTTCCACTCCGTTTGAGAAAAACCATACCCCGTGTGACCAGCATCTTGCCCATGAGTGTTCGCAGGACAGTGCTTAAGATAAAATCGAGGTCAAGTGAGGAATTAACGACGTTGCTGAATTCGAACAGTGGAAGAAAGTCGGACGCTTCTTTTCTCTCCGCTGTGTCTGGTTGTGTGCGGGCGCGCCTCATCGCTCCCCGCCTGTACCAGTGGGAACATTCGAACGATACTTGATAAGACGGACTTCGTTTCTTTTCCCCGGAATAAAATTATATTCAACTTTATCCATTAATCGCTTCATCAAATAGACACCGAGTCCGCCACGCCGCTTGTGGCCCATATGATCTTTTAAATCCGGAGTACGGATCAATGAAGGATCGAACGCTTTTCCGTTATCATAGATGCGTATTTCGAAAGAGCGTGTGCTGGGGAAAATGGAGATCTCAATCTCTTGATCTACAGCATATTGATATGCATGCTTGATGATGTTCGTGCACGCTTCATCGACAGCGAGAATAATATTAGCAACATCTTCCTCAGAGAAGCCGAAGGTGCGAGCTGCGGCATCGACAAATTCCCGCACTTCCACAAGACTCTCTGTCCGGCTTACTATTCTCTTCGATATGTGCTTTGCTTGCGTTTTCATTGATTCATAAATCTTCGTTTCTATCGAAACAAGACTTAATTATTTCTTGATTTCTTTAAAGCGCGATATCGCTTCTTGTTCATCTTTATAAATTTCATACAGAATAGGAAATCCTAAAAGATCGAAAACGTTGTAGACTTTCGGCGACATGTTGGTCAGTTTAATGTCTCCCATATTCTTGCGGATATCTTCTACATACGCCATAAAAACACCCAGCCCGGCGCTGCTGATATAAGAAAGATCTCGGCAATTGACAACGACATTATACTTCTTCTCAGTTAATAATTTCTGAAAAGCAGTCTCGAGATCAGGTGCAGTATGAGCATCAAGATATCCCTTGAGCTCAATCACACTGACACCGTCTCCATCTCGATGGTGGATTTTAAAATCAGTCATGGTGGTCTCCTTCTTGTAACTCTCTCTTTACAGTTTCTTCCATCTCCATCCTCTTTATTCTTTAGAATTTCCAAGCCATTTCACCACAACGAGCGTTACATCATCAGTATACGCTCCTTGTCCTATAAAAGTTCGAACGCTTTGCAAAATCTTGTCCTTCATCACTTCCGCTGAACAGTCCCTGCATTCCCCGGCAACTTGGACTAAACGATCATATCCATATTCTTCCATTTCCGCATTTCGTGCTTCGGTGATGCCGTCGGTATAGAAAATACAAATGTCTCCGTGTTTCAGCTTGATTTCGCGCTCTTCCGTCGCCTGCGCAAATTGAGAACCATTCGTTAACCCCAACCCAATTCCCGATGACCTCACTAATTCTGACGAGCCACCGGAGAGAAGAATCACCGGACAGTGTCCAGCACGCGCCAATGTGAGCGATGTATGGGGAATATCCAGTACAGCATAGACAGCACTAATAAACGCATTCTTTTCCAGACTTTCCTGGAGTGTATCATTGGCGCGCAACAATAATTCCCGTGGTGTTGAGCAAATTTTACTCAACGATAAAACAATCCCTTTCAACTCCGCCATATAAAATGCGGCAGAGACACCTTTCCCGGATACGTCCCCGACAACAATTCCTATGCGTTCATCCGGAAGATTGATGACATCATAATAGTCGCCGCCGACTTCCAATGAGGATTCGGACACAGCGGCAAATTCCACCGAGGGTATGTCCGGCAACCGCTGAGGAAGGAGACGCTTCTGCATCCGCTGAGCCACCATCATTTCTTGATGGAGACGTTCACGCTCAATCGATTTAGCGATGAGCCGGGAATTTTCAATAGCAATACTGACATGATCTGCAAACGTCGTCATCACATCGATATCGTCCTGGTCAAAAGCGTTTTGATATTCTTTTGTTGCATAAAGAACGCCGATGAGCTCTCCATGTGAAAGGAGCGGAATGGCGAGAAGCGATCCGCGCGCGAAACCCTTCTCCTTGAGATATTTTGTTCGCCGATCAGACCAGATATCCTCAATGAGCAATACTTTTTGTGAATCTACAAGATAACGCTTCAATTGGGTTCCATCATCGGCACCGATAAGATCAATTTCGTTCTGCGTGATGTTTTTCTTCGAAACCACATCGACAGACATCTCGCCCGTCTCGACATTCACGGAGAACAATTCCAGCCAGACACTGCGTGCATCGCATACCTCCGAAGTCATCTGTGTTACCGTATTGACCAGATCATTGAAATCAAACACTTGCGTCACCAATCGGCTCAGATTATGCAGCGAGTTGAGCTCCGATTGTTTCCTTTCAAACACTTCCGCTGTTGGCAAGTGAAAGAGCGTACTAATAAACGTAACGGCGAAATAGATCGTTCCGAAGATGGCATTCAATTGAATGAACGTATGTAATGGCCGGCTATAGGAAATGATTGCATTATTGCTCCCCGATCCAATAGCAAGATAAACATCCAGCATAATGAGTGCGATAGACATCAGAATTGAATAAACAATGGAATAAATCTTTTCGCGCTTAGAAAGATAGACGATCCAATTCTGCTTGAATGAATTCACGACAATAAACATTATCGCGCAAGAGAAGAATATCGGAGGCAAGAATGTGTCTTCCAGATGGAAGAATGGGAGATCAGCACCGCATGCAGCGAAGAGAAAAATAAGGTATGCGAGATAATAGCGCCATGTCGATTTTCGACGTTTGAAAAGAATCATGTCGTGGAGAGTAAACAAAACATACAACGAAACAACTGCAAGCACGAGAGCAATCAGTGTCGAAAATAACATGAAAATCGCCGAACGATACATATTCATCGTTTCCCGCCCAGAGAATTCGGGCGGTTGGAAGATTACGGCTACCCCAACAACAAGCAATGAAATTACAACGGCAAAGAAAACGCGTCCGATCTCTTTTGGTGCGTTGCGTGATAGAGCTTTACGTCGATTTTCAATAAACAAACCGATAAGAGTGAACGAGACAATCACAAAGAGTTCGCGAAACATCGTGAGACCGGCGATTTCAAAATTTACAGCAGCACGCACTACATCATACGTGTAGACAACCGGTAAAAAGACTGCTGGAATTACCAAGAGTGCTATTCGCTTCAATCTCGACATGCTTTACTTACTTTGTTTTCACAGAAATGAATTTCATAGATACGACCAATGATATTCGGACAATTTTCATTCTATGTCTCATCCGGCAGAAGATGGTTTTGAACTATCTCTATCTAATTCGATAGATCCATAAAAAAGTTACAAAAAGAAAGAACAAGAATGAAGAACTATTAGATGGTTAGAGGAATGGAAATCTAAGGATACGATTTAAATGCGTTTTCTGTTGCAGGAGCGACATGCTGTCACTCATCGATAAGAATTTGAGTAGAAAATGAAGGAAGGATGCCAATGCCCCTTTTTGACTTAGGCGATAGGCATTGGCAATCTTCGTTAGGCATAACAATTCAATTATGAACTATACTCCGCGATGAAACGATCCACTTCCTGGGCATAGGTGGAGGTAGGAAACTCCTTCTTCAGTGTTTGAAGAAGCTCGACAGCTTTTTCTTTCTTCCCTACAGCGGCATAGTTGACAGCCGATCTCTGCAAGTTTTCCGGCGCTTGCATAAGCGTCATATTCTTCGATGCAGCTTTCTCAAAATAGGAAGCTGCTTTGCTCAAATCACCTTTCGCTTCATAACAAGCAGCTGCACCTGCAATAGCTGAAGCCGAGACCAACTTATCGCTCACGCTGATATCATCGTAGTATTCAAGAGCTTTGTCGTAATTTTTTAAGGCATAATAGGAATTTGCTAAATACAATTTCGCAAGTTGACCTGTTTTGGTACTGCCATGCTCATCCACAATAGCCTGTAAACCCTGCGTGCCTTCTTGAGGAACCCCATTGATTGCTAGATTAAATTTGCCTTCATCGTAGTATGGTGTAACCTTTGCCAGCATCGTAGTTGCTTTATCATTAGATTCAGCTCTGTTTTTACTCCAGAGAAAACCAATGACCGCAACGCCTACCAACCCGATTGCAACGTAAGAAAGAATCTTCGTGTTTTGTTCTATCCAACCGCGTGTTTCAAAATAAGCGGTGACGAGTCTGTCTTCTTTGATTTCTCTCCGAGAGATTTTTTTTTGTGGTTTTAGCATAAGAGTTCCTGATTCAATAAATAAGTAATTTATGTGTACGCCCGAGGCGATTCGAACGCCTGACCTACAGCTCCGGAGGCTGTCGCTCTATCCAGCTGAGCTACGGGCGCAAGAATATTATTTCACATAGTAATGTAGAGAAGTTTTTGAAGAGATTCAAATGTTAAATAAATCCGGTAGTATTTCAATTTAACAGAGCCAGATAGTGATGTCAGTCCTGCCCGCTTACTACGGGCAAGCAAAGCGGCATTCCTGACATTCAACAGTTCGATCTCTTCGCCACTTTCTTTGAGCGCAAAGAAAGTGGCAGAAAGAAACGCTCGCGAAATCGAAATATGTTAGCTCAAGGTCATACTGAGTTTGCGAATTCGATATATATATTGTTTCGGATTAAATTTGTTCAAGGAATAAGAATCCATCAAGGCTGGGCTTAGTTCACTGCACTCGATTTCGCGGGCGCTGGGAAATGAAATTCCAAAGGTTGTCTCTTTTCGGGAGAGAAGTTTTTGAAGAGATTCAAATGATGTACAGATAGATTTCTAATCTTATACACTGCTTGCAGGATATACGGTTTTCTAGTATCTATCAAAGATTTACTTGCAACAATAACGCAGTATAATTGCTAAAAGAAATGCCAGCGCATAAATAATTTGGGCAACATTTATTTTGACATCTATATGGAATTTGGTGTTCAAAAAGGTGAGCTGAAGGTTTCCCATATCCGGATGTCCTTTTCTGAAAATTAAAAAACCGATAAACGAGAACATGAACCGCCAAGTTCTTTCTCGCCATCGGCTTCTAAAAAGGGTTTATTATGTAAGCGGTTCTTTTTCACGCTTACAATTTATGTTTATATAGTTCTTTTCTTTAGGAAGAACACTTCTCCGAAAGGGAAGAACGCTTCCCCAATATTCAACTACTCTACTTCCTTCTTCTTTTTCTTCTTCATTTCATCTAAATGTCTTTTACGATATTGCTTCTCAAAGCTCTCACGGTTGAAATCGTATTTTTTTGTCACCTCATCAAAGGCAGCAGTCTGCTTCATTCCCTTGACCACCAACTCATCTACCTCTTCAAAATGCTTTGTTTCATATTTCAGATTTGCTACTGGTCTATTGTGTAGAAGATTTTCAATTTGTTCTATTCTATTATTAAAAAATTCTTCGACTTTCTTGTGGTCTTCTTCCTTAAGCCCTGTATATATTTCTCCAGCTTTCATTGCTTGCTGACATTCATCTACAAAGTAAGCTATCCCTCTCTCAAAACATTCATGTGCCAATATTTGTAAATCGCTACGGTCTCTGAATACAACATTTCCGTTTTTTCTAACTACGAGTAATGGTTCCTTTCTGTCGAAGAATTTATTACCAATTTTACTTTTCCATTTGGTCTTCCATTTTTTCTTTTTCTCTAAAGAAAAGATAAACCAAGCAAGGTGAAGCGAATGCTTTTGAATAGCTGTAAGTGTCGATGTCCATCCACCTTTTTCTTGTGCCTCTTTAAGGAACTCGTCAAGCGTTTGTTTCACTGCAATTTCCTTTCTCTATTCCCTTTTACACTTCCATGCTCTTTGAAAGAAAAAACAAAAAACCCCAAGCGTCCGGTAGATGCTTCGCCAAAAGCCTTTCTTAACGCTCAGGGCTATATTCTCTCACAAAGAGAGAAAATAAGTATGTTGTCTTGGCGAATTTCTACCGGAACAAATTCAAATCATTCAATAAAATGAATTTTAACAAAATAAATATTCTTTGCGTAGCAACTGGTAAGACAAAGCGTACTATGGAGTTCTGGCTACACGAAAACCAACATATTCTGATTCTGCCCCCGTGTAGTTACGACCCCGGCTGGTAACATGACAGCTACTATCGTCGCTGTCATAATTACCACCGCGAAGAACTTTTTCTGACGCCCCACTGGTTAACCCAATTGGATTTGTTTGCGCTGTAGAATCATACAAACCATACCAATCGCTGCACCATTCCATTACGTTTCCGCTCATATCATATATACCAAGTTCATTTGCTGCTTTCGTGCCCACCGTGTGTGACGTACCTCCAGTCGCATTTGCACAGTTACCCACATACCAAGCAACATTACCCACTGTATCACTACCACTGAATGTATAGCCTTTGGTATTATTGCCTCCGCGTGCTGCAAACTCCCACTCCGCCTCTGTCGGCAATCGGAATTTGTTAGTTCCCTCTTCCTCGTTCAAATAACTAATCCACCACTGTATATCATCCCAGCTTACCCGTTCAACAGGCAATTTATCTCCTTTTAAATAACTTGGGTCTGGATTGAGTGGAGAGGTCTTGTTACCTTGTTTCCATTGCACTACAGTGCGCCATTGTGCTTGAGTTATTTCATACTTGCCAATGTAGAAATTGCTGAGAGTCACATCATGCGTAGGTTGTTCATCTGGGTTACCACTTTTGCTTCCCATTTTGAATGTACCTCCACTCGCTAAGACCATTTCAGGCGATGGGATATACTGTATTGAATCTACATTTGAATAAGGAGATACATTTAGGCTTGACTTCGCCTGTAAGCGGAAATAATACGTCGTATACTCATTATAAATTCCCAAGATGTTCTTCGTTGTTACAATTTCGGTAACACTATCCACAACAGTAAAACCTGATGTCGCATTCGTGCTACGTTCTATTAAAATCGTCGTCGCAAGTGCGTTATTATTTTGCCATTGTAAGCTTACTGACGTATCTGTCGCATTTATTGCTTGCAAATTAGTTGGTGCTGATAATGAATTATCTGCTTTTGCTTCTGTAGGTGTAAGATTTTCTTTTGAACAACCGGAAAGAGAAATGAGAATGAGACAAATAGAAAGTTTCTGAATAATGTTTTCATAATCAGTTCCGTTGACAGATTGTTTTTAGCTTGGTATTCTGCAAAAGCGTAAGTTTATTTTTCTATGTGTAACGATTCCTTTACTCAAACAAATTCGTGTGAGTGCCTGTGCGAATGAGAACCAATTCGGTTTCTGTTATCATATAAATAAGAAGCCAATCCGGCTCAATGTGGCACTCTCGGCAATCTCTATACTCACCGAGCAAAGAATGGTCTCTATACTTTGCGTCTAACTTCTTGACATTTGCCAACAACTCAATAATGGCGTGCAACTTTTCAATTTCACATCCGCGTTTTACGCACCGCTTGTAATCTTTCTTGAACTGCGAAATCCTCCGAAGCGTCAACATTATTTATCAAGCTCCGCAAAGAGAGCTTTGGTAGAATGGAACTTCTTTCCTTTTGCTTTTCTCGCCTCGGCAATCGCTTTGCGTGTCTCTTTATTCGGTATCTTCACATCAAACGGTATTCCATTCGCATGCTGCACCTGCTTAAAAAAAATATTGATTGCATCCGTCGTGTTTATTCCAAGCGCATTGAGGATGTTTTCTACTTTGTTTTTCAATTCCGGTTCAATTCGTGCCTGCACCATTGCTGTTCTTGCCATATGATATATCCTTTCTTTGTCTTTTATAATGTATTACATTTGCAATACAAAAGCAAATAGTATATATTTGCATTTCTCCTAAAAACAAAACTTTCATTCCACCATCTTCCGCAAAAACGGCATCACTTTGTTCACAACAAATTCCGGTGTTATCGCCATCATACAATCAAATGTTCCTATGGGGCAAGTCTTTCCGCCATGGATCGAACACGGACGGCATTTGAGCCCTTTTGTCTCAATGACAATATCGTGTGCCCCACGAGGTGCAAATCCGTATTCCGGAACGGTCGCACCGAATATTGCAAGAACCGGCACCGCCACTGCGACAGCAAGGTGCATAGGTGCGCTGTCATTTGAAATTAGTACGCGACTTCGCTTAATAAGCTCTGCTGATTGGAGCAAGGAAAGCTTTCCCGAGACATTGAAGACATTTTTTGCTTTTGACATTCCTGCAATTTCGTCGCACAAAGCGCTATCTTCTTTTCCTCCGATGAGCAAAACGGCAGAGCATTCGGAGGACAGTTGTTTGCACATTGCAGCAAATCTATCTGCGGGCCAGCGTTTTGTATTCCAGATCGTCCCGGGAGCTACTGTAACGATATAATTCTCTTCGTTCAAACCAAAACTCTCCAGCAGTGAATCCACGACCCGCGCATCTTCAGCAGAAGGATAAAGCTGCGGCAGTTCATTTTTGTTTATCAGAAGTGATAGAGGACTGAGTAATGATAGATTTCGGTCAATTTCATGGTTAAGAGGATCGTAATGCACAATTCTTGTAAATAGAAATCGACCTGCACTTCGATCGAATCCTATGCGAACATTCGGTTTCAGCAGCCACCCAAGCAGCGCGCTTCGTAATGAACGATGTGGGATGACAATCAAATCATAGTTCTTTGCGCGAAGTTGATTCCGAAGGCGCCAAAAGCCTATCAATCCATTATCCTTGCCCCTTTTATCGTATGCAATGATACTGGAAATTGCGGGGTGATGAGAAAATATATCTACAGTTCTTGGAACAACAACAACATCGATGGATGATTGCTGATAGTTCTTTTTGAGAACTTGAATAAGCGGTAACGTAAGAATCGCGTCGCCGATGAACGCCGTCTGTATAACAAGGATATTGTTGAACGTTCCACCCACTACGCTGTCTCCGTTTGATCTTGTACATGCTTCCATCGTTTATGCATCCACATCCATTGCTCGGGGTATTGCCGTATTATTGCCTCCGTCATGTGTACCTGGCGGCGTGTCAGTTCAAGAATATTTTCATCTGAAACACCGTCTAAGTCGTCGCTTGGCACGTGCACAAAGCGCATCGTGTAGTTCCCATTCTCTTGTCTCACAGTGCATCCTAAAATGATCGGCGCCCCCGTCTTCAATGAAAATATTGCAGGCCCCTGAAAAGTCGGCACGTTTCGTCCAAAAAAATTTACTGCCACACTTTCCTTCGGAGCTGATTGGTCAGCAGCAAGTGCAACAATTCCACTCTCCTGAAGTGTTCTAAGAATTTCCCGAACGCTGATACCCATCGCCACAATTTTAATTCCAAACAATTCGCGCCAGCGAGTAATGATACGATCGACCAATAAGTTCGATTGAGGTTTTGCGATAGCACACACTGGCGTATCGGAATAAACCGTGACTGCCTGAGATGCAAGTTCCCAGCTGCCAAAATGGGCAGTGAGAAAAATAATCCCTTTCTTTTTCTCTTGGAGTTGTTGCAACAATTCGATGTTCTCGATGTGCACTCTTTGTTTGATCCCGGTCTTTGTAAAATTTGGATACCAGAGCAATTCAAGAAATGCCGCGCTGACGCTTTGGAATGATCGAAAAGCGATTTGTCGCCGCTTTGATTCCTCTATTTCTGGAAATGCATGCCGAAGATTTTGGAGCGCTACGTTCCTCCGCGATTTTAAAAGAGGGTAGGCCAATCGGGCGAGTGCAAATCCGGTTTTATGAACAAGGTGCAGCGGTAAACGCTGAACGATAAAAGCAGACGTTCGAAAGAAAATATATTCTACAATATGTTTTGTCTTATAGGGCACAATGCTTTATTGTATTCGCTCATTCACCCATAACTTTTACGAGGAGGCGTTTCTTTCGTTGACCGTCGAATTCGGCGTAATAAATTTGCTGCCATGGACCAAAGTCCAGTTTACCATCTGTTACTGGAACGATGACTTCATGATGAATGAGAAGACTCTTCAAATGCGAATCGCCATTTGTCTCACCCGTGCGATGGTGTCGGTAATTCGGGTTGAACGGTGCAAGCTTTTCCAGCCAGTCATCGATATCCTGGATCAATCCTGATTCTGCATCGTTCACATATACTCCAGCCGTGATGTGCATTGCAGAAACAAGAATCATCCCATCTTTGATTCCACTCTTTGCAAGAATTTCTTCCACATCCGATGTTATGTTGATGTACTCTCGATGCTTTTTTGTATTGAACCAGAGATGTTCTGTATAATATTTCATTGGATGTTCCTTAAAGAAAACACATACAACCGAGGATCGCCGTACTTATCTCAATTCTATTACCGCAGGACGCTCGCCGTTCTTTCAATCCGTTCATATCTTTCCAAATACATCGAGCAAGAACATCTTTCCTGCTTCTGTTCTTTCAACTCGAATCTTCCGATTGATCCATGGAAACTCTTCACCGGGATTCCAGTTTCCTTCGGCTCCGCTATTTGTGTATTTATATTCTATCTCAGCACCTGTCGGCAGGACAAGCTCAATGGTCCAGATGTTGTCACCTGCAACTTTATCACCATGAGTGCCATCATCGTACAATCGCACTTTGTTCGGAATCCAGTTTCCCAATTCTTCATAATTCCCAACAAGATAAAGAGACGTTCGGATATACATTCCACGCGCATCACACTGAAATGCTACTGTGACTAAATCACACTCACTTTGCGCCATCGTACCCTGAGAGTGGCGCACTATATTCGGAGTAGTCATGGAAACAATAGGCTTGAATTCACGATTTGGCATTTTTCCGCCGGCAAGTTCTGCAAACTTATAAATATTTTTCAGGTGTGTAATATAGGCAAGATCAAATGGTTTTTCACCTGCAGGAGTATTCTGATCAGTTCCGTACCACCAGAACCAATCCGATCCTTCAGCTGCGTACATTGATTCCCATGCACGGAATGCATACCAGGCTTTAGTCTTTTTCCTTGGGAATTGCTTCTTCGGTTGAGGTCGACGAAGTCCTGAAGCTTCCAAATCATTTCGTGCAAGAGAAAGGTATTCCCATGCTTTATTCTTTTCATCCTGGCCGATCCAGGTATCGTAATTTGCGTTGATCCATGAACCGGGCCACAACCATTCAATCTTTTGAAGCGTTTTAACGGGATGTGCTGATACCATGCGATTGGGATTGCCATTGATGTATTCGGTAACGGTTGTCGTTATCACCTGCCGCGTTTCAAATAAAGCGGTAAGTTTCCTGTAGAGCGCATTTTGGAAATCCTTTCCATCATTGTCGTACCGATACCATTCCCACGCATTTTCTCCGTCGAGGATGACTGTAAGCAATCGATCTGGTTCGTCATCCTTGGGAATATATTTCAAAACACCCTGGATAAAATCTTCTGCGGCATCTTCGCCTAGATAGTTTTTATAAAGAAATCCAATCTTGTCCGATAATTCTGTTTCTCGAAATACAACGACGACTGCATCTTTCTTCCCCGAGTCGTGTTCAGGGAAAACCACATAGGGATAGAAGCAAGGTTGATCTCCCGGTTTTGACCGTTCTAGAATCTTTTGGTCTGTCGCCACCCATTTGATTCCTTGATGTGCAAAAACCGGAATTACATCATGTGCTACTGCACCTTCGCCAGGCCACATACCCGTTGGATTCATTCCAAATGTTTTTTTATAGGCTTGTACGGCTTTTGCTACCTGCGCTTCGGCATCTTGAGGGAAATGGTAACGCGCCGGCATTGTGCGGCTTGGTTGACAAAGTAATGCCAGATCTGAATCATAAATCAACGGAAGGATGGGATGATAGTACGGTGTTGTGAGAATCTCGATCTGGCCTTTGTGCTTGGCTGGATGATACATCAGCTTCTTGTGAATGGGCACAATCGCCGAGAGAACCTTGTACGTTTCAGCAATGATACGATTGCAATCTTCTTCTGTAACCGTTTTCTTCAACGTGTACGTTCCATCCACATTCTTCTGGATGATGTCTGTGAGATTCATTGTTACACCGGTTGCCAACTTCTGCGGCCGCTCAAGAAAATCAGGATCGAATAAGGCAAGATAAAACCAATATTTGACTTCACGAATATCCTGCTGAGACATTCCCTTGGCTCCTCCCTGATCATATTTTTCTCTCAGCATCTTGTATTCGGGAAATCGCGCAATGACAATTTCACTTACGCCAAATGCATTCCAACTATTCGTGAAAAGAAATTTTAAATCTCTTTCATTGAACTCCCCTGTCGGTTTGAGCGCTATATCAATCCACGGATCCGTTTTGTCGGCATACTGAGTGAAGTACTTCTTCGCATCTACACGATTTTTTTTTACGTCTACAAACGGCGCCAAACGTTCAACGTAATACACCTGCAGCTGTAATAATAGTGAAGAGGTCAAATTAACTGTGAAATGAATATTGGGATACTTCTCAAGTATTGCCGCCATATCATAATAATCCTTGGTCCCATGCGTACGTACCCACGGTCCCTGCAATTGATCGGATTCTGGATCGAGATATAACGGCTGGTGCTGGTGCCAGATGATATTGAGATAAAGAGTCTTCCCGGTTTTGGGATATATATCTTTCATATGGTGATCCCTTCTTCAATCACACACTACACCGCTGTATAAATTATGCAGATCATGTAAATGAGATCTCAAAAAAGAAAACAGACAAAAAAGGCGTCAAGAGTTTTTATCTCGACGCCTTTCAATGCACACTTAAACCGTATTTTACTTCTGGCTCAGAACTGCTTCTTTTGCGGCCTTTGCAACACGGAATTTTACGACTGTCTTTGCAGGAATATTAATTTGTGCTCCAGTGGCTGGATTGCGTCCAATACGAGCCTTTCGATCAACTAAAACCAATTTACCAATGCCCGGCAGAGTAAAAGAATTTTTTGCTTCCCGGTATGCCAGGTTCGCAATCTCTTCCAAAATGCCAACGGCATCTTTTTTCTTCAACTCAAACTTGCTTGCAAGATGAGCTGCAATCTGGCTTTTCGTCATTGCTTTTCCCATAAAAGTCCCTTTATGAATGGTGAATTATTTGTGGATTATTTTTTATCTACTGATTTAGATAAGGGAGAACACATGTTCAACTTTCCGATATCATAAAAATGTTGCCGAAATATTGGGGTTTTTCATTCAAATGTCAACATAAATATTCATTTTCCTCAATGTTTTCAATATGTTTCTTAATCGACTTTGGGCGCACTTTTAGAGATAAAACAGTAAATTGATGGTTGCGACATCTTTTACTGCAACAATCTGAATGAACATTTCCACTTCTGAACTCATTTCATTCAAGAAGATCTCTTCGACTTTATTGATAGATGACGATCTCAATTTGTTACTGGATGGGAAAATCCAGGATTTATTACTTGAGACAAAATAAATGGCAATTCTTTCAAAGAATCTTTTTCTTCAACTAATAGAATACTCTTGCTTCGCTGAACATTATGCCTTAAATTTCTATGGTCTTATGTTGATGGGGTCGTAGCTCAGCTTGGTTAGAGCGCCTGCCTGTCACGCAGGAGGTCGAGGGTTCGAGTCCCTTCGGCCCCGCATAGCTGAAAAACCCCTGCATAGGGGTTTTTCAGTTTCAAGAAGTGTCAGAAATGCTCCTCTCATCATTCCCGAGATGTCAATCATAGGTTTTTCCTTAAAAAGCGCACATCTCCCCTGCAATTTCCTTGATACTGTTTGGAGCAATTCACTCGCTTCAAACAGTATCACGCTTCTCGTTGATAAGGTATTTAGCAGCGACCATTTCGATAGTGCAGGGAGATGGCTGTCCTTTATAGATTAAACGCAATGCATCAAGATCGGATTTCCAAACATAATCGCCGGGTGCAAGCAAGCAGACGCTGCCAGGTTCATGTGTCATAGAGAGCCTTTTATCATTGAAATAATAATGATCCTCATTGACTTCAGTGGGATATGCACGCATTAAAGGAGGGATATCGTTTGGCTTAAACCAGAGTTTAATTTCTCGTTCAGCGTCAGCATCTGTTGCCGATGCGTGAATAAGATTATCGATACGATCTCCAATGACATTGCCGGCAGCATCTTTAAGTTGAACGATTGTGCCCAAGGCACGAATGCATCCCGGACTTTTTTCCCTTGCTTCGTTAGGATTTGTTGGACCGGCAATTGCCCGTATCTTTGCGATTGCTCTTGGACCTTGAAAGACGAATGCTATCACTCTCCGTTTCCAGGGATCATTCGGGTAATGTGCGAGTCCTATAAGATAATCTATAAGAGCAGGGAAAAAAACCTTACCTTTATGTTCGGCATAATGTTGATCGGCGAGCATTCTGTTCACCTGGACTATCTTTGCTCCGGCAAAACGCAGACCGGAGTGAACCTCTGAAAGTTGAGACAACACATATCCTATTAACGAATTCTTGAGGGCATCAGGTTTAATGAGCACGAGTGTCTGTTCAAGTTCTTCTTTATGCATAATCAAATCGCCTTTCTTTCACCATGTTTTTCTGTTAGGTTCTTTTTATACCTGTAGTATATGATTTTCAGGATGATTATGCAATAGAAGCATCTATCATTTCACTTGATAGCTTGAACAAACGCGGTGCAGTTGTACTACACATTGCCTCGCGAGGATACTCTTTACACCTTTCATTAATTTGTTTTTCGCTTTGTGAAAATGTTACAGGCCTCCGGCTGCGTGATTCATTCTTCTGGACAAGCCGAGCCTGCCTGCCCCGCCGTATTTTGGCGGGGAGCGCCTCGTCAGGTGTAATTGCCTCATCGCAATAGAACAAGTTTCTTGGTTTCTGAAAATGAGCCGGCTTGCAAACGATAAAAATAGACACCGCTTGGCATTCCATTCGCATTCCATCGTTTTGTATAATTTCCTGCCGACATTTCTTCGGAGACAATAGTTGCAACTTCTCTTCCAACCAAATCAAATACTTTCAGTGAAACGAACCCTTTCGAAGGAAGGCTAAATGAAATAGTCGTCGCTGGATTGAATGGGTTTGGATAGTTCTGCAAAAGTGCGAACACGGCTGGTTTTGCGGAAAACGACTCCTGGACATCTGTTACAGGACCGAAACTAAGGTCATCAATCTTGAACGTTGATCCTATATGATACGTGGTCCCTGTAGACAAGATCAAAATTTCAATATAAGCATCATCTGGCACCGCTGATGAAATATACGTTATGGGCGCAGTGAATTGAGTATAGCTTGATACGCTCGCCCCAGTAAAGAACTGCGCATATGCGATTAGAGTCCCACTTTTATAAAACATGACGTGGGCATAAAGCGTGTCTCCACCTACAGGAGTAAATTTATACCATCCCTTTAGAGAACTATAGCGAGCGCTGATCGAGAATTCAGCAGAGACTTCTGGAGGGTAATTTACCGTTAGATACGATACTGTCGCTCCTTGCATAGACGATGTTCCAGAATGGGCGTCACTAGACTGGGTAATAGGTATAAGCGGTGAAGCATTATCTGTAACCCAACTGGTTGGCTCACCTGCAGTCCAATTTTCAAATCCAGGGTTTGGAATTTGCGCGCTTGAAACTGATAACATGACCAAATATATGGTAATGAGGAGAATTATTTGTAACCCTGTTCTCATGTGATAACTCCTTCTGTTGGTGGTAAAAAGTGAATTATGGATGAGAAGCACAACCTTTGTAATATTAAGAAATGTACGTTCGAAATTCAATTCTATCTTTGCTTACAGCATTATCTTGGTGGTCAATGCATATCCTTCAACGATAAACGTTGTGAATTTAAGGTCCCTGCTCTATTTGTACTTTCGAATAATAAGCCGACTAATAGGCGGACAGAATAATTTTCCAATTTTATGATTGTTCTTAAAATATTTTTACTATTTCCGCTGCTTTATTTTCATTTCATGTACTACATACGCGAACACAGTTGGTCAGACAACATCCGAACCAATGTCGTTTTCCCAACACCGATGACTCCTTTAATTGCAATATAACGGACGAGTGCTCCGCCAATAAGACAGCGGACAAGTAAGCTGCGGCATTGCAAACTTCCAACACGTTGATAACTAAACAAGTTCATTCTGATACTTTCAAATCCATACTGCACCTATGCACGCCATGAATTTTGCAGTACGCTCTTTAATAAATATAGCATCTTTATGTATGAAGTTGTATTGCACTCCGTGCAATAACATTCTCAAACCTCCGTCTGCGTGATTCATTTTTCTGGACAAGCCGAGCTTGTTGAACGTTTTATGTGAAACCCCGCTGTTTTTTAGCGGGTAGCGCCTGGTTAGCGTGTGGCCTCATAAGAATCACCGTTGCACGAATGCAGACTCCAACGTTTTGAGAACCCTCTCGCGTGTCGGGAATGTCATTATTCCTACCAAGATTAATAAAACGGTAGATGCTGCATTCAGCCAATACATCGGATAAAATTCTATTGTCCCGTTCTGAACCCCAATCATACAAATCACAGCTCCGAAGAAGGATGCTCCTTCAATTGGCGCCATAAGTAATAGTGAACTTGCCCGGTATAATCCCACGGCATAAAGAGCTGCCTCTTCCGGTGTTTGAATGTCAGACTGCTCGGTGAGACGTTCGGGACGCAGTTGAAGGCTTGAGAGATAGAATGCTGTTGTGGCCGCTACGAGCGTGAACATAGCATGTGCTACGGAAAGCACATCCATCAACGACGTATCTTGTTTGCCAAAGCTGTCAGGATTGAACATGGAATATAATAGAAGAACTACGAAGTAGTAGAATGAGATTCCAAGCATCAGGGTAATTCTAATGATCACAATTACTCGCAATTGTTTTGCTGTCAAGGCTTGTTCAAGATGTATTCGACTGAAATTAATTGAAAAAGTCACAATACAATTCTCTGATATTTTTTTGGATAAACGCCGCCGCGCCCTAACGGACGGGCTCCCGATAAATCGGGGTGCGCCACTGATAACTTTCATATTGTACTAAACAAAACAAGCTCATTATACCAACTTTCAATTAAACACTAAACCTATGCTCGCCATGCTTAACGTACC